>NZ_JBYITD010000002.1:0-566194 GCF_057708945.1 Nonomuraea sp. bgisy101
TATCGATCTGTCGCGGCGCGAGCCGAGCAGCGTGGAAGAAGTCTGAGGGGGAGATAGCACATGCTGGACGTCAACTTCTTCGACGAGCTCCGGATCGGCCTTGCCACGGCCGACGACATCCGCCAGTGGTCGCACGGCGAGGTGAAGAAGCCCGAGACCATCAACTACCGGACTCTCAAGCCGGAAAAGGACGGACTCTTCTGCGAGAAGATCTTCGGCCCGACCCGCGACTGGGAGTGCTACTGCGGTAAGTACAAGCGCGTCCGCTTCAAGGGCATCATCTGTGAGCGCTGCGGCGTCGAGGTCACTCGCGCCAAGGTGCGTCGTGAGCGGATGGGCCACATCGAGCTGGCCGCGCCTGTCACTCACATCTGGTACTTCAAGGGCGTTCCCTCGCGCCTCGGCTACCTGCTCGACCTGGCCCCGAAGGACCTGGAGAAGGTCATCTACTTCGCGGCCTACATGATCACGCATGTCGAGACCGAACTGCGTGACCGTGACCTGCCGTCGCTGGAGGCGAAGATCTCCGTCGAGCGGCAGCACATCGAGCAGCGCCGTGACGCCGACATCGAGGCCAGGCAGAAGAAGCTCGAGGGCGACCTGGCCGAGCTCGAGGCCGCCGGTGCCAAGGGTGACCAGCGTCGTAAGGTCCGCGAGGGTGCCGAGCGCGAGATGCGTCAGCTTCGCGACAGGGCCCAGCGCGAGCTGGACCGTCTCGACGAGGTGTGGAGCCGCTTCAAGAACCTCAAGGTCCAGGACCTCGAGGGCGACGAGATGCTCTACCGCGAGATGCGCGACCGCTTCGGCCGCTACTTCAAGGGCGGCATGGGCGCGCAGGCGATCCAGGAGCGCCTGATCAGCTTCGACCTCGACGCCGAGGCCGAGAACCTGCGCGAGACCATCCGCAGCGGCAAGGGCCAGAAGAAGGCCCGTGCCCTCAAGCGGCTCAAGGTCGTGTCGGCGTTCCTCAACACGACCAACTCGCCGCGCGGCATGGTCCTCGACTGCATCCCTGTCATCCCGCCGGACCTGCGCCCGATGGTGCAGCTCGACGGTGGCAGGTTCGCGACCTCCGACCTCAACGACCTCTACCGTCGTGTGATCAACAGGAACAACCGCCTCAAGCGACTTCTCGACCTCGGCGCGCCCGAGATCATCGTGAACAACGAGAAGCGGATGCTCCAGGAGGCCGTCGACGCGCTGTTCGACAACGGCCGCCGCGGTCGCCCCGTCACGGGCCCCGGCAACCGTCCGCTGAAGTCCCTCAGCGACATGCTGAAGGGCAAGCAGGGCCGCTTCCGCCAGAACCTGCTGGGCAAGCGAGTCGACTACTCCGGCCGTTCGGTCATCGTCGTCGGCCCGCAGCTCAAGCTGCACCAGTGCGGTCTGCCCAAGCAGATGGCGCTGGAGCTGTTCAAGCCGTTCGTGATGAAGCGACTGGTCGATCTCAACCACGCCCAGAACATCAAGTCGGCGAAGCGCATGGTCGAGCGCGCCCGCCCCGTGGTGTGGGACGTGCTCGAAGAGGTCATCACCGAGCACCCGGTGCTGCTCAACCGTGCGCCCACGCTCCACCGTCTGGGTATCCAGGCGTTCGAGCCGCAGCTGGTCGAGGGCAAGGCCATCCAGATCCACCCGCTCGTCTGCACCGCGTTCAACGCGGACTTCGACGGCGACCAGATGGCCGTGCACCTGCCGCTGTCGGCTGAGGCCCAGGCCGAGGCTCGCATCCTGATGCTCTCGACCAACAACATCCTCAAGCCGGCCGACGGCAAGCCCGTGACGATGCCCACCCAGGACATGGTCATCGGCCTCTACTGGCTGACCACGCAGAAGGAAGGCGCGCAGGGCGAAGGCAGGGTCTTCGGCTCGGTGGCCGAGGCGCAGATGGCCTTCGACCGCAGCGAGCTGGAGATCCAGGCGAAGATCCAGATCCGGCTCGCCGGCGACGTCCAGCCGCCGCGCGGCTGGGCCGCTCCCGAGGGCTGGGAGCCGGGCGACACCATCCGCCTGGAGACGACCTTCGGCCGGTGCCTGTTCAACCAGACGCTCCCGGCGAACTACCCGTTCGTCAACTTCCAGGTCGGCAAGAAGCAGCTGTCCGCGATCGTCAACGAGCTGGCCGAGACCTACCCCAAGGTCGAAGTCGCCAACTCGCTCGACGCGCTCAAGGACGCGGGCTTCCGCTGGGCGACCCGCTCCGGCGTCACGATCTCCATCGACGACGTCGTCGCGCCGCCCAACAAGGCCGAGATCATGGAGAACTACGAGCGCAGGGCCGACAAGGTCCAGCGTGAGTACGAGCGCGGTCTGATCACCGACGAGGAGCGCCGTCAGGAGCTCATCGAGATCTGGACCCACGCCACGGCGGACGTCGAGACCGACATGGTCAACGCCTTCCCCGCGACGAACCCGGTCTGGATGATGGTCAACTCCGGCGCCCGCGGTAACAAGATGCAGGTGCGTCAGATCGCCGGTATCCGTGGCCTGGTGTCCAACACCAAGGGTGAGACGATCCCCCGGCCGATCAAGGCCTCCTTCCGTGAGGGCCTGTCGGTTCTGGAGTACTTCATCTCCACCCACGGTCAGCGGAAGGGTCTGGCCGACACCGCCCTGCGTACCGCCGACTCGGGTTACCTGACCCGTCGTCTGGTGGACGTCGCGCAGGACGTCATCGTGCGCGAGATCGACTGCGGCACCGACCGCGCGGTCCCGCTGCACGTCGGTGAGCGCGACTCGGCCGGCAACCTGGTCAAGGCGGAGAACGCCGAGTCCAACGTCCACGGCCGCATCCTGGCCGAGGACGTCGAGGTCGACGGCAAGGTCATCGCCTCGGCGGGTGTCGACATCAACGACAACCACGTCACGGCGCTGGTCGAGGCCGGCATCGAGACGGTCCGCACCCGCAGCGCGCTGGTGTGCGAGGCCAAGATCGGTGTCTGCGCGACCTGCTACGGCCGCTCGCTGGCCACCGGCAAGCTCGTCGACGTCGGCGAGGCGGTCGGCATCATCGCCGCCCAGTCGATCGGTGAGCCCGGCACCCAGCTGACGATGCGTACCTTCCACACCGGTGGTGTGGCGGGCGCCGACATCACCCACGGTCTGCCCCGTGTCCAGGAGCTGTTCGAGGCCCGCATCCCCAAGGGTGTCGCCCCGATCTCCGAGGCCGAGGGCAGGGTCCGCATCGACGAGACCGACAAGACCCGCAAGATCGTGATCGTCCCCGACGACGGGTCGGAGGAGGTCGCCTACCCGGTGTCGATGCGTTCGCGCCTGCTCGTGCAGGACGGCCAGCACGTGTCGGTGGGCACCCAGCTCATCGCCGGTGCGGTCAACCCGAACGAGGTGCTGCGCATCCTCGGCCCGCGTGCGGTGCAGCTGCACCTGGTGGCCGAGGTCCAGCAGGTCTACCGCTCGCAGGGTGTGTCGATCCACGACAAGCACATCGAGATCATCGTTCGGCAGATGCTCAAGCGCGTCAACGTGCTCGAGTCCGGCGAGACCGACCTGCTGCCCGGTGAGCTCGTCGAGCGTCCGCGCTTCGAGCAGATGAACCGCGAGACCGTCGCCGAGGGTGGCAGCCCCGCCTCCGGCCGTCCGGTCCTCATGGGCATCACGAAGGCCTCGCTCGCCACCGAGTCGTGGCTGTCGGCGGCCTCCTTCCAGGAGACGACCAGGGTCCTGACGGACGCGGCGATCCACGCCAAGTCCGACTCGCTCCTGGGCCTGAAGGAGAACGTCATCATCGGTAAGCTCATCCCGGCCGGTACGGGCATGCCCCAGTACCGCAACATCAGGGTCGAGCCGACCGAGGAGGCCAAGGCCGCGATGTACACCGTCGGCGGGTACGACGGCTCGGCCGCGGACTACACCTTCGGCACCGGCAGCGGCGAGGCCGTGCCGCTGGAGGAGTACGACTTCGGTCAGTACAACCGGTAGGCGATCAGCTCGTCGGAGCGCCCCGCGTCCTGTCTCACGACAGGACGCGGGGCGCTCCCGCTTTTCCCGACAGTTTCCGCAAGCGTCACCTGCGCCGTGAACGTTCCCGAAGATGTCACCGGCGGCTGATCCGCTGTCCGGTCCGTACGGCACGCCCCGCCACGCCCCACCCGAGGCGCGTGGCCGGGCTCCGTCCAGGGATACGCGTCACCGAGCGCGCGTGGCCGGCCGCCGAAACGGAAGGCCACGACGTGGGCTTGCCGTACAGAAGGGGAAAACGTGTGGCGCAGAAGGGCCGGAGAACTCGGGGGATGCGGGTAAGCTAGACGAGGGTCTGATAGGACCACGGCACGAATGTACGGTCGCATCAACAGTGACCGGGTCGCAGTCGTTTTGACGTGCTGCGCTGGGCTGGGTAGTCTTGCCCTTCGTGCCCGTGTGTTCACGGGCCCTCATGCATGCGCTCCGACAGGCGGCGCGGCATGGTCCCTCTCCGGCGTGCGACTGCGCAGGGGCTCGTGGCTCGGTAGAGCGCGACACGCCCGACCGCGTGGGTCGGCGGGAGGGGAAAACTAGCAGGTCATGACACCGGCAGCACCTGCGAAACGCTCAACCTGACGTATCACCGGCCAAGGCACGAACGGAGTGGCAGTGCCCACTATTCAGCAGTTGGTCCGCAAGGGCCGGCAGGACAAGGTCACCAAGACCAAGACTCCTGCCCTCAAGGGGAGCCCGCAGCGCCGCGGCACTTGCCAGCGCGTCTACACCACGACTCCCAAGAAGCCCAACTCGGCACTGCGCAAGGTGGCCCGTGTTCGGCTCACCAACGGCATCGAGGTCACGGCCTACATCCCCGGTGTGGGTCACAACCTGCAGGAGCACTCCATCGTGCTCGTGCGTGGCGGTCGTGTGAAGGACCTGCCGGGTGTTCGCTACAAGATCATCCGTGGCTCGCTCGACACCCAGGGCGTCCGTAACCGCAAGCAGGCCCGCAGCCGCTACGGCACGAAGAAGGAGAAGTAACCATGCCTCGCAAGGGTTCTCCTGGCCGTCGTCAGCTCATGGCTGACCCGGTTTACAGCTCGCCGCTGGTGACCGCTCTGATCAACAAGGTCCTCCTGGACGGCAAGCGCTCCATCGCGCAGTCGATCGTCTACGGGGCCCTCGAGGGCTGCAAGGACAAGACGGGCAACGACCCCGTCGTCACGCTGAAGCGCGCCCTCGACAACGTCA
Organism: Nonomuraea sp. bgisy101; assembly: GCF_057708945.1. NCBI lineage: Bacteria > Bacillati > Actinomycetota > Actinomycetes > Streptosporangiales > Streptosporangiaceae > Nonomuraea > Nonomuraea sp. bgisy101. The sequence goes on from NZ_JBYITD010000002.1 coordinate 5,173, forward strand.
AGCCCACTCTCGAGGTCCGCAGCCGCCGTGTCGGTGGCGCGACCTACCAGGTGCCGGTCGAGGTGCGCGCCGCGCGCAGCACCACCCTGGCCCTGCGGTGGCTGGTGCAGTACTCCCGCGCCCGCCGCGAGAAGACCATGACCGAGCGCCTCATGAACGAGCTCCTGGACGCCAGCAACGGCCTCGGGGCGAGTGTCAAGAAGCGCGAGGACACCCACAAGATGGCCGAGTCCAACAAGGCCTTCGCCCACTACCGCTGGTAACAGCGGGTTCGACGAGACGACGAGGACGCGAGAGAAGTGGCCACCACGACCGCTCTTGACCTGGCCAAGATCCGCAATATCGGGATCATGGCCCACATCGACGCGGGCAAGACCACCACGACCGAGCGCATCCTGTTCTACACCGGCATCAACTACAAGATCGGTGAAGTCCACGAGGGCGCTGCCACGATGGACTGGATGGAGCAGGAGCAGGAGCGCGGCATCACGATCACGTCTGCCGCGACGACCTGTGAGTGGCTCGACCACACCATCAACATCATCGACACTCCTGGTCACGTCGACTTCACCATCGAGGTGGAGCGCTCGCTCCGCGTCCTCGACGGTGCCGTCGCCGTGTTCGACGGTGTCGCCGGTGTCGAGCCGCAGTCGGAGACGGTGTGGCGCCAGGCTGACCGCTATGGCGTGCCGCGCATCTGCTTCGTGAACAAGATGGACCGCGTCGGCGCGGAGTTCCACCGCTGCGTCGACATGATGATCAGCCGCCTGGGCGCGACCCCGGCTGTCATCCAGCTTCCCTGGGGCGTCGAGTCCGGTTTCAAGGGCGTCATCGACCTGGTGAAGATGAAGGGTCTGCTCTGGAGCGAAGAGGCTGCCAAGGGCGAGATGTACGACACCGTCGACATCCCGGCCGAGTACGCCGACGCTGCTCGTGAGTGGCGCGAGAAGCTGGTCGAGACCGTCGCCGAGAACGACGACGAGCTGATGGAGCTCTTCCTCGAGGGCAACGAGCCCACCGAGGAGCAGCTGGTCGCGGCCATCCGCCGCGCCACGCTGTCCAGCGCCATCAACCCGGTCCTGACCGGCACCGCGTTCAAGAACAAGGGCGTTCAGCCCCTGCTCGACGCGATCGTGGCCTACCTCCCCGCCCCGACCGACATCCCGGCCTTCAAGGGCCACGCGGTCAACAACGAGGACGAGGTCGTCGAGCGTCACGCGGACGTCTCGGAGCCTTTCTCCGCGCTCGCCTTCAAGATCATGAGCGACCAGCACCTGGGTCGTCTGACCTACATCCGCATCTACTCGGGCACGCTCGAGACCGGCACCGGTGTCATCAACTCGGTGAAGGGCAAGAAGGAGCGGATCGGCAAGATCTACCAGATGCACGCGAACAAGCGCGAGGAGCGCCCGTCCGCGCACGCTGGTCAGATCGTCGCCGTGATGGGTCTGAAGGACACCACCACGGGTGACACGCTCTCCGACTCGGCCAACCAGGTCGTGCTCGAGTCGATGACGTTCCCGGCCCCGGTCATCAACGTCGCGATCGAGCCCAAGACCAAGGGCGACCAGGAGAAGCTCGGCACCGCCATCCAGCGTCTGGCCGAGGAGGACCCGTCCTTCCAGGTCCGCCGTGACGAGGAGACCGGTCAGACGGTCATCTGGGGCATGGGCGAGCTTCACCTCGAGATCCTCGTCGACCGTATGCGTCGCGAGTTCAAGGTCGAGGCCAACGTCGGCCGCCCGCAGGTCGCCTACCGCGAGACCATCCGCCGCAAGGTGGAGAAGGTCGACTACACCCACAAGAAGCAGACCGGTGGTTCCGGTCAGTTCGCGCGGGTCATCATCGACCTGGAGCCGCTGGGCGACGGCAACGACGGCTACGAGTTCCAGAACAAGGTCTCGGGTGGTCGTGTCCCGAGGGAGTACATCCCCTCGGTCGACGCGGGCGCCCAGGAGGCGGCCGAGTTCGGCGTGCTGGCCGGCTACCCGATGGTGGGCGTGAAGGTGACGCTGACCGACGGTGCGGCGCACGACGTCGACTCCTCCGAAATGGCCTTCAAGATCGCCGGCTCGATGGCCTTCAAGGAGGCCGCTCGCAAGGCCGACGCCGTGCTCCTCGAGCCGATGATGGCCGTTGAGGTCACCACGCCCGAGGACTACATGGGTGACGTCATCGGTGACCTCAACGGTCGCCGCGGGCAGATCCAGTCGATGGACGAGCGCGCTGGCGCCCGTGTCATCGCCGCGCTCGTTCCGCTGTCCGAGATGTTCGGCTACGTGGGTGACCTGCGCAGCCGTACACAGGGCCGGGCGAGCTACAGCATGCAGTTCGACTCCTACGCGGAAGTGCCTCCGGGCATCGCCAAGGAGATCGTCGCGAAGGCCCGGGGCGAATAACTCCCGAGTCCCGATGGCAGGAGGGCGAAGATCGCTCATCTGCCAAAGGGGCCCGGGGCGAGTAAGTCCCCGGCGTCCGACGGCAGAGGGCTTGTTCCCTCTGCCGGAGAGCCGGGGCGATGCGCCCGGAGACTCGCCCGCGGTCCTGCCGCTGGAGAGGTCCGGGACACCCCGGTGGCCCTGGTGGAGCGGTGACGAGCCGCCCACCGCCCAGGGGCCGGGCTAAACCCCGGGCCCGAGTGTGAAGTAAGTCAGTCAGATTCTCTAAGGAGAGAACCAGTGGCTAAGGCCAAGTTCGAGCGGACTAAGCCGCACGTGAACATCGGCACCATTGGGCACATCGACCACGGCAAGACCACTCTGACCGCGGCGATCACCAAGGTGCTCCACGAGCGTTACCCCGAGCTTAACGAGGCGACCCCGTTCGACAAGATCGACAAGGCGCCCGAGGAGAAGGCTCGTGGTATCACGATCTCCATCGCGCACGTCGAGTACCAGACCGAGAAGCGCCACTACGCTCACGTGGACTGCCCCGGTCACGCCGACTACGTGAAGAACATGATCACCGGTGCCGCTCAGATGGACGGCGCGATCCTCGTGGTCGCCGCCACTGACGGCCCGATGCCGCAGACGAAGGAGCACGTCCTCCTGGCCCGCCAGGTCGGCGTCCCCTACATCGTCGTGGCCCTCAACAAGGCCGACATGGTCGACGACGAGGAGATCCTGGAGCTCGTCGAGCTCGAGGTTCGTGAGCTCCTGTCCGCTCAGGAGTTCCCCGGCGACGACCTGCCCGTCGTTCGCGTCTCCGCTCTGAAGGCCCTCGAGGGCGACCAGAAGTGGGGCGACAGCATCATCGAGCTGATGACCGCTGTCGACGAGAACGTCCCCGAGCCGCAGCGTGACACCGACAAGCCGTTCCTGATGCCGATCGAGGACGTCTTCTCGATCACCGGTCGTGGCACCGTCGTCACCGGCCGTATCGAGCGCGGTGTCGTCAAGGTCAACGAGACGGTCGACATCATCGGCATCCGTACGGAGAAGACCACCACCACGGTCACCGGCGTCGAGATGTTCCGCAAGCTGCTCGACGAGGGCCAGGCCGGTGACAACGTCGGTCTGCTCCTGCGTGGCATCAAGCGTGAGGACGTCGAGCGCGGCCAGTGCATCATCAAGCCGGGCACGACCACCCCGCACACCGAGTTCGAGGCCCAGGTCTACATCCTGAGCAAGGACGAGGGCGGCCGCCACACGCCGTTCTTCAACAACTACCGCCCGCAGTTCTACTTCCGTACGACGGACGTGACCGGTGTGGTGAACCTCCCCGAGGGCACCGAGATGGTCATGCCGGGCGACAACACCGAGATGCGCGTTGAGCTGATCCAGCCCATCGCCATGGAGGACGGTCTGAAGTTCGCGATCCGTGAGGGCGGCCGCACCGTCGGCGCCGGTCGCGTGACGAAGATCCTCAAGTAGCACGACCGCTGGGGCGGCGGTCGGCCCGGGAAGGGGCCGACCGCCGATCCGCGAACTGAGCACCACCGGCTCCACGCACCACCGTGATCTCGCAGTGGCTTCGGCAACGTGACCGAAGTAACTGCCGGATCACGGAAGAAAGTCGCAGATCGATTACGTCTGCTACGTGGGGTCAGCGGGCGGTCTCCGCCCGTACCAATAGCGGCAACAGGCCGCACGATACTTTTTCAGACGACAGCGAAGGACACCGAGGCCACTATGGCGGGACAGAAGATCCGCATCCGGCTTAAGGCCTATGACCACGAGGTCATCGACAGCTCGGCCAAGAAGATCGTCGAGACGGTGACGCGGACTGGCGCGAAGGTCGCGGGCCCGGTGCCGCTGCCGACCGAGAAGAACGTGTACTGCGTCATCCGCTCGCCGCACAAGTACAAGGACAGCCGCGAGCACTTCGAGATGCGCACGCACAAGCGGCTGATTGACATCATCGACCCGACGCCGAAGACGGTCGACTCGCTCATGCGACTCGACCTCCCCGCCGGCGTCGACATTTCGATCAAGCTCTGAGGGAACGCACTGACATGGCTAAGACGATCAAGGGCGTCCTGGGCAAGAAGCTCGGCATGACCCAGGTCTTCGACGCGGACAACCGGATGGTTCCGGTGACCGTGGTCGAGGCCGGTCCGTGCGTGGTGACCAGGGTCCGCACCGCCGACAAGGACGGCTACTCCGCCATCCAGCTCGGCTTCGGGCAGGTCGACCCCCGGAAGGTCAACAAGCCGCTCGGCGACTACCTGCGTAAGCACGACATCACCCCGCGCCGTTACTTTGCGGAGATCCGCACCGACGACGCGAGCGACTACACCCTCGGCCAGGAGCTGCTGGCCGACACCTTCGAGGCCGGCCAGTTCGTCGACGTGACGGGCAAGAGCAAGGGCAAGGGCTTCGCCGGTGTCATGAAGCGGCACGGCTTCGGTGGTCTGGGTGCTTCGCACGGTACGCAGCGCAAGCACCGTTCGCCGGGTTCCATCGGTGGCTGCGCCACCCCGGGCCGCGTTTTCAAGGGTCTCCGCATGGCCGGTCGGATGGGTAACGTCCGCACCACCGTGCAGAGCCTCAAGGTTCACGCCGTGGACGCCGAGAAGGGCCTCATCCTGATCAAGGGTGCGATCCCCGGCGCCAACGGCAGCCTGGTCCTCGTCCGCACCGCTGCAAAGAAGGGGGCTGCCAAGTGACCAGCATTGACGTCCTCGACGCCAGCGGCGCGAAGACCGGCTCCGTCGACCTGCCCGAAGACATCTTCGGCGCCAAGGTCAACGTTCCGCTGATCCACCAGGTCGTCGTGGCCCAGCTCGCCGCTCGCCGGCAGGGCACGCACAAGGCCAAGACCCGTGGTGAGGTCAGCGGTGGCGGTAAGAAGCCTTACCGCCAGAAGGGCACCGGTCGCGCCCGTCAGGGTTCGACCCGCGCGCCGCAGTTCACCGGCGGTGGCACCGTCCACGGTCCGCTCCCGCGTGACTACTCCCAGAAGACGCCCAAGAAGATGAAGGCGGCCGCGCTGCGTGGCGCCCTCTCCGACAGGGCGACCGGCGGTCGCGTGCACGTGGTCAGCGGCCTGGTCACCGGCGAGACGCCGAAGACCAAGGCGGCCCTCGAGGCCCTGCGCAAGATCACCGAGGCCAAGACCGTCCTGGTCGTGGTCGACGAGACCGACGAGCTCACCTGGCTGAGCCTGCGCAACGCGCCGGAGGTCCACCTGCTGGACGCCGGTCAGCTGAACACCTACGACGTGCTCGTGCACGACGACGTGGTCTTCACGCAGGAGGCCTACGACCAGGTCGTGGCTCGCCTGAGCAAGAGCGGGAAGGAAGAGGCCTGATGCAGAAGATCGCCGACCCGCGCGACATCATCATCAAGCCGGTCGTCTCCGAGAAGAGCTACGGCCTGATCGATGAGAACAACAAGTACACGTTCCTGGTGAAGACGACCGCGAACAAGACCCAGGTCAAGATCGCGGTTGAGCAGATCTTCGGGGTCAAGGTCACCAGCGTGAACACCATCAACCGGCAGGGCAAGCGCAAGCGCACCCGCGCCGGCTTCGGCAAGCGTCCCGACACCAAGCGCGCGATCGTGAGCTTGGCCGAGGGCGACAGGATCGACATCTTCGGTCAGATCGGCTAGCCGACAACTAACAAGAAACATGCTCGTCAGGCCGCCGGAACTGGTCGGTGCTCGCACAGGCAGGCGATGGCGGCCCACATCGCACGTTTCTCATTAGTAAGTAAGCGCGGGCCGTACGGCCCGCGGGGGATGAGACCGCCGTGCGAAAGCACGGCGGGCTCACCCATGTAACCGACGAAGGATGAACGAAAAAGATGGGCATCCGTAAGTACAAGCCGACGACTCCGGGTCGCCGCGGCTCGAGTGTCTCGGACTTCTCCGAGATCACCCGCAGCACGCCGGAGAAGTCGCTGCTTGCTCCCCTTCACAGCAAGGGTGGCCGTAACGTCCACGGCCGGGTCACCGCTCGCCACCAGGGTGGTGGACACAAGCGCGCCTACCGGATCATCGACTTCCGCAGGCACGACAAGGATGGCATTCCGGCGAAGGTCGCTCACATCGAGTACGACCCCAACCGCACCGCCAACATCGCGCTGCTGCACTACGCCGACGGCGAGAAGCGCTACATCATCGCGCCGACCGGCCTCAAGCAGGGCGACAGGATCGAGAACGGCCCCTCGGCCGACATCAAGCCTGGCAACTGCCTGCCGCTGCGCAACATCCCGACCGGTACCTTCATCCACGCGGTGGAGCTCCGTCCGGGCGGCGGCGCCAAGCTCGGCCGTTCCGCCGGCGCGCAGATCCAGCTGCTCGCCAAGGAGGGCCAGTACGCCACGCTGCGTATGCCTTCCGGCGAAATGCGCATGGTCGACGTGCGCTGCCGCGCGACGGTCGGCCAGGTCGGCAACGCCGAGCAGGCCAACATCAACTGGGGTAAGGCCGGCCGTATGCGGTGGAAGGGCAAGCGCCCGACCGTCCGTGGTGTGGCGATGAACCCCGTCGACCACCCGCACGGTGGTGGTGAGGGTAAGACCTCCGGTGGTCGCCACCCGGTCAACCCCAAGGGCAAGCCCGAGGGCCGTACCCGTCAGGCGAACAAGGCCAGCGACAGGCTGATCATCCGCCGTCGGTCCAAGAGGAAGAAGCGGTAGGAGCAGCCGAAATGCCACGTAGCCTTAAGAAGGGTCCCTTCGTGGACGACCACCTTCAGAAGAAGGTGGACTCCCAGAACGAGAAGGGCACCAAGAACGTCATCAAGACGTGGTCGCGGCGTTCCATGATCGTTCCCGACATGCTCGGTCACACGATCGCCGTTCACGACGGCCGCAAGCACGTCCCGGTGTTCGTCACCGAGTCGATGATCGGTCACAAGCTCGGTGAGTTCGCGCCCACGCGGACCTTCCGCAGCCACGTCAAGGAAGACCGCCGCAGCCGGCGGTAAGCGCCTTTCAGAAGCATCAGAGGAGTAAGCGATGGAAGCCAGGGCTCAGGCGCGGTTCGTCCGTGTCACGCCCCAGAAGGCCCGCCGCGTGGTGGACCTTATTCGCGGGCTGCCCGCTTCGGAGGCGCAGGCCGTGCTGCAGTTCGCCAGCCAGGCGGCTAGCGAGCCGATTTACAAGGTGCTCTCGAGCGCGATGGCGAACGCTGAGCACAACTTCAAGCTCGACCCGCAGACGCTCGTCGTGAGCCGCGCGTGGGTCGACGAGGGCCCGACGCTGAAGCGGTTCCGTCCGCGTGCCCAGGGTCGCGCCTATCGGATCAACAAGCGGACGAGCCACATCACCGTGATCGTGGAGTCCCGCGAGCCGAAGGGAAGGACCCGATAGTGGGCCAGAAGGTTAACCCGCACGGGTTCCGCCTCGGCATCACGACCGACTTCAAGAGCCGGTGGTACGCCGACAAGCTGTACAAGTCGTACGTCGCTGAGGACGTGGCGATCCGTCGCATGCTGCAGAAGGGCATGGAGCGGGCCGGCATCTCCAAGGTCGAGATCGAGCGTACGACCGACCGCGTCCAGGTCGACATCCACACCGCGCGTCCCGGCATCGTCATCGGTCGCCGCGGCGCCGAGGCGGACCGTATCCGTGGCGACCTCGAGAAGCTGACCAAGAAGCAGGTCCAGCTGAACATCCTCGAGGTCAAGAACCCCGAGATCGACGCCCAGCTCGTCGCGCAGGGCGTGGCCGAGCAGCTCTCCAGCCGTGTCTCCTTCCGCCGCGCCATGCGCAAGGCGATGCAGTCGGCCATGAAGAGCGGCGCCAAGGGCATCAGGGTCGCCTGCTCCGGTCGTCTGGGCGGCGCCGAGATGTCGAGGTCGGAGTTCTACCGCGAGGGTCGTGTGCCGCTGCACACGCTGCGCGCGGACATCGACTACGGCTTCTACGAGGCCCGTACCACCTTCGGCCGTATCGGCGTGAAGGTGTGGATCTACAAGGGTGAGGCTCCGACGAGCCGCGCCGAGCGTGAGGCGGCTGCCGCCGGCGCTCGCGCCGGCCAGCGTCGTGACCGCGACGACCGTCGCGGTGGCGGCGACCGTCCCCGTCGTGGTGGTGGCGCCGGTGGCGCTCGCCGCGGTGGCGGCCGTGGAGACCGTGCCCCCAGGACTGAGGCGGCCTCGCAGGCTGCCCCCGAGACCGGCCCGGCTGCGCAGCCGGGTGCTGAAGGGAGCTGACCATGCTGATCCCGCGCAGGGTCAAGCACCGCAAGCAGCACCGGCCCGACCGCAGCGGAGCCGCCAAGGGCGGCACCAGGGTCGTGTTCGGCGAGTTCGGCATTCAGGCGATTGAGCACTCCTACGTGACCAACCGCCAGATCGAGTCGGCTCGTATCGCCATGACCCGTCACATCCGCCGTGGCGGCAAGGTGTGGATCAACATCTACCCCGACCGTCCGCTCACCAAGAAGCCCGCCGAGACCCGCATGGGTTCCGGTAAGGGTTCGCCGGAGTGGTGGATCGCGAACGTCAAGCCTGGTCGCGTGATGTTCGAGCTGTCCGGTGTCGCCGAGCCCGTGGCTCGCGAGGCGCTGACGCGTGCGATCCACAAGCTTCCGATGAAGTGCAAGATTGTTAAGCGTGAAGTGGGTGAGGCGTGATGGCTAAGGGCCTGACCGCCGGAGAGCTGCGGCTCGAGGACCAGGACACCCTGGTTCAGAAGCTGAAGGAGGCGAAGGAGGAGCTGTTCAACCTCCGCTTCCAGTCGGCGACCGGTCAGCTGGAGAGCCACGGGCGGCTGCGCGCCGTCCGCCGCGAGATCGCCCGTATCTACACCGTGATGCGCGAGCGCGAGCTCGGAATCGTCACGGTCGAGAAGGAGACGAGCGATGTCTGAGGCAACCGAGAAGAGCGCGCGGAACTACCGCAAGACCCGTGAGGGCCTGGTCGTCAGCGACAAGATGGACAAGACCGTCGTCGTCGCCGTCGAGGACCGCGTGAAGCACCCGCTGTACGGCAAGGTCATCCGCCGTACGACCAAGTACAAGGCGCACGACGAGGCCAACAGCTGCGGCGTCGGCGACCGCGTTCTCCTCATGGAGACCAGGCCGCTGTCCGCCACCAAGCGCTGGCGTGTCGTCGAGGTGCTTGAGAAGGCCAAGTAAGGTCTTCCGCATAGATGCGCGCCTCGTGGGGGGTGGAGACACCCCCCATGACGGTGTCCAAGGACGCGGGGGCTCCGCGCGGTGGTCGTGCCTGAGGGCACGGCGCCCGGGACGAAGCCCTCGCGTCGCCTGCGGTGCGGCCCCTTCGGGGCTGTAGCCGGAGGACCAAGAAACCACAGAGTTCCGCCAGGCTCAGGGATGAGAACCAGCGGAGACCAACAGGAGTTGACGTGATTCAGCAGGAGTCGCGGCTCAAGGTCGCCGACAACACGGGTGCCAAGGAGATCCTTTGCATCCGCGTTCTCGGTGGCTCGGGCCGGCGCTACGCAGGAATCGGCGACGTCATCGTCGCCACGGTGAAGGACGCTCTTCCCGGCAGCACTGGTGTGAAGAAGGGCGACGTCGTCAAGGCGGTCGTCGTCCGTACGGTGAAGGAGCGCCGCCGTCCTGACGGCTCCTACATCCGTTTCGACGAGAACGCCGCCGTCATCATCAAGGACAGCGGCGACCCTCGCGGCACTCGTATCTTCGGCCCGGTCGGCCGCGAGCTGCGCGACAAGAAGTTCATGCGCATCATCTCGCTCGCCCCGGAGGTGCTGTGATGGCGAAGCTGCACGTGAAGAAGGGTGACCTGGTTCAGGTCATCGCCGGCAAGGACAAGGGTGCCAAGGGTCGTGTGATCTCGACGAACCCGCGCGAGGACCGCGTGGTCGTCGAGGGCGTCAACATGATCAAGAAGCACTCGAAGGAGAACCTCAACGGTCCTCGCGGCGCCAAGCAGGGCGGCGTCGAGACCATGGAGGCTCCCATCCACGTGAGCAACGTGAAGAAGCTCAAGGATGACGAGAAGCCTGCCAAGAAGGCCGACAAGGCCGACGAGTCGGGTGAGGACAACTGATGACTGCCACGACTACTGAGACCGAGCGTCCCACGCCGCGCCTCAAGACGAAGTACCGCGAGGAGATCATCGCGAAGCTTCGTGACGAGTTCGGTATCGAGAACATCATGCTGGTGCCCGGCCTGACCAAGATCAAGGTCAACATGGGTGTCGGCGAGGCGGCTCGCGACTCGAAGCTCATCGAGGGCGCTGTCCGTGACCTCACCACGATCACCGGCCAGAAGCCCGCGGTCGTCAGGGCCCGCAAGTCCATCGCGCAGTTCAAGCTGCGTGAGGGCATGCCGATCGGCGCGCACGTCACGCTGCGCGGCGACCGCATGTGGGAGTTCCTCGACCGTCTGCTCTCGCTGGCGCTGCCCCGCATCAGGGACTTCCGCGGCCTGTCGCCGAAGCAGTTCGACGGCAACGGCAACTACACCTTCGGTCTCACCGAGCAGGTCATGTTCCACGAGGTCGACCCGGACAAGGTCGACCGTCCGCGAGGCATGGACATCACGGTCGTGACCACCGCGAAGAACGACGATGAGGGCCGGGCGCTGCTGAAGCTTCTCGGTTTCCCGTTCAAGGAGGCCTGAGTATGGCTAAGACGTCTCTGAAGGTGAAGGCGGCGCGCAAGCCGAAGTTCGCGGTTCGCGCCTACACCCGCTGCTCGCGCTGCGGGCGTGCGCACGCCGTCTACAAGAAGTTCGGCCTGTGCCGGATCTGCTTCCGCGAGATGGCGCACCGGGGCGAGCTGCCGGGCATCACCAAGTCCAGCTGGTGACATCCTCCCGCGGGTGCTCCTTCACGTGGGGGGAGCACCACGCGGGAGATGGCATCCTTCTGTAGGGCGTTTCGCGCGTCCTGCGGAGGCTTCGGGGTTCGACCCCGCCGAGCCGTACAAGAAATATCAACCGGGCGCTCTTCAGAGCGCCCATGACCGCGCCGAAGGTCCACCGGTAGAGCTCAGCTTCACCGACTGGAAACCGCGGCGAGGAAGGCCGTTGGCCATGACGATGACCGACCCGATCGCAGACATGTTGACACGTCTGCGCAACGCGAACTCGGCGTATCACGACTCCGTGACCATGCCGTATTCGAAGATCAAGGCGCACATCGCCGAGATCCTCCAGCAGGAGGGTTACATCCAGTCTTGGACCGTCGAGGACGCCAAGGTCGGAAAGAACCTCGTGGTGGAGCTCAAGTTCGGGCCGAGCCGTGAGCGTTCGCTCGCGGGGCTGCGCCGGGTTTCCAAGCCTGGGCTGCGTGTTTACGCGAAGAAGGACAACCTGCCTCGAGTCCTGGGCGGACTGGGTGTCGCGATCATCTCGACGTCCGGTGGCCTCATGACCGACAAGCAGGCCGGCAAGCGTGGTGTGGGCGGGGAAGTCCTCGCCTACGTTTGGTAACGAGGGGAGGACTACAGCATGTCGCGAATCGGACGGCTGCCCATCCCTGTACCGAGCGGCGTCGACATCACGATCGACGGCCAGGATGTCCAGGTCAAGGGCCCGAAGGGCACGCTTTCGCACACGGTCGCTGAGCCCATCACGGTGGCTCGCGACGAGGACGGCACCATCGCCGTCTCCCGGCCCAACGACGAGAACAAGGTCCGCGCTCTGCACGGCCTGTCTCGGACGCTGATCGCCAACATGGTGTCCGGCGTCACCCAGGGTTACTCCAAGACCCTGGAGATCGTCGGCGTCGGTTACCGCGTCGCGGCCAAGGGCCCGACGCAGCTGGAGTTCGCTCTGGGCTTCAGCCACCCGGTGATCGTGGACGCCCCCGAGGGCATCACCTTCCGCGTCGAGAAGCCGACCCTGTTCCACGTGGACGGCATCGACAAGCAGAAGGTCGGCGAGGTCGCCGCCAACATCCGCAAGCTGCGCAAGCCTGACCCCTACAAGGGCAAGGGCGTGCGTTACCAGGGCGAAGTTATCCGCCGCAAGGTCGGAAAGGCTGGTAAGTAGGCATGGCTCCCAAGACTGCGTACAGCAAGCACACGGCTGCTCGCACCGTCTCGCGGGCCCGCCGTCACGGCCGCGTCCGCAAGAAGGTCGTCGGTACGTCCGCGCGCCCGCGTCTGGTCGTCAACCGCTCGACCCGTCACCTGTTCGTGCAGATCGTGGACGACACCGTCGGCCACACGCTGGTCAGCGCGTCCACCATGGACGCCAGCCTGCGCACTGCCGAGGGCGACAAGACCGAGAAGGCCAAGAAGGTCGGCGAGCTCCTCGCTCAGCGGGCCAAGGAAGCCGGGATCACCGCCGTCGTCTTCGACCGTGGCGGTAACCGCTACGCGGGTCGCATCGCGGCTCTCGCGGACAGCGCTCGCGAAGGCGGGCTCGAGTTCTAATGGCTACTGAGAAGAGGAACCACTGATGGCTGCAGCTCCGCGTCGCGGTGGCGGCACCGGTGGCGAGCGGCGGGACCGTCGTGACGATCGCCGCGGTGGCGCCGCCGACAAGGGCGTCTCGTACATCGAGCGCGTCGTAAAGATCAACCGAGTGGCCAAGGTCGTGAAGGGTGGTCGTCGCTTCAGCTTCACCGCCCTGGTTGTCGTCGGTGACGGCAACGGCCTGGTCGGTGTCGGCTACGGCAAGGCCAAGGAAGTACCCGCGGCCATCGCCAAGGGTGTCGAGGAGGCGAAGAAGCACTTCTTCCGCGTCCCCCGCATCCAGGGCACCATCCCGCACACCGTGCAGGGTGAGGAGGCGGCCGGTGTCGTCTTCCTGCGTCCGGCCTCCGCCGGTACCGGTGTCATCGCCGGTGGTCCGGTGCGCGCCGTTCTGGAGTGCGCCGGCATCCACGACGTCCTGTCCAAGTCGCTCGGCTCGGACAACCCGATCAACATCGTGCACGCCACGGTGGCCGCGCTGAAGGGCCTGTCCACGCCCGAGGCGATCGCCGCCCGCCGTGGTCTGGCGATCGAGGACGTCGCTCCGACGGCGATGCTCAAGGCTCGCGCCGAGGGCCTCGCCGAGGCCGCTGCGGCGGCTAAGGCGGTGAGCTAGTCATGGCACGCCTGAAGATCACTCAGGTTCGCTCGAAGATCGGTGGCAAGCAGAACCAGCGTGACTCGCTGCGTTCGCTTGGCCTGAAGCGAATCGGCGATGTCGTCGTCAAGGAGGACCGTCCCGAGATCCGTGGGATGGTCGCCGTGGTGACGCACCTCGTCGAGGTGGAAGAGGTCGACTAGTCATGACTGACAAGGCTCCGCTGAAGATTCACGACCTGCGGCCGGCCAAGGGCGCCAACAAGGCAAAGATCCGCAAGGGTCGCGGCGAGGCGTCCAAGGGCAAGACCGCTGGTCGTGGTACCAAGGGCACGACGGCGCGGAACAAGGTTCCTCTCGGTTTCGAGGGTGGCCAGGTGCCGCTGCAGCGCCGTCTGCCGAAGTACAAGGGCTTCTCCAACGCCCTGTTCAAGACGACCTACCAGGTCGTCAACCTGGACAAGATCGGTGAGCTGTTCCCCGAGGGTGGCGAGGTCACCGTCGAGACGCTGGTCGCCAGGGGCGCTGTCCGCAAGAACCAGCCGGTCAAGGTCCTCGGCACCGGTGAGATCTCCGTCGCGGTGAACGTGCAGGCTCACGCCTTCTCGGGTTCCGCCAAGGAGAAGATCGCCGCGGCCGGTGGGTCCGTTACCGAGCTGTAAGTGTCATTACGAGGCACGGGGGTCCTGACAATGGGCTCCCGTGCCTGTAGTGCGTTAGAGTTCGCGAGACGGCAGGGTTCTGTCCTGCTCGACGCCTGACCTTGAGACTCAGATGGCTGATCCCCGCACCATCGCAGACCCATACCGCCATCACGGCGTGCTGGAGGGACCGTGCTGACCGCGTTTACCCGGGCGTTCCGGACGCCGGACCTGCGCAAGAAGTTGCTCTTCACTCTGGGCATCATCGCGCTGTTCCGCCTCGGCTCGGTTCTTCCGACTCCGGGTGTTCACACCGAGAATATTCGCACCTGTCTCGCACAGGCGCAGGCCGGTGACTCCGGCAACCTCTACGGCATGGTGCAGCTGTTCAGCGGCGGCGCTCTGCTGAAGCTGTCGGTGTTCGCGCTGGGCATCATGCCGTACATCACCGCGAGCATCATCCTGCAACTCCTCGTCGTGGTCATCCCGCGGCTCGAGGCCCTGAAGAAGGAGGGCCAGGCCGGGCAGACGAAGATCACGCAGTACACGCGTTATCTGACCATCGGCCTCGGCATCCTGCAGTCGACCGCCTTCATCGCGCTGGCGCGCTCCGGGCAGCTGTTCCCGCAGTGCAACCAGCAGATCCTGCTCGATCCCGACAACGTCTTCAGCATCGTGACGATGGTCGTCATCATGACGGCGGGCACCTCGGTCATCATGTGGCTGGGCGAGCTCGTCACGGACCGCGGCGTCGGCAACGGCATGTCGATCCTCATCTTCACGCAGGTCATCGCGGTCTTCCCGTCCGAGCTGCTGAACATCTACCGCGTCAACCCGTTCACCTTCGCCGTCGTGATGGTGGTCGGTGTCTTCATGATCGCCGCGGTGGTCTTCGTCGAGCAGGCTCAGCGCCGGGTCCCGGTGCAGTACGCCAAGCGCATGGTCGGCCGCAGGATGTACGGCGGCACCTCGACCTACATCCCGCTGAAGGTCAACCAGGCCGGCATCATCCCGGTCATCTTCGCGTCCTCGCTGCTCTACCTGCCGCAGCTGCTGGTGTCGCTGTTCGCGAACACGTCCACGGACAGCGTCAACCCCGTGGTCGAGTGGATCTCGCGGAACCTCGTCACGGGTGACACGCCGGTCTACATGATCACCTTCTTCGTGCTGATCGTGTTCTTCACGTACTTCTACGTGTCGATTACCTTCAACCCCGCTGAAGTCGCCGACAACATGAAGAAGTACGGTGGGTTCATCCCGGGCATCCGTCCGGGTCGGCCCACGGCCGAATACCTGAACTTCGTTCTGACCCGCCTGACCGCTCCCGGTGCGCTCTACCTCGGCCTCATCTCGATGGTGCCGATCATCGCACTGGCGATCTCGGGGGCCAGCCAGAACTTCCCGTTCGGAGGGACGAGCATCCTGATCATGGTTGGTGTCGGCCTTGACACGGTGAAGCAGATCGAGAGCCAGCTGCAGCAGCGTAACTACGAAGGCTTCCTGCGGTAGTGCGTCTCGTTCTGGTCGGGCCCCCCGGAGCGGGTAAGGGGACACAGGCCCAGTTCATCGCATCGAACCTGTCCATCCCGAAGATCTCGACAGGTGACATCTTCCGTGCCAACGTCTCGGGCGGCACGGAGCTCGGCAAGCTCGCCAAGACCTATATGGACCGTGGCGACCTCGTGCCCGACGAGGTCACCATCGCCATGGTCCGCGACCGTCTGTCCGAGGACGACGCGCAGGACGGTTTCCTGCTCGACGGCTTCCCCCGTACCGTCCCTCAGGCGGAGATCCTCCGCGACATGCTGAAGGACTGGGGGCAGAAGCTCGACCTGGTCCTGGAGCTCGTGGTCGACGACGAGGAGGTCGTCCGCCGCCTGGCCGGACGGCGCACCTGCAGCCAGTGCGGCCGCATCTGGCACGTCGAGTTCGACGACAAGAGGGACGACGTCTGCGACGCCTGCGGCGGCACGCTGTTCCAGCGTGACGACGACAAGGAGGAGACTGTCAGGCACCGCCTGGAGGTCTACCAGCAGCAGACCGCGCCGCTGATCCGCTTCTACGCCGACGAGGACATCCTGGTCGGGGTGGACGCGACAGGCCCCGTCGAAGAGGTCACCCAGCGGGCGATGAAGGAGATCCGGCCCTACGCCGGCTAGCACGAACCGATGACGCCGACCCTGTTGATCAGGGTCGGCGTTATTCATGCCAGGCGTGGTCGGGATCTTCCGCCATCCGGTCGCTCAGCCGCCTGGCCTGCTGTTCGGAGCCCTTTGAGCTGCTCTAACAGTGGAGGCGCGGTTCACATGAGTATTGCGTGATCAGGCCCACTGTGGGGGAATTGGGCTCCAGTGTTCGCCCGTTGAACCACCCTGGGGGGTGTCGAACTTGTTCAAGAAGAACAGACATGGAATCCAGATCAAGTCGCCGGAGCAGCTGGAGAAGATGCGCGCGGCCGGTCTGGTGGTCGGGCGGACGCTGGACCTGTTGAGGCGCTCGGTTGAGCCGGGCATGACACCGCTCGACCTGGACGCGATCGCCGAGAAGGCGATCAGGGACGAGGGCGCGATCCCGTCCTTCAAGGGCTACCAGGGCTTTCCCGCGACGATCTGCGCGTCGGTCAACCACGAGGTCGTTCACGGGATCCCGTCGAACGAGCGCAAGCTGCGCGAGGGCGACATCATCTCGATCGACTGCGGGGCGATTCTCGAGGGGTGGCACGGCGACTCGGCGGTGACCGTACCGGTGGGAGAGGTCGCGCCCGCGCTCACGGAGCTGATGCGGGTGACCGAGGAGTCGATGTGGCGCGGCATCGCCGCGCTGGGCGTCGGCCGGCACCTGTCGGACGTCGGCTACGAGGTCGAGAAGTACGTCAGGTCCCAGGGCAAGTACGGCATCCCGCAGGAGTACGGCGGGCACGGCATCGGCACCGAGATGCACATGGACCCCTGGGTGGCCAACCACGGACGCCCGGGACGGGGCCCTGCCCTCGAGGCGGGCATGTGCCTGGCGATCGAGCCCATGGTCAACATGGGGACGGCCCGCACCCGCGTGCTGGACGACGACTGGACCGTCGTCACGATCGACGGCAAGGCCTCCGCACACTTCGAACACAGCGTCGCCGTGACACATAATGGTCCTTGGGTGCTTACCGCCCTCGATGGGGGCAAAGAGCGCCTTTCGCAACTGCTGAGCTGAAGCGGGAAGTGGTGGGGATGGCGCAGAGCCCCGAAATGCGTGCATCGGATGTCGACCGCGATCGGGTGGCCGCCGTCCTCCGCGAGCACACCGCCCAGGGCCGGATCTCCGTCGAGGAGTTCAACGAACGCCTGGAGCAGGTCTACCAGAGCAAGACCTACGGCGAGCTCGCCAGGGTGACCGCCGACCTGCCCGACGTCGACCTGCGGGCCCAGCCCGCCCGCGTTCCCGCCGCGAAGTCCCCGCAGCAGGGAATGCATCCCGGTATGAGGGGCGCCTGGGCGGCCTGGGCGTCGGCGGTCGCGGTGACCTCGGTGATCTGGCTGCTGACCGACTTCGGCGGCTACTTCTGGCCGATGTGGGTCGCGGGCCCCTGGGGCGCGTTGCTGCTGGTCAGCAGCATTTTCGGGACGAATCGGAAATGACCCCATCTGTGCAGTAGTGCACTGTGTGGATTTGTCCGCAGAAGGCTTGGCGGCGGCTTCCTAACGTGAGTGTCACATCACTCACAGGAGGAAGAAATGCGCAAGTTTCTCGCAGCAGCAGCCATCGCCGGCGCGGCCATCACCGGCCTGACCGTCGCCCCCGCCGCCCAGGCCGCCACCACTCAGGCGACCGCCACGGACAACTGGGGCAGGTACTTCTCCAGCGAAGGCAAGGCCTACACCTACGGCAAGACCTTCAGCTCCCACGGCAAGGTCTACACGAAGTGGTACGGGGTGGAGAAGTTCGGCGGCAAGCACGGCTACGTCTGGTTCGAGTACTACAAGGGCGGCAAGTGGTACAAGTTCTCCCACGGCTGGGACGGCAAGTCCAGCGACGCCTGGAGTGGCCACGGCATCAAGAAGATCTACACCTACACGTGCTGGGGCGACTCGAAGTTCGACAACTGCGGCAGCAAGCACCGCATCTACTGAGGTTCCCCGCGCGCGTGACGCGCGCTTCTGGGGGGCTCTGACATGGAAGGCCCGCCGGTGACACGGTCACCGGCGGGCCTTCGCGCTTCTCTGCCCTGATACGGCAGGCAATAGACCCACTCTTTACCGCTGGTCGCAGTTGGCGGTGATCACGCCGGGTAGGTGATCTTTGACGATGGAACCATCGCAATGGGGGGACGATGGGCCTGAGGCGGTGTTGCGGGCTGTTGGCGTGGATCGCGGTCACCGGCGTGGTGATCGGGTCGCTGACGGCGGGAGCCGTACCGCAGGGTGGGCGGTACGCTTCCGCGACGCCGAACCAGACCAGGCCCGGCATCGAACCGGCCGGACGGCGTCCGGCCGGGCCGCACCTCGGCGGGGGCGGCCCTGACATGGTGGGCCGGTCAGCCCGCGGCGCGTGGCTGGCCGGCGCGCTGGCCGTCCTCGTCGCGGTGGGCGGCACCGCGGCCTTCGTCGCCAGGAGGAGGCGCCCTCCCAGGACGTGACAACGTCCCATGAGCACGTGCCCGCCCGCTACCGCGTGTCGGCGGCCGCAGGGGCGGGCGGGCACGTCGCCCTCGGGCCGGCGCCTGGGCCCTCGGGCTGGCGCCTGGGTCCTTGGGCTGGCGCCTGGCTGGCGCCTGGGTTCTCGCGCTGACGCCGGCGCCGTCGGCCCGGGCTGTCGCATCCACAGCGGATGCCGCGCGGCCTGAGTAGCCGCGGATCTGGGGTAGCCTTGCCTATGGTTGTGTCAGGACACCTGGCATGGGCGTTTCGCATTTTCCCGCTGGGTGTCGTACACTCCTTAGTCGGCTCACTATGGCCATCCTGTGTTGGCGGTCCTGCAGACCGCCGCTCTCATTCGATGCGGATGGCCGCGGCTGCTTAGTGATCCGATACCTCAGACGACCGATCAGTGAAACGCGAGGGACATGGCCAAGAAAGACGGCGCCATCGAGATCGAGGGCACTGTGGTTGAGTCGCTCCCGAACGCGATGTTCAGGGTGCAACTCGACAACGGCCATAAGGTCCTGGCCCACATCAGCGGACGGATGCGGATGCACTACATCCGAATCCTGCCGGACGACCGGGTAGTCGTGGAACTGAGCCCTTACGACCTGAGTCGTGGGCGGATCGTCTACCGATACAAGTAAAACGTCTGAGGAATCACGAAGGACTATGAAGGTTAAGCCGAGCGTCAAGAAGATCTGCGACAAGTGCAAGGTGATCCGCCGGCACGGTCGCGTCATGGTGATCTGCGACAACCTGCGCCACAAGCAGCGTCAGGGCTAGTCGCGAAGGCTTCTCCGAGTCCGCCCCTGCTGGGGAGCGGACTCGACGCATGAGAAGTCTGAATCAGTAATCGCGCGTCACACCCACGCGAGTGGGCCACCCCCGGTCGGAGGCCGGGGCCCTCACCCCGGGCATGGGGAGGGGAGTGGGGCGCAAGACCTCCGCCACAGTGAAGGAGAATGCCCGACCATGGCTCGCCTGGTTGGCGTCGACCTCCCCCGCGAAAAGCGGCTGGAGATCGCTCTCACCTACATCTACGGAATCGGCCGCACCCGTGCCCTGGAGATCCTCCAGGCCACCGGCGTCAGCGGCGACCTCCGCGTGCACCAGCTCTCCGACGCAGAGCTCGTCCCGATGCGTGACTACATCGAGGCGAACTACAAGATCGAGGGTGACCTGCGCCGCGAGGTCCAGGCCGACATCCGTCGCAAGATCGAAATCGGTTGCTACCAGGGCATCCGTCACCGCAAGGGTCTTCCCGTCCACGGCCAGCGCACGCAGACCAACGCGCGCACCCGTAAGGGCAAGAAGAAGACCGTCGCCGGTAAGAAGAAGCCCGGTAAGAAGTAGTCCTCGCAGCCGCGGGACCGATGAACTCAGGAGTGAAGGCAAAGAATGCCTCCTAAGAGCCGCCAGGGTGCGCCCAAGAAGGTGCGCCGCAAGGAAAAGAAGAACGTCGCTCACGGGCACGCCCACATCAAGAGCACGTTCAACAACACGATCGTCTCGATCACCGACCCGAACGGGAACGTGATCTCCTGGGCCAGCGCCGGCCACGTGGGTTTCAAGGGCTCCCGTAAGTCCACCCCGTTCGCCGCGCAGATGGCCGCCGAGAACGCCGCCCGCCGCGCCATGGAGCACGGCATGCGCAAGGTCGACGTCTTCGTGAAGGGCCCCGGCTCCGGCCGTGAGACCGCGATCCGTTCGCTGCAGGCGACGGGCCTCGAGGTCGGCTCCATCCAGGACGTGACCCCGGTTCCGCACAACGGCTGCCGTCCGCCGAAGCGCCGCCGCGTCTGACACCCAGGAGATAGTGAGAAATGGCTCGTTACACGGGTGCGGACTGCAAGCTCTGCCGTCGCGAGAAGACCAAGCTCTTCCTCAAGGGCAGCAAGTGTGAGTCCGCGAAGTGCCCCATCGAGATCCGTCCTTACCCGCCGGGTGAGCACGGTCGCGGCCGTCCGAAGGAGTCTGAGTACCAGCTCCAGCTTCGTGAGAAGCAGAAGACCCGCCGCATCTACGGCGTCCTCGAGAAGCAGTTCCGCAACTACTACGAGGAAGCCAACAAGAAGGGCGGCAAGACCGGCGAGAACCTTCTCCAGATCCTGGAGAGCCGTCTCGACAACGTGGTCTACCGCGCCGGTTTCGCCCAGTCGCGCGACGCCGCTCGCCAGCAGGTCCGTCACGGCCACATCCTGGTGAACGGCAAGAAGGTCGACATCCCGTCGTACCGCGTGCGCGAGCACGACATCGTCGAGGTCCGCGAGAAGGCCGTCAACCTGCTGCCCTACGAGGTCGCCAAGGCGACCGCGGGCGACAAGACGATCCCGGCCTGGCTGGGCGTCGTGCCGGAGAAGCTCCGCGTCCTGGTTCACCAGCTGCCGGTTCGCCAGCAGATCGACACCCAGGTCCAGGAGCAGCTGATCGTCGAGCTCTACTCCAAGTAAGCCCTTCCGGGCGGCGCGCCCCTGGCGCGCCGCCACGGCTCGCCTTCTCGGGCGAGGGTTTCTTGGGGGAACCGGCGGCGGGCCCCGCGCGGGCGCGCCGGCCAGGGTTCGTGGAAGAGGCGTTCGGCCCCGGATTTCCGGGGTCGGGGCGCCGGCAGGCTTCCCCGACGGCTTGGGTTTCCTGGCCGGAGGGGGACGGATGGGGTACGGCATGCCGTACCCCATTTAGGCTGTTTATCGGAGTGGCGTCATATAGCGGGCGCCACACGACAAGGGGAGATCCCGAAGCATGCTGATCGCTCAGCGTCCGACTCTTCTGGAAGAGTCGATCGACGAGACCCGGTCCAAGTTCGTCATCGAGCCGCTGGAGCCGGGCTTCGGCTACACCATCGGCAACTCGCTGCGTCGCACGCTGCTGTCGTCCATCCCGGGCGCGGCCGTGACGAGCATCCGCATCGAGGGCGTGCTGCACGAGTTCTCGACCGTTCCCGGCGTGAAGGAAGATGTCACCGACATCATCCTCAACCTCAAGGAACTGGTCGTCTCCTCCGAGCACGACGAGCCCGTCGTGATGTACCTGCGCAAGCAGGGCCCCGGCGAGGTCACCGCAGCCGACATCGCGCCTCCGGCCGGTGTCGAGGTGCACAACCCCGAGCTGCGCATCGCCACCCTGAACGGCAAGGCGAAGCTGGAGATGGAGCTGACCGTCGAGCGCGGTCGCGGCTACGTCTCCGCCGCGCAGAACAAGCAGCCGGGCCAGGAGATCGGTCGTATCCCGATCGACTCCATCTACTCCCCGGTGCTCAAGGTCACCTACAAGGTCGAGGCGACCCGTGTCGAGCAGCGCACCGACTTCGACCGGCTGATCCTCGACGTCGAGACCAAGGCCGCGATGAAGCCCCGCGACGCGGTGGCCTCCGCGGGCAAGACCCTGGTCGAGCTGTTCGGGCTGGCCCGCGAGCTCAACGTCGAGGCCGAGGGCATCGACATCGGTCCCTCGCCGACGGACGCGGCCCTGGCCGCGGACCTGGCGCTGCCGATCGAGGAGCTCAACCTCACGGTCCGTTCCTACAACTGCCTCAAGCGCGAGGGCATCCACACCGTGGGTGAGCTCGTGGCCCGCAGCGAGCAGGACCTGCTCGACATAAGGAATTTCGGCGCCAAGTCCATCGAAGAGGTCAAGCAGAAGCTGCACGAGATGTCGCTGGCGCTCAAGGACTCCCCGCCCGGATTCGACCCGAGCGCGGTGGCCGGCGGCGGCTACGACGACGACGACAGCGCGTACGTCGAGACCGAGCAGTACTAGATCGCGGCGCGGGGTCTCGTGGCGGTGTCCACGAGGCCCTCTCGCTCGATCCGTCCCGGGAGACCGGGACATCGAGACGCCCGGGGACGTCCCGGGCCGACGCAGCTGGATATCGCGGGCCGCCCTCGTGGCGGCCTGGCGGCTCGACTCCGGTACCTGACACGGCCGGGGCGGGTTCACTCTCAAGGAGAACGCAATGCCCAAGCCCACCAAGGGTGCACGTCTTGGCGGCAGCCCGGCTCACGAGCGGCTGATCCTGGCGAACCTCGCCACGGACCTGTTCCGCCACGGCCGCATCACCACCACCGTGACCAAGGCCAAGCGCGTCCGCCCGCTGGCGGAGCGCCTGATCACCAAGGCCAAGAAGGGCGACATCCACAACCGTCGCCAGGTGCTGACCGTCGTCAAGGACAAGGGCGTCGTCCACCACCTCTTCACCGAGATCGCGGTGACCTTCGCCGAGCGTCCCGGTGGCTACACCCGCATCACCAAGATCGGTAACCGTAAGGGCGACAACGCGCCCATGGCGGTCATCGAGCTGGTGACCGAGGCGCTGAACCAGGTCACCACCGGCCGTACGGCTCCCGCCGCCGCTCCGGCCGCCGCCCCGGCCGCCGAGGCCGTGGAGGAGGTCGTCGAGGAGAGCGCCGAGGCTCAGGCCGAGGAGAGCGCCGAGACCGCGGAGGCCGGCGAGGCTCCCGCCGACGAGGCGAAGAAGGACGAGGCCTGATCTTTCAGGCCCACGGGCCCGGCACCCTTCTGGGTGCCGGGCCTTCCCCATTTCATCCAGGAGGGGTGATCGTGGTACGGCTTCGCCTCGACCTCGGCTACGACGGCACCGACTTCTCCGGTTGGGCTCGCCAGCCGGGGCGGCGCACGGTGCAGGGCGAGCTCGAGGACGCGCTCGGCAAGATCCTCCGGCTGGGAGAGGTCTCGCTCACCGTGGCGGGCAGGACGGACGCGGGCGTCCACGCACGCGGGCAGGTCGCCCATGTCGATCTGCCGGTGACCGCGCTCGGCGAGCTGGAGCGCAACCGGCGCAGGGGCGAGCCGCCCGTCGAGGAAAGCGTCGATGAGCGGCTCGCCACGCTCCTCAGACGGCTGGCCGGGGTCCTGCCGCCGGATGTGCGCGTTCATCGCGTCAGCGTGGCTCCTGAGGGCTTTGACGCACGGTTCTCCGCGCTCTCCAGGCGCTACGTCTACCGCGTTCACGACGCGCCCGGCGGCGTCGACCCGCTGCGGCGCGACGAGATCGTCTGGCACACGCGGCCGCTGGACCTCGACGCGATGATCGCGGGGGCCGCGCACCTGCTGGGCGAGCACGACTTCGCCGCCTTCTGCAAGAAGCGGGAGGGCGCCACCACGATCAGGGAACTGCAGCGGCTCGACTGGGTGCGCTCGCCCTCGGGCGTGCTGGAGGCGACCGTCGTGGCCGACGCGTTCTGCCACTCCATGGTCAGGGCGCTCGTCGGTTGCCTGCTCGCCGTGGGAGACGGCAGGCGACCCGTGGAATGGCCTGCGCGAGTGCTCGCGGGCGCCGTACGGGACTCGGGCGTGCACGTCGCGCCCGCGCACGGGCTGTGCCTTGAAGAGGTCAGCTACCCGGCGGACGACGAGCTGGCCGCCAGGGCGGCCGCGACCCGCAGGGTCCGCACCCTCACGGACTGACTCCCGGGATCGCCCGCCCGCGTGGTGGTGATCCAGCAGGGCCGAGGGGTCGGGGTGATCCAGCGGGGTCCGCGGGAGTCTCCCAGGGGGTCAGCAGGAGTCGTCCAGAGGGGTCAGCGGGAGTCGTCCAGCGGGTCCGCGGGAGTCGTCCAGCGGGGTCCGCGGGGTCGGGTGATCCCGCGGAGCCCGCGCTACTACTCGGTGATCCTGCGCTCCAGCACCAGCGAGGTGTGGTCGCGGAAGGCGCCGCTGACGTCGCCCAGGCCCTTCTCCTTGGCGGTCGGGGTGTGGCCGTCGGCGAACGTCGCGTAGCTGAAGACGATGTAGCGGCCCCACAGCAGCCCAGCGGCGTACCCGCCCGCGATGTGGATCCGGTCGGCGCCGCTGGACGTCGGGCCGGTCAGCGGACGGAACCACAGGTTCTTGTCGAGGTCCTTGGCCTGGTCGGCGGCCGCGGCCGCCTCCTTGTTCGGCAGGACGGCGATGCCCGTGCTGATCGCGTAGCGCTTCTTGTCGTCGACGTAGGTCGCCCGCAGTACGCGACTGCACTTCTGGTCCTGCAGGGCCGTGGCGAACGGGCCGGCGGCGGCCTGCCGGCAGTCGTCGGACATGTCGACCTTCACGCGCGTGTAGACGCGTCCGCCCAGGTCCACCTTCTGCTCGGGGAACGCCTCGTTGATCGACATCTTCTCGGGGTCGGTGCCCTCGGAGTTGAGCAGCGAGTTGGCCAGCGGGTCGTCGGTGTCCGAGACGGACGGCACGGCGCCGGTCGCCGTCGAAGCGCTCGCCTCGGCCGGCTGTCCTGTGCTCATCGACCGGTAGGCGAAGAAGCCGCCGGTGGCGACTCCCAGCACGACGAGGACGCCGACACCGGCGATCAGCGCCTTCCTGCCCGTGCTCGGCTCCTTGGCCGGCGGCTCGGGCGGGGGCGCGATGCCGCCCTGCGACACGGGCGAGAACGGGTCGAAGGTCGCGGCAGGCGTGCCGTGCGGCGGCGTCGGCAGGTCGGCGGGGGAGGCTCCGGCCGGTACGGCGGGGGCGCCGCCGGACGGGGCGGGAAGCGCGGGAAGGCCGGCTGGGGGCGGGATGGCGGGCAGCGGGATGGCTCCATCGGTCGGGAACGGGTGGTCGTGCGGCGCGTCGCTCCCTGTCGTGCCGCCGATGGGCGCGTCGTCCCCTGACACGTCGGTTCGTGACCCGTCGGTTCCTGGCGCACCGTCTCCTGGCGCACGGTTTCCTGCGGCGTCGTTTCCTGGAGCGCCGTCGCCTGGCAGGCCGTCGGGCTGCGTGTCGTTCGGCGAGGCCTGGGCTCCCCGGGCGTCCGAAGCGGGCGAGCCGTGGCCTGACGCGCCTGTAAGAGCGAGGTCGGTGCCGGGCGCGCCCGCGGCGGTGACGTTCGGGCTGGACACGCCTGCGGCGGTGACGTTCGGGCCGGACACGCCTGCGGCAGTGGCGTTCGGGCCGGGCGCGCCGGCGGCGCTGTTGTCCGTGCTGGGCGCGCCTGCGGCCGGGGAGGCGCCGAGCGCGGGTGCCTCCGGGGTGGCGGCGCGGTCGGCGGGAGGGTCGTCCAGCACGTCGGCGGGCGGTTGGTCGCCCTTGGCCCGCCCCCACGTGGCGCTGTCGAACGGCAGGTCGGGGATGCGTTCGTCAGCGTGGTCGGCGCCAGGAGGGTGCGGCGGCCAGACCGGCACGTCGCCGGGCTCGGCGCTGTGGGAGATCGGGACCGTCATGCTCGGATCGGTGGCCTGGGCCTCCTGCGGCCCGTCGTGGTCGTCGATCGGCTCACCGGTCGCGGCGGGCCACGGGGGCATGGCGGGCGCGTCCGTCGTGGAGGACGGCCAGACCTTCATGCCCGCGGCGGCCGCGGTGAAGGCCTGTGGGGGCTGCCAGCCGGCCTGGTCGGGCTCGGCCTGCCACGCCGCTGGGGACGGCTTCCACGGTTCGGCCTGCGGGCCCGGTGATGGCGGCCACTCGGCTTGCGTGCCGGGTGATGGCGGCCACTCGGCTTGCGTGCCAGGGGATTGCGGCCACTCGGCCTGCGGGCCCGGTGATGGCGGCCACTCGGCCTGGGGGCCGGGCGACGGCTGCCACTCGGTCTGCTGTCCCTGCGACGGCTGTCCCTCGGGCTGCGGGCCCTGTGGCGGCTGCCATCCGGTCTGTGGCGACTGGCCTGGCGACCACGGGGGCGGCGGCGCCTGCCCTGGCGCGGGAGTCCATGAGGTCTGGGGCTGGTCGGGCGCCCATGGCGAGGGCGGGGTCCACGCGGCACCGTGCTGGGCAGCGGGCTCGCCGCCGAACGCCGGAGGCGGGGAAACACCGGGCACCGGAGCGCCGGGCACCGGAGCGCCGGGCACCGGAGCGCCGGGCACCGGAGCGCCGGGCATCGGAGCGCCGGGCACGGGGGCGTGCGCGGCGCCGGGTGCCGAGGGGTCGGGCGCGCCGGGTGCCGGGGGATGGGGTGCCGGGAGATGGGGTGCGCCGGGGGAAGGGGGCGCGGGCGGCTGCGGGGCCCCGGGCGGCGCCCACGTGCCCTGCGGCGGAGGCGGCGACGCGGGTACGGAGCCGGGCTGCGGTGAAGCGGGTACGGAGCCGGGCTGCGGCGACGTGGTCTCCGCGCCGGGCTCGGGGTCGGCGAACCAGTCGTAGGGCCGGCCGTCCTCCGTCTGCTCCCACGGCTGGGCCGCGGCCGACCAGGTCTCCGCGGGCACGCCGGGGAAGGCGGGCAGCGGCCTGTCGGGTCTGGGGCGCTCGATCGTCGCGCCCTCCACGGGCTGACCCGCGTCCTGTCCACCGGAAGGGTGCCCGCCGGAGAGCTCGGGCGCCCACGGGGTTCCCGCGTCCGGGGACGCGGGCGGCTCGGGCGTCCACGGGCTTCCCGCGTCCGCGGAGGCCGGCGGCTCGGGAGACCAGGGCGTGCCCGACTCCGGAGCGGCTGATGGGCTCCATGGTCCCTGGGCGCCCGCCGGGGCGGCGGGCTCGGGGCTCCACGGACCGTCCGACGGGGCCGTGAGTTCGGAGCTCCACGGGCCGCTCGACGGGGCCGCGGGCTCGGGGGCCCAGGGGCTGTTGACCGCGGGAGTCATGGGCTGACCCGCGTCAGGAGCCTGCGCGGGCTCGGGGGCCGGCAGGTCGGGCGGCGGCCCCTGGTAGACGGGGATGGGAGGCCGGGCCGGGACCGTATCGGAGTCGATCACCTGGCCGGCGGGGAGGTCGGCGTACGAAGGCGCCGCCAGCGCGTCGCCGTGCGACGCGCCGTAGGCGCCTTCCTGGAAGGCTGATGGGGCCTGCACCGTCGGCCTGCCGAAACTCGGCGGTGGCGTCGCCGGTGCGGCTGAGCCGTCCGTTTCGCGCTCGTGCTCAGACCCAGATTCCTGGCCACGCATAGGGGGAGCCTAACCATAGTCAGGAGATCGCCATGCCCGTATGGGTGTTCTCGGGCGGATCGGCCGGGAAGTTTGATCCCTTTCGGGATTGATTGGGCGGTTTCATCCTCCGCGGCGGCCGCTGAGCGAACGCGAGTCGAGCGCCGGGTACACCGTCGCCTTGGTCACGTCGACGCTGGCCTGGGAGAGCTGCTTGGCGCCCTTCTTGTCGGGCTTGTGGCCGTCCTTGAACTGGACGTACAGCATGACCGCGTAGTGGCCGTGGGTGGCCACGTGGACGCTGGCCTCGCCCGCGCCGATGAACTTGGTGATGTCGTCCTTGCCCGCGAGCGGCTTCACGAACAGCTTGCTCTCGCCCTTGGCGCGCACGGAGGCGGCGACCTTGGCCGCCCCCTTGCCGTCGACCAGGTTGGCGACGCCGACGGTGCCGATGACCTTGCCGGACTTGTCCTTGAAGGTGGCCCGGATGAGCTGCGTGCACTTGGCTGACTTGAGCGCCTTGTCGAGCTTGTCGCCCTCGGCCGCGTCACCGCACTTCTTGTCGGTCTTGAGGGTCGTCACCTCGTAGGAGCGCCCGGAGACCGTGAACTTCTTCTTGGGGAAGAGCTCCTTCTGCGTGAGCGTGTCGGGGTCTGTCTCGCGGGCGGCGGCGAAGCCGTACTTGTCGGCGGGGGCCACGGGCTGGTCGGCGGGCGGCGCGCTCGCCCGTCCCACGGGGTCGGCCGTCGGGTCGGGACCCTCGGAGTTCCACATCACCACGAGACCCGCCACGAGCGCCCCGAGGACGAGCAGGCCGCCGAGGGCGAACCAGAGCGGTGTGCGCGAGCGCGGGCCCTCGTCATAGGGGCTCCACATCGCGCTGCGCTGCTGGGTGGGGGTTTCGTCGGTCTTCTTGGTGGAACCCATGGGCTGAGATTAGCCGGGGTTGACCGTCGGCGAGGTCACGAAAACCCGAAGTCCTGGGTCCACCAGGGGCCGCCGGGGCCCGACACGACGCCTACGCCGACCGCGCGATAGCCGCAATGCAGGAGGTTGCGGCGATGTGCGGGGCTGTCCATCCAGCCGCGCACCGCCTGTTCCGCCGAGACGTAGCCGCGGCCGATGTTCTCCGCCGCGCCGTCGCGGTAGCCGGCCCGCTCCATGCGCTTCCAGGGCGAGGCGCCGTCGGGGGAGTCGTGGGAGAACAGGCCCGACTCGGCCATCTCCAGCGAGTGGGCGCGCGCCGAACTCGTCAGCCGCCGGTCGACCCGCAGCGGGGCGCAGCCCTTGCGAGCGCGGGCGGCGTTGGTGAGCCTGACGACCTGGGCGGCGAGGCCGGGGGAGATCTCCAGCAACGGCGAGCCCAGCACGGTGGTGGGATCGCCTGGCACCTCTCCGGGCACCTCGGTCAGCTTCTTGCGCGCCTGCGCCGTGGGCCTCGACGTCGGCGTGGTCTTGAGCGTACGGCGAGGGCGGCTCTCCAGGCGCGCGCTCGGCTTCTTCTGCGGCGCCGAGACCGAAGGGGTGGGGGTGACGGCCGGCGGGGCCGTGTTGTTGAGGTAGACCTGGTCGGAGGCGTCAAGGCGGTTGACCGACAGCCTGCCGATGAGCACGCCGGCGAACAGGACCGCGAGCAGGCAGGCGAGGAGACCCAGCAGGTTCCGGCGCCGCGATCTTGGCTGGGTGTGCCGGGTGTGAGGGGTCTGCCACATACCGCAGTCAACGATAGGGACGGTAGATATTGCTGGAGAAGGGGTTACAGCTAACCGAAACAGAACCGTGCCGCACGTAGACTGTCCCCCGGTGTCTCCGCTCGTTTTGACCCGTGTCCTCGAGTGGCGGTAACCTTAGCGTTCGTTGTATGCGAGTCGGTCCGTCTGTGACCGATGCGCGGCGCGTCCGGCGTCATCTCCCATCTGTTGGAGACGGAAGGTCCGGGCTGTCGTGCGCCCGCACCGACCGACCATAGAGCTGTCGCATCCGACAGCGCCGAAGACGCGATTAAAGAAGGCTACGACCGTGCGCACGTACACACCGAAGCCCGCCGACGTCCAGCGTCAGTGGTACGTCATCGACGCTACTGACGTGGTGCTGGGCCGGCTGGCCAGCCACGTCGCGACCCTGCTCCGCGGTAAGCACAAGCCGATCTTCGCCAACCACGTCGACACCGGTGACTTCGTCATCGTCATCAACGCCGACAAGATTGCGCTGAGCGGCAACAAGCTCGAGCAGAAGAAGGCCTACCGCCACTCGGGCTACCCGGGCGGTCTGCGTTCCGTGACCTACGGCGAGTTGATGGAGAAGCGGCCCGACCGCGCCGTCGAGAAGGCCGTCAAGGGCATGCTCCCGAAGAACGCCCTCGGCAGGAAGATGGCCAAGAAGCTGAAGGTCTACGCCGGGTCCGAGCACCCGCACCAGGCCCAGCAGCCCGTGCCGTTCGAGATCACCCAGATCGCCCAGTAGTAGTTCGAAAGATTTAGAGGAGAACCGTGGCTGAGCCCACCGGTGTCGAGACGGC
The DNA here is from genome assembly GCF_057708945.1 of Nonomuraea sp. bgisy101. NCBI lineage: Bacteria > Bacillati > Actinomycetota > Actinomycetes > Streptosporangiales > Streptosporangiaceae > Nonomuraea > Nonomuraea sp. bgisy101. Next base: position 35,145 of record NZ_JBYITD010000002.1, read on the forward strand.
CGTGATCGAGGCCGAGCTGGAGGACTTCTCCGGCGAGGACTTCCCGTCCGAGTACACCACCGAGACCGCTGCCAGCGCCGACGCTCCCGTGCGCAAGCCCGTCACCACGGGCAACTCGTACGGCACCGGCCGCCGCAAGGAGGCGATCGCCCGCGTGCGCATCGTCCCCGGCACCGGCAAGTGGACGATCAACGGTCGTTCGCTTGACACCTACTTCCCCAACAAGGTCCACCAGCAGATCGTCAACGAGCCCTTCGTGGTGCTCGGTGCCGAGGAGGCCTTCGACGTCATCGCCCGCATCGACGGCGGCGGCGTGACCGGCCAGGCCGGTGCCCTCCGCATGGGCCTGTCCCGCGCGCTGGCGATCCTCGACGTCGAGAACAACCGCCCGCCGCTGAAGAAGGCCGGCTTCCTCACCCGTGACGCCCGCGCCACGGAGCGGAAGAAGTACGGCCTCAAGAAGGCCCGCAAGGCTCCGCAGTACAGCAAGCGCTAAATTGGGGCGCCTTTTCGGCACCGACGGGGTACGTGGGGTCGCGGGTCGCGACCTCACCGCCGAGCTCGCCATGGACCTTTCGGTCGCGGCGGCTCATGTCCTCGGCGATGCAGGCGCTTTCACCGCCACAGGCCACAAGCGGCCTGTGGCGGTCGTAGGCCGGGACCCCCGCGCTTCAGGTGAATTCCTGGAGGCGGCGGTGGTCGCCGGCCTCGCGTCGTCCGGGGTGGATGTGCTGCGTCTCGGCGTGTTGCCCACTCCCGCCGTCGCCCATCTGACGGCCGCGCTCGGCGCCGATCTCGGCGTCATGCTGTCGGCCTCCCACAACCCGGCGCCCGACAACGGCATCAAGTTCCTGGCCCGTGGCGGCTTCAAGCTGTCCGACACGGTGGAGGACGAGATCGAGCGCCGGCTCGGCGAGCGGTGGCAGCGCCCCGTGGGCGCTGGTGTCGGCCGCGTGCGCGAAGCGTACGGCGAGGCCGACCGCTACATCTCCCACCTGCTCGACACGCTCAACGGGCGGCTCGACGGGCTCCACATCGTCGTCGACTGCGCCAACGGCGCGGCCAGCGTGGTGGCGCCCGAGGCGCTGCTGCGCGCAGGCGCCCAGGTCGAGGCCATCGGCGCCAGGCCGGACGGGCTCAACATCAACGCGGGCTGCGGTTCCACCCACCTGGACAAGCTGCAGCAGGTCGTCATCTCGCGCGGCGCCGACCTCGGCATCGCCTACGACGGCGACGCCGACCGCTGCCTGGCCGTCGACCACACGGGCGCGGTGATCGACGGCGACCAGATCATGGCGATCCTGGCGCTGGCCATGCACGAGGAGAACCGGCTGGCCAAGAGCACCGTGGTCGCGACCGTGATGTCCAACCTCGGCTTCAAGCTGGCCATGCGTGAGGCGGGCATCGAGGTCGTCCAGACCGCGGTCGGCGACCGCTACGTGCTGGAGGCGATGAAGGCCGACGGCTTCAACCTCGGCGGCGAGCAGTCCGGTCACGTGATCCTGCTCGACCACGCGACGACGGGCGACGGCCTGCTGACCTCGCTGCACCTGCTGTCGGTGGTGGCCAGGTCGGGCAAGTCGCTGCGTGACCTCGCCGCGGTGATGACCGCGCTCCCGCAGATCCTGATCAACGTCAAGGACGTCGACAGGGGCAAGGCGGCCGCGCCGCAGCTCTCGGAGGCCGTGGCGGCGGCCGAGGCGGAGCTGGGCGAGACGGGGCGCGTGCTCATCAGGCCGAGCGGCACCGAGCCGATGATCAGGGTGATGGTCGAGGCGTCGTCGGAGGAGCAGGCCAGCAGGGTCGCGGGCCGGCTGGCCGACGTGGTCCGCACCGCCTGCGTCTGAACTCACCCGAACCGCCGGCGTCCGAGCTCACCCGAAGACCGAGCTCGCACGGCGGCTGAGCTCATGCTGAGGCTGAGCTCACACGAAGGGGTACGGCACGCTCGTGCCGTACCTCTTTATAGTGTCCGCGTGAATTCCTTACGCGCGCTCGCTGGAGCGCTTCTCGCCTCGACACTCCTTCTCGGCGCCGCCCCCGCGCAGGCCGCGTCGGCTTCGGCGGTATCGGCTTCGGAAGACTCGGCCGCGGCGGCCAGGCCCGGTAACGGCCGGGTGCTCTACGCCGGTCTCAGCGGCGGAGAGGGCCACCTCAAGGTCAAGAACGGGACGACGAGGGACGCGGTCGTCACGCTGGTCAAGGGTAAGAAGAAGGCGCTGAGCTTCTACATCCGCGCCAAGTCGACGGCGACGCTCAAGGACATCCAGGACGGAACGTACCGGGTGTTCTACACGAGCGGCTACCGGTTCAGCACGTCGAAGGGGCGGTTCACGCGCTACGCGGTGTACCGGCGCTTCGACGACACGCTGAGATACACGACAAGCTCGACGTCGGCGACGATCTGGACGCTCACGCTCAAGCCCGCGATCGGCGGCAACGCGACGACCAGTGGCGTCGATCCGAAGAACTTCCCCTCCTGAGGCCTTCCCTGCCAGAGAGGACGCCCGCTCCGCGCCCGCGGGATCGGGGCGCGGGGCGGGCGACGCCCATGACGGGGTGCTCGGCCCAAGCGGCGGGACTTCGGCGGGTCACTCGTCGCCGGTCAGGGAGAAGGCGCGCAGCCGCTGCCCCGCCCACACCACGGCGCCGACCGTGACCACGATCAGGGCGGGGATCGCGAACCCCGGCTTCACGTCCGTCGACAGGAACGGTGACGAGCTGATCTGGTCGGCGATCGACTTCGCCCACTGCTGGACCGAGAACTGCCGCGCCCCCGGCACCAGGTTGCCGATCAGCCCCTCCCACACCAGCGCGTAGATGATCCCGAAGGTGACCGCGTGCTTGGTGATGACCCCCAGGAGCAGGAACACCGCCGCGTAGGCGATCCCGCCGCACAGCGCTCCCACGGTGAAGCCGCCGGCGATGCCCGACTCCCCGCCCACCAGCAGCCACGCCGACAGGAAGGTGGGCACCCCGGCGAAGACGGCCAGCAGCGAGGCGGCCACGGCGAACTTGGTCTGGGCGATGACGGGGCGCGAGATCGGCTTGGACAGCAGGTGCAGGACGGTGCCGTCGTCGATCTCCGGTGCGATCACGCCGGTGCCGGCGATCAGGCCGAGCAGCGGCAGCATGGTCCCGATGGCGAAGCTCTGCATGAGCGTGACCGCCGAGCGCTCGTCCGTGTTGCCGACCAGCCGCAGCAGCACCGCCATCGCGACCAGGGCGACGGGGAGCAGGATGAGCAGCAGGATGCGGCGGCGGCCGAGTACCGCGCGGTAGGTGATGCCCGCTACGACGCCGTTCACTACGAGCTCCTTGTGATCAGGTAGGCGAAGACGCTCTCCAGGTCCTCGTCGGCGGGGGACACCTGGAGGAGGTGGACGCCCTCGTGCCGGGCCACGCGCGGCAGCAGCCAGGTGAAGCGGCGGAACTCCGCGGCCTGGACCTCCAGCCCGTTGGGAGTGAGCACCACGCCCGCCGCCGAGCTGTCCGCGATCAGCGCGGCGGCCAGCTTCCTGTCGTCGCTCGACCGGATCCTGAACAGGTGCGGCCTGTCGGTCATCAGACGGCGGATCTGGCGGAAGTCACCCGAGGCGGCGTGCCGTCCCGCGACGACGACCTCGATGTGCTGGGCGACGCGCTCGACCTCCTCCAGGATGTGCGAGCTGAACAGGATCGTCTTGCCCGCCGTGCCCATCGCGGTGATGAGGTCCATGAGCTGGAGCCGCTGGCGCGGATCCATGCCGTTGAAGGGCTCGTCGAGCAGCAGCACCTGCGGGTCGTGGACGAGAGCGGCCGCGACCTTGACGCGCTGCTTCATGCCCTTGGAGTACGTCTCGACGCGGCGGTCCTTCGCCGCCTCCATCTCGACCATCGCCAGGGCCTTCTTGGCGGCGTCCTCGGGTGCGGCCAAGCCGTGCAGCTTGGCCGCCGAGAGCACGAACTGCCAGCCGGTGAGGAAGCCGTAGATGCCCTCACGCTCGGGGACCAGGCCGATGTGTCGGTAGATGTGGTGGTTCTTCCACGTCTTGTCGCCGTCGAGGGTGACCGTGCCGCCGGAGGGGGCCAGGAAGCCGGCCATCATGTGCAGCAGCGTGGACTTGCCCGCGCCGTTCGGGCCGAGCAGACCCGTGACGCCAGGGCCGATGGTCATGGTGACGTCGTTGACGGCCACCACGTTGCCGTACCAACGCGAGGCCTGGGCGAGCTCGATCTTCACCGGGAGGCCGCCTTCCGGTAGCGGAGGATGAACGCGGCCAGGCTCGCCGCGATGAGCGCGACGATCGCGAGAGCGGCGACGGCGCCTGGCGGGTAACTGAAGCCGCCGGCGGGCGGGGTGCCGAACAGCCACGACTGCACCACGTCGACGAGGAAGAACGGGTTGATCAGCCACGACCACTCGGCCAGGTCGGAACGGCCGAGCGACTCGAAGGCCCCGAAGAGCGCGGTCTGCACGGCCGAGGCGAGCAGGTACACCGCGATGACCGAGGCGACGCCCAGGCCGCGGCGCGGGGTGAAGGAGGCGAGCGCCAGCCCGAACGTGGACAGCAGCAGCGCCAGCACCAGCGCCGTGACGACGGACGCGACGTACTCCTTGATGTGCGGCGGGCCCGGCGGGTCGACGAGCAGCTCGCCGACGAACATCACCGTCAGCGGTATGGCGACCAGCGCGAACAGCGCGATCGTCATCGCCACGACCTTGGCCGCGACGTAGTCGAGCGAGGAGATGGGCCGCGACAGGTACAGCGGCAGCACCTTGTGCCGCAGGTCGGGCGCGGTGATCGTGGGCGACTGCGAGGCCAGGAAGATGGCGATCACCGGCTGCATGATGACGGCGAAGCCGGTGTAGCCGATGTCGCTGCGGCCCACCGTCGCCATCAGCGCGATCGAGATCACCGGCAGCAGCATCATGGAGCCCGCCAGCAGGAACGGCATGAGCTTGCTGCGGGCCCTGCGGCCGAGCCCGAAGACGCTGCGCAGGTTCTGGACGATCAGCGCTCGTACGGCATGGGCCCTGCCGAGCCGTACCCCTTCGTAGTGGCGGTAGCCGATGTCGTAGATCTCAGACACGGAACACGTCCTCGATTCGCTGCCTGCCCTGTTCGAGCCGGATGAGGCACAGGTCGAGATCGGACACCGCGTCGCGGATCGAGTCGTAGGTCTCGGGGCCGCTGACCTGGACCAGCAGGCCGCGGCCGTGCGCGGTGACGGACTGCCCGAGCTCGGCCAGCCTCGCGGCCAGCGGCTCGGCGCCCTCCTCGACCTCGACGGTGAGGGTCTGGGTCGCCTGGGTGAACTCGGTGATGGCGCTGGAACGCAGCAGCCGCCCGCCGTCGATGACGATGACGTGGTCGCAGACGCGTTCGAGCTCGCCGAGCAGGTGGGAGGTGACCAGGACGCTGATGCCGAACTCGGTGCCGATGCGCCTGATCAGCGTGAGCATCTCGTCGCGGCCCTGCGGGTCGAGCCCGTTGGTCGGCTCGTCAAGGAAGACGAGCTTGGGGTCGTGGACGAGCGCCTGGGCGAGCTTGACCCGCTGTTTCATGCCGGTGGAGTAGCCGCCGATGGCGCGGTAGCGCTCCTCGTACAGGCCGACGTGGCGCAGCACGTCGGCCGCGCGCTCGCGGGCGGCGGTGCGCGGCAGCCCGGAGATCTGTGCGAGGTGGACGACCAGCTCGGTGGCGGACACGTCGGGCGGCAGGCAGTCGTGTTCGGGCATGTAGCCGACGAGCCTGCGGATCTGGGGGCCCTGCGTGACCACGTCGAGCCCCAGGACCTCGGCGCGGCCGGCCGTGGGCGGCAGGAGGCCGAGCAGGATCTTGATCAGCGTCGACTTGCCCGCTCCGTTGGCGCCCACCAGGCCCGTGACGCCGTCGTCGACCGTGATGGACAACTGGTCCAGCGCGGTCACCGCAGGGAAGCGTTCGGTCAGCCCCTCGGTCGCGAGGATGTGCATGATCCGGACACTACCCGCGCGGGCCCACCTACGGCCTCGTCCCCGCGGACGAACCGCGGCTCATCCCCTGGGGCCAGATGCGGCGCTGCACGTACAGCACGGCCGTACCGGAGATGACCATGCCGGCGATGTTGACGGCGAGTTGCAGCGCGGACCCGCCGACCTCCGGCCAGTTGCCGAGAGCCATGGCGACGGCCGCGTAGCCCGCCGCGGGGATGGTGGTGACCGAGATGAAGACACCCACCAGCGCCGAGGACTTGCCCGCGGTGACGGACAGCACTCCGGCCGCTCCCGCGAGCAGGGCGACGATGAAGGACCAGCGGTCGGGCTTGACGATGAACTGGACCTCCTCGTGGCCGATGTCGAGGGAGCGCGCGTCGATCCAGCCGAGCCCCCTGGAGACGAAGGCGCAGGCGAAGGTGATGGCGATCGCGACCGCGAAGCCGATGGCGAGCGTGGTGATGGCCCTGCCGACCAGCCGCCAGCGCCGGGTCAGCAGGCCGAAGCAGGCGGCGGCGATCGCGCCGAACTCGGGGCCGAGGACCATCGCGCCGACGATGAGGACGAGGGAGTTGGTCACGACGCCGATCCCCGCGAGCTGCGCGGCGATCGCGATGAAGGCGAGGTAGGCCCAGGTGAGCCGGAGGTCGTCGTCGACGCGCTGGGCCAGCGCGGCCCACACCACCGCGTCGTCGCCCTCGCCCGGCGCGTCGGCCTCGGCCCGTTCGGCGGCCCGCGAGATCGACAGGTCGATGTGCTCGACGGCGATCGAGCCCTCCTGCTCCAGCCAGTTGACGCGGTCGATGACCTCGTTGGCGGACTCCCTGGCCATGTCGCAGAAGATCAGGTCGCCGCGCGGCGCGCGGGCCGCCCCGGGGAGGACGGCGATGTTCGTGACGCCCGTGCAGCCCTCCAGAACCTCGATCACTTCGTGGGTGCGGTCAGGAGGGCTGATGAGTCGCAGATGCAGCACGCGCCTCATTGTCGTCCATCGAACGTTGATAGCGCGTTGACAGCCTGTCGCCAGGATGCCGTCCATGATGATCAGCTGTCATGAGGAAGGCGAGCCCTGCTGGTTCGCCGACATCGACGATCTGGGGTGTCAGAGCAGGTTCGCGGCGTTCGTGATGGAGGAGGTCGTCGTCAGGTACGGCGCAGCCGTACCCGCTTGATGGCGTGGTCGGGGCCCTTCTTGAGCACCAGGCCTGCGCGCCCGCGGGTGGGGAGGATGTTCTCGACGAGGTTGCGCTCGTTGATGTCGCGCCACACGTTCTTGGCGAACGCGGTGGCCTCCTCTTCGGAGAGCTCGGCGATGTACTTGAAGTACGACTTGGGGTCCTCGAAGGCGGTGCGGCGCAGCTGGTGGAAGCGGTGGACGTACCAGGTGCGGATGTCCTCGACCTTGGCGTCGACGTAGATGGAGAAGTCGAAGTAGTCGTTGACGGCGAGCGCGGTGGGCGGGGCGGGCTGCAGCACGTTGAGGCCCTCGATGATGAGGATGTCAGGCTTTTTCACGACCTGGGTCGCGCCGGGGACGATGTCGTACTCCAGGTGGGAGTAGACGGGGGCATGCACCTCGGCCGCGCCCGCCTTCACCTCGGCGACGAAACGGACCAGGGCGCGGCGGTCGTAGCTCTCGGGGAAGCCCTTGCGGTGCATGATCCCCCTGGCCTCCAGCACCTGGTTGGGGTAGAGGAAGCTGTCGGTGGTGATCAGGGCGACCTGCGGGTGCTCGGGCCATCGGGCCAGCAGCGTCCTGAGCAGCCGCGCCGTGGTCGACTTGCCGACCGCGACGCTGCCGGCGATGCCCAGGATGTACGGCACGCGCTGCTCGTCGTTGCCGAGGAACGCGCTCAGCACGCTGCTGCGCTGCTTGGACCCGGTGAAGTGGAGGTTCAGCAACCGGGTCAGGGGGAGGTAGATGTCGGTGACCTCGGCGAGATCGATGGGATCGTCGACGCCACGGAGGTCTTCCAGCTCGTCTGCGGTGAGAGTCAAGGGCGTGTTCTTGCGGAGCTCGCTCCACTGCTCCCTGCTCAGGTCCACGTAGCCGTTGTTCACCCTGAAAGCCTATTGACCGTGAAAGCTTGGTCGGTTCGTGGGTGTCCCGGTCCATTGTGCACAGCCTGTGGATAACCGCCTGGGATTACGGCGAGAGGAAACCGGGTACATGATTCCTTTCCTCTCCGATCGCCCACCGGCGGGCCCGCCAGGCACGCCGCCAACGAGACCTGGAGCGGACGGCTCAGGCTCGTCTACGAGTCGCCGGGCTCGATGGTGCTCGACCTGCCCGACAACATCACCACCAGCCCCAGGGGCACGCTGGTGCTGTGCGAGGACGGCGGCGCCGACAACTACCTGCGCGGCATCACCCGGCGCGGTGAGATCTTCGACTTCTCCCGGCCGGCACCCGTCGACGGCGACCCCGGCGCGGAGTTCGCAGGCTCGACGTTCGGCCCCGGCGGCCAGACGCTGTACGTCAACGTGCAGTCGTCCGAAGGCCTGTCGATCGCCATCTGGGGCCCGTGGCACTGGGGAGCCTTCTGATCCTGGTTACGCTGGGTGAATGATTCTGGGCATCGGGGTGGACGTCGTCGACGTGGCCAGGTTCGAGGCGACGATGGCGCGCACGCCGGGGCTGCGCTCCCGGCTGTTCACCGAGACGGAGCGGACCCTCGGCCCGCAGTCGCTGGCGGCCAGGTTCGCGGCCAAGGAGGCCGTCGCCAAGGCGCTCGGGGCGCCGCCGGGCCTCAGCCACCTCGACGCCGAGATCCGCTCGGGCGACGACGGCAAGCCCGAACTGCACGTCAGCGGCCAGGCCGCCGAGGTCGCCTACGGTCTCGGCGTGAAGCGCTGGCACGTCTCGCTCACCCACGACGCGGGTATCGCCATGGCCTACGTGATCGCCGAGGGTTAGGTTCTGACACGTGCGCACCGCTTACACCGCCGACCAGATCAGGGCAGCCGAGCTCGCGCTGATGGCCACGCTTCCCGAGGGCACGCTGATGCAGCGCGCGGCCGCGGGCCTGACCTCCGTCTGCGCGAGCCTGCTCGGCAGGGTGTACGGCTCGCGGGTGCTGCTGCTCGTCGGCAGGGGCGACAACGGAGGCGACGCCCTCTACGCCGGTGAGCGGCTGGCCCGTCGCGGAGCCAGGGTGGAGGCGATCCTCGCCGGGTCGAAGACGCACGCCGAGGGGCTGGCGGCCTTCCTCGAGGCGGGCGGCAGGGTCGTCGAGGAGGTGGGCGCCCCCGAACTCGTCGTCGACGGGCTCGTCGGGATCGGAGCGTCGGGGGCGCTGCGCGAGCCGTACGCGTCGCTGGTCGCCGAGGCGAACGCGGTCGACGCGCTGATGGTCGCGGTCGACGTGCCCAGCGGCGTCGACTCCAGCACCGGCCGCGTCGCGGGCGTCGCCGTCGACGCGCACGTCACGGTGACGATGGGAGCCTGCAAGACCGGGCTGCTCGTCGACCCAGGGGCCGCCAAGGTGGGCCTGCTCGAAGTGATCGACATCGGGCTCGGCCCCTACCTGCCCGACCCCGACGTGGCCGCTTTGACCGCCGAGGACGTGGAGGGCCTGCTGCCGAGGCCGGGCGCGGAGTCCGACAAGTACCGCAGGGGCGTGATCGGCATCGCCGCCGGCAGCGACCGCTACACCGGCGCGGCGGTCCTCTCGGTCGGCGGGGCGCTGCGGGCGGGCGCGGGCATGGTCCGCTACGCCGGTACGGCCCCGCCGGTTCAGCAGGTGCGCGCGCGCTGGCCCGAGGCCGTCGTCACGGAGCTGGACCATCCCTCGATCGCCGGCGTCGGACGGGTCCAGGCCTGGGTGGCGGGGCCAGGGCTCGGCACCGGCGACTGGGCCCACGAACTGGTCGCCGGGGTGCTGGCCACCGACGTGCCCGTGCTCCTCGACGCCGACGCGCTCACGATCGTGTCCAGGGACCGCGGTCTGCTGCGCCGCGCCGCACCCGTGCTGATCACCCCGCACGCGGGGGAGCTCTCGCGGCTGATCGGCGTGCCGGGCGACAGGGTGGAGGCGAGCAGGCTCGAGCACGCGCGCAGGGCGGCCGCCGAGCTCGGCGTGACGGTGCTGCTCAAGGGGTCGACCACGCTGATCGCCGAGGATGAGAGGCCGGTCAGGGTCAACCTGACGGGCTCGTCGTGGCTGGCGACGGGCGGCACGGGCGACGTGCTGTCAGGGGTCGGAGGGGCGCTGCTGGCCGCAGGGCTCACACCGTACGACGCGGGCTCGTGCGCGGCCTTCCTGCACGGGCTCGCCGGGCGCATCGCCTCCGACGGCGCGCCGCTGGCCGCGGCCGACGTGGCCGACGCCGTGCCCTCGGCCATCCGATCTCTGAGAGGCGAATCACGCTCAGGTGGTCGGCGGAGCTGACAAACTGGGGGCATGAGCTTCCGTGAGGCCACGCCCGCGCAGGCGCGGGTGGACCTGGCCGCCATCAGGCGAAACGTCGAGCTGCTCAAGGATCGGGCGCCAGGCGCGGAGCTGATGGGCGCGGTCAAGGCCGATGCCTACGGCCACGGTCTCGTGCCCGTCTCGAAGGCCGTCATCGAGGGCGGGGCCACCAGGCTCGGCACCGCCTACGTCAGGGAGGGACTGGCGCTGCGCGCGGCCGGGATCACCGTGCCGGTGCTGTCATGGATCCTCACGCCGGGCGAGCCGCTGGAGGAGGCCCTGCTGGCCGGCATCGAGCTGTCGGCCTCCGGCGCGGGCCGCCTGGAGGAGGTCGCCGCGGCGGCCCGCCGTACGGGCAGGACCGCGAAGACCCACCTCGAAGCCGACACGGGCATGAGCAGGGGCGGCGCGCCCCTGGCCGCGTGGCCGGGGCTGCTCGCCGCGGCGGCGCGGCTGCAGGCCGAGGGAGCGATCGAGGTCGTCGGGCTCTGGTCCCACTTCGCCTGCTCCGACATCCCTGGACACGGTTCCATCGACCTGCAGATCGACGCCTACGAGGCGGCGCTGAAGCTGGCCGAGCAGGCGGGTGTCTCCGGCTCCCACGTGATCAGGCACCTGGCCAACTCGGCGGCCATCGTGTCGCTGCCGCGCACCCACTACGACCTGGTCAGGCCGGGCATCGCGATGTACGGCCTGAGCCCCATCCCCGAGCAGGGCGACTTCGGCCTGCGGCAGGCGATGACGCTGGCGGCGCGGGTCGCGCTGGCCAAGCGGGTGCCGGAGGGCTCGGGCGTCTCCTACGGTCATCTCTACACCACCGCGAGCGAGTCGACGCTCGGCCTGGTGCCGCTCGGCTACGCCGACGGCATCCTCAGGCACGCGACGGGCAGGGCCGAGGTCATGGCGGGTGGCAGGCGCAGGCAGATCGTCGGCAGGGTGTGCATGGACCAGTTCATGATCGACGTGGGCGACGACCCGCTGGACGACGGTGACGAGGTGATCCTGTTCGGCCCGGGTGACGGCGGCGAGCCGACGTGCCAGGAATGGGCCGACAATCTCGGCACGATCACGCATGAGATCGTGACCAGGCTGGGCGCCAGGGTGCCGAGGGTCTACGAGGGAGCGGGCGCATGACGACGACGACGCGCAGGAAGGTCGGCGTCGCGGGCGCGATCGTCGGCGCGGCCTCCGCGGGCCTGGCCGCCGCCGCGCTGGCCAAACGCTACGCGGTCGGCCGGATCAGGCTGCGCCCTGACCTGGAGGCCAACGAGCCGTTCGGCGAGCTGAGGGGCAGGGAGCGCACGCTCACCACCTCCGACGAGGTGGCGCTGCACGTCGAGATCGACGGTCCCGACGACGCACCTGTGACGATCGTGTTCTGCCACGGCTACACGCACAATCTCGACTCCTGGCACTACCAGCGTCGCGACCTGCGGGAGAACTACCGGATCGTGCTGTGGGACCAGCGCTCCCACGGCCTGTCACAGCGCACGGAGAAGCAGGACAGCTCGATCGAACGGCTGGGCGAGGATCTGTTCGAGGTGCTGGAGACGTTCGTGCAGGGGCCGTGCGTCCTGGTCGGCCACTCGATGGGCGGCATGACGATCATGGCGCTCGCCGATCGCCATCCTGAGCTGTTCGGCGACAGGATCAAGGGCGTGGGCCTGATCTCGACCAGTGCGGGCAAGCTGGCCGAGATCACCCTCGGCCTGCCCGCCCTGCTGGCCAAGGGCCTGCACAAGGTGGCCCCGCTGACGGTCTCCATGCTGGGCAGGGGCGGCTCACTGGTCGACAAGACCCGCCACGCCGGCAACGACGTGGCCTTCCTGGTGCTGCGCCACTTCGGGTTCGGCGACTCCAAGAACGTCAGCCCCACCCTGGTCGACTTCGTCGAGTCGATGATCCGCTCGACGCCGACAGAGGTGATCGCGGACTTCTATCCGGCGCTGATGAACCACGACAAACTGTCCGCGCTCGGCGTCCTCGACGACGTGCCGACCGCGATCATGGTCGGTGAGAAGGACTGGCTGACGCCGCCCGAGCACAGCAGGGCGATCGCCGCGGCGCTGCCCAGGGCACAGCTGACCGAGGTGCCGGAGACCTCCCACCTCGTCCAGCTCGAACGGCCGAGCGTGGTCAACGACGCCCTGCGTGATCTGGTGAAGAGGGTGGAGCTGTGACTGTCGTCGCGACGGCCGAGGAGATGCGCGCCCTCGGCGTACGGCTGGCCGCCGGGCTGAGGGGCGGTGACCTGATCATCCTGTCGGGGCCGCTCGGCGCCGGTAAGACCACGCTGGTGCAGGGCATCGCCGAGGGGCTCAAGGTGCGCGGCCCGATCACCTCGCCCACCTTCGTCATCGCCAGGGTCCACCCCTCCCTCGCCGACGGGCCTCCGCTCGTCCACGCCGACGCCTACCGGCTCGGCGGCGATCTCGAAGTCGACGACCTCGACCTCGACGCCTCGCTGGAGGAGTCGGTGACGATCGTGGAGTGGGGCGAGGGGCTCGTCGAAGGCCTGTCCGACGAGCGGCTCGAGGTCCACATCGACAGGTCGGGCGGTGACGACGCGCGCAGTGTCACCCTGCGAGGGGTCGGCGCGCGGTGGGCCGACACGCCGTCTGATCCCGCCTAACGGTCACGTCTTCGCCAAAGCCCGGTCAAGCCTGAGATCATTTCTTCATGGGTTCACCCAGATTTTCTGGGTATCAGGTGGGGTGCAGCCTCCGGATCCGGTGGATGCTGGGTGAAAACGGCGAAGTGGGGTGCGGCGGTGCTCACGGTCAGGCGATTCGCGTACGCGGGGGCCTTCCTCCTGTTAGGTGTGGCGGGATGCTCGGCCTCGGCGGATACGGCCACGCCGTCAGGCACTGCGACCACGACCGCCACCTCCACAGCCACCGCGACCGCGACGGCGACCACCACCCGGCAGAACATCGACGTGCGGCTCAACCCCGACAGGGTGACGGCCGGTGACACCTCCACGGTGTGGATCCTGGCCAACTGCCCCGTGCCGAACGACGGCCCCGAGCACAGCGGCACCGCCACGTCCAAGGCGTTCCTGGCCTCGGTCACGCTCGACCCCGTGCCGCCGCCCACGCCTACCGCGACGCCCAGCGGCACCGCCACTCCCGCTCCCGTGCCGTGGGTGCGCGGCGACGCCCAGATCTCCGGCACGGTCAAGCGCGGCAGCTACCCCGTGAACGTCAAGTGCGACGGCACCAACGACACCGGCAAGGCCACGCTGCGGGTGGTCGCCGCGGGTCCGACCGCCGAGCCGACGTCGACGAAGACCGTCGTGCCCACCAAGGCTCCCGGCGCGGGCGGCGGCGGTACCTTCGCCAAGGACGCCGCGGACGAGTCGGGCATCCCGCTCGGCCCCGCAGGGGTGCTGCTCGGCCTGGCACTGGCCGGAGGCGTCGGTCTGGCGCTACGGCGTCGCCGCGGCTGACGCATGGCCCGCTTTTCCCGGGTGGTCCTCGCGGGGGCCGCCACCGGCCTCGTGCTGGTCGCCTTCGGCAGGACCCTGCAGGTACGGCAGGAGGAGGCCACACCTTCGTCCGTCGTGCCCGAGAGCATCGAGGTTCCCGCCATCGACCTCGAAGCGCCGTTGATGAAGCTCGGGCTGACCAAGGGCGGCGAGGTGGAGCTGCCGCCGTACGAGAAGCCGAAGGTCGCGGGTTGGTTCAAGCACAGCGCGGTGCCCGGCGAGCGCGGTGCGTCGGTGATCATCGGGCACGTCGACACGAAGACGGCGCCCGCGGTGTTCTACAAGCTCAGGCAGCTGCGCAAGGGGCAGATCGTCAAGGTGTCCCGCAGCGACGGGAAGGTCGCCGAGTACAAGGTCGACTCGGTCGAGCAGGTCGACAAGGAGCGCTTCCCCGCCGAACGGGTCTACACCGAGGCGGGGCTGCGGCTCGTGACGTGCGGCGGGAACTTCGACTACGCCAGGCACGAGTACGAGGACAACATCATCGTCTACGCCTCGCCGGTGAAGCTCGCCTGAGGGATATCCGCTTGCGGGCGTGTGGATGATGGGGACATGAGCGACGAGTCGAACCCGCCCGCCTCGGGGGTGCGCCTGCCGTGGGAGCAGGTTCCGGCCGAGCTGCGCGGGCAGGTCGCGGAGTTCCTCGGCGGGCGCGTGGTCGAGGCGGTCACCCAGACGGGCGGCTTCTCGCCCGCGGCGGCCGTACGGCTGAAGCTGGACGACGGCAGGCGCGCCTTCGTCAAGGCCTGCGGTTCCTCCCCGAACCCCACCTCGATCGAGATCTACCGGGCGGAGGCCAGGATCGCGGCCGCGCTGCCCGGCCAGGTGCCCGCGCCGAGGCTGCTGACCTCGTTCGACACCGGCGACTGGGTGGTGCTGGTCTTCGAGGACGTGGAGGGGAGCCACCCAGCCATGCCGTGGCGCGACGGCGAGCTGCGGCGCGTGCTCGACGCGGTCGGCGAGCTGTCGGCCGCGCTCACTCCGTCGCCGATCGAGGCGCGGACCTTCGCCGACGTCCACGAGCAGAGTTTCACCGGCTGGCGGACGCTCCTCCAGGAGGACACCACGGGCCTGGACCCGTGGGCGCTGCGCAACCTGGAGGCCCTGGCCGCGATGGAGGAGGGCTGGGCGGCGGCGGCCGAGGGCGACTCGCTCGTGCACGCCGACCTCAGGGCCGACAACCTGCTGCTCACCGACGACCGGGTCTACGTCGTGGACTGGCCGTGGGCCTCCGTCGGCGCCCCGTGGATCGATCTGGTGTGCATGCTGCCGTCGGTGCGCATGCAGGGCGGGCCGCCACCGCAGGACCTCTTCGACGACGGCGACCCCGCCGTGACCGTGTTGCTCGCCGCGCTGGCGGGCTACTTCGTACGGCACGGCCGCCTGCCGGACCCGCCGGGTCTGCCGACGGTCAGGGCCTTCCAGCGGGCCCAGGGCGTCGAGGCGCTCGCGTGGCTGCGGCACAGGACAGGCTGGGACTGACGCTTTCCGTACCACGGGCTGGTCCGAGCCCGCCCGTGCGTCGGGCAGCACCGCCGGGGACGCACTAGGCTAAATATTCGTGCTGGTCCTGGCCTTTGATACCGCGACCCCCGCCGTCACAGCAGCGCTGCACGACGGCGCGAGGGTGCTCGCCGAATCCACCGTGGTCGACGCCCGTCGCCACGGTGAGCTGCTCGTTCCCACGATCGAGAAGGTGCTGGACGAGGCGGGCGCCTCGCTCCGGGACGTCACCGCGATCGTCGCCGGCTCGGGCCCCGGCCCCTACACGGGGCTGAGAGTGGGCCTGATGACCGCGCAGGCGCTGTCCACCGCGGTCGGCGCGCCCGCGTACGGCATCTGCAGCCTCGACGCCGTGGCCTACGGCAGCGGGCTGGCGACCGAGTTCCTGGCGGCCACCGACGCGCGGCGCAAGGAGGTCTTCTGGGCCCGCTACGCCGACGCGCGCACCCGCCTGGAGGGGCCGTTCGTCGACAAGCCCGCGGACGTGCCGCGCACCGGCGCGCTCCCGGTCGTGGGGGCGGGCGCCGCGCTCTATCCTGCCGTCCTCGGCGAGTCCGACGCGCCGCCGTACCCCTACGGCGGGTTCATGGCCGCGCTGGCGGCCGAGCGGCTGGCGGCCGGCCTGCCCATGGAGGAACCGCGGCCGATCTACCTGCGCAGGCCCGACGCGGTGATCCCGAAGCCGCCGAAAAAGGTGACGGCGTGAAGCTCAGGCGGATGACCGAGGCGGACCTGCCCGCGGTCATGGCGCTGGAGCGGGCGACGTTCCCCCTCGACGCGTGGAGCGAGGGCATGATGCGCGGCGAGCTGGCCGACCAGCCGCGCACCAGGCATTACGTCGTCGCCGTCGACGACGACGACGACCTGATCATCGGCTACGCGGGTCTGGCCGTCGCCGCCGACCAGGCCGACGTGCAGACCATCGCGGTGCTGACCGAACGGCAGCGCGAGGGCGTCGGCAGCGCCATGCTGACCGAGCTGCTCGACGAGGCGCGGCGGCGAGCGGCCCAGGAGATCTTCCTCGAGGTGCGCGCCGACAACCCGCGAGCCAGGTCGGTCTACGAACGGTTCGGATTCGAGGAGATCGGGGTGCGCCGCCGGTACTACGACGACGGCACCGACGCGATCATGATGAAGAGGAAGCTGGATGGCTGACGAACCCCTGGTCCTTGGCATCGAGACCTCCTGCGACGAGACCGGCATCGGCATCGTCAGGGGGCACACGCTGCTGGCCAACACCATCGCCTCCAGCATGGAAGAGCACGCCCGCTTCGGCGGCGTGGTGCCGGAGGTCGCCTCGAGGGCGCACCTGGAGGCGATGACGCCGACCATCGAGTCGGCGCTGGCGACGGCGGGCGTGAAGCTCACCGACATCGACGCCATCGCCGTCACCGCCGGTCCGGGCCTGGCGGGCGCGCTGCTGGTCGGCGTCGCCGCGGCCAAGGCCTACTCGCTCGGCCTCGGAGTGCCGCTCTACGGCGTCAACCACCTGGCCGCCCACGTCGCCGTCGACCAGCTCGAGCACGGGCCGCTGCCCAAGCCGTGCATCGCGCTCCTGGTCTCGGGCGGGCACTCCTCGCTGCTGCTGGTACCCGACGTGTCAGAGGACGTCATCTCGCTCGGCTCCACCGTCGACGACGCCGCCGGTGAGGCGTTCGACAAGGTGGCCCGCGTGCTGGGGCTGCCGTTCCCCGGCGGGCCGCACATCGACAAGGCGGCCGTCCAGGGTTCGGGCACGGCGGTCGCCTTCCCGCGCGGGAAGATCGACGACGGCACGTTCGACTTCTCCTTCTCGGGGCTCAAGACCGCGGTCGCGCGCTGGGTGGAGGCCCGCGAGGCCTCGGGCCAGTCGATCCACGTGCCCGACGTCGCGGCCTCCTTCCAGGAGGCGGTCGTCGACGTGCTGACGCGCAAGGCGCTCCAGGCCTGCAAGAAGTACGGCGTGCACGACCTGCTCATCGGCGGCGGCGTCGCGGCCAACTCGCGGCTGCGCGCGCTGGCGCAGGAGCGGTGCGACAAGGCCGGGGTACGGCTGCGCGTGCCGCGTCCCGGGCTGTGCACGGACAACGGGGCGATGGTGGCGACGCTGGGCTCCGACCTGGTGGCGGCGGGAATAGCGCCGTCGTCCCTGGAGATCCCCGCCGACTCGTCGCTCCCGATCACGACGGTGCACGTGTAGGGGAGCGGCTGGGGTCGGCCATCGGCTCCGGGATCCCGCCCGATTCGGCCGGCGGTCGATGTCGGGTCCGCCAAGAACCTGCGCGATCAGGTCAAACCCAGATCGCGCAGGCGACGCCGTCGGTGAAGGTCTGCGGCGGGCAAGGCATGCAGCCGGCTTGACCGGTGACGACGCGTCTCGCTGTCCAGGCGGCGACGGCCGCGTCGAGGACGTCGTCGACGCCCGCCATCGCGCCGGCGGCGCCTAGGTCTCGGGGAACCACGATGCCGGCGCCTTCGAGGAGAGCGCGTCGGCGCTCCACGCCTGCCCAGGTGGTCTTGCGGACCGGCAGAGGAGCGCCTGCCAACCGGGCGAAGCACACCTCGGGATGGACCTCGACGACACGCTGACCCGTCTGGCGGACCCACCGGTCGACCTGCAGGAGTTTCTCCCGCAGAGCGAACGCCTGCCGGGAGATTCCTTCACCGGCCAGCTCCTGGTTGATCGCGACCGCTGTCACGTAGTCCTCGGCCTCCAGTGCGGCCCGAGTCGGCGTCATGAACACCGAGGGCCAGCGTGCGCCCGCTGCCCGCCGAGCCAGGACGTCGGCCTCCCTCCGCCCGCGATCGGGCAGGCCGATCGGGATGTCGATGGCCACGACCTCAAGCTCACCGTCCATGGCCGCGAGGGAGACCAGCTCGACGATCTGGGCCGCGGAGTACGCGCGCACGGGCTCCTCGCCGACGGCGATGCCTATCCAGCCTTGCCTGCATCCGTCGACGCCGAGCACTCGCCTGTGGTCCATGACGTCATAGTCCACCGATTCGGAGTCGCGGTACGGAGATCCGTACGACACGCCGAGCGGCGAGGTCACGGGCGAGCCGCTCGCTGGCGGGAATGCCGCCATAGGCGCCGGCCGGAGGAGCGCGACCGGCCCTGCCGCGGAGAACACAGGAGGATCATCCTGTGCGGCGGCCTCCGGGATGACGGCGCGAACGAAAGCCCTGCGGCGGACCGCTCGGGGAGGCCGGCGAACTGCCGGCGCGGCCTCCCCGAGCGTGCGGGCCTAGGGACGATACGACCTGGTCATACGGACCCGAGGGGCCGCGGTTCAGCTGCCCCAGGCCTCGAACTCGTAGACGCGGGCGGCCGGGTCGGCGTTCTGGGTGGGCTTGGTGATCGTCAACCTGGCGTAGCGGGCCGTGGCCGTGACGGGGTGCGTGGTCGTGGCGGCGGTGTTGCCGGTGACGGTCACCGCCGTGGTCCACGCGTCGGACGCCGCGGCGCGCACCTGGATCGTGAAGTCACGGGTGTTCCAGCTGGGTGACTCCCCGCCCGCCTGGGCGTGCTTGACGACGAACCGGGTGAGCGTCTTGACGGAGCCGAGGTCGACCTCCAGCCACTTGGTGGCCGCCAGAGCGCACCACTTGTCGGTGTTCCCGCCGTTCACGGTGCCGTTGACGGCCTTGGCCGGGCCCTCGTTCGCGTTGCACTGGCTGGAGGACGTGGCGGGCCGGTTGAGGGCGAGGTTGGTGTCGGTCGGCGGGGTGCCGGACCAGGAGATCGTGGTCGTGGCGGCGGCCGAGCGGCCGTACTCGGCGCCGACCGCCTCCACCTCGATCGTCGTGGCGGACTCGGTGCCGCTCCGGTCGAGCCGCGGCACGAAGTAGGCGTCGTTCGGGGTGGCGCCCAGGTAGGCGCGGGTGCCGTCGGGGTTGCGGCGGTAGACGTCGTAGTGGTGGGCCTGTCCCGCGCCCGTCCAGGACAGGCGGAGCGACTTGCGGGTGGCCGACACGTCGGTGACGCCGAGCACGGTCATCCCCGTCGGGGCGGCGACGCTGTCGACCGCGCCGTCGTAGACGGCCAGCTGGCCCACCCTGATGTCGTAGGAGTCGGCGGTGCCGGCGGCCTGCAGGCCGAGCTGCGCGATCGTCCTGCCCGCGTAGGCGGACAGGTCGAGGGTCCTGCGCTCCCAGCCGGTGCCGCCGGTCGCGCCGAGGTCGATCGTGGTGAAGCTGGTCGGCGAGTCGGTGAACGCGACAGCGGCCTTCAGGTTGGTGGCGCCCGCGGCGGGGGTCTTGACCACGACGGAGAGCTTGGTGTCGGCGGCCACCGGCAGGCGGGTCTGGTAGAGCCGCACCGTGTTGGCCGCGTCGAGGCGTCCGGTGAGGCGGAGCGACGAACCGCCCTCGTAGGCGTCGCCGTAGTCGATGGAGGGGGTCAGCTTGCTGCCGGTGGACGACACGATCCACTGGTAGGTGGGCGGCACGTCCTGGACCGACAGGTTGTTCCAGCCGCCGTCGCGCACGCGGGTGCCGCCGACGTTGTAGAAGTCGCCGTGCCCGGTGTTGAAGCCGGTCACGAACGGCTTCGCGGTGACCGGGGTCGACTCCGCGATGTAGGTGGCCAGGCCCTTCCACGCCGAGGACGTCGAGGTGTTGGACGGGTCGGCGTTGGCGCCCACCCAGAAGCGCGAGTCCTTGGCGCGGAAGTCGGCGGGCCCCGTCGAGGACTTCCACGTCCATTCGGGGCGGTAGATGCCCAGCGAGGTGACGTGCGGCTGCCCTGCGGGGAAGACCGCGTCCCACGGCACTCCGGTGTTGTAGCCGTTGGCCTCGGTGTCGATGCCGGAGTACAGCTCGTGCTCGTCACGGCCGAGTGATCGGGCCAGGTCACGGGAGGAGTTCAGCTTGGCCGAGGTCCAGCCGAAGTCGAGGAACATCGAGTCGGACACCCTGGCGGGATCGGACAGGAAGGCGTCGTTGGCGGTGGTGAGCGCGTCCTGCCAGGACACCGAGCCGCTCTCGGTCATGGCGTCGTACCACATGAACTCGACCGGGCCCTTGGCTCTGGCGTACTTCATCAGGGACCGCAGCTCCGTCGCCAGGGCGGCGTCACCGCCGGCGGTCTCCTGGTTGATGAACCAGCCGTCGAAGCCGTAGTGCTGGGCGACCTGGACGAGCTTGTCGGCGACCGGGTAGGTGGATCCGGACTTCGTGACGAAGTCGCGCACCCACTGGATCTGGCCGCCGTACGCGGTGGGCGGGAAGAAGACGGTGCCGTAGACCTTGACGCCGTTGCGGTGGGCGGCGTCGATCACGGTGGCGTTGGGGGCGAGGATGAGGCCCTCGCCGGCCGAGCCGCCCCAGAACACCAGGGTGTCGACGTACTGCCAGTGGGTGAAGGCGTAGTAGTTGGGGTCGAGCGCGCCCTGGGAGGGGTTGCCCGAGGTGGGGGCGAACGACACCAGGGAGGCGACGCGGCCTTCGGCGGAGCGGGCGTTCGCGTTCGCCTTCAGCGCCGGGTCGGAGACGCGGGGGCGCAGCGGCACGCGGGAGCGGTTGAACCGGGCGTCGGGGTCGGTCGCCGGGTTCCAGTCGAGGATGGTGTTCGGATGCCAGTAGGAGGCGTACGGCTGGTCGCCGCTTCCGGCGGCGGCCCGCCTGCGCGCGGGCGGCGCGGGGTCCGCGGGCGCGGACTCGCCGGGTGCGGGGCGGACCGTGGAGTCGGCCGAGGGCGATACGGCCGGCGAGGGGTCGGCTTGTGCGGGATGCGTGACCAGGGCGGTCGCGGCGAGGACCCCGCACAGCAGGGGTAATAACGTCCGTCGCATCTGATCTCCTTCTCTCAGGCCTGGGCCAGGACGGTGTTGATCCCCCGAGCTGTGAGATAGCCGGTGTCGGCGGCGCGGTCGGCGGTGACGATGGCCAGCGGTCCCGACCGGCGCAGCCGTACCCACTCGGTGTGGAAGGCGCTGCCGGGCGCGACCTCGGCTCTGCGCTCGGGCGCGGACCGCAGGTCCACGTCGCACACCAGCGCCGGCCTGTCCGCGGCGGTACGGCGCCGCTCCTTGATGACGGCCGCCAGCTCCAGGGCCGCGGGCTTGGGCCGGTGGTCGACGGTGAACAGCCCGAGGTCGTACTCGCGGTCGGGGAAGTCGGCCAGCGCGCGGTCGAGATCGTGGGAGCACCACCAGGTGACGCCCCACAGCGCGGGGTTCGCGGTGACCGCGTCGAGCATCCCGCGGACGAACGCGGAGGCGTGGCCCTCGGGGACGTCGGGCCTGGGCGCGCCGACCTCCTGCAGCCACACAGGACGGGCCGGGTCGAGCGAGGTGGCGGCGGCGAGTTCGACCAGGTAGTCGGCGTGGGTGACGGTGGCGGGGCCGAGCGGGCCGTCGATGGCGGAGACGCCGTTGAACACCCACGAGTGGACCGTCGTCAGGTCGCCCAGGTCCACGTTGTCGGCGGGGTGGAACGGGTGGTCGGGGTCGTACCACGTGGCGTCGTACAGCGAGTGCAGGGTCAGCAGGTGCGGCGCGGCCGCGCGGACGGCGTCGATCAGCTCGGCGGCCCAGCGGGCGGACGCCTCCGGCGTGGTCGGGTTGGCGGGGTAGAGGTTGTTGACCTCGTTGCCGAGCGTCACGGCGAACACGTTGTCGCGGCTCGCCACGGCCCGGGTGAGCCGGTCGGCGTAGGCCGCGATGCCGTCGCGGACGGCCGGGTCGGTGAAGAGGCTGCGCTCGTGCCAGGTGAGCACCCAGGACGGCAGGAAGTCGAAGCTGGACAGGTGCCCTTGGAGCAGGTCCACGGCCACGGACAGCTCGAACTCGGCGGCGACGTCGATCAGCTCGAGCAGGTCGTCGATGCCGCGCTGCCTGATCAGCGTGCGGTTGGGCTGGATCCACGGCCAGATCGGGAACACGCGGACGTGGTCGAGCCCGATCCCTGCGAGGTCCTCGAAGTCGCGGCGGGCGGCGTCCGGCGAGGGGTCCAGCCAGCTGTAGAACCAGCCTGCCGAAGGCACGTAGTTGGCGCCGAAACGGATGGGGTGGGGCACGGGCACGCGTCCTCCGAGCGGTGAGTCGATCTCACCGGACCCTAAACCGCTTTAGTCATCCGTGCCAAGCCCCGGGCGCCGCCGTGCTCCGCCTGACGACCAGGCGCGGGGTGGCGGTCTTGAGGTCCTGTCTCGCCTCGGGGGCGGCGATCAACGCCAGCATGGCCTCGGCCACCTGGCCGCCCAGCGCGAAGGTGTCGCGCGAGAGCGCGGTGATGGCGGGGTGCGCGATCCGGGTGAGCACCGAGTCGTCGAAGGCCACGATCGACAGCTCGTCCGGCACCCGTACGCCCATCTCGCCCGCCACGCCCAGGCCCGCGAGGGCCATCACGTCGCTGTCGTAGATGATGGCGGTCGGCCTGCTGCCGCGGGACAGCAGCGCCCTGGTCGCCGCCGCGCCCTCCGAGTCGCTGAAGTCGGTCGCCAGCGACACCGCGTCGACCAGTTCGAGCCGCCGGGTGGAGTCGCGCAGCGCCCGCATGCGGCGCTGGGTGTGCCGGAACGCCGGCAGCCCCGCGACGTGGGCGACGCGCCGGTGGCCGAGCGCCGCGAGGTACTCGACGACCGACAGCATCGCCTCCCTGTCGTCGGCCCAGACGCTGGACAGGGAGCCGTGCCGTCCTGGGCCGCCCAGCACCACGGTGGGCACGCCGAGTTCCTCGAGCACCTCGATCCTGGGGTCGCTCACCTTGAGGTCGACCACGATGAACCCGTCGACCCTGTGTGCGGAAGCCCAGTCGCGGTAGACCTCGATCTCGGCCGCCACGTCCTCGACGATCAGCAGGTGCATCGCCACCGACTGCGCCGACAGTCCGGCCTGCAGGCCGGACAGGAGCTGGGCGAAGAACGGCTCCACGCCCAGCGTGCTGGCGGGCCTGGCGATCACCAGGCCGACCGCCTCCGCCCTGGCGCCGCCCAGGGCCCTGGCGGCGCTGTGCGGACGCCAGTTCATCTCCTTGGCCACCTGGAGGATGCGGGCCCGCGTCGCCTCGCCGACCCCTGGACGCCCGTTGAGCGCGAACGACACCGCGCCCTTGGACACCCCGACCCGCTCGGCGATGTCGGCGATGGTCGGTCGGCCCACGACTGTCTCCTTCACGAGTTCATCTCATCTATTGACACGGAAGTCTAGCCGGGGGGATAGTCCCGCAACTAGAGCGGTTTAGTGCCCGAAGGAGAGCGTCATGCGAAGGTACTGGGCAGGGCTGGCCGTGGTGGCCACGATGGTAGCCGGGGGCTGCGGGCTGGGCGAGCAGGAGCCTCAGGCGGCGGCGCCGAGCGCGAACGCCACCGGAGAGGTGAAGGGCAAGGTCAGCCTGCAGACGTGGGCGCTGAAGCCCAAGTTCACCGACTACGTGCAGGGCGTCATCGACGCCTTCGAGAAGAAGTACCCGGGCGTCGAGGTCGAGTGGCTCGACCAGCCGGGCGACGGCTACTCCGACAAGGTGCTGAGCCAGGCCGCCGGCGGCACCCTGCCCGACGTGACCAACCTCCCGCCGGACTTCGCGCTCCCGCTGGTGAAGCAGGGCCTGCTGCTCGACGTCTCCCAGGCCGACCAGAAGCTGTCCGACGAGTACGTCGCCGGAGGCATCGCCGCCTACTCCTACGCCGGATTCCAGGGCGTCTACGGCTACCCGTGGTACCTCAACACGGACGTCAACTACTGGAACTCCGAGCTGATGACCAAGTACGGCCTGGACGCGAAGAAGCCGCCGACCACCTTCGACGAACTCGTCGCCCAGGCCAGGACCGTCAAGGAGAAGTCCGGCGGCAAGGTCTACCTGATGAGCCGCAGGCCCGAGCTGGGCGACCTGGCCAACGCCGGAGTGAAGCTCATGGCCGACGACGGCAAGAGCTTCACCTTCAACACCCCGGAGGCCGCCGCACTGCTCGACAAGTACCGCGACGCGTTCAAGGAGGGCCTGCTGCCGCGCGACGTGCTGACCGACACCTACGCGGGCAACGCCAAGCTCTTCAACGAAAAGACGGCCGCCTGGACGACGGCCGGCGGCAACTACATCACCAGCCTGGCCACCGACAACCCGTCGCTGGCGCCCAAGGTGGTGCCGTCGACCGCGATGGGTACGCCGCCGCTGTACGTGCAGGGGCTGTCGGTGTCCAAGCAGACCAAGAACGCGCCCGCGGCCATCGCCCTGGCCCGCTGGGTGACCAGCCCGGAGAACCAGGCCGCCTTCGCCCACCTGGTGAGCATCTTCCCGAGCACCAAGGCCTCGGCGAACGACCCGTTCTTCAGCAAGAGCGACGGCACCAACGCCGGCGACGCCAAGGTCATCGCGTTCGCCTCGCTGGCGCAGGCCAAGATGCTCCAGCCGGTCGAGGTCACCGAGGCGATGAGCAAGTTCATCAGGCAGCAGTTCGCGCTCGCGATCAGCGGTGAGATCTCCTCCAAGGAGGCCCTCGACGCGGCCGCCGCCAAGTGCGACGAGCTCCTCAAGAACTGATGACCCATCGACGCTGGTTCACTCCTTGGCTGCTGGTGGCGCCCGCCGCGGTCTGGCTGTTCGTGTTCAACGTCTGGCCATCGATCAACACGGTGGTCCTGGCGTTCACCAACGCCAAACCGCTGGGCGGCGGGCGCTTCACCGGCCTGGACAACTTCGCGCGGGTGCTGGACGACGACCAGCTGGCCGACGCGCTGCTCAACAGCGTCGTGTTCATGCTGGTCTGCCTGCCGTTGCTCACCATGCTGCCGCTG
The DNA here is from genome assembly GCF_057708945.1 of Nonomuraea sp. bgisy101. Taxonomy (NCBI): domain Bacteria; kingdom Bacillati; phylum Actinomycetota; class Actinomycetes; order Streptosporangiales; family Streptosporangiaceae; genus Nonomuraea; species Nonomuraea sp. bgisy101. Next base: position 60,219 of record NZ_JBYITD010000002.1, read on the forward strand.
CTGATCGCGGTCCTGGTGGAGAAGAAGCTGCCGGGCATCATGTTCTTCCGGACCGCCTTCTACACTCCCGTGGTCGCCTCCGCCGTGGTGGTCGCGCTGATCTGGGGCTGGGTGCTGGACGACAGAGGCCTGGTGAACGGCTTCGCGCAGTGGCTCGGCGTCGTCACCGAGCCGGTCCCGTTCCTGACCGACCGCTGGCTCCTGCTGTTCAGCGCGATCAGCCTGACCGTCTGGAAGGGCCTCGGCTACTACATGATCATCTACCTTTCGGCTCTCGGGAACGTCAGGCGGGAGCTCCACGAGGCCGCCGCTGTCGACGGTGCGGGGGCGGCACGCCGGTTCTGGAGCGTGACCGTGCCCGGCGTGCGCAACACGATGCTCCTGGTCTCCGTGCTCGTCTCGGTCTCCGCGCTGCGAGTGTTCTCCGAGCTGTACGTGCTGTCCAACGGCACGGGCGGGCCCGGAGGGCGGGACATGTCGGTGGTGATGCTCATCCAGCTCTACAGCCGCGGCTTCACCGGCCACCTCGGCTACGCCTCGGCGCTCAGCATCGTCCTGCTCCTCATCACCATCGGCCCGATGCTTCTGCTCCTGCGGCTCAACAGGAAGGCGGCCTGAGGTGGCGGCACACGCCAGGCCAGGACGGCACAGCGGCTTCAACACGATCACCACCGGTGAGAAGGTCCTGCGTTACGCGCTGCTCCTGCTCGTGCTGGCCCTCACCGTCTCCCCGTTCCTGTGGCAGCTCTCCACCTCGCTGAAAAGCCTGGACGAGGACATCTACACCCAGACGCCGAGCTTCCTGCCTGAGCACCCCACGCTCGACAACTACGCCCAGGTGGCCGAGACCATCCCCGTCTGGTCCTATGCCGTCAACTCGCTCATCGTGGCCGCGATCGTGATCGCGGGCAACGCCTTCGGCGCCACCATCGCCGGCTACGCCCTGGCCAAGCTCCGCTTCCGGGGCGCGAAACTGCTGCTGGGACTCTTCCTGGCCACGCTCGTGCTGCCAGGCGAGGTGACGATCATCTCCCAGTACGTCACCATCCGCAGCCTCGGCCTGGCCGACACCCTCCTCGGCGTGGCGCTGCCCGGCGCCATCGGCATGCTCAACGTGCTGCTGATGCGGACCGCGTTCCAGGCGATCCCGCCCGAGATGGACGAGGCCGCCATCATCGACGGCGCGACCGCCTGGGAACGGCTGCGCCACATCGGCCTGCCCAACGTGCGCGGCATGCTCAGCGTCGTCATCATTTTCGCCTTCATCGGCGCCTGGGATGATTTCCTGTGGCCGCTCATCGTCCTGACCAACCCCGACAACTACACCCTCACCGTCGGCCTGCAGTACCTCAACGGCACGTTCAGCGCCAACCCCCGGCTCATCGCGGCCGGCACGATGATCTCCTTCGTGCCGATCGTGATCGTGTTCGCCTCGCTCCAGCGGTTCTTCTTCAGGGGCGTCGAGGAAGGCGCGATCAAGGGGTGACGGCTCACACCACCAGGGAGTTCCCCCATGCATGACGACCGCGAGCTGGTCGAAGCCCGCCTCAAGCGCGTCCTCGACGAGCGCATCCGCCCGGCCGTGTACCCGGAGTCGGTGCCGCTCGAGGTGGCGGTCTGGCACGCGCCCGGCGAGCCGGTCCCTGTCGCCGAGGGACTGTCGGCCGTACCCGAGCCCATCGCGGTCGGCGACCAGTGGGGCGCTCCGTGGGGCACCAGCTGGTTCACCGTCAGCGGCACGGTGCCGGCCGCGTGGGCGGGCAGGAACGTCGAGGCCATCCTCGATCTCGGATTCGACGAGAACATGCCCGGCTTCCAGTGCGAAGGTCTCGTCTACCGCCCTGACGGCACCCCCGTGAAGGGACTCAACCCGCGTAACCAGTGGATCCGCGTGGGCGCGCCCGTCGAGGGCGGCGAAGAGGTGCGGCTGCACATCGAGGCGGCCTCCAACCCCGTCATCCTCGACTACCACCCCTTCCTGCCGACCACGCTCGGCGACAAGGAGACGGCGGGCACCGCGCCGCAGTACCGGCTGGCCCGCATGGACCTGGCCGTCTTCGACGAGACGGTGTGGCAGCTGGTGATCGACCTGGAGGTGCTCGGCGAGCTGATGCGGGAGCTGCCGGTCGACGGAGCCCGCCGCTGGGAGATCATGCGCGCCGTGGAGCGGGCGCTCGACGCGGTCGACCTGCAGGATGTGAACGGCACCGCGGCCGCCGCGCGCGAACGGCTCGCCGGCGTCCTGTCCACGCCCGCGCAGCCGTCCGCGCACCGGATCAGCGCCGTCGGTCACGCGCACATCGACTCCGCCTGGCTCTGGCCGCTGCGCGAGACGGTCCGCAAGGTGGCCCGCACGACGTCCAACATGACCGCGCTGCTGGAGGACGAGCCCGCCTTCGTCTTCGCCATGTCGCAGGCGCAGCAGTGGGCCTGGGTGAAGGAGCACAGGCCCGAGGTGTGGGCCAGGGTGACCAAGGCCGTGGCCACGGGGCGGTTCGTTCCCACGGGCGGCATGTGGGTGGAGTCCGACACCAACATGCCGGGTTCGGAGGCGATGGCCCGGCAGTTCGTGCACGGCAAGCGGTTCTTCCTGGACGAGTTCGGCATCGAGAACGACGAGGTGTGGCTGCCCGACACGTTCGGCTTCGCGGCAGGACTGCCCCAGATCATCAAGGCCGCGGGATCGAAGCGGCTGCTCACCCAGAAGATCTCGTGGAGCCAGACCAACAGGTTCCCGCACCACACCTTCCTCTGGGAGGGCATCGACGGCACCCGGATCTTCACCCACTTCCCGCCCGTCGACACCTACAACTGCTCGATGAAGGGCAGCGAGATCGCCCACGCGGCGCGCAACTTCAAGGACAAGGGCATCGCCCGGCACTCCCTCGCCCCCACCGGCTGGGGAGACGGAGGCGGCGGCACCACCCGCGAGATGGTCGCCAAGGCGGCCAGGATGCGCGACCTGGAAGGCTCGGCCACCGTCACATGGGAGACGCCCGCCGAGTTCTTCGCCAAGGCCGAGGCCGAATACCCCAACCCGCCCGTCTGGGTCGGCGAGCTCTACCTCGAACTGCACCGCGCCACGCTCACCAGCCAGGCCAAGACCAAGCAGGGCAACCGGCGCAGCGAGTCGCTGCTGCGCGAGGCCGAACTGTGGGCCGCGACCGCCGCCGTCAGGACCGGACATCCCTACCCCCACGAGCGGCTCGACCGCATCTGGAAGACGGTGCTGCTCCACCAGTTCCACGACATCCTGCCCGGATCGTCGATCGCCTGGGTGCACCGCGAGGCGGAGAAGACCTACGCGGCCGTGGCCGACGAGCTCGGCGGCATCATCGACGCTGCCCAGCACGCCCTCGCCGGCGATCCCTCGGCAGGCGCCACTCTCGTCTTCAACGCCGCCCCGCACACCCGCCACGGTGTCCCGGCGGGCGGCGCCTCCGCCGCCCACACCGAAGACGCCGTCGTCCTCCGCCCCCGTGACGAGGGCGGATACGAGCTCGAGAACGGCCTGCTCCGCGTCGAGATCGACGGGCACGGCCTCGTCAGATCGGTGTACGACCTGACCGCCGGGCGGGAGGCGGTCGCGCCTGGCCAGGCGGCCAACCTGCTGCAGATCCACCCCGACTTCCCCAACATGTGGGACGCGTGGGACGTGGACGAGTTCTACCGCAACACGGTCACCGACCTGGTCGCCGCCGACGAGGTGGCACCCGGCGAGGAGCCGGGCTCGGTCCGCGTGGTCCGCTCGTTCGGCCGCTCGAAGGTCACCCAGGTGCTGAGCCTGCCACCGGGCGCCGGGCGGCTCGACATCAGAACCGAGGTCGACTGGCACGAGACCGAGAAGTTCCTCAAGCTGGCCTTCCCGCTGGACGTGCACGCCGAGCGCTACGCCTCGGAGAGCCAGTACGGCCACGCCTACCGGGCCACCCACACCAACACGAGCTGGGAGGCCGCCAAGTTCGAGGCGTGCAACCACCGCTTCGTGCACCTGGAGGAGCCCGGCTGGGGCGTGGCCCTGGTCAACGACTCCACCTACGGTCACGACGTGACCCGCACGGTTCGCGCCACCGACGCGGGGACCACCACCACGCTCAGGGCCTCCCTGCTCCGCGCCCCCCGCTTCCCCGACCCCGAGACCGACCAGGGCGTGCACCGCTTCCGTCACGCGCTCGTGCCGGGGGCGACGATCGGCGACGCGGTCCGCGAGGGCTACTTCATCAACCTGCCCGAGCGCGCCGTCCCCGGCGATGCCGAGGTCGCGCCACTGGTCACGATCGACAACGAGGCGGTGGTCGTGACGGCCGTCAAGCTGGCCGACGACGAGAGCGGAGACGTGATCGTGCGCTTCCACGAGGCACACGGCGGCAGGGCCAGGGCGACCCTGACGGCGGGCTTCCCGATCAGCGGCGTCGCGGCGACTGACCTGCTGGAGCGGCCCATCGCCGAACGTCGGCACGAGGGGGACGCGGTGTCCCTGTCGCTGCGGCCCTTCGAACTGGTCACCCTGCGGCTGAGCCGGCGACCGTAACGCGACGGGCCGCGGGGCCCTCGAACCCCGCGGCCCCTGGTCGACAGGACTCCCGGAAAGGTCCGCACGATCGTGACCCGGGTGTCCTGGGAGGTCCGCGTGAGCGCGGCCTGCGGTTCCTGGGATCATCGCGTTCCATCCCCGCCCGGTGGCCTGGGAGGTCGGTGGCCTGATAGGTCGGAAAACGCGAACGCCGGACCCGTCTTCCTCTCGGGTTCGGCGTTCGGCGGCCGTGCGTCTAGTCCTTCGGGTTGCGGCTGGGGCGCAGGAGGGCCTCGGCCAGGGCGAGCATGGTCTCCTCCAGCGCGCCGAGCCGCTTGGTCAGGTCGCTCGTGGCGGGCTCGACGATCCCCGTGACGCTCTCGGCCAGCTCCACCCGGTCGGGGCGGGCGGCGACGGCGTCGGTGAGGGCGGCGGCCGCGGCGGTCAGCCGCTCGTCGATCGCGTCGAGCCGCTTGACGTGCTCGATCGTCTGGGCGTCGAGCAGCTCGCCGACCCGCTCGCTGATGCTGAGCGTGGCGGGCAGCTGGCCCACACGCTGGTTGACGGCCTCCACCCGGTCGTCGATGGCCTCGAGGTGCTCGCCCGTCTTGTCGGCGGTGGTGGACATGCCGGTGAGCGTGGCGTCGACGCCGTCGAACCGGGCGACCACGCGCTCCTCGACCTCGGCCAGCCGCTCGTCGAGCGTGTCGAGGTGGGTGCCGAGGTCGTTGAAGCGGCCCTCGGTGCGAGTCGCGGTGTCGGCGAGCTGGTTGGCGGTGCCCGCCATGCGCTCGTCGATCGCGGTGAACCGGCCGTCGACGCGCCCGTCGAGCCCGTCGAAACGGTCGTCGTGGCGGCCCAGGTGGCCGTCGAGCGTGCCGAGACGGTGGTCGACGCCCGCGAGGCGGGAGTCGACCCCGCCGAGGCGGCCGTCGATGCCGTCGAGGCGGGTGTCGATGTCGGCCAGGCACTCATCGGCGGTCTCGATGCGGCCGTCGACGCTGGTCAGCCGGTTGTCGACGGCGAGGAGCCTGCCGTCGACGCGGTCGACCCTGCTGTCGACGCCGTCGAGGCGGCCCGTCAGGCGGGTCTCGGTGGCGTCGATCCTGGCGCCTACCTCCTCGATCGAGGCGGACAGCAGCTCCGTCGACGCGGCCAGCGACCCGTCGACCGCCTTGAGCTTCGCCTCGAACATCTCCGGCATGCCCTTCACACCGCTCTCGATGCGGTCGGTGCGGGCGGCGAGCTCGGTCATCGACTTGTCGAGCCTGGTGAAGCGGGTGGCCGCGGCGTCCATGCTGGCGCTGAGCTGGCCGAGCTTGCCGGCGAAGTCGCCGAGGCGCTTGGCGATGCCGTCGGTGCTCGTGATGACCGACTCGATCCGCTTGAGCGCCTCGTCGAGGGTCTCGCTCACGGTGCTGACGTCGGCCCAGAGGCCGGGCAGCTCGATCACCGGCTTGACCCGCTCGCTGACCGACTCGACCCTGGCGTCGACGTTGCCGACCTGCTCGCCTACGGCGTCGACGTGGTCACGCACCGCCTCCACGTGCTGGGCCAGCCCCTCCGCCCACGACGGCGGCCTGGTGGAGATGTCGTCGAGGCGGCCGCTCACTGTCTCGAGCGTGCCGGTGAGGCCGCCGAGCTCGCGCTCGCGGACCTCGCGCAGCAGCCACTCCATGCCCTCAAGCCGCTGGCGGATCTCGTCGAGCACCGCGCCTTGCGTGCGCTGCTCGTAGACGTGGTCCTGGGCGGCCCGCGCGAGCAGCTCGCGCATCCTGTCGGAGATGGCGGTCTGGCTGCCTGCCTGGAGAAGGGTGGTGTGGTTGGAGTGATCCACCGAAAGCTCCTTCACTCGCCGACGGCCTGCCGCGCAGCGGTGGGTATTCAGAATCGTTAGGGGAGAACTCCCGCCCGGTCACCTTAGTAGCTCGATCAAGATCTTTCGGTGCCGACTTTAAAAGATCGTGATTATCGATGTATCGCCCTGATTTGTCATTTACCCAGTTCGAGCGGGGTGCAGATAAGTATGGACGGCCGGTCCGCGATTCGGGTCAGAATGACAACCGCTGATTTGTCGCCGGACAATCGCAAATCGCTGCGCAAGCGTTCGATGTCGACCGCCGAGGCGCGTTTCTTGATAGTCACGTTTCCGACTCGGCGGGCCCGGAGTGCGGCTCTCAGCTTTTTGACGGAGAACGGCATGACTTCATCCACCTCGTACCCGGACGCCCATGCGGTGGCGACAGGTTCGTCACCGGTGACGTAGGCGATCAGCGGGTCGGCCAGCCGTCCGTTGACCATCGCGGCCACCTCGGCGACCAGGTGTGCCCGGATCGCGGCGCCGTCGGGCTCGTAGACGTAGCGTCCCATCGGGCCGACGGGCACCCGCGCGCCTGTCGCGGTGAGCGTGCTCCCGCCGGGCAGCAACGTCGCCCTCCGCGTGAATCTCTCCGCGCCGGGGTCGGCGCCCGCCAGTGCGCCCGTCCAGAGCGCGACCTCCTTGACCTCGCCCTTGAAGGACACCCATTCGGCCTCCGCGCCCTGGGGGACGAACTCGTACGGGATCCCGGGCGCGACCTTCAGGCACGCGGTGGGCGCCCGGGCGAGCAGGTCGAGGATGACGGGCCAGGCAGGGGAGTAGGCGTTCGGGTCGAAGGTCCTCCCCTTGGCGGTACGGCGGGCGGGGTCGGCGAACAGGACGTCGTAGGCGGCGGGGTCGACGGTGGCGGCGTCGGCCGTACGAACCGTGACCCTGTCTGACAGCCCCAGCGCGTCGACGTTGGCCTGCGCGACGGCGACGGTCAGGGGATCGGTGTCGACGGCGTCCACGGAGCAGCCCGCGCGGGCCAGCGCGATCAAGTCGCCCCCGACACCGCTGCACACGTCGACCACCCGCAGGCCCGCGCCGACGCCCCCGGTCGTGCCGCCGCCCCGGATCGCGCCACGGTTCCCGGCCGTGCCGCCGTTGCCGATCGTTCCGCCTTCCCCGGCCGGACCGACGTCGCCGGTCATGCCGCCGTTGCCGATCGTGCCGCCTTCCCCGGTCGTGCCGGTGAGGAGGGAGAGCCTGCGGGCGCGGTGTTCGGCGACCTCGCGGCGGGTGGCCTGCTCGACGCCGTGGGGTGTGAAGTACATCAGCGCCGCGTCGTCACCGAACTTCGCCCTGCCCCGCTCCCTGAGCTTCGCCTGCGTGAGGGCGGCGGAGGTGAGGGAGGCGTCGTAGGTCTTGCGCAGCCTGGTCGCGGCCGCGACGGGATCGGCGCCTGCCAGCTCGACGGCCTCGGCGAGGGCTTGCTGCCCGCGCGGGGTCAGGAGTTCGAGGAAGGCGTCGTGGTCCACGCCATACGACGTTAGTGCAGGGTGTCGAACTCGATGTCGATGGGGAACGGCACGGAGACCTTGAGGTGATCCCGGTGGATGCCGGTGCAGACATAGGAGGCGACGGCCTCGTCGAGTTCGTAGGTGTGGATGACGGGCCTGCTGTCCTCGTCCTTCACGATCCAGAAGTGCTCGATGCCGGCCTCGGCGTAGATCCTGGGCTTGACGTGGTTGTCGCGGTGCTCGGACTCGGGAGAGACGACCTCGATCACCAGATGGACTTCCCGCGGTGTGAACGCCGTGCGATTCCAATCGGTGGTCGCAGCGGTGTCGACCACGAGCACGTCGGGACATGGCCGTTGGCGTGAAGCGATCTTGATGTCCATCTGGCTCACCGCTGAGAAACGCTCAGGGGCCTGCGCTCTCAGAGCGTTTCTGAGGCCGATGATGACGCTCTCGTGGAAGAGCTTCTGAGGGGACATGAGGACAAGGGCTCCATCGACGAGTTCGACACGCTTGAAGAGGTCCAGCTCGCCCTGGGGCCCGTCCTGAGGAAGGAGGTCCAGGTCGTCGGCCGTCCACCCGCCCTCCGGCGGCAACGGCCAGTTGGCGAGGACGTGGCGCACGTCATCCATCGTGCTGGTCACGTCACGCATCGTAGCGTCATCCTCGCCGCCGCTTCTGGTCATCACATGCTCCAGTGTTCCCCGATTCGCGGCTCTGTGTCGTCGAGGGACAGGAGAAGTTTGCTGAGGAGCTCGCCGAAGGCGGACTGCTCGTCGGGTGAGAGGCCCGACAGCAGTGCCCGCTCGGTGGCGGCGCGGCCGTCCGCGAGGGCGGAGACCTGGCGGCGTCCCTCGTCGGTCAGTGTGACGATGATCATGCGGCGGTTGCCGGGGGCGGTCTCGCGGGTCACGAGGTCCTTGGCGACCAGCCGGTCGATGCGGTTGGTCGCGGCGCCGGGGCTGAGCAGCAGGGCGTTGGACAGGTCTGTCATGCAGGAGTAGCCGCCGACCTGGTACAGCGTGGCCAGCACGTCGTACTCCCACGACTCCAGCTCGTGGCCGCTGAAGTAGTCCTTCAGTCCGCGTTCGAGCAGCCGGGAGACGCGGATCGCGCGGCAGGTCACGCGGGCGGTCTCGCCGTCGTGGTCGGGGAGGGTGTCCAGCGCGTCTTCCATGCGGGGAATTCTACCAAACGCTTCGAGATTGAAGTCTTCGACCTTGCGTGTTAGTGTCCACGCAAGATTTCAATGTCGAAGTTTTTGAGGTGGAACATGAAGGTTCTGGTGCTGGGCGCGACGGGGTACATCGGCGGCGCCGTTGTGGAACGGCTGGTCGAGCGCGGCCACGACGTGGCGGTCCTGGTACGGCAACCGCGCACGATCGACGGTGTCGAGGACGTCCGCACGGGCGACCTGGCCGACCTCGCCTCGGTGAAGGCCGCCGTCACCGAGGACATCGAGGTGATCGTCCACGCGGCGGTGCTCACCGGGGACAGGGCCCACGACCTGGCGACCGTCGAGGCCCTGGGCAAGCCGGTCGTCTACGTCAGCGGCGTATGGGTGCTCGGCCCGACGGGGGACGGCCACGAGGAGAGCCCCGTGAACCCGATCGCGATCGTCGGCTACCGGCCGGAGATCGAGCAGGCCGTGCTCGGCAGGGGCGGGATCGTGATCAGGCCCGGCGTGGTTCACGGGCGGGGCGCGGGCATCGTCTCGATCCTGGTCGGGCAGGCGGCCGAGCGCGGGGTCGGGGTCTATGTGGAGGGCGAGAACAAGGCTCCGACGTGGACGTTCGTGCACGTGGACGACCTGGCCGACCTCATCGTGACCGCCGTGGAGAAGGGGCGGCCCGGAGCGGTCTACCACGGGATCGCCGAGGAGGCGGTGTCCGTGGCCGAGGTGGCGAAGGCCGCGGCCAAGGTGGCGGGGGTGCGGGAGGGCGCCGAGCCGTGGCCCGTGGAGCAGGCGGCCGAGGTGTTCGGCGGGCCGTTCGCGGACGCTCTCGCGCTCAGCCAGCGGGCGGGCGCGCGCCGTACCAAGGAGGAACTGGGGTGGGAGCCGGGCCGTCCCGGCGCTCTCGCCGAGTTGGTCGAGGGCTCCTACAGATCCGCTCTGAGCTGAGCCGCGCGGTTCGTGTTGACGGGCAAGGCCTGCTTGCATACTGTTTCGTGTTGGCACTCTCCTACTGAGAGTGCCAACGTGCGACGAGGCAGGTCTGACACCCGCGACGGCAGGCCCAGCTGGTCGCCTCTTCTAGATCAACCAAATCTGAAGGGGAGGTCCGATCGTGACGACCGCCACTAAGGTTCCCGTTAAGCCGCTCGGCGACCGCATTGTGGTCCAGCCGCTTGAGGCCGAGCAGACCACCGCTTCCGGCCTGGTCATCCCGGACACCGCCAAGGAGAAGCCGCAGGAGGGCAAAGTCCTCGCGGTGGGCCCCGGCAACTGGGACGAGGACGGCGACAAGCGGATTCCGCTCGATGTCAGCGAGGGCGACATCGTCCTCTACAGCAAGTACGGCGGCACCGAGGTCAAGTACGGCGGCGAGGAGTACCTCGTGCTCTCCGCCCGTGACGTTCTCGCCATCATCGAGAAGTAAGCCGTGAGAAAGCCCCGGGCCGCCAGTGCCCGGGGCTTTCTACGCTGAGAGGACTTTTCATGCCGAAGATCCTGGAGTTCGAAGAGGACGCGCGGCGCGCGCTCGAGCGCGGCGTCAACGCCCTCGCGGACGCAGTGAAGGTGACCCTCGGCCCGCGCGGCCGCAACGTGGTCATCGACAAGAAGTTCGGTGCGCCGACGATCACCAACGACGGTGTCACCATCGCCCGCGAGGTCGAGCTCGAGGCGCCCTACGAGAACCTCGGCGCCCAGCTCGCCAAGGAAGTGGCGACCAAGACGAACGACATCGCAGGTGACGGCACCACCACCGCGACCGTTCTCGCCCAGGCGATGGTCCGCGAGGGTCTGCGCAACGTGGCCGCGGGCGCTTCCCCGCTGTCGCTCAAGCGCGGCATCGACCAGGCCGCCAAGGCCGTCAGCGAGAAGCTGCTGGCCACCGCGCGCCCCGTCGAGGACAAGAAGGAGATCGCCAATGTCGCGACGATCTCCGCTCAGGACGCCAGGATCGGCGAGCTGATCGCCGAGGCGTTCGACAAGGTGGGCAAGGACGGTGTCATCACCGTCGAAGAGTCCAACGCCATGGGCATGGAGCTCGAGTTCACCGAGGGCATGCAGTTCGACAAGGGCTACCTGTCGGCCTACATGGTCACCGACCCCGAGCGCATGGAGGCGGTCCTCGAGGACCCCTACATCCTCATCCACCAGGGCAAGATCGCGTCCATCACGGACTTCCTGCCGCTGCTGGAGAAGGTCGCCCAGACCAAGAAGCAGCTGCTGGTCATCGCCGAGGACGTCGAGGGCGAGGCCCTGGCCGTCCTGGTGACCAACAAGATCCGCGGCACGTTCACCTCGGTGGCCGTCAAGGCCCCCGGCTTCGGTGACCGCCGCAAGGCCATGCTGCAGGACATCGCGATCCTGACCAACGGCCAGGTCGTCAGCGAGGAGATCGGCCTCAAGCTCGACCAGGTCGGTCTCGAGGTGCTCGGCAGCGCCCGCCGCGTCGTCGTCACCAAGGACGCCACCACGATCGTGGACGGCGCCGGCGACGCGCAGGCGATCGAGGACCGCGTCAAGGAGATCAAGCTCGCCATCGAGCAGTCCGACTCCGACTGGGACCGCGAGAAGCTCCAGGAGCGCCTCGCGAAGCTGTCCGGCGGCGTCTGCGTGCTGCGCGTCGGCGCGGCCACCGAGGTGGAGCTCAAGGAGAAGAAGCACCGCCTCGAGGACGCGATCTCCGCGACCCGCGCCGCGATCGAGGAGGGCATCGTCTCCGGCGGTGGCTCCGCGCTGATCCACGTCGCCAAGGACCTCGACGACCTCGGCCTGTCCGGCGACGAGGCCACCGGCGTGGGCGTCGTCCGCCGCGCGCTGGTCGAGCCGGCCCGCTGGATCGCCGAGAACGCCGGCCTCGAGGGCTACGTCGTCACGCACAAGGTCTCCGAGCTCTCCGTCGGCCACGGCCTCAACGCCGCGACCGGCGAGTACGGCGACCTGGTGGCGCAGGGCGTCATCGACCCCGTCAAGGTGACCCGCTCGGCCGTGCAGAACGCCGCGTCCATCGCCGGCATGCTGCTCACGACCGAGGCCCTCGTGGTGGACAAGCCCGAGGAGGAGGCCCCGGCCGCCAACGGTCACGGCCACGGTCACGGCCACGGCCACTGACCTGGGTTGACCCGAAGGTCCGCGTCCCGTCAGGGGCGCGGACCTTTCGCATTCCCCGGGCGGTCTGCCGGTCTGTGCGGCAGGCGTTCGTCGTTCTTCGGCGGTCTGCCGGTCTGTCTGTACGGCAGGCACCCATAGCCCACCGTGGGCGCGCGGCAGGGGTCCGTCCTGCCACGCCACTCCAGCGGGACGGGGCCGGCCGCCGTTACGGCACGCCCCTGCGCCGGCGTCCTGAGGGGCGGCCCTGGAGGTGTCAGGTCTCCTGCGTCAACGTCCTGAGGGGCGGGCCTGAGGGTGTCAGGTCTCTTGCGCCGACGTCCTGAGGGGCGGGCCTGGAGGTGTTCAGGTCGCCTGCGCCGACGTCCTGAACCGGGCGCGGTAGGCCGAAGGCGTCACGCCCAGGTGGCGGAGGAAGGCCCGCCGCAACGACTCGTCGCTCCCCATACCCGAACGCGTCGCCGCCCCTGTGACCGTTTCGCCGGAGTCGAGGAGCGACTGGGCGGCCTCCAGCCGTACGGACTCCACGAACGCGGCGGGCGTGCACCCCACCCGCTCGTGGAACAGCCGCGTCAGGTGGCGCACGCTCACGCCGGCTCGCGCGGCCATCGCGGGCAGGGAGTGGTCGGCCGCGGGATCGGCGGTCACCCCGTCGAGCAGCTCACGCAGTGGGTCGTGCGCGGGGCGGGGGGTGCGCGAGGCAACGGAGAACTGCGACTGGCCGCCCGGTCGCTGCAGGAACACGACCAGGTCGCGGGCGACCTCCCTGGCCAGCTCGGCACCCGTGTCCTGCTCGACCATGGCCAGCGACAGGTCGATCCCGGCGCTGACCCCCGCCGAGGTGAGCACGTCGCCCGACCGCACGTAGATGGCGTCGGGTTCGACCTCGATCGCGGGGTAGCGTCCGGCCAGCGTGGCGGTGTGGCGCCAGTGGGTGGTGGCCCGCCTGCCGTCCAGGAGCCCCGCCTCGGCCAGCACGAACGCGCCCGTGCACACCGACGCGACCCGCTTCGCCGCGAACGAGGCGACCATCTCCACGACCTCTCCAGGCGGTAGCCGTGCAGGCAGGTCGGGCGAGCCGGGCACGACGAGGGTGTGGGCGCGTGTGACCGGCTCCGTCGCCTCCAGCCGGACGCCGGTCGAGGTCGTCACGGGCGCGCCGGTGGGCGAGCAGAGCCGCACCGTGTACGGCCCGCCGAAGCCCGCGGCCGTGCCGAACACCTCGAGCGGCGCGGTCACGTCCAGCAGCCGCACCCCGTCGTAGGCCAGAATCACGATGTCCATATATGAGGGATAGTAGTCCTGAAGGACATGGCCGCGATACGGTCCGGGTCGGCACGATGAGGTCATGGCAGAACGCATCGCTGACATCGAGATTCCTGACAGCAGCCTGGCGCGCGAGGCCACCGAGCTCGTGCGCGACGTGGCGGCGGAGCTGCTGTTCGACCACTCCCGCCGCGTCTACCTGTTCGGCGCCCTGCGGGGACGCGGGCGAGGGGTCGCCTACGACCCGGAGCTCCTGTACGTCGGGGCCATGTTCCACGACCTCGGCCTTGCCGACCGGCACCTCGAGTCCCGGCAACGGTTCGAGATCGACGGCGCCGACGAGGCGCGCGCGTTCCTCCGCTCGCACGGGGTGAGCGAGCAGGACGCCCAGGTGGTGTGGACGGCGATCGCGCTGCACACCACGCCCGAGATCCCCTGGCATATGGAACCCGAGGTGGCGCTGGTCACCGCGGGCGTCGAGGTGGACGTGCTGGGGATCGGGTACGACGAGGTGCCCGCCGCCGCACGTGAGGCGATCGTCGCCGCGCACCCGAGGCCGGACTTCAAGCAGCGGATCCTTGCGGCGTTCACGCAGGGGATCGAGCACCGGCCCGCCACCACGTTCGGCAACGTCAAGGCGGACGTGCTGGAGCACTTCGTGCCCGGGTTCGTCCGGGGTGACTTCGTCGACGTCATCAAGAACTCCCCATGGCCCGAGTGATCCGCACCCGCTCTTCGAGATCTACACCAAAGGAGATATGTCATGACTCGTCCGCCTGTTCCGCCCTTCACTGAAACCGACGCTCTGGCCAAGGTCCAGGCCGCCGAGGACGCGTGGAACACGCGTGACCCGGCGCGGGTGGCTCTCGCCTACACGCCCGACTCGGTCTGGAGGAACCGGGACACGTTCGTCACGGGGAGAGAGGCGATCGAGCGGTTCCTGACGGATAAGTGGGCGCGGGAGTTGGACTACGCGTTGCGGAAGGAGCTGTGGGCGTTCGGTGAGGACAGGATCGCGGTGCGCTTCCAGTACGAGTGGCGGGACTCGTCGGGGCGGTGGTGGCGGAGCTACGGGAACGAGTTGTGGGAGTTCGACGGCGAGGGGCTGATGCGGAGGCGCGAGGCCAGCATCAACGACGTCTCCATCACGGAGGCGGACCGCCGCATCCACGGCCCGCGCCCGCTCGCCGAGCACGGCGTCCCGTTCCCCCTGGCCTGACGTCTTCCCCCACACCACTCTTCGCCGCACCGCCTTCTGACCTTCTCCCGCACCGCCTTCTGACCTTCCCCCGCACCGCCTTCTGACCTTCCCGGCACCGCCTTGTGACCTTCCCGGCACCGCCTTGTGACCTTCCCGGCACCGCCTTCTGACCTTCTCCCGCACCGCCTTCTGACCTTCTCCCGCACCGCCTTCTGGTCATCCCCCGCACCACCTTCTGGTCTTTCCTCCGCGCCACCTTCTGGGTCCTTTTCGTCGGACTCGGATGGTGACGGCGTGCCGCCTCCAGGTGCGGCCCCGCCGGTCCCGCTGACGACATGACCCGCTTGGGCGAGGGCCGCTTGCGCGGGCGGTGCTAGGCAGTGCCCGACCGCTTACGCGCCGGGTCCGGCTGGCTATGCAGGGATACGGCCGGCCTTGGCGCGGGTTGGTCCGGTTCCCGGGCGAGGTCCTGCTCGCCCGCGCATGGGGCTCAGCCCGCGGGGCCCTGCTCGCTTCGGCTCGGAGGTCGGGTCTGCGGGGTGCTGTCGCTTCGGTGTGGGGCTCGGCCTATGGGGTCCGGCTTGCTTCGGCGCGGAGGTCGGGCCTGCGGGTCCGGCTTGCTTCGGCGTGGGGCTCGGCCTGCGGGGTCCTGCTCGCTTCGGATCGGATATCGGTCTGCAGGGTGCTGCTCGCTTCGGGGTGGAGCTTGGCCTACGGGGTCCGGCTTGCTACGGCGCGGAGGTCGGGCCTGCGACGTCCGGCTTGCCTCGGTGTAAGGCTCGGCCTGCGGGGTCCTGCTCTCTTCATCACGAAGGCCTGTGGAGTCCGGCCTGCTTCGGGGCGGGGTTCGGCTGTGCCATCCGACCTGCTTTCGCGGGTTCGGCCCGCTCCCGGTGGATCCGGCCTCCTCGCCGTAGGGCGCGGCCCGGTCGTTGGGTGCGGTCGCTGTCGCGACGGGGCGGCCCTCAGGTGTGCAGGGCCAGCCCTCGGGTGGGCGGGAAGCCGACCCCTCGGGGTGGCGAGGGGACGCCTGCGACGCCGCAGATCTGGGATGGTCGTGGACCTGTGAGCCGTGGACCTCGGGATGCTGTGGGGCTGGGAGGCGTGGGCCTGTGACGTCGTGACCCCGCGGTGCTGTGGGGCTGGGAGGTGTGGGCCTGTGACGTCGTGGACCCCGGGATGCTGTGGATCTGGGAGGTGTGGGCCTGTGGCGCCGTGCCCCGCCACCTCGTGGACCAGAGAGGCCGCGAAGGTCTGGGGGAGGTGGTGCGGAGGGGGAGTCTGCCGGCGGTGGGTGGGGCTGGAATGGGCGAGCGAACACTGATGGGCCGACCTCGAGGGCGGGCGCGCCGGGGTCGGGGAGGTCGCGTGGGTGGGTGTCCGGGAGGACGGGCTCCGCGTCACGGGATGCCTGGGATCGCCGGGGTCGACACAGGTCGCGGCGTGGAGGGACGGATGGCGTCACGAAGGGGTGAGTCGCTGAAGGCGGGTGAGTGCGCCGGGCCCTCGGCCAGGCGATGACCCGCCGGGACGAGACACCCTGTCGCGGGGGCCGCCGACGCCGGACGTATCCCCCCGACGGGGGCTCGACCTGGCGTGAGGATCGTCCTGATGGTCGATCGCCGGAGGGCGGGGTGCTTGAGGTAGGGAGGGCGCGGGGGCGGTCGGGCGGCGACGATGCTCGTCGATGGGCGGGGCGGGGTGGTCACGGAGAGTTCGTGGAATGGCGGTGGAGTCGCGAGGGCGAAGGTGTCCGGAAAGGGGGTTATTTCCCGGTAAACCGAACCCGTTCGTAAAGCGTCTACGCGTCTGACGCGTTTCGTGCATTTCCGCAAATGGCTTGAAATATCATGGCGACTTGAAATCCTTAGTGTGTCCGTTCGATTACCCCCCGTTATCGTCGCTTCAATGTGACCAATCCGTAGCCGTTCGCTATGACGACAGGCAGTACCAGTGCGGGCATCATGCCTAACGTGAGCGAGGGAAGCGTCGCCGACGCCAAAATTGGGGTAAGGCTTGCGTCGAGACTTCCGGCAAGATCGGATGAGTCCGACCTTCGGGAACTGACGAGCCTCGCCGTCCAGGGGGATCGCAGCGCGATCGAATCTCTGCTCGGGGAGCTCCGCCCGATGGTGGTGCGCTATTGCCGTGCGCGCCTTGGAAGGGTTTCAGGGCAATATCACATTGCCGATGACGTAGCCCAGGAAGTGTGCATCGCCGTCCTGTCCGCGCTGCCCCGTTATCGGGACATGGGGCGGCCGTTCGCCTCGTTCGTGTTCGGGATCGCCTCGCACAAGGTGGCCGACGCGCTGCGCAGTTCGGTGCGCTCGGCCGTACCGACACAGGATCTGCCCGACGGGCCCGACGAGGGGCCGGGGCCGGAGGAGACCGTCGTCCGCTACATCGAGGTTGAGCAGGCCCGCAGGCTGCTGTCGCGGCTGCCGGACAACCAGCGCGAGCTGCTGCTGTTGCGGGTGGTGTCGGGGCTGTCGGCTGAGGAGACGGGTAATGTACTCGGCATGACACCAGGTGCCGTGAGGGTCGCCCAGCATCGGGCGCTGGCCAGGCTACGGCAGATGGCCGAGCTGGAGTCGATCGCTTGACCGAAGACGAAAGCGACGCGCTCCTCGACGCGTTGTCACGGGGTGAGCCGCCGCCCGTGTGGGATCCGGCAGCCAGACTGCTCGCGGCGCTGGTCGAAGACGTCGGTCAGTGCCGCTCTTCGGTGTCGATGACGCCGTCGACGTAGCCCCTGGCGTACTCCCAGCTCACGTAGTTGGACGGGTCGGGGTGGAAGGCCGGCTCGTGCACCTGCGGCTGGCCGTTCTCGATCATCTGGCGGAGGTTGCCGCGCAGCAGCTCCCAGTCGAAGAAATGCTGTTCCGAACATTCGGGGCAGTCGAGGACCAGGCCGAGCACGCCCTGCGGCTCCAGCAGCGAGCGGAAGACCTCGACGTCGGCGAGGTCGGTGATGGCCTCGTCGCGTTCGGCAGCCGTCAGCGGCTCGGCGTCGTCGAGATCACCCAGCGCTGAGCTCGGGTCGTTCGGGTCGTCCGCGAACGGGTCCTGTGGCACATCTTCCAGCACCTTCCCACCATAAGACCGATGGGGTGCTTCAGGTGAGCCATCCCCTCCGCGCGGCCTCGACGCCCGCGTGGAAGCGCGACTGGGCGCCCAGTTCGGCGATGGCGCCGGCGAACCTGGCACGGACCGTGCGGACCGACACGCCGAGGTGGCGCGCGATGGAGTCGTCGCACATGCCCTGCGCGGCCAGGCGCAGCACCTGCACCATGCCGTCGCTCTTGCGTCCCCACGGCAGGGGTACGGCACGCGCCCACAGCTCCTCGAACAGCGAGCGCAACACCCCCACCACGATCGGCGCGCGGACGACGTAGAAGTTGTAGGCGTGGTCGGGCAGGTTGCCGCCCCAGGCGGCGGGCAGTCCCGCCACGCCGGGCCCCGCGGTCATGAACCAGCTCGGCACCTTGTCGAGCGTGCGCACCTGCCCTCCGCTGGCCAGTAACCGGGTCAGCTGGTCGCGCACACCCGGCAGCGGGAGCGTCGAGACCGGGATGATCGCGCGCAGGGACAGCAGCTTCCGCTGCTGGGCGTCCACCCACGGATCGGCGAACTTCCTCGCGAAGTCGAGCATGGTCCGCTCGTCGGGGATGGCGGTGAGCAGCTCCATCGGCGGCGACTGCACGGCGATGCCGACCACGCTCTCGTACAGGATGTCGGCGCCGCTGACCAGTTCGACGGGGAAGGGGCCGCTCTGGTAGTCGCGGCCGGCGTCGTAGTCGCGGATCAGGTGGCGGATCGAGCTGAGCGCCGTGTCGATGCGACGGCTCTCCTCCGCCAGCAGGTCGAGGCGCTGGGCGATGAGCCTGCCGAGGGCGGCGGCGGGATGGCGGGCGAGGTAGTGGCCCGACTGCTCGTCGACCACGCCGAGCCGTACGAGGTCGTCGAGCTGCCTGCCGACGGTGTCGGCGGGGCCGTCCATGGCCGCGGCCAGCTCGGCCAGCGTGGCCCTGTGCAGCCTCAGCACCGCCGTGTACAGCGCGGTCTGTGCCGGATCGAGGCCCAGGGTCTCGAGCGGGTCTGACATGGTGCTGGAGAAGTTGCGCATGTGCGGTGCTCCGTAGAGGGGACACGGGCGTGCCGCGAGGATAACCCGGTCGCCTCGCCCTGTCCCGTCCTTGCGCCGACTCCTCGGCCCGGGGTGCAACTTCGTGCAATTGCACGTTTTCACATTGCGATGTGCCATCGCGTAACGCAGCATTAACCCAGCGTCGGCACCCGGAAGATGAGCAACGCCGCCACTTGGACGCGGAGGGGGGTTCGGTGGCATTCGCGCCTCATCTGAGGCTGCCGGTGGCCGGAGAACCGGGGCGGATCACCGACCGCCCCGGTTCTCCGGCACTTCTCGATGCGTGGAGGACGACGGACCGTGGGGGTCATCGTCCTCCATCCCGGCCATGATCCTTTTGGGCGGACCCTCTAAACTTGCTGCCACAAGCATGTATGGCGGCTGGAGGGGTCACGGCATGTCCAAGTTCACTGAGACGGGGCTCACGTTCGACGACGTGTTGCTCGTACCCGCTTATTCGGACATGCAGCCGGGTGATGCCAATACGGGCACCCGGCTCTCGCGCGGCATCACGCTGTCGATCCCGCTGGTCTCGGCGGCGATGGACACCGTGACGGAGGCGCGCATGGCCGTGGCGATGGCCCGCCAGGGCGGCATCGGCATCCTGCACCGCAACCTGTCCATCGAGGAGCAGGCGCAGCAGGCCGACCTGGTCAAGCGCTCCGAGGCCGGCATGGTCACCAACCCGGTGACGTGCTCGCCTGAGGACACCCTCGCCGACGTCGAGCGGCTCTGCGCCAACTACCGCATCTCCGGCGCCCCCGTGACCGACGCCGACGGCGTGCTCGTCGGCATCGTCACCAACCGCGACATGCGCTACGAGAGCGACCAGCGCAGGACCGTGCGCGAGGTCATGACCCCGATGCCGCTGGTCACCGCGCCGGTCGGGGTGTCGCGCGACGAGGCGTTCGCGCTGCTCAAGACCAACAAGATCGAGAAGTTGCCGCTGGTCGACGCCCAGGGCAGGCTGCGCGGCCTCATCACCATCAAGGACTTCACCAAGAGCGAGCAGTACCCGCTCTCCACCAAGGACGCCGACGGACGCCTGGTGGTCGGCGCGGCCATCGGCGTCGCGGGCGACGCCGAGCAGCGCGCGCAGGCCCTCATCGAGGCGGGCATCGACGTCATCATCGTCGACACCGCGCACGGCGACTCCAAGGGCGTCGGCGACATGATCGCCAAGGTCAAGGCCAACAGCCACGGCATCGACGTCATCGGCGGCAACGTCGCCACCCGCGCGGGCGCGCAGCTGCTCATCGACGCGGGCGCCGACGCGGTCAAGGTCGGCGTCGGCCCCGGCTCCATCTGCACCACCCGGGTGGTCGCGGGCGTGGGCGCGCCGCAGATCACCGCCATCCACCAGGCCTCGCTGGCCTGCGGTCCTGCGGGCGTCCCGCTGATCGGCGACGGCGGCCTGCAGTACTCGGGAGACATCGTCAAGGCCATCGCGGCCGGCGCCAACACCGTGATGCTCGGCTCCCTGCTCGCAGGCTGCGAGGAGTCGCCCGGCGACCTGATCTTCATCAACGGCAAGCAGTTCAAGTCCTACCGGGGCATGGGCTCGCTCGGCGCGGTCCGCAACCGCGAGCGCGGCGGCACCTCCTTCAGCAAGGACCGGTACGGCCAGGGCGAGGTCAGCTCCGAGGACAAGTACATCCCCGAGGGCATCGAGGGTCAGGTGCCCTACCGCGGCCCGGTCTCGGCGGTCACCTACCAGCTCGTCGGCGGTCTCCACCAGGGCATGTGGTACGCCGGGTGCCGCACGATCGAGGAGATGCACGAGCGCAGCCAGCTCATGCCGATCACGTCCGCGGGGCTCAAGGAGAGCCACCCGCACGACATCCAGATGACGGTCGAAGCTCCCAACTATCACAGAAGGTAACCGTTTTGATGACTCAGGTGGAGATCGGCCGCGGCAAGACCGGCCGCCGTGCCTACGCGCTCGACGAGATCGGGCTGGTGCCCTCGCGGCGCACGCGTGACCCGGAGGAGGTCTCGATCGCCTGGCAGATCGACGCCTACCGGTTCGAGCTGCCCGTCGTGGTCGCCCCGATGGACAGCGTCGTGTCTCCCGACACGGCGATCGCGATAGGCAAGCTCGGCGGCCTGGCGCCGCTCGACCTCGAAGGGCTGTGGACGCGCTACGAGGACCCGCGGCCGCTGCTGGAGGAGTGCGCCGCGCTCGACACCGAGGCGGCTACGCGCAGGCTGCAGGAGATCTACGCGGCTCCGATCAAGGAGGAGCTGATCGGGCGGAGGATCCAGGAGATCCGCGACGCGGGCGTGACCACCGCGGTCCGGTTGTCGCCGCAGCGCACGGTGCAGTTCCACAAGACGGTCATCGACGCGGGCGTCGACATCTTCGTCATCCGCGGCACGACGGTCTCGGCCGAGCACGTGTCGAGCAAGGCCGAGCCGCTGAACCTCAAGCAGTTCATCTACGAGCTCGACGTGCCGGTGATCGTCGGCGGGTGCGCCACCTACACCGCGGCCCTGCACCTGATGCGCACGGGCGCGGCGGGTGTGCTGGTGGGCTTCGGTGGCGGCGCCTCCCACACCACCCGCAACGTGCTCGGCGTGGCCGTGCCGATGGCCACGGCGATCTCCGACGTCGCGGCGGCGCGGCGGGACTACCTCGACGAGTCGGGCGGCCGCTACGTCCACGTGATCGCCGACGGCGGCATGGGCACCTCGGGTGACATCGCCAAGGCGATCGCCTGCGGGGCGGACGCTGTCATGGTCGGCTCGCCGCTGGCACGGGCGACGGAGGCTCCGGGGCACGGGTTCCACTGGGGTTCCGAGGCGCACCACCCGGACCTGCCGCGCGGGCGCAGGGTGCAGTTCGGGACGGTGGGCACGCTGGAGCAGATCCTGCACGGGCCCTCCAGCGTGGCCGACGGGTCGATGAACCTGATGGGGGCGCTGAAGCGGACGATGGCGTCGACGGGCTACTCCGACATCAAGGAGTTCCAGCGCGTCGAGGTGGTCGTCGCGCCGGTCCAGCGCTGACGTCCGACAGACGGGAGGACCCGCACCGCCGTACGGGGGTGCGGGTCCTTGTCGTTCGCGGGGTGCCGGGTCGGACGGGGTCCGCCACCCGCCACGGGGGCGTCCGCCGCGAGGCAGGGTTCCGTCATGATCTCTCCCTGGGTGCGAGCGCGGCCGGCGGGGAGGGGAGTTCACGGTGCGAGCCTGGGGGCGGGGCTCAGGCCCGGCTGTACCAGGTCACCCTGGCCCCGTTGCTGAAGGTCTCGGTCTGCGTGGGGGAGAACCGGGTGGGCCTGAAGTCGCCGGAGAAGGCGGGGATGCCGGTCCCCGCGACCACCGGGTAGTGCTTGATGATCAGCTCGTCGATCTCGGGCAGGACGGTGGCGGCCAGCCTGCCGCCGCCGCACAGGTAGATGTCCATGCCCTCCTCCTTCTTCAGCCTGCGCACCAGTTCGAGCGGCTCCCCTCGCACGATCTCGACCTCAGGGTCGGTGCTGTCGGGCAGCGTGGTGGACACGACGTACTGCCGCAGCGGGCTGTAAGGGCTGGTCACGCCGGCGTCGAGGCCGGGGATGTAGGTGCCGCGGCCCATCACCACCGTGTCGAAGCGGCGCGCGGGCGCGTCGAGGCCGACCATCGCGCGGATGTGCGCGGGCACCGTCTCGGGAACGACGGGGCCCGCGCCACTGGCGGGACTGAGCGAGGCGCTGGAGGCGCTCCACTCGGCGGTGCCGGCGCCGGTCCTGCGGGACCTGCCCGAGCGGCCGTGGCAGGCGGGACAGCTCGCCGCGCAGGTGCGCGCCTGGTGCGCAGGGTGGCGGTCCAGGGGTGGCCAGGCCGATCGGGCGGTGAAGGAGGGCGCCAGGTGGTTGGACGGCTGGCGGCCGGGCACAGCCGGGGCGCGGCCCGCGTTCGGCGCGGGCGACGGCAACCTCGCCAACTTCCTCTGGGACGGCGAGCGGGTGCGGGTCGTGGACTTCGAGGACTCGGGGCGCTCGGACCGGGCCTTCGAGCTGGCCGAGCTGGCCGAGCACGTGTCGGCCTGGGTCGACGGCGAGGTGGACGTCCTGGCCGGTGTCGAGCTCGACCACGCGGAGGCGGTCAGGGTGCGGGAGTGCCGCAGGCTGCAGGCGCTGACGTGGCTGTTCCTGCTGTCGGGAGAGGGGCCGCGCAACCCGCCGGGGACGTTCGGGAGGCAGGCCGAAAGGGTGCTGCGGGCGCTGGACGGCTGACTTGCCTCAGCGCCGCCTGGCCCGGCGTGCCGGCCCGGCCGCCAGCCCGGCCAGCAGTACCGCGGCCGCGACGGCGCCGCCCGCGATCGGCCCCCAGGAGGGGCCGCCGGGAGAGGAGCCCGCCGCCATGGGCGAGACGTCCCCTGTCTCCTGGGAGGCCTCCGGCGAAACGGGCACCGGGGCGGCCGGGGTGCCGAGGGCGGCGAGCAGGTCCTTGGAGACGGACTGTCCGAGGGCTCCGGGCGAGCCGGCCTCGTCGCCCCGCCGCAGCGGCCCGGTGCCCGGCCTGAGCTCCAGGTTCCCCTCGCACAGCGACGAGTACAGCGACGTGCCGGGATCCGTCGCGAACAGCCCGCTCGCCGCCGCGCCCGACGACGCGAACACCAGGTAACGTGTCCCCGCCCTGAACGCGTACCCGCAGGAGGCCGAGTCGGCGTTGGTCGCGATCTCGGCCGACGCCGCGCGTCCCCCTTGTAGACCTGGTCGACCGCGAACGTGACCACATAGGGCGGGGTGGGGCCGAGAGGCGATCCGGGCAGCCGCCGGACGGCCTTCACCGTTCCGGTGAACACCGCTGCCGAGCGGGTCATCGCCTCCTTGGGGACGAAGGCCGCGCAGCTGCAGGCGCATGCCGTACCGGCAGGGGCGAGGACGACAGCAGCGATCAGGGCGAGGGCGGCGAGTAGGCGCATGCCCACTCACACGTACGCGCGGCGCCCCAGGTTCAGGACAAGACGCCGAGCAGGTGGGTGACCTCGCGTGCCACGGCCTCGCGGCCCGCCTTGAGGTACTTGCGGGAGTCGACGACCTTGGGGTCGTTCGCCAGGTACTCGCGCACGGCTCCGGTGAAGGCCTTGTTGAGGTGCGTGGCGATGTTGATCTTCTTCATGCCGTGCCGTACGGCATCGCGCAGGTTGTCGTCGGACACCCCCGACGAGCCGTGCAGGACCAGCGGCACCGGCACCGCGGCGTGCAGGTCGGCGATGAGCGCCAGGTCGAGCACCGCGTCCTTGGTCGTCATCGCGTGGGAGGTGCCGACCGCGACGGCCAGGGCGTCGACGCCGGTGCGGGCGACGTAGTCGACGGCCTCGTGCGGCTTGGTGCGGGCACCGGGGGCGTGCACGCCGTCCTTGCCGCCGACCTCGCCGAGCTCGGCCTCCACCCAGACGCCGTGCGCGTGGCAGTGGGCGACGACCTGCGCGGTGGCGGCGACGTTCTCCGCGTCGGGCAGCGCGGAGGCGTCGAACATGACCGATCCGAGGCCCAGCGCGACGGCCTCCTCGACCAGGGCCCTGTCGGTGGCGTGGTCCAGGTGCACGGCCACGGGCACGGCAGCGCGCCTGGCGACGGCGAGCGTGGCGAGGGCGACGGGTTCGAGGGCGCCGTGGTAGCGGACGGCGTTCTCGCTGATCTGCAGCACCACGGGCGCGCCCGCGGCCTCCGCGCCCGCGACGATCGCGGTCGCGTGCTCCAGCTGGATCACGTTGAACGCGCCGACGCCCGCCTTCGCGCTGCTGACGATCTCTGCGATGCCGACGAGAGGCATGGTGCTCCTTCTTGGTTCCTGGCAGGTTGCTAGGCGATGACGATGTCGGGGAGGACGGCGTCGAACACGCCACGGTCGAAGTCGCCCGCCACCGGCGCGGCGACGGCGGCGGCTCCCAGCGCGGCCGCCCTGCGCAGCAGGTCGGGCCACGGCAGGTCCTCCACCAGGCCCAGGGCGAGCCCGGCCACCAGCGCGTCGCCCGCGCCCGTGGGGTTGCCCTCCACCCGGTACGGCATGCGCGCGCGGAAGGTTCCCTCCGGCGTGATGGCGTGCAGCCCTTCCTCGCCCATCGACACGACGACCGCCCCCGCTCCCTCGGCCAGGACGGCCTCGGCGCCGCCGTCGGGGAAGGCGCGGGCCAGCTCGTCCTTGTTGGGCTTGACGATCGAGGGCCGCCCTCTGGGCGCGTGGCGCAGCGGCTCGCCGTCGGCGTCGACGATCGTCGGCACGCCGGTCGTGGCGGCGAGCGTGGCGTAGAGATCGGAGGGGACGCCCCGGGGAAGGCTGCCGGAGATCACGACGGCCTCGGCGTCCTCGGCCAGGCGTTCGAACCCGGCGAGGAAACGGTCGAGCTCGTCGCCGGTCACGAGCGGGCCAGGCTCGTTGAACAGCGCCGTGGTGCCCGAGTGGATCGCCAGCGTGGTGCGGGAGTCGCCGGAGATCGGGGTGAGCGCGGAGGGCAGGCCCGCGGCGTCCAGGTCGGCGCGGATGGCCTCCCCCGTCGGCCCGCCCGCGAGGCCCGCCACCACGACCTCGCGGCCGAGCGCGGCGAGCACCCGCGCGACGTTGACGCCCTTGCCACCGGCACGCCTGTGCACCGAGGAGACCCGGTTCACCCCGTCCCAGTCGGCGTCGGGCACCTGGTAGGTGACGTCGAGGGCGGCGTTGAGCGTGACGGTGAGGATCATCAGGGCTCCGTGATCCAGTCGCCGCGCTTCATGACGCCGGCGACCTCGAGGGAATCGTTGAGGACGACCAGGTCGGCCACCTTGCCCACCGCGATCGACCCCACCTGGTCGGCGACGCCGAGCACGCGGGCGGGGGTCAGTGAGGAGATCTCGACGGCCTCGGCGATGGAGAGCCCGACCTGCTGGACGGCGCGGCGGAAGGCGACGTCCATGGTGAGGGTGCTGCCCGCGATGGAACCGCCCTCGGCCAGGCGCGCCACGCCGTTGCTGACGTCGACCTGCATGGATCCGAGCACGTAGGTGCCGTCGCCCATGCCGGTGGCGGCCATCGCGTCGGTGATCAGCGCCGTGCGCCCTGGCCCCGCGACGGCGTAGGCGAGGCGGAGCATGGCGGGGTGGACGTGGACGCCGTCGTTGATCAGCTCGACGGTGACGCGCTCGTCCTCCAGGAGCGCCGCGATGGGGCCGGGCGCGCGGTGGCCGAGCGGGGGCAGCGCGTTGTAGAGGTGGGTGGCGACGCTCGCGCCCGCGTCGATGCCCGCGATCGTCTGCTCGTAGGTGGCGTCGCTGTGGCCGAGGGCGGCGATGACGCCTTCGGCGCTCGCCGCCCGGATGGTGTCGAGCGCCCCGGGCAGCTCGGCGGCGATGGTCAGCATGCGCACGTGGCCGCGTCCCGCCTTGACCAGCTCGCCGAACTCCTTCGGGTCCGGCTCGCGCAGCAGCTTGGGGTTGTGCGCGCCGCAGCGGGCCTTGGAGATGTAGGGCCCCTCGAAGTGGATGCCGGCGAGGATCCCCTCCTCGCACAGGTCGGCCAGGGAGGCGGTGGCGGCGGCGATGTCCTCGATCGTCCCCGTCACCAGGCTCGCGACCATCGTGGTGGTGCCATGACTCTCGTGGAGCGCGACGGCGTCGCGCGCCTTGTCCTGCTGACCAGCGGGGAAGGACCCGCCCGCGCCGCCATGGTTGTGGATGTCGACGAAGCCGGGCACGACCAGCCGCCCGGCCAGGCTGTGGCCCGCTCGGGGGGCGGGTCCGTGACCGACATGCGTGATGCGGCCGTCTTCGATGGTCAGCCACCCGTCGTGAACTCCCTCGGGAGTCGCGATACGGGCGTCGGCGAGAGTAAGGCTCATGAAGAAAGAATCACAGATCGCGTGAGGTGCATCGGCTCGTCGGGGTCGAGTCCGCGGGCGAAGGCGCGCGCGACCGCGACCCGCTGGGCGCGGATCAGCTCGGCCATCGGGTCGAGCGAGGTCTCGAAGAACGTGCCGCCGGTGGCTTCGACCTGCTCGCGCAGCCCTTCGGGCGCCGTGCCGAGCATCCAGGTGACGCGGCCGGGGCCGGCGATGCTGATCGGGCCGTGGCGGTACTCCATCGCCGGGTACGCCTCGGTCCACGACCTGGAGGCCTCGCGCATCTTCAGCGCCGCCTCCTGCGCCAGGCCGACCGACCAGCCGGTGCCGAGGAAGCTGAACTGCTCGGCCTCGACCAGCTCGGCCCCCAGCGGGGCGGAGACGGCCTCGCTCGCGTCGGCGATGGCCTTGGTGAGGTCCTCGCCGAGGCTGGCGCGCAGCAGCGCGAGCTGGGTGGTGGCGAAGCGGGTCTGCACGACCGACCGCTCGTCGGCGTAGTCGAGGACGATGACCTGGTCGGCCAGCGTCATGACCGGGGTGTTGGGGTCGGCGGTGATGGCCGTGGTCCTGGTCCCGGTTTTGCCGAGCAGGTCGAGGACCTCGGTGGTGGTGCCCGAGCGCGTCAGCGCGAGCACTCTGTCGTAGCCGCGGCCGAGCGGCGCCTCCGACGCGGCGAAGGCGTCGGTCTCACCGAGGCCCGCCTGCTCGCGGAGCGTGGCGTAGGCCATCGCGATGAACCAGGAGGTGCCGCAGCCGACGACGGCGACCCGCTCGCCCGGCTTGGGCAGGGCGTCGGCCGGGATGCTCTCGACGGCTCTGCGCCAGCAGTCGGGCTGAGACGCGATCTCGGCCTCGGTGTGGGTGGTCACGGCTTCCTCCCGATTGTGTTTGTTTCTG
The DNA here is from genome assembly GCF_057708945.1 of Nonomuraea sp. bgisy101. Taxonomy (NCBI): domain Bacteria; kingdom Bacillati; phylum Actinomycetota; class Actinomycetes; order Streptosporangiales; family Streptosporangiaceae; genus Nonomuraea; species Nonomuraea sp. bgisy101. Next base: position 87,650 of record NZ_JBYITD010000002.1, read on the forward strand.
CTCTTTTTATATCAGAAAGGAGCACAACTGGGCAGTGGTAGTGGGCGCGTCATCGGATGTGCCACCCTTGCCTCCATGAGCCGTTATGACCGTTGGAACGCGATCCTCGAGCTGCTCGCAGAGGAGGGGCGGCTCTCGGTCGAGGAGGCGGCCCAGGCGCTCGACGTCTCCACCGCGACCATCCGCCGAGACTTCGACCAACTCGCTCAGCAGCAGATGCTCATGCGCACCCGCGGCGGTGCCGTCGCGCAGAGCGTCAGCTACGACCTCCCCCTGCGGTACAAGACCGCGCGGCACGCCGACGAGAAACACCGCATCGCCGCGGCCGCGGCCGAGCTGGTCTCCCCGGGCGCCGTGGTCGGGATGAACGGCGGCACCACCACCTCGGAGCTGGCCCGCACGCTGGCCACCCGCTCGACGCTCGAGGCCGGGTTCACGATCGTCACCAACGCGCTCAACATCGCCTCCGAGCTCACCGTCCGCCAGCACGTGAAGATCGTGGTGACGGGAGGGGTGGCCAGGCAGCAGTCGTACGAGCTCATCGGACCTCTGGCGAGCGGCGTGCTCGAGCAGGTGACGCTGGACGTGGCGTTCCTCGGTGTCGACGCGCTCGACGTCGAGCTGGGCGCCTCCGCCCACCACGAGGGGGAGGCCGCGGTCAACAGCCTGCTCATCGGCAGGGCCGCCCAGGTCGTGGTCGTGGCCGACTCCTCCAAGCTGGGCAAGCGGGCCTTCGCCAGGATCTGCCCCGTCAACCAGATCGACACGCTGGTGACCGACGAGCGGCTGTCCGACGACATGGCGAGCGGCTTCGCCGACGCCGGGGTGAAGGTCATCAGGGCGTGAGCGGGAACGCCAATGTTGTGGCGCAGCTCAAAGTCCGTTAACGCTCGACCCCGACGAAAGCGGGTACGTTTCGTGTCATGACGGCGAACATCGGAGCCTCCAGGCTCGGCCCCGCCGAGAGATCGGCCGCGCTGGCCGCGCTAGCGGAACGAGAGCTTGACGTGGTCGTCGTGGGCGGCGGCGTCGTGGGCGCGGGCGTGGCGCTCGACGCGGCCACCCGCGGCCTGGCCGTCGGGCTCGTCGAGGCGCGGGACTTCGCCTCAGGCACCTCCTCCCGATCCTCCAAACTGATCCACGGCGGCCTGCGCTACCTCGAGCAACTCAACTTCGACCTGGTCAGGGAGGCGCTGCAGGAGCGGGCGCTGCTGCTCCAGCGCATCGCCCCCCACCTGGTACGGCCGGTGCCCTTCCTCTTCCCGATGACCCACTACGGATGGGAGCGCCCCTACGTGGGGGCGGGCGTGGCGCTCTACGACACGCTCGGCTTCGCGTCGGGACTCACCCGTGGCGTACCAGGGCATCGGCACCTGTCCAGGAGCAGGGCGCTGCGGCTGGCCCCCGCGCTCAAGCGAACGGCCTTCACCGGCGCCGTGCAGTACTGGGACGCCCAGGTCGACGACGCCCGCTACGTGATGACCATGCTCCGCACCGCGGCCGCCTACGGCGCGCACGTGGCGCAGCGGGCCCAGGTGGTCGGCTTCCTGCGCGAGGGGGAGCGCGTCACCGGGGTGAGGGTGCGCGACCTGGAGAGCTCCACCGAGGTCGAGATCAGGGCGCGGCAGGTCGTCAACGCCACAGGGGTCTGGACGGACGACATCCAGGAACTGGTCGGCGGCAGGGGCCAGATCCACGTGCGGGCCTCGAAGGGCATCCACCTGGTGGTCCCGCGCGACCGCATCCACTCCCTGACCGGGATCATCCTGCGCACCGAGAAGTCCGTGCTCTTCGTGATCCCGTGGGGCCGGCACTGGATCATCGGCACCACCGACACCGAGTGGACCCTCGACAGGGCCCACCCCGCCGCCTCGCGGGTCGACATCGACTACCTGCTCGACCACGTCAACGCCGTGCTCTCGGTGCCGCTGACCAGGGACGACGTCGAAGGCGTCTACGCCGGGCTGCGCCCGCTGCTGTCGGGTGAGTCGGAGGAGACCTCCAAGCTGTCCAGGGAGCACGTGGTCGCCCACCCGGTGCCCGGCCTGGTGATGATCGCGGGCGGCAAGTACACCACCTACAGGGTGATGGCCAAGGACGCGGTCGACGCGGTCGCGCACGGCCTCGACCAACGCGTGCCCGTCTCCTGCACCGACCGCATCCCGCTGGTGGGCGCCGAGGGCTACCAGGCACTGTGGAACTCCCGCCACCGGCTCGCGCACAGCTCGGGCCTGCACGTGGCGCGCATCGAACACCTGCTGCAGCGGTACGGCTCGCTCATCGACGAGGTGCTGGAGCTCATCGAGAAGGACCGGTCGCTGGCCAGGCCGCTGAACGGCGCCGACGACTACCTGCGCGCCGAGATCGTCTACGCGGCCACCCACGAGGGGGCCAGGCACCTCAACGACGTGCTGACCCGGCGCACGCACATCTCCATCGAGACCTTCCACCGCGGGCTCGCCGTCGCACAGGAGGCGGCCGAACTGCTGGCGGAGCCGCTGGAGTGGGACGACGACCACGTGAAGAGGGAGGTCGAGTACTTCTGCAAGCGGGTGGAGGCCGAGCGGCTCTCCCAGGAGCAGGACACCGACCAGGAGGCCGACGCGATCCGCCTGGGCGCCCCGGAGATCGTTCCCGTCGCCCTCCCCACCCATCCCTGACCCGCCCCGCAAGGTGGTCCCCGGCCCTTCGAGGAGCCGGGGACCGAGGAACGGCAGCGGTCAGGCGAGCGGGATCCAGGCCTGCTCGTCCAGCGTGTTCAGGTCGTTGACCTTGATCCCCGAAGGCGACACCGTCCACAGTGAGTCACCGATCACCAGCGACCGCTGGATGTTCGGCTCGTAGGTGTAGTTCTCCTCCTTCACCCGGGGGTGCTTGATCGTGCCCGCCTCGCTCACCCCGCTGTCGGTGATCTTCAGCACCATCGCCCCGGACTCCGACTCGCCGTTCCTGTAGCTCGACACGGGGATGACGGCGGTCCCGGTCTTGGGCCAGTACAGGAACGCGTGCGGGTCCCACTCGGCCTCGGAGCCCGAGTCCTTCTGGAACAGCTGCGACAGCCGCCGCGGGTTGGCCGGGTCGCTGACGTCGAACAGCGAGACCTGGGTGCCGAGCGTCCTGCCCTTCTCGCTGGCCTCCTGGCCGAGCCCGATCAGCCTGCCCTCGCCCGCCGGGTGCAGGTACGCCGAGTAGCCGGTGATCTTGAGTTCGCCCGTCACCTTCGGCGCGGCGGGGTCGCGCAGGTCAAGCGTGTAGAGCGGGTCGACCTGGCGGAAGGTCACCACGTATCCCACGGGGCCGATGAAGCGGACCGAGTAGATGCGCTCGTTCCTGCCCAGCCCGCCGACCTCGCCGACCTTGGCCAGCGTGTCGGCGCGCAGCACGTAGACGCTGCTGGAACTGGTCTTCTGGTCGGCCGTGGTGGTGGCCACGCGCAGGTTGCCCTCGTACTCCGACATGGCGTACTGGTTCAGCAGCCTCCCGGGGACCTTGCCGGACGCGACGTACTTGGGGGCGCCCGCCTGGCTGATGTCGAAGCGGTGGACCTCGGTCTCCTCAGGCGGGACGGCGGGGCCGGTGGCCGGGGCGCCTGATCCCGTGGGCGTGGGCTCGTCGATGGGGGCGAGCGCCGAACCCGACGACCCGGTGGAGGAGTCGGCGGAGGCCGCGGGGGCGGAGGCCGTGGCGGACGGCGCGTCCGACGGCGAAGCCGGGGGCACGGGCGTGGTCGTGCCTGACACGGTGGCCGGCGGCTGCGGCGTGTCCGCCACCGGCACCGGCTCCATCGGGACGGGGAACCACCAGCGCGGGTTGCTGGTCACGTACAGGCTGGTCCCGGTCCCGTACACGGTGTCGCCGTCGGCCGCCACCGCGATCGGGTCGGCCGCCGAGGCCCCCAGATCCCGCGTCAGGTCGATGGAGTGCACCGTCAGCAGCGACGTCCCGGTGTACTCGTCGGGGTGGCTGACCTGCTCGCACTTCACGGACTCCTCGCGCGACCTGCCCGAGGCGTCGGTGATCGTGAACTTCGGCAGCCACGCCGAGATCGGCGCCTGCCGTACGACGGCCTGGTTGACCTTGATGCGCTCGGCCTCGGGCACGTCCTCGCGCGGCTGCGGGAAGGTGATGTCGGGCTGGCTGCGCACGACCAGCCGGACGGTGGAGCCCACGAGCCTGGCGTCCACGTGCATGCCGCGCGGCTCGATCGTGCCCAGCAGCCTGGGCTCGCCGGACAGGTCGACGAGCGCGTACTGCGGGCCGCCGGTGGGCGCGAAGGCGCGCTTGGCCACGGCGCCGAACGGGATGCCGCCGCCGTTGAACAGCACCAGGGCCCTGTCGCCCGACACGAGCAGGTCGCCCGCGACCCAGTTCTCCTTGGCCAGCTCGAGCGTGCCCGTGACCTTTCTGGTCGCGGCGTCGATGACGCGGAGCTTGCCGTGGCTGACGGTGATGACCCGCTTGCCGTCCGTCTTGACCAGGTCGGGCTCGTCGACGCCCTGCTCGTGCACGTTCGTGGTGGAGTGGTCGGCTGCCTTGCCCTCGGCCGTCGACTGGGGGACGGCCTTGCCTGCGACGTCCGAGCGCTCCATGTACATGATGGGCGGCCCGCCGAGGCCCCATGACGAGACGTTCTTGGCGGTGTTCTCGCGCAGCCCGGACAGCATGTCGTCGCAGCTGCTGTAGGAGACCAGCTTCACGTCGCTCAGGTCGAGTGGCGCCGCGGTGCGCGGGGCGACGGAAGAGGAGCAGGCGGCGGCCGCCGTGGCGAGGGCGGCGGCGGTGAGCGCCGTCCGGATCAGCGTCTTCATGACCACCTACACGGGCGGGCGCGCGGAACGGTTCATGAGGTTCTGGTAAATGTCGGGCTGAAGCCGACGCCGTTCGGGATGTCGAGCAGCGTGCGGACCTCCTTGCCCGCGAAGTCGACGACCTCCACGCGGTCCCTGGTGGCGTTGTCGAGCTCCCAGCAGTAGAGGTGGGTCTCGTCGTACCAGCCGAGGAGCTTGTCGCAGGAGGAGGACACCTTGCGCAGCCGGTCGCCCGAGGCGCTGTCCCAGAGGCACAGCTCGCCCGCGGCGCCGTCGGGGCAGCGGGTGGCGAACGTCCTGCCCGAGGGGGAGAAGATGTCCTGCGTGCCCGCGGGCAACTCGCCGACGTTGACGGCGTCGCGCACCTTGTTGCCCGAGGCGTCGAAGAAGCGCAGGTCGGAGCCGAACAGGTTGACCACGCCCTCGCTCCTGCCGTCCCAGCCGAAGGAGCTCTTGCCCGTCACCTTGACCACCTCGGCCTTCTTCGTGGCCACGTCGACGATGGCGAAGCCCAGGTAGAGCCAGTCGTCGCCCTTGGACTGCTCGACATTGAGCAGGATCTTCGAGCCGTCGGCCGACCAGGCGCGGATGCTGCTGATCAGCGGCTCCTTGACGGTCTTGATCGACGTCTTCCTGTCGGTCCGCTGGTCGGTGATCTCGACGGAGTCGTAGCGGTCGGAGGTGTAGTTCTTGCTGCGTCCCGCGAGGTAACGGCCGTCAGGGGACAGCAGGGTCTCCCAGTTGCCGCCGTAACGGCTGAACGGGCCCGTGAGCGCCCCTCTGGCGTAGTTGACCCACTCCTTGGAGTTCTTGTTGTAGACCTCGTAGGAGGTGAGCTTGATCGGGTCGCCGGAGTGCTCGTAGGCGGTGGCCTGCGTGCCGAGCAGCCGCTGCTTGGTCAGCGCCTGCGTCGGCACGGCCGTGCGGGACGGCGTGGCCGAGGGCTTGGGCGTGCTCTTCTGCGCGGCCGACGACGGCGAAGGCGTGGGGCGCCCGGCCAGTCTCTCCCACGGCACCGCGATGACCGCCACGATGACGAGCAGCGCGACGACGCCTGCCGCGAGGCCGACGACCAGGCCGGTCCTGCTCTTCTTCGGCGGAGGGTAGGCGCCCACCGGATAGGTCGCGGGTTGCCACCCCCTCGGGGGGCCCTGTGGAGGTCCCTGCGGCGCCCACTGGCCCTGAGGGGGCGGTGGCCCCGTGGGACCGGGCGGAGGGAAGCCGGGGTTGGACACCTGTGGGTGCGGCTGGGGTTGCGGCGAGCCTGGGGACGGATAGGTGTGCGGACCGCCCGCGACGGAGGCGGCGGCCGCGGCCTCCTGCAGCATGCCGCCGGGCGTCACCGGGTGCTGCAGCAGCCGCATGATGACCTGCTCGGCCGTGGGCCGCTGGGCCGGGTCCTTGGACAGGCAGGCGTGCACCACCCCGCGCAGCGGCTCGTCGAGGCCGGACACGTCGGGTGCCGCGTTGAGCACCCTGTTGATGACCGCGGGCATGGTGTCACTGCCGAACGGCGCGCGGCCCGAGGCGGCGTAGGCGATCGTGCTGGCCCAGGTGAACAGGTCGGCGGCGGGCCCCACCTGGTGACCGAGTAACTGCTCGGGCGCCATGAACGACGGTGTCCCGACCGGGGAGGAACTGATCGTGGAGGTGGCGTTCAGCGCTCTGGCGATGCCGAAGTCGATCACGCGGGGGCCGTCGGGGGCGATGATGACATTGGCGGGCTTGAAGTCGCGGTGCACGATGCCCGCCTGGTGGATCGCGGCGAGCGCGGTGGCGGTGCCGATCGCCAGGCGGTGGAGGGCCGGCCCGGTGCGCGGGCCCTGCTCCTGGACCACCCGCTGCAGGGAGGGTCCCTCGATGTACTCGCTGACGATGTAGGGCCTGTCGTGCTCGGCGCCCGTGGCCAGGACCTGGGCGGTGCAGAACGGGGCGACCTGCTGGGCGACCCGGACCTCGCGCAGGAACCTCTCGGCGCTGACCGTGTCGCCCGGACGCAGCCACTTGATCGCGACGCGTGCGCCCGTGCGGTCGGCGGCGAGGTAGACGACGCCCTGGCCGCCCTCGCCGAGCCTGCCGAGAAGCGTGTAGTCACCGAGCCTGGCCGGGTCTCCAGATCTGAGCTGGTCGTAGGGCGACATGTACGGAATTCTCGCGTGTCGCCATAACGGTTGAGCCACCGAACATTCTTCCAGGTTTGCCGCGAGGCCTCAGCCGAACCCGGCGAGCCGTTCCCGCCGCTGCACGCTGCGACCCTCGAAGGCCTGGTCGACGGCGTCGTTCAGCGGGAGACGGGCAGGTCTGGTGAGCTGCCCAGGCGTGTTCATGTGACTCTGATGAAGGTGGGACCGTAGTCCTCGTCGTCCGGGCTCTCGAGCAGCGTGCGAACCTCATCGCCGGCGAGGTCGACGACCTCGACGCGGTCCACGGAGGCGTCGTCGAACACCCAGCAGTAGAGGTGGGTCTCGTCGTACCAGCCGAGGAGCCTGTCGCAGGAGGAGGACACCTTGCGCAGCCGGTCACCTGAGGCGCTGTCCCAGAGGCACAGCTCGCCCGCGGCGCCGCGGGGGCATTCCGTGGCGAACGACCTGCCCGAGGGGGAGAAGAGGTCCAGCATGCTGTCGGGAACGTCACCGATGTTGACGGCGGCGCGCACCTTGTTGCCCGCGGCGTCGAGGAAGTACAGATCGGAGCCGTAGAGGTTGACCACGCCGTCGTTGCGGCCGTCCCATCGGAAAGGACGGTCGTTCTCGCCCGCGACCGTGACCACGCTCGCCTTCCGCGCCGCCACGTCGACGATGACGAAGCCCGTGTGGAGCACGTTCTCGCCCTTCGTCTGTTCGACGTCGAGCAGGATCTTCGAGCTGTCCTTCGACCAGGAGATGATGCTGCTCGCCAGCGGGTCCTTGACGGTTGTCACGGCGGCCTTCTGCCGGCCGGTTCTCGTATCGGTGATCTCGATGGAGTCGTAGCGGCCGGCTGTGTCGTTCCTGCTGAGCCGGGCGAGAAGGCTGCCGTCGGGGGAGAGCTGGGTCTCCGTGGCACCGTCATAGTGGCGGAACGGGCCCGTCAGCGTGTCCCTGGCGTAGTTCTCCCACGCATTGGTGCCCTTGCTCTTGAAGTCGTAGGACGTGAGCCTGATCGGATCGTCGGGGCGCTCGAAGAGGGTGGACCGCGTGCCCGGTATTTGCTGCTCGGCCACTCCCTGTGTGGGCCCGTCCGAGCGGGACACGACGACGGCCACCACCGCGAGGAGCAGCGCGGCGAGGGCCGCCGCGAACCCCGCGACCAGCCTTTTCCTGTGTTTCCTCAGCCGCCTCGGACGACTCGTCCCGGGTCGGGCGGCGGTCGACGCCGAGCCCTGCCCGGTTCCCAGTGGTGACTCGGCGGGACCTCGAGGCGGAGGGACGACCGCCTCTGGACTCTGAAGACGTGGGGGGTCGCGGCCAGGGAGAACAACGGTGGGCGCGATGGAGGCGGCGGCCTCCGGCGACATGCAGCCAGGGGCCACCGGGTGCTTGATCAGCCGCTTGATGACCTGCTCGGCGGTGGGCCGCTGGGAGGGATCCTTGGACAGGCAGGCGTGCACCACCCCGGCCAGCGGCTCGTCGAGATCGGACATGTCGGGGCGCTCGTTGAGGATCCTGTGGATGACCGCGGGCATGGTGTCGCTGCCGAACGGCGCGCGGCCCGAGGCGGCGTAGGCGATCGTGCTGGCCCAGGCGAACAGATCGGCGGCGGCGCCGACCTGGTGCCCGAGGAACTGCTCGGGCGCCATGTACGACGGTGTCCCGACGGGGGAGGAGCTGATCGTGGAGGTGGCGTTCAGCGCTCTGGCGATGCCGAAGTCGATCACGCGGGGGCCGTCGGCGGCGATGATGACGTTGCCCGGTTTGAAGTCACGGTGCACGATGCCCGCCTCGTGGATCGCGGCGAGCGCGGTGGCGGTGCCGATCGCCAGGCGGTACAGGGCGGTACCCGCGCGCGGGCCATCCTCCTGGACGACGTGCTGCAGGGTGGGCCCCTCGATGTACTCGCTGACGATGTAGGGCCTGTCCTGCTCGACGCCCGTGTCCAGCACCTGGGCGGTGCAGAAGGGGGCGACCTGCTGGGCGACCTGGACCTCGCGCAGGAACCTCTCGGCGCTGACCGCGTCGCCGAAACGCAGCCATTTGATCGCGACGCGCGCGCCCCAGGGGTCGTCCGCGAGGTAGACGACGCCCTGGCCGCCGTCGCCGAGCCTGCCGACGATCGTGTAGTCACCGAGGTGTGACGGGTCTCCTGACCTGGGCGGATCGTAGGACCGCATACGTGAAATTCTCTCGCGCCTCCCAACGGTGGAGCTACCGAATATTCTTCCAGGTATGCCGCAAAGCCTCAGCCACGTGGTCTCCAGCGGAAGGACGCAGGAGATCAACGCCCCGTTCACCGGCGAACCACTGGCACAAATGCCGATCTCCACACCCGACGACGTCCGCGCCGCCCACGAAAGGGCCCGCGCAGCGCAGGAGGCGTGGGCGGCCCTGCCCGCGGCCGAGCGCGCCAGGCCGTTCCTGCGGCTGCACGACGCGATCCTCGACCGGCGCGCCGAGATTCTCGACGTCGTCCAGCAGGAGACGGGCAAGGCCCGCAGGCACGCCTTCGAGGAGGTGCTCGACGTCGCGGGCTGCGCGCTCTACTACGCCCGCCGTGCCGCGGGACTGCTCGCGCCGAAGGCGCGCAAGGGGATCTTCCCCGTGGCCACGCGCGTGGTCGAGCTGCGCCACCCCAAGGGCGTGGTCGCGCTGATCTCGCCCTGGAACTACCCGCTCTCGCTCGGCGTGGGCGACGTGGTCCCCGCGCTGTTGGCGGGGAACGCGGTGGTGCACAAGCCCGACACGCAGACCTCGCAGTCGACGCTGTGGACGATCGACCTGCTGGCCGAGCTGGGCATGCCGCGCGAGATCTGGCAGGTGGTGCTGGGCGATCCGGCCGACATCGGCGACGCGCTCATGGACGGCGCCGACTACGTTGCCTTCACCGGCTCGACGCGCGGCGGCCGCAAGATCGCCGAGGAATCGGCCAAGCGGCTCATCGGCTGCTCGCTCGAACTCGGCGGCAAGAACCCGATGATCGTGCTGGACGACGCCGACCTCGACGTCGCCGCCCAGGGCGCGATCCGCGCCTGCTTCACCAACGCGGGCCAGCTGTGCATCTCCATCGAGCGTCTCTACGTGCACGAGTCGATCTTCGACGCGTTCGCCGACCGTCTGGTGCGCCAGGTCGAGGGCATGAAGCTCGGCGCGGGCCGCGACTGGTCGATCCAGATGGGCTCGCTGACCTCGCAGCGTCAACTCGACGGCGTGGTCGCGCACGTCACGGACGCGGTCGACAAGGGCGCCAAGGTGCTGACCGGCGGCAGGGCCCGCCCCGACCTCGGACCGCTGTTCTACGAGCCGACCGTGCTGACCGGCGTCACCGAGGACATGGCGCTCTGCCGCGACGAGACGTTCGGCCCCGTCGTCAGCCTGTACCCCTACTCCTCGGAGGAGGAGGTGCTGGCGCTGGCCAACGACACCATCTACGGGCTCAACGCCTCCATCTGGACGGGCGACCCGGCGCGCGGGCGGGCGCTGGCCGCGCGGGTGAAGGCGGGCACCGTCAACATCAACGAGGGCTACGGCTCGGCCTACGCCTCCTACGACGCGCCGATGGGCGGCATGAAGGCCTCGGGCCTCGGCCGCAGGCACGGCGTCGAAGGGCTGCTGAAGTTCACCGAGGTGCAGACCGTCGCCGGCCAGGCGTCGTGGCTGGGCTTCGACCCCCCGATGGGCATGCCGTACGACAAGTACGCCGACCTGCTGGCGGGCCTGCTCAAGACGATGAAGAAACTGCGGCTGAAGTGAGCTTCGACGTCCTGGTCATCGGATCGGGCTTCGGCGGCAGCGTGTCCGCGCTACGGCTGACCGAGAAGGGGTACAAGGTCGGGGTCCTGGAGGCGGGCCGCAGGTTCGACGAGTCGACGCTGCCGAAGACCTCGTGGCGGGCGCGTGACTTCCTCTGGGCGCCATGGCTCGGGTTGAAGGGCATCCAGCGCATCCACGTCCTCGGCGGCGCGAAGGGCACCCGCGTCATGGTGCTGGCGGGCGCGGGGGTCGGCGGCGGCTCGCTCGTCTACGCCAACACCCTCTACGAGCCGCTCGACCCGTTCTTCGCCGACCCGCAGTGGGCGGCGATCACCGACTGGAAGGCGGAGCTGGCCCCCTACTACGACCAGGCCAAACGCATGCTCGGCGTGGCCGTCAACCCGACGCTCACCCGCGCCGACGAGGTCATGAGGAAGGTCGCGGCCAGGATGGGCGTCGAGGAGACGTTCCGCCTGGCCCCCGTCGGCGTGTACTTCGGGCCCTCGGGCCGGGACCCGTACTTCGGCGGCGCGGGACCCGTCCGCCAAGGATGCGTCGAGTGCGGCGAGTGCATGACGGGCTGCCGCCACGGCGCCAAGAACATGCTGACCAAGAACTACCTCTACCTGGCCGAGCGGGCCGGCGCGAAGGTCTACCCGGAGTGCACGGCCGTCTCGGTCAGGCCGGACGGCGACGGCTACGTCGTCACCGCGCACCGGACGGGCGCGCCGTGGCAGCGCCGTACGTTCAGGGCGAGGCAGGTGGTGTTCGCGGCCGGCACCTACGGCACCCAGCGGCTCCTGCACCGGCTCAGGGACAGCACGCTGCCGGGGATCTCGCCCAGGCTCGGCGCGCTGACCCGCACGAACTCCGAGGCGCTGCTCGGCTTCGAGCGGCTTTCGACCGGCGGCGACAGGCTCAACCGCGGTGTGGCGATCACCTCCTCGATCCATCCCGACGCGGAGACCCACATCGAGCCGGTCCGCTACGGCGACGGCTCCAACGCCATGGGCCTGCTGCGCACCCTGCTCGTCGACGGCGACCGGTCCAGGTGGCGCGGGTTCCTGCGTCAGATCGCAGGGGATCCGCTGACCGCGCTGCGCCTGCTCAACCTGCGCCGCTGGTCGGAACGCACGATCATCGCGCTGGTCATGCAGGCCAACCACAACGCCATCACCACCCGCAGGTCACTGTTCGGCCTGCGCAGCGAGGGCGGCAGGAACCCGACGTGGATCCCCGCCGGCCACGAGGCGGTACGGCACGCGGCCAAGGAGATCGGCGGCGTGCCAGGCGGGTCGTGGCTCGACCTGTTCGACACCCCGGCGACCGCGCACTTCCTCGGCGGCTGCGCCATCGGCGACTCCAGGGAGAGCGGGGTCATCGACCCCTACCACCGGATCTACGGCTACGAAGGGCTCCACGTCGTGGACGGCTCGGCGATCTCGGCCAACCTCGGCGTCAACCCGTCGCTCACCATCACCGCGCAGGCCGAGCGCGCCATGGCGTTCTGGCCGAACGCGGGGGACGCCGATCCGCGCCCGGCGGTAGGGTCCCCTTACATGAAGATCACTCCGATCGCGCCGGCGCGGCCGGCCGTACCCGAGGCGGCTCCCGGAGCGCTGCGACTGAAGATCGTCTCATGAGCTGGCAGGAGTGGGCGCTGAGCCTGCTGGACGAGCCCCGCGAGCCCACTCCGCTCGTCGAGTTCCCGGACGGCGGGCCCGTCAGGGTGCTGTTGAAGGACGAGACCGCGCACCCGACGGGGACCATGCGCCACCGGCACGCCAGGGCGCTGTTCCGCAGGGCGATCGTCGAGGGGCTGGTCACCGAGGGCACGACCGTGGTCGAGGCGACGGGAGGCAACGCGGCCGTCGCCCAGGCGTGGTTCGCCAGGCGGCTCGGCCTGCCGTACATCGTGGTGATGCCGGGGCAGCGCACGGAGCAGCGGGCGAGGCGCGTCGAGGAGCTCGGCGGGGAGTGCAGGTTCGTCACTCCACCGCCGGCGATCTACGACGCGGCGCGCAGGATCGAGGGGCACTTCCTCGACCAGTTCGGTCGCGCGACCGAGCACGATCTCGCGGACGAGCTGCTCGCGCAGGTGAAGCCGGACTGGGTGGTGGTCGGCGCGAGCACCGGGGTGACGTCGGCGACGCTCGGCAGGCGGACGCGCGTCGCGGTGGCCGACCCGGAGAACTCCGCCTACTTCCCCGGCTGGACGCTCGACGCGGCCGACTACGCGACGGGCATGCCGTCGCGGATCGAGGGCATCGGCAGGCCGAGGATGGAGCCGGGCTTCAAGGGCGATCTCGTCGACAGGGTGATCCCGGTGCCCGACGAGGAGAGCAGGGCGATGGCGCGGCGCATCCGCGAGGTGACGGGGATCGCGGCGGGTGACGCGGCGGGCGCCGCGCTGGCCGCGGGGCTCATGCTCGCCGAACGCATGGACGGCGGCCTGATCGTGACCGTGATCGGGGGAATAGCCGCCGGCCGGTGAATGTCGTAGTACGCCATGGAGATGCGTTACGCGGGCGGCCCGACCGCCGTGATCGAGCTGGGTGGCGTCCGGCTGGTCGTGGATCCGACGTTCGACCCGCCAGGTGAATACCCGATCGGCGAGCGGAAGCTCACGAAGACGGCGGGGCCGGCCTTCGGGCCCGAACCGGCCGATCTGGTGCTGCTCTCGCACGACCAGCATCCGGACAATCTCGACACGGCAGGCAGGGCCTACCTGGAGACCGTCCCGCTGGTGCTGTCGACGGGACAGGCTGCCGGACGGCTCGGCGGCGCCGTCAGGGCCCTGCCGAACTGGGAGAGCGTCACGGTCGGCGCGCTGCGCGTCACCGGCGTCCCTGCCCAGCACGGACCCGACGGCAGCGAGCACCTGGTGGGCGAGGTCACCGGTTTCGTGCTGTCGGGCGACGGCCTTCCGACCGTGTACGTCAGCGGCGACAACGCCTCACTCGACGTGGTCAGGGCCATCAGCGCCCGCATAGGTGCGATCGACGTGGCCGTGCTGTTCGCGGGAGGGGCGCGGACGCCGCTCCTCGGCGAGGCCTACCTGACCCTTTCGAGCGCCGCCGCCGCCGAGGCCGCGCGCATCCTCGGTGCCCGTGACGTGGTGCCGCTGCACTTCGAGCACTGGCAGCACTTCACTCAGGGGCCCGACACGCTCGTGCAGGCCTTCGAACGGGCCGGCCTGTCCGACCGGCTGCGCCTGCTGAAGCCGGGCGAGCAGATCACAGTGGGTGGCTGACCCAGACGTTCGGCGCGACGTAGACGGCGTGGTCCTGGTCGAGCGCGGAGAGCGGCCATCCTCACGCAGCGGGTCGCTGCACGGGCTGGTCGTACGTCCTGAAGATCAATGTCGTCTGCAGGTGCACGATCTCGGGGCGCACGAGGTACTTCTCGAGCACCAGGCGGTGCAGGCTCTCGGCGTCGGCCACCGCCACGTGCACGAGGAAGTCGTCGGGGCCCGCGACGGCGTAGAACGCGATCGTCTCCGGCAGTCCCAGGATGAACACGCGCAGCGGATCGACGAGCTGGCTGGTGTGCGGCCGCACCTTCAGCGCCAGGAACGCCTGCAGGGGCCTGCCGAGCGCCGAGGTGTCGATGGTCGCCCTGAACCCGGTGATCACACCACGTCGCCGCAGCGACCTGACGCGTTCGAGTGCGGTGGAGGGGGCCACGCCGAGCCGTTCGGCCAGGTCCTTGTTCGGCAGCCGCGCGTCCTTCTGCAGTTCCTTGAGAATCGTCAGGTCGATCGAATCCAGTTCGGCGCTCATCGTCTTCTGCTTCCTCCGATTCGGTGGCGCTGGCCTCTCGCCGCATGTTCACCCGATTATGGCCGTATGTGGGACATCGAGGAGTTCGAGAGCGCGGCGCGGGTCGCCGTCGAGGAGCTGTCGCGCTACGTGGCCGACAGCCAGAGCGGCACGGCCAGGGTGCTCAACCGCACGCCGCCGCGTGAGCTGGCCGAACGCCTTCATCTGCCTGAGCTGATCGAGAAGGGCGGCCTGACGCCCGAGGCCTTCCGCGGCTTCCTGCGGGCCTTCCTCGACGAGGGCACCAGGCTGCACCACCCGGCTTATCTGGCCCACCAGGTCGCCTCGCCCGACTTCCCCGCGGCGCTGGCCGACTTCGTGCACGGCGCGACGAACAACCCGATGGCGGTCTACGAGATGGGTGCCTCCGCCGCCACAGTGGAGTTCGAGGTGCTGCGGTGGATGCTGGACAAGGTCGGCTTCCCCGACGGCGGCGGTGTGCTGACCCACGGCGGCTCGCTGGCCAACCTGACCGCCCTGCTGGCGGCCAGGGCACGCGCCGTTCCCTCCGCATGGGAGGAGGGAGTGCCCGGCGACCTGGCGATTCTCGCGCCGTCCTCCGCGCACTACTCGGTGTCGCGGGCGGCGAGCATCCTGGGCATGGGGCAGCGGGCGGTGATCCCGCTGCCCACCGACTCGCTGGGCCGCATCGACGTCGCCCGCCTGCCCTCCTCGTTCGACCGGCGGCCGATCGCGCTGGTCGCGGGCGCGTGCGCGACCGGCACCGGGCTCCACGACGACCTGCGCGCGGTCGGACAGTGGTGCCGCGAGCGCGGCATCTGGTTCCACGTCGACGCCGCGCACGGGGCGTCGGCGCTGCTCAGCGAGCGGCACGCGCACCTGCTCGACGGGATCTCCTCCCTCGCCGACTCGGTGATCTGGGACGCGCACAAGATGCTGCGCACCTCGGGGCTGTCGGCGGCGGTCCTGGTGCGGCGCGAGGGCGATCTCGACGCGGCCTTCCAGCAGCAGGCCAGCTACCTGTTCTACGGCGACCAGGGTTTCGACCTCATCAGCAGGACCGTGGAGTGCACCAAGGCGGCGCTCGGCCTGAAGGTGTTCCTCAACCTGGCGTGGCGGGGGGAGCGGGGGCTCGGCGACTACGTGGCCAGGCAGTACGACACCGCGCACAGGTTCTGGGAGCTGGCGCGGGAGCGGCCTGGGTTCGTCCTGCCGTACGAGCCGGAGAGCAACATCGTCTGCTTCAGGTACGGCGACGGCGACCAGACGGTGATCCGCGAGCGGCTGATGGCCGACGGCGCCTTCCACCTGACCTCGACCGAACTGGACGGCGTGCGGCACCTGCGCGTCACCGTCATGGCGCCCGCGACGGACGAGCGGCACCTGGAGGCGCTGCTCGACACCGTCGCGGGCGGCCGGAGCACTACCTGACGCCCTTGACCGGCAGGACGGCGACCGCCCCGACGAGAGAGATGACGATGGCCGCGACCCAGAGCGAGGCGTAGCCGCCCAGGCTCCCGATGATCGCCGCGGCGATGAAGGGCGCGATCATCTGCGGCCCCGCGTTGGCGATGTTGAGGATGCCCATGTCGCGGGCGGCGTCCTCCTTGCTGGGCAGGACGAGCGTGACGATGGCGATGTCGACCGCGCTGTACGCGCCGAAAGCGGCGCCCTGCACGACGGCGAACAGGAGCATCGCGGTCCAGGTCGGCCACAGCAGAGGCAACAGCATCGCCAGTGCCGCCACGACACCCGAGACCGTCACGAACAGCTTGCGGCGGTCGAGCCGGTCGGACAGCGGCCCGCAGATCACGGTCGCGACGATGCCGCTCAGCGTGGAGACGATCGTGATGGTGGCCACCGCCTGCGGCGCCTGGTCCTTCGGGATGCCGATGTAGTCCCGGACGATGAACAGGGTGAACATCAGCGGCATGAAGTAGCCGAGGATCATCATCGCGCGGCCGAGGAAGACCCACATGAAGTCGCGGTGCCTCAACGCGGACAGGAAGTCGGTGATCGACGGCCTGGGCTTGACGACGACCTCGTACTCGCCGGGGCGCGGGTCGTGCGTGAGCGTGACGACGAGCAGTGCGCCCAGCACGACCGCCGAGCCGAACACGAGGTAGCCGAGCGAGATGTCGGCGACGAAGAACACCGCGACCTGGGTGCCCAGGATGGTGCCGAACGACAGGGCGACGCCGAGGACGGCGGAGGCGGTGCCGCGGCGCTCCTCCGGCACCCGGTCGGGGACGATCGCGGTGAGGGCGGCCTGGTAGATGTTCATCATGGCCTGGGCCAGCGACCAGCCGAGCAGGATCATCGGGATGGTGGAGACCTGGCTCATCAGCAGCATGGTGGCCAGGGCCGCGAGCGCGCCGCCGATGATCCAGGGGTTGCGCCTGCCCCAGCGGGAGCGGGTGGTCCTGTCGGAGAGCGTGCCGCCGATCGGGTTGAAGACCGTGGCGAAGATCGCGCTCACGCCGGCGACGAGACCGACGTTGGCGACCTTGCCGGCGGGGTCGATCGCGGCGATCTGGGACTGCACGAGCAGGCCGCCGACGCCCATGTAGAGGGCGTACATGACGGCGTTGCCCGCGCCGAGGACGGTGAGCAGTTTCGGAAGGCCGTCCCGGCGGACGCCAGTGGCGGGGACCATGGCGACTCCTGACTTGAGGGGGTGCTTATACGTATAAGCACTGGATAGCATCGGGTGACGGCACCTGACAAGAGGAATGTTCTGAACGTGATGAGCGGCAACAGACCCGCCACCAGCATGGACGTGGCCAGAGCGGCAGGCGTCTCCCAGGCCACGGTCTCGTACGTGCTCAACGACCGGCCGGGCAGCCGGATCAGCGAGGAGACCAGGGCCCGCGTGCGTGACGCGGCGGAACGGCTCGGATACGTCCCCCACGCGGGCGCCCGCACCCTGCGCACAGGCAGCAGCGGCCTGGTGCTCGTCGCGCTGCCGGACGTCCCCCAGGGCTCCCTGGCCACCGGCCTCCTCGAGGAGCTCGACAGGAAGCTGGGCGGGCGCGGCTACACGATGGTCCAGTACGGCGCGCGCGAGGTGAAGGGCGTGGCCGCGGCGAAGGCGTGGGCCGAGCTGCGACCGGTCGCCGTGCTGGCCGACCTGGCCAGGCTGACCGGCGCGGGCATCGAGGTGCTGCGTGCCGCCGGGGTCAAGGCGATCATCGGGATGGGGTCGGAGGGGATCGGCGGAATCCCCTCCGTGCTGGCCGACCACGAGGGGGTGGGCGCGCTGGCCGTACGGCACCTGATGGAAAGGGGCCGCACGGAGATCGTGGCGATCGTGCCCCGCGAGGAGGGGATCAGGCCCATGGGCCTCGAAAGGCTGCGCGGCGCGCGGTCGGCAGGCGTGCCCGTCAGAGCCGTCGACCTGGCCTTCGACGAGGGCGAGGCGGCCGCGTTCGTGGCAGGTCTGTCGGGCGGGGAGGGCGTGTTCGCCTACAACGACGACTACGCGATGCTCCTGCTGGCCGCGCTCCACGACGCGGGGCTCGCCGTGCCGGGCGACGTGGCGGTGGTGGGCTGCGACGACCTGCCGCTCGCGCGCCTGACCCGACCCAGGCTGACCACCGTCAGGCCCGACCTGTCGGAGGCTCCTGCCAGTATTGCCACGTTGATCGACCGGCTCGTCCGCGGCGAGACGTGTGGCGACGTCGGCATCTGGACACTCCAGCTCATCGGAAGGGACTCCACATGACCGAACTCGACGCCCGGCTGCGCGCCGTCCTCGATCTGGCGCAGGCCGACGCGCGGGAGACGGCGGGCAGGCACGAGTACGACGGCAGGATCCAGGACCTGTCTCCCGAAGGTGTGCGGGCCGGGCTCGCGCGGGTCGGTGAGGGGCCCGCGCCCGCCGACGCCTACGACGCCGCCCACCTGGAGGTGTTCGAGGACGCGGCGAAGGTCGTCTTCGGTGAGCTGGAGCTCCACCGGCGCAACCCGCTGTTCCACCTGTCCAATCTCGACCTGGCCTGCTACGACCGCGACTACGCGCCGGAGGAGGAGCGCGCCGCCGCCAAGGCCGCGCACCTGGCGCTGTGGCCCGAGGCCGTCGACCACGCGATCGCCTCCCTCGACCAGGTCCCGGCGCCCATCGCCACCTCGCTGCTCGGCGCGGTCAAGGGCCTGGCGGCGGGCGTCACCGACGCCGAGGCGCTGAAGGCGCACGCCAGGCTGGTCGCGCACGTCGAGCGGGCCGCCGCGGCGGGCGATCCCGACGCCGCTCTCGGCGGCCAGGCCCTGGCCAGGCTGATGGGCGGGTCCGAGGGGCTGCCCGTCGACCTCGGCAGGCTCGCCGAGCGCGCGGACGCCGAGCGCGACCGGCTGATGGAACGGCTCGCCGACGCCTGCGCCAGGCTGGGAGAGCAGGGCAGGCCGCCGCTGGAGGTCGCGCGGGAGCTGGTCAAGCAGCACCCCGACGCCGACGGGGTGATCGAGGCGGCACGGGTCGGCACGGAGAAGGCCATCGCGTTCACCCGCGAGAAGGACCTGGTGCCCTACCACGACGGCGAGTGCCTGGTCGGGCTCGCGCCCGAGTCGCGCCGCTGGGCGATGGCGATGATGGCGTGGAACGCGCCCGGCGAGCCCGAGGGCCCCTCGTGGTACTACATCACGCCGCCCGACGCCTCGTGGCCGGTGGAGGAGCAGGAGGAGTGGCTGGAGGTCTTCAGCGACACCACGCTTCCGGCGATCAACGTGCACGAGGTGGCGCCGGGGCACTTCTCCCACGGCCGCGCGCTGCGACACGTGGGCACCGACGTCAGGCGCCACCTGCTGTCGATGTCGTTCGCCGAGGGATGGGCCCACTACGGCGAGGAGCTGTGCGTCGAGGAGGGCTTCGAGGCTCACGACCCGCGCTTCGAGATCGGCGTCTGGCTGGAGGCGCTGATCCGCGTCACCCGTCTGGCCTGCGCCATCGGCGTCCACACCGGGCAGATGACGGTCGAGGACGGCGCGCGTCGCTTCGCGTCCGACACCCAGCTGGCCGGTCCCGCCGCGCTGTCCGAGGCCCGCAGAGCGGGCTTCGATCCCACCTACGGCCGCTACACGTGGGGGAAGCTGCTCATCCAGGACCTCAGGGCGCGAGCCCGCGCCGAATGGGGCGCGGCGTTCACGCTGCAGCGCTTCCACAAGGCGATGCTCGACCTCGGCTCGCCGCCGCTCGGCCTGCTCGACAGGATCCTCTGAGCCCGCCGACGGGCGCGGGTAACGTTTACCGCGCCCCCCGGTGTCCTTTCCACACGACGGAGATCACGCTAACGTCTCCTTCAAGCGAGCGCTAGGGAGGGGCGGTGCGGGAGCTCTCCGGCAAGGTCGCGGTGGTGACGGGCGCGTCGGGCGGGATCGGCAGAGCGCTGGCGGTGCGGTTCGCGGCGGAGGGCATGTCGCTGATGCTCGCCGACGTCGATCCGCGCGGCCTGGCCGAGACGGCCGCGATGGTCTCGGGGGTCAAGGTGCTCACCCAGATGACCGACGTCTCCGACGCGCCGGCCGTACACCATCTGGCCAACAGGGCCTTCAGCGAGCTCGGCGGGGTGCACGTGCTGTGCAACAACGCGGGCGTCTTCCAGGGCGGACGCATGTGGACGCGCACGGAGGAGGATTTCGCCTGGCTGCTGGGCGTCAACGTCTGGGGCGTGCTGCACGGCATCCGCGAGTTCGTGCCGCGCATGATCGAGCAGGACACCGAGGGCCACATCGTCAACAGCGTCTCCGTCGCGGGCCTGTTCGCCGGGCCCAACCTCGGCGGCCAGGCGGTCAGCAAGTACGCCGCCCTCGCCGCCTCCCAGTCTCTCGCCCACGACCTGCGGCAGGTCGGCTCCAAACTGCGCGTCACCGCGCTGTGCCCCGGCGGGGTGCGCACCGGCATCAGCCGCTCCGAGCGCGTCAGGCCCGCCGACCTCGCGGTGGCCCGCACCCGCGACGACCTCTTCTCGCAGGAGTGGCTCGACGCGCTGGTGGAGAAGGGCGTCGATCCGGCCGAGGTCGCCGACGCGACCGTCGCGGCGATCAGGGACGAGCGCTTCCTCGTGCTGACCCACGCGAGCTACGAGCGGAGCCTGGTCGAGCAGACCGCCACCCTGCTCGAC
This sequence comes from Nonomuraea sp. bgisy101, assembly GCF_057708945.1. Classification (NCBI taxonomy): domain Bacteria; kingdom Bacillati; phylum Actinomycetota; class Actinomycetes; order Streptosporangiales; family Streptosporangiaceae; genus Nonomuraea; species Nonomuraea sp. bgisy101. Next base: position 108,241 of record NZ_JBYITD010000002.1, read on the forward strand.
GGAGGGGTTCCGGGCCCGCCCGACTACGAGTGACCGGGGCACAGCCGCCCTGCCGGGTGCTCGCCGGCCTACGGATACACTGAGAGCACCGCATTCACCTGGTTGGGGGTTCTTTCGGTGTCTGAATTCGACACAGTGCTCGTGGTCGACTTCGGTGCGCAGTACGCACAGCTGATTGCCAGGCGGGTGCGCGAATGCCACGTCTACTCCGAGATCGTCCCCTCGACGATGCCGGTCGAGGAGATGCTGGCCAAGAAGCCGAAGGCGATCATCCTGTCCGGCGGCCCCTCCTCGGTCTACGCCGAGGGCGCGCCCGCCGTTCCTCAGGGCCTGTTCGAGACCGGGGTGCCGACCTTCGGCATCTGTTACGGCTTCCAGGCCATGGCCCAGACGCTCGGCGGTGAGGTGGCCCGCACCGGCGTCGCCGAGTACGGCGGCACCGAGCTGCGCGTCGGCCGCGAAGGCGTGCTCTTCTCCGGCCTGCCCGCCAAGCAGACCGTCTGGATGTCCCACGGCGACAGCGTCGCCTCGGCGCCCGCCGGCTTCACCGTCACCGCCGCCACCGACGAGACGCCGGTGGCCGCCTTCGAGCATCCCGCCAAGGGCCTGTACGGCGTGCAGTTCCACCCCGAGGTCCTCCACTCCGACCACGGCCAGGCCGTGCTCAAGCACTTCCTCGACGCCGCCGGCTGCCGGCCCTCGTGGACGATGCTCAACATCGTCGAGGACGCGGTGGCCGCCGTCCAGCAGCAGATCGGCCCCGAGGGCCGCGCCATCTGCGCGCTGTCGGGCGGGGTCGACTCCGCGGTGGCCGCCGCCGTCGTCCAGCGCGCCATCGGTGACCGCCTCACCTGCGTGTTCGTGGACCACGGCCTGCTGCGCAAGGGCGAGGCCGAGCAGGTCGAGCGCGACTTCGTGGCCGCGACGGGCGTCAAGCTCCGCGTCGTCGACGCCGCCGACCGCTTCCTGAAGGCGCTCGACGGGGTCACCGACCCCGAGGAGAAGCGCAAGATCATCGGCCGCGAGTTCATCCGCGTCTTCGAGGACGAGCAGCGCGCCATCATGTCGGAGGGACCTGTCGACTTCCTGGTCCAGGGCACCCTCTACCCCGACGTGGTGGAGTCGGGCGGCGGCACGGGCACCGCCAACATCAAGTCGCACCACAACGTCGGAGGCCTGCCGGAAGACCTGCAGTTCTCGCTCGTGGAGCCGCTGCGCACGCTGTTCAAGGACGAGGTGCGCAGGGCGGGCGAGGAGCTCGGCCTGCCCGCCGCGATGGTGTGGCGCCAGCCGTTCCCCGGTCCCGGCCTCGGCATCCGCATCATCGGCTCCGTCACCCAGGAGCGCCTCGACATCCTGCGCGAGGCCGACGCCATCGCCAGGGAGGAGCTGTCCAGGGCGGGGCTCGACCGCGAGATCTGGCAGTGCCCCGTGGTGCTGCTGGCCGACGTCCGCTCGGTGGGCGTCCAGGGTGACGGCCGCACCTACGGCCACCCCGTGGTCCTGCGCCCGGTGACCTCCGAGGACGCCATGACCGCCGACTGGGCACGGGTGCCCTACGACGTCCTGTCGCGCATCTCCACGCGCATCACCAACGAGGTGCGTGACATCAACAGGGTGGTGGTCGACGTGACCAGCAAGCCGCCCGGCACCATCGAGTGGGAGTAGGCGTTCCTTAGCGGGGAGTTACGGAATAATCGCGTTCCGTGACTCCCCCTTTGCGTTTCGGCTACATCGACGAATCGATCCACGACAGGCAGGGCCTGTATCTCCTCGCGTTGGTGTGCGCGGATCCTTCGCTGGAAGGGGAGGTGCGAGAGCGGCTTTTGCCTTGCACGCCCCGTCATCAGCGCCCGCACTGGCATGCCGAACTGGAGGCCACCCGCGACCTGCTCGTTCAGGTGATCGCTGCGCTCCCCATCTCGGCCCGGGTCTACGGATGCCGGTTCACCGCCGGTGCGCGTCAGGAGGCTGCACGAGCCCGTGCGCTGAGTTGGGCTGCCCAGGAGCTCGCCCCGGGTATTCGACACTTGGTCATCGACCGTCGTGAGGAACGGCAGAACCAGATCGACCGGAGGGTTCTCACGGGAGTCGCCGGCAGGCCTCAACGGTTCACCTTCATGCACGCCGCATCGGAGGGCACGCCCATGCTCTGGTTGGCGGACATCGTCGTCGGCGCGGCGGCGGCGCAGCTGGCACGAGGAGAGGAGCGGCATCTCAAAGTGCTGGGTCCGCTGGTGGAGCACGTGTCGTGTGAGCTGACCGCCTCCTGACAGCGCAAAGGCCGGGCGCCCGTCATACGGCGGAAAACCCGGCCTCACTTCACAGCCCTAGTGGGCTGTGCATCACCAATAGTAATCGAACGACTGCGATCGTCAAGCCGGTTGATGTGCCCGGCTCTCGCTCACGGCGGCCGCCTTCAGGCCAGGCAGCATGGTCAGAGCCACCACCAGGGCGACGGCCATGACGGCGACGGCCGCCCACAGGGCCGCGTGGTAGCCGGCCACCAGGTCGGCGGGCTGGGTGGAGCCGCCCGTGGTCGTCGCGGCCAGCGAGATGAGCACGGCCATGCCGATCGAGATGCCGGTCTGCTGGCTGACGTTCATCAGGCCTGAGGCGAGGCCCGCCTCGCCGGGGGAGGCCTCGGCGGTGGCGGCGACGGTCGCGGGCACGACCATGAGGCCGAAGCCGAAGCCGGTGAGCAGCTCGGGGGCCAGCATGCTGGTGAGGAAGCCGCCGTCGACGTCGATACGCAGGTAGAGGGCGATGCCCGCGAGCATGAACACGATTCCGGTCGCGGCTGTGGCGCGCACGCCGTACCTGCTGAGCGCCCTGCCGCCGACGGTGGAGGCGGTGACGGCGACGGCGACGGCGATGGCGACCATGGACAGGCCCGACTGGGTGGGGCTGTAGCCGAGGACGAACTGCGTGTAGAGGGTCAGGATGAAGAAGATCGGCTGCATGGCGACCGGTACCAGGAACATCAGCACGTTGCCCGCGCGGAGCTGCCGCTTGCGGAAGATGCCCAGGGGCATGAGCGGGTTCTTCGAGCGCGACTCGATGGCCAGGAAGGCCGCCAGCAGTACCACGGCGAGCGCGCCCGCCCACAGCGTGCCCGAGCCCTCGAAGGCGTAGGTCAGCAGGGCGAGCCCGCCGGTGGAGGTGACGGCTCCGGCCAGGTCGAAGCCGCCGCGCGCCTCGGTGGACCTGACGGCGGGCAGCAGGCGGAAGGCCAGGAGGGCGGCGACGGCGCCGACAGGGACGTTCACGAAGAAGACCGAGCGCCAGCCGAACCAGTCGGTGAGCAGCCCGCCGAGCACCACGCCGGCCGCGCCGCCCACACCGCCGACCGCGCCCCACACGCCCATCGCCTTGTTGAGCTGCGGATCGTCCTTGAAGATGGTCATCACCAGCGACAGCGCGGCGGGCGCGACCAGCGCCCCCGCCAGCCCCTGGACGGCCCGCGCCGCGATCACGAGGGCGCCCGTCGAGGCGAGGCCCCCCGCGAGGGAGGCGGCGGCGAACAGCAGCATGCCGGCGACGAAGACGCGGCGGCGGCCCAGGTAGTCCGACAACCGGCCGCCGAGCAGGAGCAACCCGCCGAACACCAGCGTGTACGCGGTGGTCATCCAGGACAGCTCCTGGGGTCTCAGGTGCAACTCCCCGCCCATGATCGGGCTCGCGATGCCGATGATCGTCAGGTCGAGGATCAGGACGAACTGGGTGGCGGCCAGCAGGGCGAGAGCTGCCCACTTGTTGTGCGCGGTCACTGTTACTCCCTTAGTGCATGTTTTGTAACAGTGGCCATGATGTGTGACTATCGAGGTCCGACGGAAGAAGGCACTTTCATGTCTCAGGGGAACACCGCTGTACCAACCCAGCTCAGGACGCTGGACGACGCCAGGGCCCTGCTCGAGATGGGGGAATGCCCCGTCCCGCCCAGGGAGATCCTCGACAGGATCGCGGGCAAGTGGGCCATCCAGATCATCGTCGCCTCGGCCGAAGGGCCGATCAGGTTCACCGAGCTGGAGCGGCTCATCCAGGGCATCTCCCGGCGCATGCTGACGCTGACCCTGCGCAATCTGGAGCGCGACGGGATGCTGACCCGCACCGTCTACCCGACCGTGCCGCCCAAGGTGGAGTACCAGGCGACGCCGATGGCGTTGGAACTGTACGAGGCGATGCTGACGCTCACCGACTGGTCGCGCCGGCACAGCGCCTGCGTGGCCAAGTCACGCGAGCTCTACGACGCTAGGCGGCAATGAGCTCGCGGGCGGCGGCCCGACGTTCGATGAGCCGCCTGCCGTAGCGCTGGGCGGGCAGCTCGACGAAGCGGTAGGTGAGCCAGCTCACGCCCAGGATCAGCGCGAGCAGCGCCAGGCCGAGACCGAGCTGCGCGGGCCACGGCAGCCGCCCTGGATCGCCGATGACGAGCAGCGCGAGCTTGATCAGTGGAACGTGCACGAGGTAGACCGAGTAGCTGATCAGGCCGAGCCAGGCCAGCACGCGCGGGAGTTCGCGCCCGCGCAACGCGAAGAACAGCGCGAACGTCGCGGCGGCCAGGCCCATCGTCGCCAGGTTGGTCAGGCCGTTGAACGTCACGGGCTTGAGGAAGGGCACCAGCAGGATCAGTGCCGCGACTCCCGCCACCGGCCACAGGCCCGAGCCCTGCGCGCGTTCCCAGCGATGGATCGCGGTGCCGGTGAACATCACCGCGAGGATCATCGCGCCCTGCCACGACTCCCTGCTGCCGATCCAGATCAGCGCGACCGCGAGGACGGCCAGCAGGACGGCGCCCGCCGTACGGGAGGAGCGGGAGCCGAACAGCACGCAGCCCAGGCCGACGGCGGCGACGACGAGGACCGCGACGGGCGCCCATGGGCCGTCGAGCAGGTGACCCTCACGCGGCAGTGTGAAGGCCACCAGCGTCGCCAGCAGCGCGAAGGCCAGCGCGAACCAACCGCTGCGCCGGTGCACCCCCGCCACGAACAGGCCCGTGACCAGCAGGTAGAAGACCATCTCGTAGGAGAGCGTCCACATCGGCTCGACCATGCCCGCCGAGCCCGTGACCTCCATGAGCATCGTCAGGTGGGCGACCGCGTTGACGTCGCCGCGCAGTGGCAGCAGCGGCGACAGCGCGAGCGTGACCGCGATGAGCAGCAGGTAGAGCGGGTAGAGGCGGAAGACCCTGCTGATCCAGAACGCCGGCACATCGCCCCTGCGTTCCAGCGACGCGGGAATGATGTAGCCGCTGACCAGGAAGAAGACCAGGACGCCGTAGATGCCCAGATTCATCCAGCGTGGCCGTAGCTCGTCAAGGAAGTGGTAGTTGAGATGCTCCACGAGGACAGCCGTGGCGCCCAGCCCTCGCAGGGCGTCGAGCCACGCCAGCCGTCTCGTCATCTGACGAAGCTTACCCGCGCCCCGCGCGCCAGAAGCGAACGAGCAAGGGGAGCATGAGGAAGCCGATGAAGATCGGCGAAGCCATGTAGCGGAAGTCCTGCGCGGAGATGTTGGCGAGCACCGCGAGCTGCTGGCCGAGCATGGCGGCCGCGATCCCGAGCACCCATCTGTTGCCGCGCAGCCAGGCCGCCAGCGCGAGCGCCACGTAGGCGGCGTAGCACCAGATCGGCCCCCGCCACACCAGCCAGTCGAGGTCGGGCGCGAAGGAGGCGTCCAGCCACTGGTCGGCGACGTCGTGCAGCGGCCACGACAACGGGCTCAGGTTGAAGCTCTCCAGCTCGGGATGGCGCTCGATCATGTCGGGGCCCACGTACTCCCACGCGAACCACCTGCTCGAGAAGTGGTAGGTCGCGCCGCCCTCCGACCAGCGGTCGGCCCCTGGCCGCCACGCGATCGCCCCCCTGCACAACCTGGTCCTGATCACCTGGTCGGGTGCCTCCACCAGGATGCGCTGCCAGAGCGCCATCACCTGCGGGCTGAGCTCGTCCGAGCGCCGCCAGTCGAAGTCGCCCCGCCAGATCAGCGGATTGATCGTGTTGCAGTTGCCGCCCCTCCACCAGCGCTCCAGCGGCGCGATCTCGGCCATGAGCGCCACGTCCTGCGTGGTGAACAGGTCCGTCCGCTCCTTCCACGCGACCGCGATGTCCCCGTAGGCGGTGTGGTAGACGAACGTGCGTGACGGCGGGACGATGCCCACCTGCGGCAGGACGAGGTTGGTGAGCAGGACGGGTACGGCCGCCGCGCCCAGCCCCACGGCCGCCAGCCGCAGCCGCGTCCCCTTACCGATGATCATCAGGGCGAGCACCACGATGCCCACGACCATGAAACCGTTGGCCCTGAACAGCCCCGCGCCCAGCATCACCGCGCCGAGCGCGACCAGCGTCCCCCTGGTCGGGCCTCTGTCCCTGGCGATCCGCGCGCAGACGGCCGTGATGCCGATGACGCAGGCGGTGAACGGCACGTCCTTCCAGAACGTCACGGAGAAGGCCCCGAAGGGCGGCGCGAAGGGCAGCAGGACGGCGGCCAAGGTCGTCGGGAGCCTCGGCGCGCCGAGGCCCTTGAGCTCCTGCGCGAGGAGCGAGATCGCCAGCGCCATGCCCGTGGTCTGGAGAAGGGTCACGGGACTGACGGCGCCCGTGGCCTTGACACTCAGCCACAGGAGCGCGTCGTACAGGACGGAGTGGTCGCTCACCCACGGGCCGACGATGGTGTGGCTCAGATAGAGCACGGAGTCGCGGCTGAACAGGCCTGGATAGAAGGCGGCCCACCACAGCAGGAGCACTGCCTGGATCCAGAGGAAGATCCTTACCGTGGGGCGTTCGATCATCATCGAGAGCTATTGTCCGGGCGGTAGCGGATCAGAGCAAAACGGACGGTCTACGGATAGGTCTCACCCGGTTCGAGCGTGCGCCCCTTGAGCAGGGCCGACACCGTCACCAGGTGGTAGCCGCGCTTGCGCAGATCCTTGATCAGCGTCGGCATCACCTGGACGGTCTGCGGGACCACGTCGTGCATGAGGATGACGCCGTCGCGCCTGGCCAGCTTGAGCACGGCCGCCCTGATCTTCTTCTGGTCGCGCAGCTTCCAGTCGAGCGTGGTGCCGGTCCACAGCACCTGCGCCATCCCCTCGTCGCCCGCCAGCGCGGCCACCCTGTCGTCGGTGTTCCCGTACGGCGGGCGGAACAGCTTCGGCGCCCTGCCGGTGACCTTCTTGACGGCCTCCTGGGTCGTCCTCAGCTCCTGCGTGATCTCCTCGTCGAACAGCGTGGTCAGGCTCGGGTGCGACCAGGTGTGGTTGCCGATCTCGTGCCCCTCCGCCGCCATGCGCTTGACCAGCGTGGGACGGCTTTCGACGTGCTTGCCCATGAGGAAGAAGGTGGCCTTGGCTCCGGACTTCCGCAGCGTGGACAGGAGCGTTCCAGTCGAGGCCCCTGGTCCGTCGTCGAAGGTCAGCGCGAGGCACTTGACCTTCGCGCAGTCGACCTTGGCCGCCGCGTGCGCGGAGGGCGCCGGCAGGAGCACGGCGGCCATTCCGGCCATGACGAGACCACGCACGAACATCAGGCACCTCCATCGACGGGGGATCAACGGGCCCCGTCTATCGTGCCCCATTTCGCCGGTGTTCTCGTCACCGTGGCCGCCTCCCCGCTGTCCGATGGCGCGGACAACAGGGCGTAAAGTCCGGCCCGGCCCGGCGGGCCACGCAGCATGATCCTGACCATGCGACACCCGTCGTTCGCGTGCGCGATCATCGCCTTCTGCCTGGGACTGTGGGGTCTCACCGGGCCTTCGATGTGGGTCGACGAGGTCGTCACCGCCGACCTCGCGACACGGTCGACGCGCCAGATGATGACGATGCTGTCCCAGGTGGACGCCGTGCACGGGCTGTACTACCTGATCGCCAAGGGAGTGGCCGAGCTGGCGGGACAGGCGGGGGAGGCGGTCCTGCGCCTGCCTTCCGTGGTCGCGATCACCGCCGCCTGCGCAGGCCTGGCGGCGGTCGGGTACAGGCTCGGCGGCCGGGGGGTGGGCCTGGCCGCCGGCCTGCTGTTCGCCGCGCTGCCGGTGGCGGCCCAGTACGCGCACGAGGCGCGCTCCTATCCGCTGGTCGCCATGCTGGCGGTCGCCGCCACGTGGCTGCTGGTCCGCGGGATCCAGGACGGCGGCAGGCGGTGGTTCGCCGGTTACGCGCTGGTCCTCGCGCTCATGGGCGCGTTCAACCTGGTGGCGCTGTCGCTCGTCGCGGCGCACGCGGTCACGATGCTGTGGACGCGGCCCGCGCGGCGGACCGCTCTGGCCTGGCTGGCGGCAGCGGCGGCAGGCGGTCTTGCGACGCTTCCGCTGGTGCTGATCGCCTACCCGCAGAAGGGCGCCGTCGCGTTCGTGCCCGCCCCTGCCCTCCGCGGCCTCTGGACGGCGATGTGCGGCCTGGCCGGTTCGGCCGTCGGGGCCGTCGCGCTGGTCGCGCTCATCGGCGCGGGAGTGTGGCACGACAGGGGAAGGAAGGTCGGCGTGGCCGCCGTGGCACTGCCGTGGATGGTGGCGCCGTCCGTGGCGCTGCTGGCCGTCCTGCCCTTCCAGTCGCTCTTCCTGCCGCGCTACCTGTTCTTCTGCGTGCCGGGCTGGGCGCTGGCCGCCGCCATGGGCATCGTCTCGCTCCGCCCGGCGCCGCGCGTGGTCGCGTTCGCGGGCCTGGCCGCCCTCCTGGTACCCGCGAACGTCGCCGCCCGCGCCAACGACGCCAAGCCCATGGACGTGCGGGCCGCCGCGGACGTGCTCAACCGGCACGCGCGCGCCGGCGACCTGATCGTCTACGTGCCGCGCTGGCCCAGGCTCATGTGGGCGGCCTACCCGGGGCCAGGGTCGCGCCTGCGCGACGTGACGATGCGGAAGTCACCCCGTCGGGCAGGCACCCTGGTCGGCCTCGACGCGCGCACCACGAAGGTCGCCGAGCGCCTGGACGCGGGCCGGCGGGTGTGGCTGCTGCGCATCGGCGACCCCAGCGGCGAGGTCGAGCGGCTCCAGCGGATCAGACGCGAGCAGATCAGGGCGGCGGGCGGGTACGCGGTGGCCGGCCGCTGGAGGTTCACCGGCGCGCGCGTCACCCTTTTCGAGCGGCCGATCCCGTGGCCTGTGCGCTGACCGTCACCATGCGGGTGAACTCCGACGGCAGGTCCACCCCGTCCCACACCCGGTGGAAGGTCAGCGCGGAGCCGAAGGGCACCATGCGGTCGACCCCGCGCCCCGCCAGCGCCCTGGCCAGCGCCTCCAGCTCGTCCCTCGCGAAACCGAAATGCGTCATCGTCTGGTCCTTGCGCTCGACGAGCGGGACCAGCTCGCTCAGGTCGCCGAGCCTGGTGTGCGCGAACGTCCCGGTGCCCAGCCACCGCCTCGGCATCGCCGAGGGCGCCGAGAGCCGCACGTCGGTCAGGGCGTTGCCGTGGAAGGTGATCGACTCCCCGGCCCCGTCGGCGGCCATCCCGTAGGCGGCGACCCGCTTCTCGACGGCCATCGCCGCGTCGACGCTCCAGCCGCGGGCGGCGATCGCCTCGGCCAGCCGTACGGCGAAGTCGGCGTGGGCCTTGTCGGTGTCGGCGGCCGAGCCGACCCAGAACACCGTCCTCGGGGACGAGCACGCGGCCTGGTCGAACCAGTAGGAGTCGTTGGCGAACCCCTCGGCGGCCGCGGCCCGCACAGGAGCCGTGCTGCCCAGCCACGCCACCGACCTGATGACGGCGAACGACGAGCGGTCGGGGAAGGTGAGGTCGCGGGCGTGCGGGGCCAGCCGGTGGCGGCGGATGGCGGTGACGGCGGCGTCACCGCCCCAGATGACCCGTAGGTCGCAGGCGGCGGAGAAGGCGGCGGTGGCCTCCTCCGAACGGTCGTAGGAGACGATCCGCTGGGTCTGCGCCACGGCGGGGTCGGCGTCGCGCAGCGCCCTGGCGAGGGTCTCGACGATCGTGCGGGCGACGGCCCCCGAGCGCGGCGACAGCCGTACGACGTTGCGGTTGCCCATGAGCGCCGACAGCGCCCACGAGTAGACGAAGACGGTGTCGACGTTGGCGGGAGGGACGTGGAAGACCAGCCCGCGCGGCACCCGCAGGTGTTCGCCTTCGAGCAGGTCGAGCGCCCTGGCCAGCTCGACGCGGCGCAGGAAGAAGCCGAGCGAGCCGAGCTCGGGATGGCGTCGGGCGATCGCGGGGCTCAGGAGTCTGGCGCCGAACGCGGTCAGGAAGGCGCGCATCCGATCGTCGCCGACCGCCAAAGGGCCGCCGACGGGCGCGGCGGTCAGCTCGGCGACCAGCGTCCCTGCGTCGGATCTGCCGGGGACGGGGAACAGGACGTCGATCATCAGGCGGCCGCTCCGAACGTGTCGCTGCACCCGCGCGCCTCGGCTCTCGGCAGCCTGCCCAGGACGGAGAACCTCTTGCCCGGCCACACCCCGTCGTCCACGCCGTGGACGACGCCCAGGTCCTCGGTCAGCAGCACATGCCCCGGATAGGAGGTGGGCAGCGTGCTGACGACCTCGATCAGTCCAGGCACGCCCACCGGCGCCTCCTGCCAGGTGTCGGGGTCGCGGATCAGCACGTCGGCGAAGTCGGGACAGTAGAGCGCGCCGCCGTCGGCGCCCTCCAGGAAGACCGTGCCGATCTGCTCCACCATCCCGTAGAAGTTGTGCACGGCGGTCAACCCCGTGCGCGCGGCGAAGTGGTGGCGGAAGGCGGCGTTGTCCACGGCCTGCTCGGCCAGCTTCTTCCAGCCGCCTGAGTGGATCAGGATCCCGTTGGACAGGTCGGCCTCCAGCTCCCGCAGGTAGAGCCAGACCATGAAGGTGAAGCCGAACACCAGGAACGGCTCGCGCCCGTGCTCGGCGAGGAAGCCCGACACTGCCTCGGGGTCGGGGCGGCCCTCCTCGTCGAGAGCGAAGGTGTGGTCCCTGCCGAAGTTCATCATCCCGAGCACGCCGGCGCCCCTGGCGCTCAACGTGGGGTCGCGCACGACCGCCCTGGTGTCGGCGATCAGCATGGGCAGCCGCCGCTCGCCCAGCACGCCGCGCATGGTGGCGGCGAGCATGCGCGTCTGCGTGGCGGCCGCCTCCCTGTCCAGGTAGACCAGGCTCGGCCGCTGCCCTGTCGTCCCGCTGGAGGTCAGCACCCTGAACACTTGCTCCTCGGGGATGCTGCGCAGCTCGTGCGTCTTGAACAGGCGGACCGGCAGCCACGGCAGGTCCGCCACCGACCCGTACGGCGGGGCGGACCCCGTCGCGTCCAGGATCCGCCGGTACGGCTCGCACTCGCGCCTGTGGCGCTCGGTCAGGGCGGCGAGCCGGGGCAGCAGCGCCGCCTCCTTCGCCTCCTGGGGCAGGGTGAAGACGCTCACGTGCGGGCCTCCAGCGCTCGGTAGTCGATCTTTCCTGTGGTGAGGAGGGGAAGCCTGTCGACGCCTCGCACGTCGAAGCCGCTCCAGTGCAGGCGCAGCTCGTCGCCCAGCCGTCTGGCCACCGCCTCGCGCGCGCCGGGGTCCATGCCCTCCGTCCACACCGTCACCCTGTCGTCGCCGCCGGTGGCCGCGACGGGGCCGCAGTCGCGCAGGAGCCGCTCCACGTCGTCGAGGTTGACGCGCACGCCGAAGATCTTGGCGATGCGCTTCACCCTGCCCGTGACGAACAGGAACCCCTCCTCGTCGAGACGCCCGAGGTCGCCGGTCCTGAGCACGCCGCCCAGATCGTCGCCCCTGGCCAGGTCGGCCGCGGTCTCGGCGTAGCCCATCATCACGTTGGGGCCCCGGTAGACGACCTCGCCGTCCTCGATGCCGAGCGTGCCGCCGGGAAGCGCGAGGCCCGCCGAGCCGAGCCTGTCGGCCAGGCGGTCGGGAGGCAGCACGGCGATGCGCGCGGTGGCCTCGGTCTGGCCGTACATCACGAAGAACCTGTCGACCTTGGCGGCGAACTCGGCGACCAGCTCGGGTCGCAGCCTGCCGCCCGCCTGGGTCAGCGTGGTGAGCGCGGGATAGGCGGCGGGGTCGAAGCGGAGCCTGCGCAGCATCTCGTACTGGTACGGCACGCCCGCCAGCGAGGTGCAGTGGTGCTCGGCCAGCTGCCGCCAGAAGGGGCGTTCGAGCAGGCTCGCGCCGGTCAGCACGACGGTGGCGCCGACGGCCAGATGGCTGTTGAGCACCGACAGGCCGTAGCTGTAGTGGAGCGGGAGGCTGGTGGGGGCGACGTCGGCGGGGCCGAGGCGCAGGGCCTGGGCGATGGCGCGGGCGTTGGCCATGACGGCGGCGTGCGAGAGCCGTACGAGCTTGGGGTTGCCGGTGGAGCCTGACGTGGTCAGCAGAACGGCCAGGTCGGGGTGCGGGTCGGGAGCGCCGCGCGGCCGCTGCGCGTCGATCCCCGAGAGCGCTGCGGGTCCGGAGAGCGCGTCGACCTCGGAAAACGCTGCGGGTCCGGAGCGTGTGGTGGGTCCGGGGAGCGCGTCGAGCCCGGAGAGGGCGGCGGGCTGGAAGCGGTCGGTCAGGTCGGCAAGCACGGCGGCGTTAAGGGCCGGGTCGAGCAGGGCGACAGGCCTGCGCGCCCGTAGCGCCGCCAGGTAGCCGAGGACGGAGGGCAGGTCGTTGCGCATGCCGAGGAACAGCGGGCCCGGTGGCGACGCGGCCAGCGCCCGCTCCGCCTCGGCGACGCGCCCGGCCAGCTCCTCGCCGCCGAGCACGTCCTGGGTGCCCGCCACGACGAGCCTCGCCTGCGGGTGGGGGAACGGGTCCATCGCTGCTGCCTTTCCTGTCGGGCGCGGTCTCCCCGCGAGGCGCGCGGTCCTTTGGGGTGCGGGTGGTCAGAGCACCAGGCCGCCGTCGACGCCGAGGATCTGGCCGGTCACGAAGGCGGCGTCGGCCGAGAGCAGGAAGGCGGCACTCGCGGCGACGTCCTCGGGTCTGCCGAGCCTGCCGAGCGGCGTGGCGGCGACCGTGGAGGCACGGCCCTGCTCGTCGAGCGTCTCCAGCATGCCGGTCTCGACGAAGCCGGGCGCCACGGCGTTGACCCTGATGCCCGAGGGGCCGAGCTCCTTGGCGGCGGCGAGCGTGAGGCCGAGCACGGCGGCCTTGGTGGCGGAGTAGACGGCCTGTCCCGCGCCGCCCTTGGCGGCCATGACGGAGGAGACCAGGACGACGGCGGGAGCCGTACCCCTGCGCAGCAGCTTCACGGCGGCCTGCAGCGTGTGCGTCGCGCCCACGGCGTTGACCTCGAACAGGCGGCTCACCGACGAGCCGCGCATCATGCCGAGCAGGGCCGCCTCGTGGGCGCCCGCGTTGATCACCAGGGCGTCGAGCCGCCTGTGGCGGCGATGGATCTCCCGCATCAGGGCGGCGACCGCGTCGGCGTCGGCCACGTCGCCGTGGACCGCGCAGGTCGGGCCGCCGGTCTCCGCCGTGATCTCGGCCGCCGCCTTCTCCGCGGCCTCGGCCGTGCGGCCGTGGACGACGACCTCGTGTCCCGTGGCGGCGAGCCTGGCCGCGATCGCCCTGCCGATGCCCCTGGTGGACCCGGTGACGAGGGCGACCCTCGGCTCAGGCCGCGACACCCTGCTTCTCCAGCAGCCGCACGGCTTTCTCGAACGAGCTCATGTCGATCATGTCGTCGGTGTCGATCATGATGTCGAACGCGTCCTCCATCGCGGCGATGAGGGCCATGTGGCCCAGCGAGTCCCACTGCGGGATGGAGCGGTACTCCAGTCCGTCGACGTCGGTGCCCTCTGGCAGGTTGAGCGAGCTGCGGAAGACGACGCGCAGGCGATCGAGATGTCTCATGCTTCCTCACTATCTGCGACAGAATCGAAACGCAGTGTAGCGCCGTGGCGGCAGCTCGAGACGGCGTGTGAAGGCAACTTCCACCGCGAGTAATGGATGGGTATAGCGCCGCGCGGCTCGCGGGGACGACTGGAAAGGTCTGCCCGAGCGCAGGCTAACGAGGAGGTTCGGTGTGGACGAATCCAATCACTGGTACGGGCACTCCCAGATCTTGGGCGCCTACTGCGGGATAGCCCAGGGAGGGCCGCCACGTATCCAGGGATTCGTGCAGCATGGCTGGAACTACCTTCACGGCTTTCCGCCCAACGACAAGTGGTGCAGCCCCGGATATCCCCGGTTCATCTGGTCGGACGTGCTGCGGCGCAGGGGCTGGTCGATGGGCCGTCGGGGCCACTACCTCATCGGCGCGCCGTGGATCTACCTGCTGGCCACGGAGCCCGAGCTGGGCAGGGTGCCGGAGGACGAGCGTGAGGGCACGATCTGGTACCCCTTCCACGGTTGGGAGAAGAGCGCGGTCCACGGCGACCACGCCAGGCTGGCGGCGGAGATCCGCGAGGTCGAGACCGGCCCCGTGACCGTCTGCCTCTACTGGCTCGAGTACGGCGACGCCGCCGTCAGACGGGCCTACGCGTCGGCCGGTTTCCGCGTCATCAGCCACGGCCACAGGGGTTCGCGCTGGGACGGCAAGGGGGGCGACTTCCTGCGCGGCCAGCTCACCGAGCTGCGCCGCCACCGCAGGGTCGCCTCCAACCGGCTGGGCAGCGCGCTGTTCTACGGAGCCTCCGTCGGATGCGACATCGCGGTGTACGGGGACCCGATGCAGTTCGAGGACGAACGCCCCGAGTACGGCGGCACGGCACGCAGGATGCGGCTGTGGCCCGACCTGCACGGCGTGCGGGTGGACCGCGAGCTCGCCCACGAGGTGGCGAGACGCGAGCTCGGTTTCGAGTACCAGGCGGGCCCGGAGGAACTGCGGCGCCTGTTCGGATGGAGAAAGGCGCGATGCGCGTGAACACGACGCCGGACACTGTCCAGCTGATCGGTGGCGAGATGTTGTTGTGGTCGGACTTCACACAGTCGAGAGACTGGGGCGCCGTCGCCACCGAGCTGGCGTCCCTCTTCGTGACGGAACGTGGCAGGGTGCTGGTCCTCGGGCCGCACCCCGGGGGCCTGTTCGACATGGTGGCCGCGCGGGCGGGGTCGCTGTCGGCGTTGCTCCGCTCCTACCCCGACGCCTGCGCGCTGGCCACCAGGCACCCTGCGGCCAGGGTCTTCTGCGGCAGGCTCGACGGGCTTCCGCTGGCCGAGCCGTACGACCTGGTCCTCGCCTTCGAGGGGTTCGCCTCCATGCACTCGGCCGAGTCGCCCGTGCAGAGCTGGCGCGAGACGCTCGCCGCGCTGTCGGAGCTGGTCGCCGAGGGCGGGCGGCTGATCCTGGGCGTGGAGAACGACCTGGGCGTCGACCGGTTCGTGTCGGCCAGGCCGGCCGGCCGCGAGGGCGACGACTCGCAGTGGACGCCCCACGGCTACGACGTGACCTATCCCAACGGCCCCGAGACGGTCGAGCGGGAACTCCAGGCGCTGAACCTCCACGCGGAGACCTGCTACGCGGCCTATCCCACCCGTGAGGCGCCGCGCGCGCTCCTGGCCACCCACGTGCTGGCCCAGCGCCCGCCCGACGCGCTCACCGTCCCGCTCAGCGCCAGGGGCTACGACACCAGGATGGTCGTGGCCGACCCGCTCCATCTGACCCGCACCGCCTTCAGACACGAGCTGGCCGACCGGCTGGCCCCGCTGTGGGTGACCGTCGCGAGGAAGGGGCCCTCGGCTCCCGGCCACACCATCCTGCCGACGGGCCTGCTGCAGAGCGGCCCGATCGTCCACGAGGTGATCTACGGCAGCACCGGCTGGAGCCGCCGCGCGCTGTCCGCGCCGCCGGAGAGCGGCAGGGTGCGCCTGGTGGCGTCGGAGGCCTCCGCGATCATCCCGCACGGCCGGGTGCTGGAGGAGATCCTGCTGGAGGGCTGCGCCCGCGACGACATGCGGGCGCTCAGGGACACCTTCACCGTGCTCGGCGAGTGGGTGAAGGCGCAGCCGCCTTTGATCGCCGTCTTCGGGACGACCGACAACCTCGTCTGGGACGGCGAGCGGCTGCAGCTGGCCGAGTCGGGCTGGACGCTGGACGACGCCCCCGTCGTCGAGATCGTGCTCTGCAGGATCCTGTGGCGCTTCGCCGTACGGCTGCTCGCCGCCGGTCACCACCACCCGTGGCCGTGGCCGATCGAGGCCGACCAGCTCACGCTCACGCTGGCCGGCATGTGCGGGATCCCATGCGACAAGGAGCACCTGGAGGCGGCGATGCGGCTGGAGGAGGAGATCGACACCGTCATCGAGCCAGGCCAGACGCCGCCGGCCTACCGCGAGCTGCTCGACGCCCGCGACCACCTCCACCAGTGCCTGTCCGACTCCCAGGCGAGGGTGGGCAGGCTGGAGACCAAGCTGACCTATCGCGAGCGCGACCTGAAGAAGACCAAGGCGAAGCTCAAGAAGGTTCAGCGCAAGGCCATGGCCTGCCGCAGGACGCTGGGCTACCGGCTCTCGCTCAGGTTCGCGCGGCCCGGGCGGCTGGCCCGCAGGGTCCTCCGCAAGTTCTCCATCTGAAGGGAGTCGCAGTGCTTTCGGTGATCGTCCCCTTCCACAACGTGGAGAAGTACGTCGGCGAGTGCCTGGAGTCGATCGCGAGGCAGACCCTGGGCGACATCGAGGTGATCTGCGTCGACGACGGGTCGACCGACGGCAGCGCGGCCGTCGCGGCGGCGATGTGCGCGGTCGACGACAGGTTCCGCCTGGTCAGGCAGCACAACATGGGCCCTGGCATGGCGCGCAACGTCGGCGTGCGCCTCGCGACGCGACGCTATCTCGCCTTCGTGGACGGCGACGACGTGGTGCCGCGCGTGGCGTTCGCCAAGATGGTCGCCTCGCTGGAGTCGACGGGCTCCGACATGGCGTGCGGCAACGCCAAGCGGCTCATCGGCGGGCGGCTGAAGGCGTCGTGGGCGCACAAGGACGCCTTCAGGGTGCAGAGGAAGCGCACCCACATCACCCGCCATCCGCTGCTGATCCGCGACCGCATGGTCTGGAACAAGGTCTTCAGGCGGTCCTTCTGGGACGAGCTTCGCCTGGCCTTCCCCGACCGGATGTACGAGGACCACCCCGTCACCATGGCGGCGCACGTCCGCGCCGGTTCCGTCGACGTGCTGCGCGAGGTCGTCTACCACTGGCGGCAGCGCGACGAGGCGGAGTCCTCCATCACCCAGCGCAAGCTCGAACCGGACAACCTCCGCGACCGGCTGCTCTCGGTGTGCGACGCCTCCAGGATCCTGCGCGGGGGAGCGCCGCGCCTGGCCGCCGCGTTCGACACCGACACGCTCGACGTCGACATGCACGTGGTGGCGGAGGCGGTCGCCCTCCACGGCGACGCCCTTCCTCCCGACATCGTCGACCTGGCCGTGTCGTATCTCGACCAGGTTCCCCTGTCGGGCTGGCTCGGCCTGCCGTTCGCCCGCCGGCTGCTGGTCCACCTCCTGCACACGCGGCAGCTCGACACGCTCGCGAAGGTCTTCGGCGAGGTCGAGAGCGGCGCGATGCAACCCCTGATGCGCAGAGCAGGGCCGGGGCGGCGCTGGATCGCCGAGCACTCCCGGATGCCCGACCACCTGGCGCCGCTGTCCGGCGACCTGGCTCTCACCTCCCGCCTCCTGCGGCTGGACTGGCACGAGGGCAGGCTGCACGGCGAGGGACGGGTCTCGATCGGCAGGTTCGACGCGGGCGCCGTGGGCCAGGTGAAGCTCACGATCTGGCTGATGGAGCGCAAGAGCGGCGCCAGGATCTCGCTGGGCCACGGAACGGCCTTCCCGACCTGGTCGGAGATCGCCTGGGAGGACGGCAGCACGGCGCTGGAGAGCGGCTACCACTTCGCGTTCGCGCTCGACCCCGCCGCGCTCGCCTCCCACGGCCCGGGCCACTGGGAGCTGCACGTGGAGCTGCGCCGTCCAGGGCTGCACCTGACCGGCAAGATCGGCGGCCCGCGCTGGGCGCCGCCCGCGACCCCGGTCCCCGTACGGCTGCGCCAGCTGTGGCTGGTGCCCGTCCGCACCTTCCGCGGCTCGTGGGGCATCAGGCTGTCGCGGAGCAACGCCGTCGTGCGCGAGTGCCACGTCCATGACGACCGGCTGGTGATATCGGGAGAACTGGGCCGGCGCGGCGACGGCGAACCCGTCCTGCGCCTCATCCGCAGGCACGACGCCGAGGAGATCTACTTCCCCGTGGCCGTCGGCGGCAAGGCCTTCACCGCTCGCGTGGCCTTCGCCGAGATCGACGACTCCAAGCACGAGGAGGCGTGCTGGAATCTCGTCCTCGACCAGGGCAAGGTCGTCAGTCTGGTGGTGGAGACCGCGGCCAGGCCCGAGGTCGAGGTGAGGGGCAGGCGCTTCCTCGTCGACAGGAACGAGGAGGGCGGCCTGATGATCAGGGAGATGGGCGCTAGCTGAGGATGCCCGCCAGGCACTCGACCACGCGGTCCTGGTCTCCCTCGGACAGGTCGGGGAAGAGCGGCAGCGAGAGCTGCTCGCGGTAGTAGGCCTCGGCCTCCGGGCACAGCCCGCGCCGGTAGCCGAGGTCCTCGAAGACCGGATGCCAGTAGGCGGGGATGTAGTTGACCTGGACGCCGATGCCGGCGGCGCGCATCCTGTCGTAGACCTCACGGCGCCGCCCTTCGCGGACGCGGACCGGGTAGAGGTGCCACGAGGGCTCGACGTGGTCGCGCTGGACGGGCAGGCCGAGACCCGGCACCCCGCACAGCAGCTTGTTGTAGCGCGCCACCAGCTCGGCCCTGCGCGCCCTGAACGCGGCCAGGCGGCGGAGCTGGCTGACCCCGAGCGCGCACAGCACATCGGGCAGCCGGTAGTTGAGGCCGAAGGAGTGGACCTCCTGGTGCCAGCCGCCGACCTCGGGGTCGCGCTGCAGAGCGGGGTCCCTGACCAGGCCGTGGTTCCTGAACATGGCCGCGCGCCTGAACAGCTCGGCGTCCCCGGAGACGACGGCGCCCCCTTCGGCCGTGGTCACCGTCTTGGTGGGGAAGAACGAGAACGTCGTGAGGTCGCAGAGCGAGCCGACCGGCCGCCCCCGATAGGCGGCGCCTATGGAGTGGGCGGCGTCGCCCACCAGCGTCGCGCCGCACCCGTCGGCGACCTGGCGCAACCGGTCGTACTCGGCGGGATGGCCCGCGTAGTCGACCGCGGTGATCACGCGTGTCCTGGCCGTCACCGCGGCGGCGGCCGCGGCCGGATCGAGGTTGCCGGTGTCGGGCTCCACGTCGGCGAAGACGACCTTCGCGCCCAGCAGCGCGGCCGTGGCCGCAGTGGCGACGAACGTCAGCGGCGTGGTGACCACCTCGTCGCCCTCGCCGGCACCCGCCGCCGCGTAGGCGACATGGAGCGCCGCGGTGCCCGAGGTGACGCTGACGCACGGTACGCCGCCCGTCCACGTGGCCAGCTCGCGCTCGAACAGCGCGACCGCGGGACCCGTCGTGAGCCAGTCGCCGCGCAGCACCCCGGCGACGGCCTCGACGTCGGCGTCGATGATCGACTGGCGTCCGTAGGGGAGCATCAGGCGTTCACCGTCACCATGTCGCGCAGCTCGTCGACGGACAGCCAGCGGTCGTTGGTGTCCGAGCGGTAGGCGAAGCCCTCGGGCAGCGCCTCCCCGCCCTGCGGCGGGACGTAGCCCCAGGTCGCGATCGTCGGCTGGACCACATAGCGGTCGGTGAGGCGCAGCGTGCGCCTGCCGTCGTCGGGCGCGATCATCTCCTCGTGCAGCTTCTCGCCAGGCCTGATGCCGATCTCCTCCATCGGGCTCTCGGGGGCCAGCGCCTCGGCCAGGTCGGTGATGCGCATGCTCGGGATGCGCGGCACGTACAGCTCGCCGCCCTGCATCATGTCGAAGGAGTCGACGACGAACCTGACCGCCTGCTCGAGGGTGATCCAGAAGCGGGTCATCCGCTTGTCGGTGATCGGCAGGCTGCCGCCCTCCCTGGCCAGGCGCAGGAAGAAGGGCACGACCGAGCCGCGGCTGCCCACCACGTTGCCGTAGCGCACCACGGCGAACCTGGTCACGTGGCTGGCGGCGTAGTGGTTGGCGGAGACGAAGAGCTTGTCGGCGACGAGCTTGGTCGCGCCGTACAGGTTGATGGGGCTGGAGGCCTTGTCCGTGGACAGCGCGACGACCTTGCGCACGCCGCAGTCGATCGCGGCCTCGACGACGTTCTGCGAGCCGGCGATGTTGGTCCTGACGTACTCGAAGGGGTTGTACTCGGCGGTGTCGACCTGCTTGAGCGCGGCGGCGTGGACGACGTGGTCGACGCCGTGCATGGCGCGGGTGAGGCGGTCGCGGTCGCGTACGTCGCCGATGAACCAGCGCAGCCGCTCGTCCTCGCCGAACAGCTGCCTGGCCTCGTACTGCTTGAGCTCGTCGCGGGAGAAGATCACGAGGCGGCGCACACCGAGGTGGTCGAGGGCGTGGCGCACGAAGGCCTTGCCGAACGAGCCCGTGCCTCCAGTGATCAACATTGACGATCCGGTCACCACGCTCACGTCGCCCCCTGATTTCGGTGGTACCACCTGCGTCTGCGTAGACAGGCCGGTAGCATAGCGCGACGAAGCAGACACGCACGGTCACACGGGGGAATGGGGCATCAGTGCGTATTGTCGGAGTCATCCAAGCGCGCATGGGGTCATCGCGACTGCCCGGCAAGGTGCTGCGCGACCTGGGGGGTCGCTCGGTGCTCGGCTGGGTGGTCAGGGCCGTCGACAGGTCGGACGTCGTCGACGACCTCGTGGTGGCGACCACGGGGGAGGCCGCCGACGACGCGGTCGTCGCGGAGTGCGAGCGGCTCGGCGTCGCCTGGCACCGCGGTCCCGTCGACGACGTGCTGACCAGGTTCGTCGACGCGCTGGAGAGCCGTCCGTGCGACGCGGTCATGCGGTTCACCGCCGACTGCCCGCTGCTCGACCCCGAGATCATCAGGGAGGTCGCGCTGGCCTACCAGTCGCTTCCCGGCCTCGACTACATGACCACGAGCCTGGTCCGCACGCTGCCGCGCGGCATGGACGTCGAGATCGTCGGCAGGGACGTGCTGGAGGCGGTCGGCAAGGTCGCCTCCGGCTACCACCGCACGCACGTCACCTCCCACATCTACACCCACCCCGACGACTTCCGGCTGCTCGGCCTCAGCTACTGCCCCGCCGCCCCCGACCTGCGGGTCACGCTCGACACCGAGGACGACTGGCGGCTGATCGCCACGATGGTGGCCGCCATGGGCGACCGCTGCGCGCGCGTGCGCGAGCTGGTCGCGTGGCTGCGCGCGCGGCCGGAGGCGTGCATGATCAACGCACATGTCGAGCAGAAGGCGCTGCGGGAGGCGTGATCGTGCGCGTCGGCATCCGCTGTGACGCGGGGTCCGCGATCGGCGTCGGCCACCTGGTGCGCTGCGTCGCGCTGGCCGAGGAGTTGCGGGCGCGCGGCACGCACGTGTCCTTCCTCGGCGACATGGGGTCGCTGCCGTGGGCCATGCGTCAGCTCGACCTGCGCGCCCTGCCGGTGCGCCCGGCGCCCGCCGAGCCCGGCCGGCTCGCCGCGCTCGGCTTCGACGCGGTCGTGCTCGACTCCTACACGCTGCCCGCCGAGACGGGGCGTGTGCTCATGGCCGCGGGCACGCGCGTCCTCGCGATCATCGACGGCGATCCGCTGGGTCAGGAGGCGCACCTCTATCTCGACCAGAACCTCGGCGCGGAGGAGGTCGCCTGCGCCCTGCCGTATCCGGGGGTGCGGCTGGCCGGGGCACGCTACGTGCTGCTGCGCGACAGCGTACGGCGGGCCGTCCGCGCGCCCGCGCGCACCGGCGCGGCCCCGCCGCACGTGCTGTGCTTCTTCGGCGGCACCGACGCCACCGGCGTCGCGCCCCGGTGGGTGGAGGCGCTGCGCGCGACCGGCGTGCCGTTCACCGCCACCGTGATCAGCTCGGATCCGCTGCCGGCGGGGGAGGGCATCACCGTCCTCCCGCCCACCGACCTGCTGCCCAACCTGATGGCCGAGGCCGACCTGGTGGTGACGGCAGCGGGCTCGGCCATCTGGGAGCTGCTCTATCTCGGCGTGCCCGCGGCGCTGACCTGGGTGGCCGACAACCAGCTCATCGGCTACGAGGCGCTGGTGGGCCGCGGCCTTGCCGCGGGGCTCGGCGGCAGCCCCGAGCGGGCGGTGCCCGCGCTGCGGCGGCTGCTCACCGACCCCGGCCTGCGAGCGGAGTACGGCACGCGCGGCCCTGAGCTGGTCGACGGCAGGGGAAGGGAACGCGTCGCCGACGCCCTCCTCGGCTGAACCCCCGTCCGCCGGATTCAGATGAGGTCCCAGGTCAACGGGGTTCCCATGGCGGCGTCCCTGGTGAACGCGCGACCCATCACCTCGCTCGCCGTCGCGGGCGGCAGACCGCCCGCCGGCCTGATCGACCTGACGTTCTCCGGGGTCACAGGCTCGCCCGCCCGCACGTCGCGCACGACGTAGAGCGAGCGCCTGAACCGCAGGCCTTCGCCCTCGCTCGGCCGCGGCCCGATCACCGGCGCGCCGAGCGACTGCCAGGCCCGATGGCTCTCCACCACGAGCGCCGCCAGCTCGGCGGGCTCCAGCGAGAAGGCGGCGTCGACCCCTCCGTCGGCGCGGGAGAGCGTGATGTGCTTCTCGATGACGCACGCGCCCAGCGCGACCGCCGCCACCGGCACCCCGATCCCTGGCGTGTGGTCGGACACGCCGACCACCGTGCCGGTGATGCCGGCCAGGAGGGGCAGCGCGCGAAGGTTGCTCTCCCCGGGCTCGGCGGGATAGCTGGCCGTGCAGGCCAGCACCACCGGCTGCGCGCACCCCGCCTCCCGGGCGGCCTCGACGGCTGCGTGGATCTCGGCGATCGTCGCCATGCCGGTCGAGATGATCAGCGGCTTGCCCGTGGCCGCCGCCAGCCTGATGAGCGGCAGGTCCACGATCTCCGAGGAGGCGATCTTGTAGGCGGGCGTGTCGAGCTTCTCCAGCAGGTCGATCGCGGTCGGGTCGAACGGCGAGGAGAACGGCACGAGACCCCGCGCGCGGGCCCGCTCGAAGATCGGCTGGTGCCACTCCCACGGGGTGTGGGCGCGCTCGAAGAGCCGGTAGAGGTTCTCGCCGCCCCACAGCTCGTGGCCCTCGCCGACGCGGAAGGCGGGGCCGTCGGCGTCGACGGTGATGGTGTCGGGCCGGTAGGTCTGCAGCTTCAGCGCGTGGGCCCCCGAGGCCGCCACCGCGTCGACGATGGCCAGCGCCCGGCCGAGGTCGCCGTTGTGGTTGCCGGACATCTCGGCGATGACGAACGGCGGGTGCGCCGGCCCTATCTCGCGCCCTGCGATGGAGATCACGCGTTGTCCTCTCTGCTGAGCTGGATGGTGATGACGGTCCTGTCGACCCCGTCGATGGCGCGGGGGTCCGAGCCGAGCTCGGCGAAACCGAAGCGCCGGTGCAGACGCCTGACCGACTCGTTGTCCTCGAGCACCTCGCCGCGCAGCGTCGCCAGGCCGAGCGGGCCGAAGGCGTGCTCGATCGCGGCCCGCTCCAGCCCGATCCACGCCCGCAGCAGCTCGCCCGACGACTCCAGACCCTCGAGGTCGAGGTAGAAGCCCCACGCCGCGCTCGTGGCGCCGGGGCCGAGCCCGGTGAACGTGACCACGCCAGAGGGAGTGCCGCCGTGCTCGTAGACGAGCACCTCGCGGCTCGGGTCGCCTTTCACGCCCGCCCACCATCTGGCGTGCTCGTCGGGGCCGATCTCGTGCGTGGTCAGGCTGGCCGCGCGGACCCTCGGGTGGTTCCGCCAGCGCCTGATGACCTCCAGGTCGTGTTCGCGGACGCGTCTCAGCACCTCGCCCCCCTACGAAGAGTGCTCATGTCGAAGCTCAACGTAGCGGATTCGAGTGTGGGTAAAGAGCTGATCAGGGACAGGCATGCTCCCTGCCGTCCTGTCATGGGGAGGGCATTCTGCGAGCATGCCCCTGCTCAGCGTGATCGTGCCGTACTGCAACGTCGAGCCGTACATCACCGAATGCCTGAAGTCGCTCGCAGCCCAGTCTTTGACAGACCTTGAAGTGATCCTCGTGGACGACGGGTCCACCGACGGGAGTCGCGCGGTCGCCGAGGACTTCGTCGCGAGAGACCCCCGATTCGTGCTGGTCACCCAGGAACGGCAGGGCCCAGGCCCCGCCCGCAACACCGGTGTACGGCACGCGACCGGCACCTACCTCGCCTTCGCCGACAGCGACGACCTGGTGCCCCCGGGCGCGTACGACCTGCTCGTCCGCTCGCTCGAGACGACAGGCTCCGACCTGGCCTGCGGTGGCGTCGAACGCCTGCGGTCGGGAGAGGTCTCGCCGTCCTCGCTGCACGCCAAGCCGTTCAGGCGGAGCGTGGAGCGCACCCACATCAGCCGCATGCGGGTCCTCGTCAGGGACCGCACGGTATGGAACAAGGTGTACCGGCGATCCTTCTGGGACGACCGGCGGCTGGAGTTCGCCGCCGGGATCTACGAGGACCTGCCCGTCGCCATCAGGGCCCACGTCGTGGCCGATCAGGTCGACGTCCTTTCCGAGGTGGTCTACCAGTGGAGAGAGCGCGACGTGGGGGAGCCCTCGATCACTCAGGGCCGCCAGGAGCCGGACAACCTGCGCGCGCGCCACGCGTCGATCAGGGCGGTACGGGAGATCATGGCGGCCGAGGCGGCGCCGCGGCTGCTCGTGTCCTTCGACCGCGTGGTGCTGGAGAAGGACACCGCCTTCCTCCTCCAGGCCGTCGCCGAGAGCGACGCCGAGGAGAGGGGCGAACTTCTGGAGCTGGGGAGGGCCTGGCTGGCCGACCTGCGCCGCTCGGTGGTGAAGGAGGCCAGCGCGCTGCGCCGGCTCGAGCTTTACCTGCTCAAGCGCGGGCTGGCCGACGAACTGCGCGAGGTCCGCGCGTTCCGGGCCAAGGCCGCGGGGGAGCTCCGGGCGGCCAGGCGGCGCAAGAAGGACGAGGGCTGGTACGGCGACTATCCCTATCTCCGGGACAAGCGGCTGCAGATCCCCTACAAGGTCTTCGACATCAGCGAGGAGCTCAGGCTCGTCGCGAGGGTCGAGAGCGCGTCCCTGGACGGCGACCGTCTCAGGGTGCGGGGCGAGGTCTTCATCAGGCGGCTGGAGGGCCGCAGGCTGAAGGTCGCGCTCTGGCTGGAGCAGGACGGGACGACCATCCCCGTGAAGGCGCGATGGAAGAAGCGCAGGACCTTCACCGCCCAGATCGACGCGTCCGCGCTCGCGCACGGGACGTGGCGGATGGGCGTGCGGGCGGAGTTCCAAGAGTTGATCAAGGACGGATATCTTCGGCCCGCGCCCATCGGCGGACAAGACGACGCCGTGGACGACGATCCGGACCTGAATGGATCTACCCAGGAGCTTGGTACGTGCCGGGATGGTCAAGAAGCGGCATGGACATTCTCCAGTAGTTCCAGAGAGTAATCGAAGAACCACGCTGTGTCGCCATGCTGGGATTCATGAGGACCTACTCGCTCGATGACGTCTACGCGACATGCAAGCGGAGAGACTCCTGGTGGACCGTGTGCTTCGTGGACCCGGTCGCCTGCCGGGTCGCGTTGTTCGTCGCGAACCGATCGAACATCACGCCGAACGGTCTCACGGTCTTCTCGCTGGTTCTCGGCATGGCGTCCGCCGGGTGCCTGGCGGCCGGTCAGCTCGCCGCGGGAGCGGTGCTGTTCTACCTGAGCTTCATGATCGACTGTGTCGACGGCAAGATCGCCCGCCTCAAGGGCACGGGGACGCCGTTCGGTCTGTGGCTCGACTTCATGGGCGACAGGATCAGGGAACTGTGCTGCGCCACCGGGCTCGCCTACGGCCAGTACGCGGCCACGGGGAACGTCGCCTTCATCGTGCTCGGCGCCGCGGTGGCCGCACTCGACATGTTCAGGTACGTCAACTCGGCAACGATGAAGCGGGTCAGGGAGACGATCAGGGAGGCCAACGCCTCCTCGACGCCGGCCCACCTTCCCGCGCCGAGACCGCACGAGCCACTGGCGTACCGGCCGATGCCGCACCAGCAGGGGGCACGGCCGGCGCCGGGGCACCAGACGGGAGTACAGACTTCACGGCCGCAGCAGTCCGCGCCGCCACGGCGCCGTGGCCTGCTGCGCCGGGTCAACAGGGCGATGGCCAGGCGGAGGATCCGGTCCCACCTGATCAGCGGCATCGAGTACCACGCGACGGTCTTCGTGATCGCACCGCTGCTGGGGCAGACGGCGCTCATCCCCGTCATCTCGGTCGGCAGCGTCCTGTTCGTGGCCAACGAGATCTTCCTTATCTATCGAATGTGGCTCTTCACCCGCCGCCACGGGGCGGTCCCCAAGCCGGAGGAGAGCCGAGAGCAAGCGCTAATCGGGGGTTCACCAAATGTCTGACAGGCCGGTATTCGTCGTTGGCTGTCCACGTTCGGGCACCACACTGCTGCAGCTGATGCTCCACTCGCACTCGAGGATCGCGGTGCCGCCGGAGACCAGGTTCGTGGGCGCCGTCTACAACAAGCGCCGCTCGTTCGGCGACATGCGGCAGGCCGCCAAGCGCCTCGCGCTGGCCGAGTGGATCACGGGCGACCGCACCAAGTTCCGCGAGCTCGGCGTCGACAAGGACGAGTTCATCAGGCAGGCGGTCGAGGGTCCTGGCTCACTCGGCTCGGTGCTCGGCACCGCGTTCAGGATGTACGCCGACCGCTTCGGCAAGGCAAGGTGGGGCGACAAGCGCCCGAGCTACGTCAAGCAGGTGGACATGCTGGTGAGGCTGTTCCCCGACGCGCAGTTCGTGCACCTGATCAGGGACGGCCGCGACTGCGTCTCCTCGCTGAAGGAGATGCCGTGGTTCACGCACGACTCCTTCCACGCGATCTCCATCTGGGCGGAGGCGATCGACGCGGGTAAGAGGCTGCGCAAGATCATGCCGGAGGACAGCTACTACGAGCTGCGCTACGAGGACCTGACCGACGACCCGGCGACCGAGCTGAAGAAGCTCTGCCACTTCCTCGAAGAGGACTTCGACCCGGCGATGTGCTCGCCGGGTGACATGGCCAGCGTCGCGGTGCCCGCCCACAAGGTGTGGCACAGCAACACCCACGGCGAGGTCCTCAGGTCACGGGTGGGCAGCTGGTCGACGCGCCTCGACAGCTGGGAGGTCAGGCTGTGCGAGCAGGTGCTCGGCGAGCGCCTGGAGGCCAACGGCTACGAGCTGACCGGCGCGCCGAAGGCGGCCAAGGATCACCTGGCCCGCCTGCAGAGGGTCATGCAGAAGCGGCGCGCGGCCCGCATGCGCAAGAGCATGCGCGACCGGTTCAACCGGCTGCGCGAGCCCGGCCCCGTGCCGGCGTTGCTGACCTCCGGCCAGCGCGTGCTCGCCGGCGTCCCCGCGCAGCGCATCGAGGTGGAGGTCCCGCAGCGCGTCATGTGAGGCCTCGGCCTCCGCAGCGCGTCATGTGAGGCCGCGCGGCCTTCACAGCGCGTCATGTGAGGTTCGCGCGGCCTCCGCAGCGGGTCGCGCGTGGCTTCCTCACCGCTCCATGTGAGCGAAGAGCTCTTCCCAGCGGTCGAGCACGGGTTCCAGACGGAACGCCTCGGCCCTGGCGCGAGCGGCGGCGCCCAGTCGCCGCCGCTCGCCCGCCGACTCCATGAGGGCGGCGAGCCGTTCGGCGAGGGCGGGCACGTCGCCGGGCGGCGCGAGCAGCCCGCCGATCGAGCGCACGCCTCCCGAGACGTCGAAGGCGACGGACGGCAGCCCGTGCGCGGCCGCCTCCATGAGAACCAGCGGCAGACCCTCGTGCTCGCTGGACAGCGCGACGATGGACGCGCCGAGGTACTCCCGTTCCATCGCGCCCGCGTCCACGCGGCCCCTGAACACCACCCGGTCGGCGACGCCCTCCTGCGTCGCCCAGGCGCGCAGCCGCGGCTCCTCGGGCCCGTCACCGATGAGGTGCAGCTCCCACGGTGGCGCGGACGCCTTGGCGAAGGCGCTGATCAACCTGTCGAACCGCTTCACGCCGGCCAGCCTGCCGGCGCCCAGCACTCTCGCGGCCGACAGCTCGGCCCTCGCCGCAGGCCAGCCCTGCAAGGGGTTGGGCAGCGACCAGGTGTTGGGCAGCAGCGCGTGCTCGGCGAACAGCCACGCGTCCTGTTCGCTGAGGAAGACCGCCTGGTCGAGATCGCCATAGTGACGCCTGATCGAGCCGAGGTGCGAGCAGATGCGGGCGTGCTGGTAGGAGCCGTGGTACTGGCCGATGGCGCGCGTCCGCTCGGGCAGCAGCCCGGACAGCCGCGTCACCACGCCGGGGGAGGTCAGGACGGCGAAGGCAGGCCCGATCCTGGCGAGCAGCCCGCCGGCGCGCCCCTTCTCGAACACGGACGAGCGCGGGGACCTGCTGATCACGTGCCTCGCGTACAGCGGCCGCGCCACGTATCGGAACGGCTTCTCCGCCCTGTGCAGGCCCACGACGTGCACTTCGTGGCCGCGGCCTGCCAGCCCCTGCGCGAGCGTGTGGGTGACCTGCTGGATGCCGCCGAGGGTGTCGGCGTCCATGCAGGCGAAGACCACCGCCCCGCTCACGAGGCGCTCCGCAGCGGAGGCCGCCGCCGCACCGGTACGGCAGGCGGCACGCCGAAGAAGTCCGCCACGACCCTCGCGGCTGCGTCGCCCCTCTCCTCCTCGCACCACAGCCGCCGCGCCGCGGCGTACTTGGCGGCGAACGAGGCGTGCACCGCCGGAAGGTCGCGCAGGCACGCGACGAGCTCGGCGCCCGTGGTGACGCACGGGCCCGGCGCGATCGCGGGCAGGTCGGTGTTGACGCCCCGCTCGGACAGTCGGTACTCGTCCCAGTCGTCGATGAAGAACAGCATCGGCTTGCCCGTGACCGCGTAGTCGCACATCACGGAGGAGTAGTCCGTCAGCAGCGCGTCGGAGACCAGGATCAGGTCGTTGATCTCGGGATACGCGCCCGCGGGCCGGACGAAGTGGAGCAGGTGCTGGGGGACCTTGTAGCGCTCGACCGGATGGGTGCGCAGGATCACCACCCATTCGTCCGACACCGCCTCCGCCAGCTCGGCCAGGTCCACCCGCACCGACATGCCCGAATTCTTGGCGCCGTCGCGGTAGGTGGGCGCGTAGAGGAGGATCCTGCGGTCCTGCGGGATCTCCAGCCGCTCGCGCACGCCCTCGGGCGGCTCGCCGCGCACCAGCGTGTCGCAGCGTGGCGTGCCGTACCGCAGGACGGGGCCCTCGTAGCCGAGGGCGGGCACGAAGTAGCGGGAGAACTCGGCGCTCGGCGAGATCAGCGCGTCCCATCGGGCGACGGCCGCGCGCCACTGCTCGCGCGGACCCGGCAGGTCGGCGCGCAGGTCGGGGGCGTCGAAGCCGATGGACTTGATGCCCTGGCCGTGCCAGGTCTGCAGGTAGCGGGTGCCGCGCGGCTTGGGGTAGTCGAGGGGGAAGCCGTGGCTGTCGACCCAGATGCCGGCGCGGGCCATGGTCCAGATGTGGCGCCAGCTGCCCCGCCGTACGAGGGGGACGCCGGAGGGGAAGCAGGCGCGGCCGCGGGCGACCGACCAGACGGCGGTGACGGGCAGTCCCCGGCGGCGCACCTCCTCGTAGACGGCGCGCGGGCTGCCGGTGTAGCCCTTGCCGCAGTCGGCCTCGAACAGTGCCAGGTCCTCGCGCGGCGGCAGCACCCTGATCAGCGCCTTGTAGGCCCTGAGCTTCAGCCGGGGCGTGCTCACCCGGCGGAGGACGCTGCGCTTCAGCTTGGCGAGGACGACCCGCGGCGTGGGCCTCGGGCTCAGGTGCAGCTGTCCCGCGGCGCCCGCGGCGCTGACGCGCAGGCGGCCGAGGCCGAACGGCTCCATGCCGGGGTCCGCGAGCAGGGTGTCGGTCGTGGTGAGGCCGTTAGGCCTGGTGAACCCGATGCGCGGGTCGCAGCGCGCCCTGACCTTCGCCAGGTCGAGGGTGACCTCGCTGACGAGGGCGCCGTCGGGGGAGGGAACCGGGTCGATCGGCACCGTGAGAGGGCCGCAGCGCAGGAACGCGGTCCACTCGGTGAGGACCGAGAAGGGGTCGTAGGTGCGCACCCGCATCCGCAGCCGCGTCCCCTCCGTGGCGAGCGCGACCACCTCGTGCCGCAGCCTGGAGGCGGTGTAGGGCAGCTCGGCCATGCGCAGCTCGGTGATGTCCAGGCCTGGCGCCGGCGTGCGGCCCCAGTACGTGCGCCCCTCGTGCGTGACCACCTCGCGCGGCGGGGCCAGGGGCGCGCTCAGCGACCTGGCCGCCACCCGCAGGTCCTCGGCCCTGCCGTCCAGGATCAGCCGGCAGCACACGCGCACCATCGGGTCCATCCGGCCGATCACCTCGTCGGGTACCTCCTCCAGGTACGGCCTGACCATCGAGGCGAACTCCTTGGCCCACACCAGGTCGCGCGAGGGGAGCGGGTTGAGATAGACCCGCAGGTCCTGGCGGACGAAGCGGTACTGCCGATCCGGCACCAGGTCGCCGAACCCGTGCGCGCGCAGCGTCGCGTCGCTGCGTCTTGCCGCCTCCACCCGGTGGCGGACGTTGTTCATCTCCCTGATGCTCATCGAGATCGACGTGCGCTCGTGGGACCTGCGCCAGTGGTAGACCACCCACGGGACGATCGCGAACCTGCGTGCCGAGCAGTACATCTCGGCGCCGAAGACGTGGTCCTCGTAGTGGATGTCCTCGGGGAAGCGCAGCGCGTGACGGCGCAGGAAGGACACGTCGAACAGCTTGTTGGTGCTGAAGCAGTCGAGGAACAGCTCGGGCTCCTCCCGGATGCCCTCGACCACCCGCCGCTTCCTGAACAGTTGCGGGTAGTAGCGCTCGGTCCTGCCCGTCGGCTCGTACAGCCGTGAGATCTGTCCGGAGACGAAGTCGGCGCCGGTCCGCTCGATCTCCGTCAGCATGCTCTTGCACGCGTGCCGCGGCAGCGTGTCGTCGCTGTCGAGGAACATGACGTACGGCGAGAGCGCCGCGTCGATCCCGTCGTTGCGCGGCGCTCCGCACCCGCCCGAGTTGGCCTCCCTGCGCACGTAGCGGACGCGGGCGTCGGCCCGCATGAGCTCCCTGGCCACGCGCGGGGTGTCGTCGGTGCTCGCGTCGTCCGAGATGATCACCTCGAGGTCGCGGAGCGTCTGGTCGAGCACCGAGCGGACCGCTCTCGGGAGGCGGGCGGCGTCGTTGTAGGTGATCACGACAACGGTGCAGTCCGGCATGCCTGTTCTCCCCCGAGTCCCGATGCTCGAAGGCAGACATTCCCCCGCGATTCACCAAGTGTCCTGACTTGATGGCGTTTTTACCGGACGATTCGCCTGATTAGCCACACAAGTAGAACTATCCCGGCAATCGCCCCCGCGATCGGCGCGATCCTCTTGAGCAGCGGTGCTCCCGCGATCTCCAGCAGGTCGAGCGCCTCCTCGTCGGGCGTGCGGGAGGTGCGCAGGGTGCCGCTCGGCCTGACGTCCGCCTCCTCCTCGATCTCCGGCACCGCGGCCAGGTGGCGCTCCTCGCCCTGCGGCTCGCCCAGCAGCGCCGACAGGTTCGCCGCGAACGTGTCGATGAGCTTGGCGCCCACCTCCGCCATGACGCCCCTGCCGAACTGCGCGGGCCTTCCCGTGACGTTGAACGTCGTCTCGACCTTCACCGTGGTGGCCCCTTCGGAAGGGGCCAGCCGGGCGGTGACGGCGGCGTTGGCGGTACCCGAACCGCGGGCCTCCTTGCCCGAGGCCGAGAGCGTGAGGGCGTAGGCGTCCTTGTCGACGTCCTCGAACCTCGCCGTGCCCCGGTAGGTGACGGTGATCGGGCCGACCTTCACCTTCATCCTGCCGGTGAACTCCTCTCCCTCGACGATGTCGAGGGTCGCCCCAGGCAGGCACGGCGCCACCCGCTCGACGTCGAGCAGCGCCGCCCAAGCCTGCTCGACCGGAACAGGAACCGTGAACTCGTGCTCGAACCGCATCGCCATCGATCCGCTCCTTCCACCGACTGGACGCGCTCTCCCAGCCTCGTCCTTGGGACACCCGCTGGCTACCCCCAGGACGGGCCCTCAGCCGCGCCCTCCGAAACCGCGCACCCGCGCGCGGCCCTCCAGGACCGCACCCATGCCTTCCCTGCGGTCCCCGCCGCCTCGCGGGGTGGGAGAGGGCCGGGCCGGCCCTCTCCCCGAAGTCGGAGAAGGCCGCGCCGGCCCCCTCCACGAAGCCCGAGCGTCAGGGGGCGCCGGCCGCCGCGCTGACCGCCCGCTGGGTCAGCACCCGGGCCAGGTGCCGCCGGTAGTCGGGCTGAGCGTGCAGGTCGGCCGTCGGCGACGTGCCCTCCGCCGCCTCCGAGCACGCCTGCGCGAGCGCGTCCCCGACCTCGACGCCCCTCAGCGCCGTCTCCGCCGCCAGTGCCCGCAGCGGCGTCGGCCCCATGTTCGCCAGGCCGATCCTCGCCTCCTGTATCGAGCCGTTCGACCGGCGGACCGCCGCCGCCACGCTGACGATCGCCCACGCCTGCGCCGTGCGGCGGAACTTCTCGTAGTGGAAGCCCCACCCCGGCCCCAGCTTGGGCACCTTGACGCCGAGCAGGATCTCCCCTGGCCCGAGCGCCGTCTCCAGATAGTCGAGGAAGAAGTCCGCGGCCGGGACCTCCCTGGACGAGGTCACCATCACGCACTCCAGCGCCACCGCCACCGCTGGCAGGTCGCCGGCCGGATCGGCGTGGGCGAGGGAGCCGCCGAAGGTGCCGCGGTGCCGTACCGCGGGATCGGCGACGGTGGCTGCCGCGAGGGCCACGAGCGGGCAGCCCGAGGTGACCGCGGGCGACCGCGTCACCTCGTCGTGCGTGGCCATCGCGCCGATGAAGACGTGGTCGCCCTCGTCGCGGATGCCGTTGAGCTCGCTGAGCCTGCTGACGTCCACCAGCAGCGACGGGTACGACAGCCGCAGGCGCAGCAGCGGCAGCAGCGACTGCCCTCCGGCCAGGACCTTCGCGTCCTCGTCCGAGGCCAGCGCCTCGCTCGCCTCCTGGAGGGAGGCGGGCCGCAGGTAGTCGAATGGGGCCGGAATCATCGGATGGCCCTCCAGATCCGTTCGGGCGTGCATGGCATCTGGACGTCGTGGACGCCTCGCGGCCGCAGCGCGTCCACGATGGCGTTGACGACGGCCGGGGTGGAGGCGATCGTGCCGGCCTCGCCGACGCCCTTGACGCCGAGCGGGTTGGACGTCGCCGGCGTCTCGGTCCTGTCGGTGACGAAGTCCGGCAGGTCGGCGGCCGAAGGCAGCAGGTAGTCGGCCATGGTCGCGGTCAGCAGGTTGCCGTCGGCGTCATGGATGGCCTCCTCGAACAGCGCCTGCGCGATGCCCTGCGCGAGGCCGCCGTGCACCTGACCCTCGACGATCAGCGGGTTGATCACATGCCCGACGTCGTCGACCGCCACGTACTTGCGGATCTTCGTCATGCCGGTCTCGGTGTCGACCTCGATCGCGCACAGGTGCGTGCCGTGCGGGAACGAGAAGTTCTCCGGATCGAACGTGGCGTCGGCGTCGAGCCTGGGCTCCACGCCGTCCGGCAGGTCGTGCGCGGCGAACGCGGCCAGTGCCAGCTCCTGGATGGTCTTGCTCGACGTGGTCCCCTTCACCGTGAACGAGCCCTGGGCGAAGTCGAGATCGTCGGCCGAGCACTCCAGCGCGTGCGCGGCTAGCTTCCTGGCCTTGTCCTTCACCTTCTCGCAGGCCTGGAGAACGGCCATGCCGCCCACGACGAGCGAGCGCGAGCCGTAGGTGTCCATGCCCTTGTGCGAGATCGCGGTGTCGCCGTGCATCACCGCGACGTCCTCGAACGGCACGCCGAGCGAGTCGGCCACGATCTGGCTCCACGCCGTCTCGTGGCCCTGGCCGTGGGGCGAGGTGCCGGTGACGACCTCGACCTTGCCGGTGGGCAGCATGCGTACCGAGCCGTGCTCCCATCCGCCCGCGCCGTAGCTGAGCGAGCCGAGCACCCTGCTGGGCGCGAGCCCGCACATCTCGGTGTAGGTGCTGACGCCGATGCCGAGCTGGACGGGGTCGCCCCTGTCGCGCCTGTCGGCCTGTTCGGCGCGCAGCTTGTCGTAGCCGAACAGCGCCATCGCCTTCTCGGTGGCCGCCTCGTAGTTGCCCGAGTCGTAGGTGAGCCCCGCGATCGTGGTGTACGGGAACTCCTCGTGCCTGATCCAGTTGCGCCTGCGCACCTCGATGGGGTCGAGGTGGAGCTCGTCAGCGAGCTCGTCCATGACCCTCTCGATGGCGTAGGTGGCCTCGGGCCGCCCGGCGCCGCGGTAGGCGTCGGTCGGCGTCTTGGTGGTGAAGACGCCCGTGCAGTCGAAGCTGTAGGCGTCCATCTTGTAGATGCCGTTGAACATGAACGCGCCGAGCAGCGGCACCCCCGGCGTGACCAGCATGAGGTAGGCGCCCATGTCGGCCAGCAGCTCGACCTTCAGCCCCCTGATCCTGCCGTCGGACTCGGCGGCCAGCGCGATGTGCTGGATCTGGTCGCGGCCGTGGTGCACGGTCAGGTTGCCCTCGGAGCGCGACTCGGTCCACTTGACCGGCTTGCCGAGCTTCCTGGTCAGCAGCAGGCAGATCACCTCCTCCGCGGTGACCTGCAGCTTGGAGCCGAACCCGCCGCCCACGTCGGGCGCGATGATGCGCAGCTTGTGCTCGGGCACTCCGGTGGTCAGGGCGAGCATCACCCGCAGCACGTGCGGGATCTGCGTCGAGGTCCACAGCGTGAAGCCGTCGCCGTCGGTCGTCGCGACGACCGCGCGCGGTTCCATCGCCGTCGGGATGAGGCGCTGCTGGACGTAGGTGCGGTCGATGACCACGGGGGCGTCCCTGAACGCGGCCTCCATGTCGCCTTGGGCGAACGTCCACGTGAAGGCCTTGTTGCCCGCCTCGTGGACCTTCGGGGCGTCGTCGCCGAGCGCCTCCGTCATGTCGAGGACGGCAGGCAGCGGTTCGTAGTCGACGTCGATGGCGTCGAGCGCGTCGGCGGCCAGGTAACGGTCGGTGGCCACCACGCAGGCCACGGCCTCGCCCGGATAGCGCACCTCCTCGACGGCCATCGGCGGATGGTCGGGAATGACGACGTCCTCACTCACCGGCCACGCGCACGGCAGGCTGCCCTGCTCGTCCGCGAAGTCCTGGCCGCTGAAGGCCGCCACCACGCCCGGCAGGCCCTTCGCGCCGGAGACGTCGACCCCGGTGATCCTGGCGTGCGCCATCGGGCTGCGCTTGAAGGCGACGTACAGCATGCCGGGCAACTGGATGTTGTCGGTCCACTGGGTGCGGCCGGTCAGCAGCCGGGCGTCCTCCTTGCGCCTGCGTGCCCTGCCGATCTCTCTGCCGTCGCCCGGCTCGGAGAGCATCCCGCTCTCGGCCACCTGCTGGGCCACCACGCCCGCGTCGAGTTCCTCGGTCATGACGTCTTCACCGCCGCGCCTCGCCGTACCGCTCTGACGATGTTGCAGTAGCCCGTGCACCGGCAGAGGTTGCCCTCGAGACCCTCCCTGATGGCCTCCTCCGACGGGTCGGGATTCTGCCTGAGCAGGTCGATCGCGGCCATGACCATGCCAGGGGTGCAGTAGCCGCACTGCAGCGCGTGCTCCTCGTGGAAGGCCTGCTGCATCGGGTGCATGGTGCCGTTGGTCGCCAGGCCCTCGATGGTGACCACGTCGCCGCCGTCGGCCTGTACGGCGAGCACGGAACAACTCTTCACGCTCTTGCCGTCGAGCATGACGGTGCAGGCGCCGCAGTTGCTGGTGTCGCACCCGACGGGTGTGCCGGTCTTACCCAGCCGATCCCTGAGCAGGTGCACGAGGAGGAGCCGCGGCTCCACATCCTCCTCGTAGCGGATTCCGTCGACGGTGACGGCGATGCGAGGCATACGTCCTCCCTCGATTCCTGAGGTCAACGAGAAAGGCGCGGGCCGGGCCGCCGCGATGGTGCGCCCGCTCGGAGCGAGGGCGGCGGTCCGGGGGCGGTTTCTCATTGATAAGTGGAACGTACGCCTAACAAACGCCAGGTCAAGAGCGGCGTATCGACCTCGCAACGATCGCCACCACACCGGCCAGTCCCAGGCCGCCGAACAGCAGCGAGAGCAGGAGCACGAAGTCCGTGATGACGCCGGTGACCAACAGGATGCCGATGACCAGGAACAGGATGCCGCTGAGCAGGGCCATCCAG
This sequence comes from Nonomuraea sp. bgisy101, assembly GCF_057708945.1. Classification (NCBI taxonomy): domain Bacteria; kingdom Bacillati; phylum Actinomycetota; class Actinomycetes; order Streptosporangiales; family Streptosporangiaceae; genus Nonomuraea; species Nonomuraea sp. bgisy101. Next base: position 144,416 of record NZ_JBYITD010000002.1, read on the forward strand.
TCGGTCCTGTGCAGAAGCCGCTGCCGCGGGGCCACGTCACGCTGCAACGCGCACCTCCATGTCGCCTACGCCGCCCTTGAGGTTCAGCACGATGGTCGGGGCATCGCCCTTCGGCGGCGTCTCAGGCTCCAGGACCTTGTCGACCTCCACGTCGGTGCCGCCCTCGAAGGACTGGCCGATCATGATGTCGCCCACCCTCGACTTGGCGTGGACCTCCACCCGGGCCGTCGGCGGCACGATCACGACGAGTTCGCCGACCGCCAGCTTGGCGTTGAACGTCACCTTGGCGCCGGGGGTGAGCTTCAGGTCCGACAGGTCCAGCGTGCCGTCGCCGATGCCCACGTCATAGGTACGGGCGGCCTCGGCCACGGTCGTCGGCGCCCAGTTGGCGGTGCCGATCTTCCTGGGGAGGTCGCCGAGCATCAGGCTCGCGCTGATGATGACGATCAGGACGGTCCCGAGAGCGACGAGCCCGGCGCCGCGGCCGAGCCAGGTGGCCACCAGCAGGCCTGCGCCGATGGTGATGAGCATGGCGCCGCCCACGGCGGTGAGGCTCGGGGCGGTGGATCCTGAGGTGGCTTGGGCCGCCACGACGATCCCTCCAACGATCAATGCCAGCAGGACGGTGATCACGCCGGTGAACGACCTGCGTCGTCTCGGGCGTGGGGTGGCGACCTGCTCGCCGTAACGGCTCAGGTCGTAGGGCGAGTGGCCGGCGCGCCTGCGGGGGTCCAGCGGCTGGAACGGGCCGTGCGGGGCGAACGGCTCGCCGTAGGAGTAGGCGGGCTGCCCGGGCGGCGGCGCGGGCCGGTGGTACGGCCGCTGGTACGGCTGCTGGTACTGCGGCGGCTCGGGGACCTCGTTGACCCTCGTCGGCGCCACAGGCTCGCGATGCTCCTCACCGGCCGGCGGCTCGCTCGCCGGGGCGGCGGGCTCGGGCGCATGCCGCGCCTCCCCTGCCTCACCGAACTCCTGCGCCTCGGCGGCTCGCGGAGCCTCGGGTGCTTCAGGAGGGGTGACGGGGGCCTGCGCGCCGGTTCCGGGTGGCGTCCTGAAGGCCGCGGTCTCGAAGGCCACCGTCGCAGGGGGCTCGTGCCGTACGGGGGCGGGCTCCTTGCGGAAGGCGGTCGGCGGGGGCTCGTAGGCGATGTCCTCGGGCGCGATCGGCTCGGTCCTGCGGTTGAGCCGCTCGGGCAGCGACCGCGCGAGAGCCGGCAGATCGACCCCCCTGGCGTGCGCCGTCAGCAGCACGATCGCCATCAACGTGGCCACCACCAGCGTGCCGGTGCCGAGCCACACGGTCGCCACGTTGATGATGAGCCCGAACCCGGCGATGCCCGTCAGCAGCGCGAACACCGTCTCGGCGTCGAAGTCGCGCCGCGTCCACTGCTCGACGTAGCCGGGGCGGCCGTTCGACTCCTTCATCAGCAGGAAGGCCGCGATGTACAGGAACAGGCCGATGCCGGAACCCAGTACCAGCATGGCGAATCCGACGCGGAAGACCACCGGGTCGATCCGCGTGTGGCGGCCGAGCCCCGCGCACACACCGGTGAGCATCCTGCCCTCGCTGCTCCGCTTGAGCACGCGAGGTGGGGCTGCCTGGTCAGTGGGCGGTGCTTCGGTCATGACACCATCGTGGCGTGCGCGGCCTGGACCCGCATCCGGGACTCCCCTGAGGCGACCCCTAGAAGGCGAACCAGGGCTCTCCCCTGATGTCGGTCATGACCGCGACGTGTGACTATGGCGGTGTTATGGCTGACCAACAGACTCTGCGCGAGACGGACGACGCACCCTTTCCTCGCCTGACCCGTCCGATGGAGGGGCGGCTGGTGGGCGGCGTCGCCCAGGGGCTCGCCGCCCAGCTCAAGCTGGACCCCATCGTGATCAGGCTGAGCTTCGTGCTGCTCAGCGTCGTGGACGGCGTAGGCCTTGCCGCCTACGCCGTCATGTGGATGATCACGCCGCGCAGGCAGGACGAGGGGCCGGTTCCCCCGCGCGACTGGAGCCAGCTCGCCGCCTTCACCGCGATCGGCGTGGCGCTGTTCGCGTTCGGGTGGTTGACCGGGGCGTCGAAGGGCGGAATCGGCATGCTGCCGTTCGCCGTCGGCGGCATCGGCACCCTCATCCTCTGGCAGCAGGCCGATCCCGAACGCAGGAAGAGCTGGGTCAGCGGCGCCACCAAGGGCATGCGGAAGAACCGCGTGCGCACGCTGCTCGGCGTGATCCTCGTGGTCGTCGGCGCGATCGGCTTCCTCGCCCTCCAGGGAGAGCTGAACGCCGCCAGGCCCGGGCTGCTCTACACGGCCGTCGTGGTCGGCGGTCTGGCGGTCATCGCCGCCCCCTGGCTGGCGGGCCTGTGGAAGGAGCTCCAGCTCGAGCGGCGCGAGCGCATCAGGCAGGAGGAGCGCGCCGAGGTCGCCGCGATGGTGCACGACTCGGTGCTGCACACCCTCACCCTGATCCAGCGCGTCGCGCACGACCCGCGCGAGGTCACCAGGCTGGCCCGGGCGCAGGAGCGCGACCTGCGCAACTGGCTGTACCAGCCGGCCCAGGACGCCGACGCCACGCTGGCCGCCGCCGTACGGCGGATCGCGGCGGAGGAGGAGGACTCGCACGGCGTGCCCATCGAGGTCGTCTGCGTGGGCGACGTCGAACTCGACTCGGCCGGTCGGCTCGCGGCGATGCTCAAGGCGTCACGGCAGGCGATGGTCAATGCGGCCAAATACTCTGAAAGCCCGGTCATCTCTGTCTACGCGGAGGTAGAGGGTGAAGAAGTCACCATTTTCGTGAAGGATCGGGGCAAGGGCTTCGATCTCGATGAGGTGCCTCTGGACCGCATGGGGATCAGGGAGTCCATCATCGGAAGGATGGAGCGCCACGGCGGCAGCGCCAGGGTGCGCACCGAGCCCGGCGAGGGCACGGAAGTGATGTTGACGATGAAGGTGGAGAAATGATTCGCGTGCTGATCGTCGATGACCATCGGCTGTTCCGCTCCGGCGTCCGCGCCGAGCTGGGCGACTCGATCCAGGTCGTGGGCGAGGCCGAGGACGTCGAGTCGGCGGTGAAGGCGATCGCCGCGCTCGAGCCCGACGTCGTGCTGCTCGACGTGCACATGCCGGGCGGTGGCGGCCAGGAGGTGCTGCGCAGGGTCCTCGGCGCAGGCTCGCAGGTGCGTTTCCTCGCCCTGTCGGTCTCCGACGCGGCCGAGGACGTGATCGGTGTGATCAGGGGAGGCGCGCGGGGCTACGTCACCAAGAACATCAGCGGCCGCGAGCTGACCGACGCCATCCGCCGCGTCGCGGACGGCGACGCGGTGTTCTCCCCACGTCTTGCGGGTTTCGTGCTCGACGCCTTCGCCTCCACGGAGGCGCCCTCGATCGATCCGGAGCTCGACTCGCTCACCCAGCGCGAGCGGGAGGTTCTCCGGCTGATCGCGCGTGGTTACGCCTACAAGGAGATCGCCAAGGAGCTGTTCATCTCCGTCAAGACCGTGGAGACCCACGTGTCGTCGGTGCTGCGCAAGCTCCAGCTGTCGAACCGGCACGAGCTGTCGCGCTGGGCCACCGCCAGACGCCTCGTGTGAGCCGCCGGTCAGCGTCCGGTGCGTGAGCGGTGCGCGGGGCGGGCCACCGTACTCACATGAACATTCTGATCTCCGGTGCGAGCATCGGTGGCCCCGCCCTCGCCTTCTGGCTCAGGAAGTACGGCTTCGACGTCACGATCGTGGAACTGTCGCAGGGGCTCAGGCCCGGCGGGCAGGCGATCGACGTGCGCGGTCCCGCCCTCGACGTGGCCGAGCGGATGGGCCTGCTGGCCGACATCCGCACCGCCCGGGTGGACATGCGGGGCATGTCGATGGTCGACGCCGATGGCAACGAGATCTACCGCTCCGAGGAGCGCACGTTCACCGGCGGCGACCTGTCCAGCCCCGACATCGAGATCCTGCGCGACGACCTGAGCCAGATCATGGCGGCGGCGGCACAGGGGGTGGACTACCTCTTCGGCGACTCCATCAGGGAGATCGTCCAGGACGCCGAGGGCGCGCACGTCACCTTCGAGAGCGGGTTGCGCCGTACGTTCGACATCGTGGTGGGCGCCGACGGGCTCCACTCCAACACCCGCAGGCTGGTCTTCGGTCCCGAGTCGGACTTCAGCCGCCACCTCGGCACCTACCTCGCCGTGTGGACCGCGCCCAACACCCTGGGCCTCGACCGCTGGCAGGTCTTCCACCAGGTGCCTGGCGGCAACTGGGGCGGCGGCGTGATGAGCGTGCGTGGCAACAGCGAGGCGCGCGTCTACATGGGGTTCGAGTCGGAGCCGCTCGACTACGACTACCGCGACGTCGCCGCGCAGAAGCGCCTCCTGCAGGAGCGGCTGGGCGGCGCGGGCTGGGTGCTGCCCGAGCTGCTCGGGCACATGTGGGAGGCCGCGGACTTCCACCTCGACTCGATGTCCCAGATCCACATGGACAGCTGGTCGAGCGGCAGGGTCGTGCTGCTCGGCGACGCGGGCTACTGCGGCTCGCCGCTGTCGGGGCAGGGCACGAGCATGGCGATGGTGGGGGCCTACGTGCTGGCGGGGGAGCTGGCCGCGGCAGGGGGCGACCACGTGGCCGGGTTCGCGGCCTACGAGCGGGAGCTGCGCGAGTACGTCAGGCGCAACCAGGAGCTGGCCTACACCAACAAGGCGAGAGTGGAGGCCGAGCAGGCGGGAGTGGAGTTCGACGGGGAGGACTTCGCCGAGGTCGCGGGGGGCTTGACCTTGAAGGACTACTAGTCTCATGCGACATTTCGGTTATGGGCAGAGACGTGCCAGTCGTCGTGTTCAGTCGAGACGATCGACGGAATTACCGTGACAAAGTGCGGCGAAATCTGGACACCTTCGCCCAGATGTTGCGAGAGTCGCGCTTCGAGTTCGAGCAGCCCCAGGCGGGGCTCGAGATCGAGCTCAACCTGGTCGACGAGCGCGGCGAACCCGCCATGCGCAACGCGGAAGTCCTCGCCGCCATCGCCCAGCCCGACTGGGCGACCGAGCTCGGCCAGTTCAACATCGAGATCAACGTCGCCCCGCAGAGGCTGGACGGCGACGGCGCGCACCGTCTCGAGGAGACGGTGCGAGCCAGGCTCAACCACGCCGAGGAACGCGCCCGCTCGGAGGGTGGCCACCTGGTCCTGATCGGCATCCTGCCGACCCTCAGCCAGAAGGACACCCACGAGGGCACCCTCTCGGCCAACCCGCGCTACAAACTGCTCAACGAGCAGATCTTCGCCGCCAGGGGCGAGGACCTGCACCTGCTGATCGAGGGCGTCGAACGGCTCGACACCTACGCCGACAGCATCACCCCCGAAGCCGCCTGCACCAGCGTCCAGTTGCACCTGCAGATCAGCCCGGAGGCCTTCGCCGCCCACTGGAACGCCGCCCAGGCCATCGCGGGCCCGCAGGTGGCCGTCGCCGCCAACTCGCCCTACCTGTTCGGCAAGGAGCTGCACAGGGAGACCAGGATCGCGCTGTTCGAGCAGGCCACCGACACCCGTCCCACCGAACTCAAAAGCCAGGGGGTACGCCCCCGGGTGTGGTTCGGCGAGAGGTGGATCACCAGCGTCTTCGACCTGTTCGAGGAGAACGTCCGCTACTTCCCCGCGCTGCTGCCGATCTGCTCGGACGAGGACCCGCGCGAGGAACTGCAGGCGGGGCGCATCCCCTCCCTCGACGAGCTGACCCTGCACAACGGCACCATCTACCGGTGGAACAGGCCGGTGTACGCGGTCGTCGAGGGCACCCCTCACCTGCGGGTGGAGAACCGCGTCCTGCCCGCGGGGCCCACCTGCCTGGACGTCATGGCCAACGCGGCCTTCTACTACGGGCTCATGCGGATGCTCCCCAACGCCGAGCGGCCCGTGTGGAGCCAGATGTCGTTCATCACGGCGGAGGAGAACCTGGCGAGCGCCGCCCGGCACGGGCTCGACGCACGGCTGTACTGGCCCGGGCTCGGCGACGTGCCCGCGGCCGAGCTGATCCTGCGCAGGCTGTTGCCGATGGCCGCCGAGGGGCTGGCGCAGTGGGGCGTCGACGCCACGGTCGCCGACCGGCTGCTCGGGGTGATCGAGGGACGCTGCCTGCTGGGGCGGACGGGGGCGACCTGGCAGGTGGAGGCGGTCGAGGCGTTCCGGGGCGAGCGGCGGGAGGCGCTGCGCAGGATGACGCTGGAGTACATCGAGCGCATGCACACCAACGAGCCCGCCCACACCTGGACCCTCTGACCCTTCGAAGGGTCTCGTCGCGGGCACGCCCCACACGGGACCGGTCAGCCGAGGCCGGCCTCGCGGGCCCGGAAACCTCCCGCTCCCTCTCGGTCAACTCGGGGAACGCCGTCCGGGCGGGCTCGGCCATCCCCCGTCCTTCGCCTCGCCCGCGACCTTCATGTCGAGCGCGGACAGCAGCCCGCGCAGCCCTGAGCGGAAGACGGGATGGTCGTCGACGATGAGAACGCGGATCATGCTTCTGATGCTCTCACCGCGCGGTGCTCGCCGTCCCCGTGGCGTACGTCCCCGACCTGCGGGGCAGGATGGGAACATGACCGCGCGCCCTCTGCTCGCAGCCCTCCTGATCCTCGTGCTGGCCGCATGCGGCGGTTCGGTCGGCCGGAGCGCCACCACCGAGGTCCAGGGCGACAGCTTCGAGGAGGACGTCAAGCTGGCCCAGGTCTACACCGAGCAGTTCTGGGCCGCGCAGTTCGAGAGGCTCGGCCGCACCTACAAGCCGGTGACCGAGTTCATCCCCTACCGCGGGGACAACGGGCCCGCGTGCGGCGGAGAGCCCGCCGCGCGGGACAACGCGTTCTACTGCCCCGCCGGCCACTTCATCGCCTACGACCAGGACTGGTTGGAGGGCCTCTGGAACAAGCTCGGCGACGGCTCCACCTACCTGATCATCCCGCACGAGATCGGGCATGCCGTACAGGCGCAGCTGGGAACGCAGTTCGAGCTCAACGTCCAGCGGGAGCTCCAGGCGGACTGCTACGCGGGCGGCGCGCTGGCCGGGATCGTGAAGGCGGGAGTCCTGCGCGCCGACCCTGGCGACGAGAGTGAGCTGATGCTCAACCTGGAGACGGCGGGCGACCCCACGGACGACTGGTTCAACCCCGACGCCCACGGGACCGCGCAGCAGCGCCAGCGGTCGTTCCTGACCGGCTACACCAACGGCGTGGGCGCCTGCTGAGGTAGGCGGAAGTACGCCTCAAGGGTGATGCGGTCACCGGCCCGGAGGTCTAGCTTGAACGCATGCCACTGGGGAACGTCAGGGAGATCAGCTGGTTGCGGCGGGGCGCCTGCAGGACCAGCGATCCCGATCTCTTCTTCCCTCCCGCGCCGTCACCGGCGCAGGAGGCGCGGGCCAAGGCGGTCTGCTCGGGTTGTCAGGTGCTCGCCGAGTGCAGGGCGTACGCGCTGCGGGCGGGGGAGTCCGAAGGCATCTGGGGCGGTCTCACCCCGGACGAACGCAGGCGGTTGCGCTTCCCCGCCGGCTGGCGGCAGCGGAGCGCATAGCCTGCAAGGGTGCTGCTTCGCTCCCTCGCCGTCCTCGTCGCGGCCAACGTCATGAACAACCGCGTCGCCCCCAGACTCGCCCCCCTCACCTCCGCGCTCGCCACCGGCGCACTGGTCGCCATGGCCAGGAGATCGGGCCTGTCGTGGGGCGAGATCGGCTTCACCCACGGGCTGCGGGGCGCCAAGACGGGCGGCGCGCTGGCCGCCACCGTCGCCGCCGGCTACACCGCGGGCATCGCCATCCCGCACACCCGCGCGCTGTTCCACGACGAGCGGGCGTTGTCGCTGTCGAAGGCGGAGGTGGTCGAGGCCGTGCTGCTGCAGGTGCCCGTCGGCACCGTCCTGCTGGAGGAGGTCGGCTTCAGAGGCGCCCTGTACGGCATGCTGCGCCGCGAGCACGGCACCGTCACCGCGACGGCGGTCTCGTCGGCGCTGTTCGGGCTGTGGCACATCCTGCCCGCGATGGAGATGGCGCGTGCCAACCCCGCGCTCGGCGAGCTGGCCTCGGGCAGCACCGACGTGACCAAGGTCGTCGTGGGCAGCGTGGTCTCCACGGCCGCGGCGGGCGTGCTGTTCTGCGAGCTGCGCCGCAGGGGAGGGCTGCTCGCTCCCTCGTTGCTGCATCTGGCCACTAACTCGCTGGGGTATCTGTTCGCCCGAATCGCCCCCGCGCCACCAGCTCGACCGTGACGAGCACGGCGATCGACTCGGCCGCGAGCAGCGAGACCAGCACGACGAGCTGAACCACGCCCGCCTCCAGCGGCTGCGCCCCGCCGAGCAGCATCCCCACGAACGCGCCAGGCAGTGTGACCAGGCCGACGGTCCTGGTCTGGTCGAGCGCGGGGATCAGCGCCTGAGCCGCCGCCGGGCGGCAGATCTCCAGGTTCGCGTCCCTGTCGAGGAAGCCGAGCGACAGCGCGGCCTCCACCTCGCCCCTGCGCTGGCGTAGCTCGTCGAGGGCGCGCCTGCCCGACAGCGCCGTCGCGGTGAGGCAGCCGCCGAGCAGGATCCCCGCGATCGGGATGACGGTGACGCCGCGCATGGGGGCCACGCCGGTGCCGAACAGCGCGGCCAGGACAGGGAAGGTGCCCGCCGCGACAGGGATGGCGGCGGGCCACGGGCGCTCCTTCGAGACGCGGCGGCCCGCGGTGACGGCGGCCACGCCGTACATGACCAGCAGGAAGGCGGCGATGGCGGGCGGTGTGCCGATCACCCAGGCGATCACCAGGGAGACGACGCCCAGCTGGACGGCGGCGCGCAGGCTCGCGGTGAGGACCGCGCGGGCGTGGCCGAGCCCGCCCAGCCGCGCCACGACGGCGCCGCCCACGGCGAGCAGGACGACGACCACGACGAGCGTGGGGGTGAGCGTGAGTCCCATGCCAAGGTTCTACCTGGGAGGCGCGCCACATTCGCGTGACGCCGCCCGGACGTCCTCCTACGGCGAGACCTGTTCGCCCGCCTGCTCTTCCCCAGGTCTCGTCGGCGGCCCCCCTCCGCTCTCCCGCCGCTGCCTCAGGTGTTCTCCGGGGTCGGCGGCCCGCGTCTTGCCCGGCGCTCCGCGCGGCGGCGGGTCAGGCGGTGAGGGCAGGTGGTGGGGTCAGGCGGTGGGGACCACCTGGAAGGCCTCGGCGTAGCGGCCCTCGCCCAGGCCGCCTCTCACCGCGATGCCCGCCCAGCGCTCGCGGACGAACTCCTCGAAGCCCTCGCGGTGCCCGACCTGGCTGGTGTGCGCGGACAGCGCGGTGATCTTCCGGTCCATGGTGTCGGTGATGTCCACGTAGTGGTTGGGGCTCATGCCGCCGATCAGCCACACCTCACTGACGGTCCACGCCTCGAGATCGGCCAGTTCGGGGTAGGCGTAGGGGTTGCGTGCGTCGGGGTAGACGGCGTCGAGTGTGGCGGCGCCCACAGCGCGGTGGTCGGGGTGGCTGGGGCCGATGAACTGGTAGTTGCGCTCGGGCGTGCTCGTGATCACCACATCGGGACGAACCTGGCGGATCACCCTGGCGATGTCGCGGCGCAACTCGATCGTGGGCTCCACCCTGCCGTCGTGATAGCCGGACAGGAAGCGCACGTCCGTGACGCCGACCGCCTTGGCCGCCGCGGACTGCTCGGCCCTGCGCAGGTCGGCCATGCCCTCGCCGTCGAGTTCGCGCTCGTGGCCGCCCGCGTCCCCCGACGTCACGAGCAGGTAGGTCACCTCGACGCCCCTGTCGACGAACTGGGCGATCGAGCCCGCCGCGCCGAAGTCGACGTCGTCCGGGTGCGCGGTCACCACGAGGACGCGGGTGATCTCCATGTTCTCTCCTTCGGAAGGGGGTCCAATCACGCAACCCTGGGGGACTGCGGCGCATTCCTGGCCGCGTTTGTCGGTGGCGCGCTTTACCCTAGGTCCGTGCCCACCCAAGTCTCTGTTGACCACCCCTTGCTCGACGGCCTCAACCCGCAGCAGCGCGAGGCCGTGATCCATCACGGCAGCCCCCTGCTCATCGTCGCGGGGGCGGGGTCAGGCAAGACTCGGGTGCTCACCCATCGCATCGCCTACCTGCTGGCCGAACGCCACGTCCACCCCGGCGAGATCCTGGCGATCACCTTCACCAACAAGGCCGCCAAGGAGATGAAGGAGCGCATCGACAAGCTGATCGGCCCGCGCTCCAAGGCCATGTGGGTGATGACCTTCCACAGCGCCTGCATGCGCATCCTGCGCAGGGAGGCCAAGCGGCTCGGCTACCCGTCCAGTTTCTCCATCTACGACCAGGCCGACTCCCAGCGGCTCATGGCGATGGTCTGCCGCGAGATGGACCTCGACCCCAAGCGATACCCGCCGCGTTCGTTCTCCGCGCAGGTCAGCAACTTCAAGAACGAGCTGATCGACTACGAGACCGCCATCGACAGGGCGGGCTCGCACCTGGAGAAGGTGCTGGCCGAGGCGTACAAGGCCTACCAGCTCAAGCTGACCGAGTCCGGCGCGATGGACTTCGACGACATCATCATGAACACCGTGGTGCTGTTCCAGCTCTTCCCCGAGGTGGCCGAGCACTACCGGATGCGCTTCAGGCACGTGCTCGTCGACGAGTACCAGGACACCAACCACGCCCAGTACATCCTCATCAGGGAGCTGGTCGGACGGCCGCAGCTGACCACCGTCGACGGCGATCCCGTGCGGTCGGGGGCCGAGCAGTCCGAGCTGTGCGTCGTCGGCGACGCCGACCAGTCGATCTACGCCTTCCGCGGCGCGACCATCCGCAACATCCTGGAGTTCGAGCGCGACTATCCCGACGCGCGCACGATCCTGCTGGAGCAGAACTACCGCTCCACCCAGAACATCCTGGCCGCCGCCAACTCGGTCATCTCGCGCAACGAGTCGCGCAAGCCGAAGAACCTGTGGTCCGACCAGGGCGACGGCCCGAAGATCGTCGGCTACGTGGCCGACAACGAGCACGACGAGGCCATGTTCGTCGCCCAGGAGGTCGACAAGCTCACCGACGAGGAGGGCGTGCGGCCCGGCGACGTGGCGGTCTTCTACCGCACCAACGCGGCCTCACGCGTGTTCGAGGAGATCTTCATCCGCACCGGCCTGCCGTACAAGGTGGTCGGGGGTGTGCGCTTCTACGAGCGCAAGGAGGTCAAGGACCTGCTGGCCTACCTGCGGGTGCTGGCCAACCCCAACGACGTGGTCTCCCTGCGCCGCATACTCAACGTGCCCAAGCGCGGCATCGGCGACCGCGCGGAGGCGCTGGTCGAGGCGCTGTCCTCGCGCGAGCGCATCTCCTTCTGGGACGCGCTGCGCAGAGCCGACGAGGCGTACGGCATGGCGACCAGGTCGCTCAACGCCATCCGCGAGTTCGTCGCGCTCATCGAGGACCTCATCGGCAAGGGAGAGGGGATGCCGCCCTCCGCGCTGGCCGAGGAGATTCTGGTGGCGACCGGCTACCGCGCCGAGCTGGAGGCCTCCGAGGACCCGCAGGACGAATCCCGCCTGGAGAACCTCAACGAGCTGATCTCGGTCGCCTCCGAGTTCGAGGAGGCCAACCCCGAGGGCACGCTCGTGGAGTTCCTCGAGCAGGTCTCGCTGGTGGCCGACGCCGACCAGATCCCCGAGGGCGACGGCGGCCAGGGCGTGGTGACACTCATGACGCTCCACACCGCGAAGGGGCTGGAGTTCCCCGTCGTCTTCCTCACCGCGATGGAGGACGGCGTCTTCCCCCACATCCGCTCGCTCGGCGAGCCGAAGGAGCTGGAGGAGGAGCGGCGCCTGGCCTACGTGGGCATCACGCGTGCCGAGCAGCGCCTGTACATCACGCGGGCCGCGGTGCGCAGCTCGTGGGGCTCGCCGTCGTTCAACCCCGCCTCGCGCTTCGTCAACGAGGTGCCCGCCAAGCTCATCGAGTGGCGTACCGACCCGGAGAAGTCGGCGTGGAGCGCGGCCACGGCCCGCAAGGAGACGCCCGCGCCGGCAAGGAAGTCCGCAGGCAAGCCGATGCCGTCGCTGGCCCCCGGCGACCGCGTCACGCACGACGCCTTCGGCCTGGGCACGGTGGTGTCCGTCGACGGGGTGGCCGAGAAGACCAAGGTCAAGATCGACTTCGGTAGCGGCGGGGAGAAGACCCTGCTGCTCGCCTACGCCCCACTGGAGAAGCTGTAACCGGGTCTGGCTGACGGGCGGCACAAGCCTTCACGCGGGGGAGCACGACCCGCGTGAAGGCCCCAGGCTGATCGTCCAGCCTGGTCGCCCCGATGTCGGACGCCCGCGTCTGTACTCAGGAGCCCCACGCCCCCAGTCTTGAACTGGCCCGACGCTGATCTTCCTCCAGGCCCCCTTGCGCGCCGCCCTTCCCACCGTCCGCCGCCCTGTGAGAGTCTCGTACGCCATCACCTGTCGGCACTCGAGCACCCCACAACCCCGGCCGGGCGGCCTGTCCGCCTCCCGCCGGGACCACGAGGGTCTTTGTGACCCTCCCACCCCCTAGCGGCCCATGAGGCTGCGCTCATGAGGTTCGGCCCGTGAGGCTGGGCACGACCTGCCTTTCGGTCTCCCGTCGGCTTTTGCGCACCACGTCGACCCGCGAGAGGCCCGGACGACCCATCTCCCGGTCTTCCTGGTGGTCCCTCGGTCTTTCGGGCCGACTCCCGGTCTTCCCAACGGTCTCCCGGTCTTCCGACGGTCTCCCGGTCTTCCTGGGCGGTCTCTCGGTCTTCTCGATGGCCCGCCGAAATCCCATGCCGCACCAAAGATTCCCGAGGGCAGCGGCCCCCTCATCCGCAGCGTCCCGGCACCCCCGGCTCCAGTCCCTGGCGTCCGCGGTACATGTCCACAGCGTCCCCGCCGCAGACCCGTAACCGCCGCAGAGCCGTAACCGCCGGAGACCCCGGATCCCGCCCGAGGCTCCGTGTCCCGCCCGAGGCTCCGTCACCCGCCCAAGGTGCCGGACGCCGCCCGTGGCTTCGGATCCCGCCCAAGGTGCCGGACCTCGACCCGCCTCTCGGTGTCAGCCCTGCCCCTCGGCGTCGGCCCCGGCTCCCGACCTCGCCCTCGGCCCCTTTCCTCGGCCCGCCCTCACCCTCAGCCCTCGCCCCCGGCCCTCGGCCCCTTTCCTCGGCCCGCCCTCACCCTCAGCCCTCGCCCTCGCCCTCAGCCCTTGCCCTCGGCCCACCCCGGCCCTCGGCCCACCCCGGCCCTCGGCCCCGGCCCCGGCCCTCGGCCCCGGCCGCCTTCAGCTTTGGCTCCAGATCGGGCTGCACGGGCTTCTGGGCTGGCGTCTTCCGTCCTCGCGTCGGCCTGTCGGTCTGGGCGCTCACCGGCCGGATGGGACATGACGCCACGCAACAGGACAAGACTTTCCTGACCCAGTACTAGACTTGGATCATTCACTATCTTGTATCGTTCATGTTTGTGACGGTAGGTTGACGTCATGACCGCATCCAGGACCCCGACCCCCGCCGAGGAGCTGCGTGGTGCCGGCCTGCGCGTGACGGCCGCTCGTGTCGCGCTGCTCGAGACCGTCAGGGACGGTGCTCACCTGGGCGTCGAGGCGATCGCTTCCGGGGTGCGTGATCGTGTGGGCCACATCTCCCTTCAAGCCGTGTACGAGGCCCTCCACGCGCTCACCGCGGCCGGACTCGTACGTCGCATCGAACCGGCCGGCAGTCCGGCTCTGTTCGAGGGACGTGTCGGGGACAACCACCACCACGTCGTATGCCGGTCGTGCGGTGCCGTCGCTGACGTCGACTGTGCGGTCGGTCATGCGCCCTGCCTGGCCGCGTCCGACGACCACGGCTTCACGATCGACGAGGCCGAGGTCGTCTACTGGGGCCTGTGCCCCGACTGTTCCACCACTCGCAGTTCCTGAGCATCGAGATCCGAATAGTCCGGAAGGATTCCCATGTCTGAGAACCACGACGCAATCGTCACAGACGCGAAGGCGGAGGGCGGAGGTGGCTGCCCGGTCGCGCATGAGCGCGCTTCGCACCCGACTCAGGGAGGCGGCAACCGTCAGTGGTGGCCGGAGCGGCTCAACCTGAAGATCCTCGCCAAGAACCCCGCCGTGGCCAACCCCCTCGGTGGGGAGTTCGACTACGCCGAGGCGTTCAAGTCCCTCGACCTGGCGGCCGTGAAGAAGGACATCGCCGAGGTGCTGACGACCTCGCAGGACTGGTGGCCGGCCGACTTCGGCCACTACGGCCCGTTCATGGTCCGTATGGCGTGGCACAGCGCGGGCACGTACCGGATCAGTGACGGCCGCGGCGGTGCCGGGGCGGGCCAGCAGCGCTTCGCCCCCCTCAACAGCTGGCCGGACAACGGGAACCTCGACAAGGCTCGCCGCCTGCTGTGGCCGGTCAAGAAGAAGTACGGCAAGAAGCTCTCGTGGGCCGACCTCATGATCCTCACCGGCAACGTCGCCCTTGAGTCGATGGGCTTCAAGACCTTCGGCTTCGCCGGCGGCCGCGCGGACGTCTGGGAGCCCGACGAGGACGTCTACTGGGGTCCCGAGACCACCTGGCTCGGCGACGAGCGCTACACCGGCGACCGGGAGCTGGAGAACCCTCTCGGCGCGGTCCAGATGGGTCTGATCTACGTCAACCCGGAGGGCCCGAACGGCAACCCGGACCCGCTCGCAGCGGCCCGCGACATCCGTGAGACCTTCCGCCGGATGGCGATGAACGACGAGGAGACGGTCGCCCTGATCGCGGGCGGTCACACCTTCGGCAAGACCCATGGCGCGGGCCCGGCCGACCACGTCGGCGCGGACCCCGAGGCCGCCTCGATCGAGCAGCAGGGCCTGGGCTGGAAGAACTCCTTCGGCACCGGCAAGGGTGCCGACACGATCACCAGCGGTCTCGAGGGTATCTGGACCGACACCCCGGTGACGTGGGACAACAGCTTCTTCGCCATCCTCTTCGGCTACGAGTGGGAGCAGTTCAAGAGCCCCGCGGGCGCGCACCAGTGGCGGCCGAAGGGCGGCGCGGGGGCGGGGACCGTCCCCGACGCCCACGACCCGTCGAAGAGCCACGCCCCGACGATGCTGACGACCGACCTCTCGCTGCGCGTCGACCCGATCTACGAGCAGATCTCGCGGCGCTTCTACGAGAACCCCGACGAGTTTGCCGACGCCTTCGCCCGGGCGTGGTTCAAGCTGACCCACCGCGACATGGGCCCGATCGCGCGCTACCTCGGCCCGGAGGTCCCGGCCGAGACGCTCCTGTGGCAGGACCCCATCCCCGCGGTGACGCACGAGCTCGTCGACGCTGCTGATGTCGCCGCCCTCAAGGGCCAGGCCCTCGCCTCGGGCCTGTCGGTGTCCCAGCTCGTGTCCACCGCGTGGGCGTCGGCCGCGTCCTTCCGCGGCAGCGACAAGCGCGGCGGCGCCAACGGTGCGCGCGTCCGCCTCCAGCCGCAGAGCGGGTGGGAGGTCAACGAGCCCGACCAGCTGGCGACGGTGCTGGGCACCCTTGAGGGGATCCAGCAGACCTTCAACGCCGCCCAGACCGGGGGCAAGCAGATCTCGCTCGCGGACCTGATCGTGCTCGCGGGTGCCGCGGGCGTCGAGAAGGCCGCCAAGGACGCCGGTTTCGACGTCCAGGTCCCCTTCACGCCGGGCCGTGCGGACGCCGCGCAGGAGCAGACCGACGTGGAGTCGTTCGCCGCGCTCGAGCCGACCGCCGACGGGTTCCGCAACTACCTCGGGAAGGGCAACCGGCTGCCGGCCGAGTTCCTGCTGCTCGACCGGGCGAACCTGCTGACCCTGAGCGCTCCGGAGCTGACGGTCCTCGTCGGTGGCCTCCGCGTCCTGGGCGCGAACTACCAGCAGTCGCCGCTCGGTGTCTTCACCGCGACTCCCGGGTCGCTGACCAACGACTTCTTCGTCAACCTGCTCGACCTGGGCACGACGTGGAAGGCGACGTCCGAGGACGCGAACACCTTCGAGGGCAGCGACGCGTCGGGCGAGGTCAAGTGGACCGGCAGCCGAGTCGACCTCGTCTTCGGGTCGAACTCCGAGCTGCGCGCGCTCGCGGAGGTCTACGCGAGCGACGACGCGAAGGAGAAGTTCGTGAACGACTTCGTCGCGGCGTGGGACAAGGTCATGAACCTCGACCGGTTCGACCTCGTCTGATCATGACGTCCAGGCCGGCCCGAGCCGGCCGGCCTGGACGTCATCAGCTCGAAGGATCCGGACATCGCCCGGCTCGACCGCGACGCCGAGAGGCTCGCGGTCGAGCGGGTGCCGGGCCCGTGCGCGTGCCGCAGTCGGCAGAATCCATCGAGCCGATCGACTGGTGGGCCACCCTCGACGCGGAGTGCATGGCGGCCGGGCGATGACCAGCCGCCGCGGACGATGGATGCCACGGGACAAAGCTTTGTCTGGCAACGCTCTGCTAGGGCCGGCGGCCGGTCGACACGGCGATCGCCGCGGCAGGGCACAGGTCGACGGCCTCGCGCACCGCGTCCCACGTTTCGGCGGGCGGCTCGGGGCGCACGACGATCACCTTGCCGTCGTCCTGGCGCTGGTCGAACACCTCGCCGGCGGTCAACACACACATTCCGGACCCGATGCAGCGCTCGGTGTCCACGGTGATCCTCATGGATCACGCATCCCAGGTGACGGGCAGGCTCTTCACCCCGTAGACGTCGGCGGCCTCCGGGCGCAGGGAGACCTCCTCGGCCGGTACGGCCAGGCGCAGCGTGGGGAAGCGGTTGACCAGCGCGGGGAAGGCGACCCGCATCTCGACGCGGGCCAGTTGCTGGCCCAGGCACTGGTGGATGCCGTGGCCGAAGGCCAGGTGCCCGCCGTCCTGCCTGCGGAGGTCGAGGACGTGGGGATCGGTGAAGCGCTCGGGGTCGCGGTTGGCGGTGTTGTAGGACAGGATGACCGTGGTGCCGGCCTTGATGGTCTGGCCGCCCACCTCGACGTCCTCCAGCGCCGTTCTCATGAAGGTCTTGGCGACGCTCAGATAGCGCGTCAGCTCCTCGACGGCCTTGTCGGCGAGCGTGGGGTCGGCACGTAGCGCGGCCAGCTGGGCCGGGTTCCGCAACAGGGCGAAGGTGCCCAGCGCCAGCATGTTCGCGGTGGTGTCGAACCCGGCCGCCAGCAGGATCAGGGCCATGCCCTTCAGTTCCTCGTCGGTCAGGTCGCTGTCGGTGAGTTCGCTGAGTATGTCGTCGGTGGGGTTGGCGCGCTTGGCGGCCACCAGCTCAGCGAGGTACTGCTGCACCGAGGTGTAGGCCGCGATCAGGTCCTCGTCGCCGGCCTCCCCGCTCATGAACGTGTCGATGTTCTCCTGGAAGGAGCCCCGGTCCTCGTACGGCACGCCCAGCAGCTCGCAGATCATGATGGCGGGGACGGGCTTGGCGAACGCGGTCACCAGGTCCGTCGGCGGTCCAGCCTTCTCCATGGCGTCCAGGTGGTCGGCGGTGATCTGCTCGACCCGTTCGGTGAGCTGCCGCATCCGCCGTACGGTGAACTTGCCCACCAGCGGCTTGCGGTAGCGGCTGTGCTGCGGCTCGTCCATGAGGAGGAACTCCCCGGGCGGCGCCGGAGGGACCTCGATGCCGGTCATGTCGATGGTCGGGTGGTGGAGCATGAGCTCCTTGCGCGAGCTGAACCGGGCGTCGGCCAGGATCGATCGGACCAGGTCGTATCCGGTGACCAGCCAGCCCTGGTGCCCGTCAGGGAAGGGGAAGCGGCTGATGGGGCCGTGCCGGCGGGCGTCGATCAGCTCTGCCGGCGGGTCGAAGGGGCAGCCGGGCTGACGCGCCGTCGGCAGCGTCGTGACGGTGTGGAGGGATTCACCCATGACCATTCCTCGCCTCGCGATAGTACGTGTTTTGTACCGCTCGAAAGCTACGTTGCATTCAGATTGATGTCAATCGAGTGAAAGGCGTTTGTCCAGGTGTATGGCGACAAATTGGTGCAATGACGCTGGGCTCGAATGCAATGCTGCGTTGCAATGAATGGTCGTGAAGGCAATACTGGCGCCATGCCAGGAGGACGGTTGACCCAGCAGGACCGCCAGCGCATCGCGGTCGGACTCGCCGACGGGCTCTCCTACGCCGAGATCGCCAGGCGGCTCGGCCGGCCGACCTCGACGATCAGCCGGGAGATCCGACGCAACGGCGGTCCCGGCGGCTACCTGCCCCAGCAGGCGCACAAGGCGACGGTCCAGCGGGCGCGGCGTGGCACACCGGCACCCCCACGCGCGACCACGTCGCCGGGCGGAACGCTGGAAGAGGAGATCATCGAGATGGCGGTCAGGACGGGGCTGCCGAGGATGACCGCGCGCGTGCACCTCGACCTGTTGCTGTCCGAGGACGGCAGGCGCACCGCGGCCGAGCTGACCCGCAGGCTGAAGGTGAGCCCAGCCTCCGTCTCCGTGGCCGTGAACTACCTGGTCCAGCAGGGGTGCGTCCGGCGCGAGCGCGATCCGCGGCGGCGTCGCGACATCTACGTGGTCGATGACGACGCCTGGTACCACTCGATCGTGATCAGCTCGCGGCAGACGCTCGAGGCGGCGCGGGCCTCGATGGCGGCGGCGCGGACGGCAGGGCTCGACAGCCCCGCGGGGCAGCGGCTGGCCAGGGGAGGGGCGTTCCTGGAGCGGGTCAGCCTGGACCTGATGGTCTCGGCCGACCGCTGGCGCGCCCTCCTGGCGTGATGGATCTCATCCGCCACCTGGGGAGCGGGCAGACCGGTTCCTGCTGATCGTCACCGACCCGCGCCACGTCGCCCCGGAGTTCGATCCTGGGGGGAGGGGCGTGAAAGGCCCCGCTCGGCCGCCGGGGCGTGACCTCTGGGGAACGGGCGGGAAGCGGGACGGACGAACGGCGGCCTGTCGCCGGGCCGCCGTTCGTGTCGTTCACCTACTTGTTCGCCTCGGCGATCGGGTCAGGGATGGGTACGGCCTGGCCCAGCGCGTCGGCGTCGTACACCCCGTCGGCCGGAGCGGCGATCTTGACCGAACCCCACCGGCTGACGCGTGTCCCGGTCTTCACCGACATGCCGTCTGTGCTGGGCAGGGTGGCCGAGAAGCTCTTGACCAGGCCCTTCCCGTCGAGGGTGAGCGTCCAGGAGATGGCGCCCTTCGTCGCGAAGGCCCGCAGCCGCGGCGCCACCGAACGCAGTCCGGCGACCGAGGTCGTGCCCTTCACCACGCCGCCCTTCGCGGGCCCGGCGCCGGCCAGCAGCGTCTTGAGCGTCCCGGGAGCCAGGACGTCGATCAGCGGCGCGCCGGGGGACGTGACGGGCTCCTCGAACCGCAGCCATGTCATTCCCGTCGGCAGCGCGTTACGGACGAGCTCGCCCGACACGTAGGTTTCCTTGCCGATGGTGACGAACCGCGAGGTTCCGGCCAGGGCCGAGAGGGCGTGGACGTCGCCGGGCTCGATCGAGGCGAACAGCGCGAGGCTGAGGTCTCCCTTGAACGTCAGGTCGCTGCCCTTGCCGGGCTGGATCTTGCCCTTCTCGGTGAAGCTGATCAGCTTCTTGCCCTTGACGCTCATCGTGGTGCTGGAGGTGACCTCCGCGCCCTTGCCCGAGGAGATCTGCGCCTTGAGAGCCTTGACCGGATCCGGTCTGGCCGCGGCCTGGGCGGGGACGGCGGTGACGAGGGCGACGCCGGTGGTCAGCGCGAGGCCGGCGATGACGCGCCTCACTTGTCGGCCTCGGTGAGCATCTCGGGCATGCCGGGCACGGTGGGCAGTTCCTTGCCGAGGTCCTTGCTGTCGACCCACGACTCGGCGGGAGGCTCGGTCACCTTGACCGTGGAACCCCAGCCGGTGAACCGGCTGTCGGTGGTGAAGTCCAGCGTCTCGCCCTTGCCCGCCGGGAGCGAGACCTTGGTGGTGAACCGGCTCACGAGGCCCTTGCCGTCGAACTGGAGCATCCAGGTGAGCTTCTGGCCGGCTCGGAAGGCCAGGGGCTTGCCGGGCAGCCGGCCGACCTTGATGGTGCCCTTGGCCACGCCGTTCTTGAACGAGGAGGCGCTGGCGAGCAGGGTCTTGAGCGTGCCGGGCGAGAAGAGGTCGACCTCGGCGCCCGCAGGGCTCGCCTCCACTCTCGGGCCGCGCACCCAGGTCTTGCCCTCGGGCAGTGAACTGGCGACGAGCCCGCCGGACAGGTAGCTCCAGCGCTTGATGTTGATCTGGCGTGTGGGAGTGCGCACCAGCTCCTTGAGCGCCTGGCTCTCCTTCTCGTCGTCGAGCGCCGCGACGAGGATCGGGTCGATGCGGAACTTGACGGTCTTGTCGGAGGCGGCGACCCCCGACGCGCCGAACTCGGAGACGCCGCTCTCACTGGCGGTGAGGATCGGGTCGCCGGAGATCGACATCCGTACGGTGGCGGAGGTCTTGACGCCCTTGCCGGCGACGAACTGCGCCTTGAGCGTCTTGACCGGGTCGGCCTTGGGCGCCGCCGCCTGGGCGGGGGCGGCGGCGATCAACGCGACGCCTGTCGTCAAGGCGAGGCCGATGATGGTTCGCTTCATGAACGTTTTCCTTCTGGAGGGGGAGGAAGATCATTTCACTTGGAGATCACGGGCCTGTCTCGCAGGATGGGATCGCCGGGCAGGGTGTCGTCGAGTCGCCGCTCGTCGATCACCTGGTCGGCGGGCGGGGCGACGATGGCGGCTCGCGAGCCCCAGCCGCTGAAGGTGAGATCCGCTCGGATGAACTCGTTCCGGTTCAGCGGGGCAGTGCTGGTGAAACGCTCGATCACTCCCTTGGAGTCGAGCTGGAGCGCCCACGTGAGCCGCAGATGAGGGGCCATGGACGGCAGGTCCTCGAAGTACCGTCTGAACGACGGGGACACGGCGGCGAGGCTCCTGTACGGCGTGCTCCCCCTGATCACCCGCCCGCGACGGGACGTGGCGTCGGCCAGCAGGGTCTTCAGCGTCGCAGGGGCGAGCACATCGGCCGTTCCCGACCAGAACGAAGGCCCCTCCCAGTCCTTCAGCTTGACCCAGGACCTGCCCTCGGGGAGCCCGCCGAACAGGTTTCCGCTGACGTAGGTCCAGCGGCCGAGCCGGATCCACCGCTGCGGCGTCTCCCACTCGGCCATGTCGACCTGGTCGACGGGTTCGCCATGCTCGCGGAGGAAGTCGTGGAACGCGGGACCATAGCGGAGCGTGCGGGTCATCTCCAGGTTGTCGCGGCCGAAGGCGATGGACCCGACCTGGGACTCGGAGACGTACAGCTTGCCGCCGCTGAACTGCTTGGTGAGCGCCTCGATCCGCACACCCTTGCCGGGGGCGTCGATGACGTGGGGCGGTGCGACCAGAGAGACCGCCGTCAGGACCGAATGGACGAGCATGGCGGCGAGCCTCCCAAGCGAAGATCACGAAATGCGGGAGGCGATGCGCACGGATGGTGAAGGTTCGGTGCAGCCCGACGGCACCCTGGACGGCAGAAGGCCCGGCCCCCGTGGTCGGGAAGCCGGGCCTGGCGCGCAGACTAGCCGGCGGCCTCGGTGAGGACGCTGGGCAGTTCGGGAACCTCGGTGTCGAGGTCGGCCGCGTCGATGACCTCCTCCTCCGGCGGAGCGGTGATGGTGACCTTGGAGCCCCAGTCGCTGTAGCGGGTGTCGGCGGTCATGCTCATCACGCCCAGCAGCCCGAAGTCCAGCTTCGCGACGCTGGTCACCCTCGTCACGAGCTGCTTGGAGTTCAGGGTGATCGCGTAGGCGACCTTGACCTTGCCGATCTTGCCGGGCAGTGAGGTACCGCTGGAGGCCTTGCTGAGGTCGCTCAGGCTGATTGCGCCCTTGTAGACGCCGCCGCCGGCGGACTTGGCGCCCTTGAGGACGGTCTTGAGCACGGAGCCGTCGAAGATGTTGATCAGCTGGCTGCCGGACAGGGTGGCGTCGGGCGCGCCGGCGACGCGCACCCACTTCTTGCCCTCGGGCAGGTCGCGCGAGTAGATGCCGCCCTTGGCGTACGTCTGGCCCTTGACGCTGATGTACCGGGTGGGGCTGAACAGGGCGGCGAACTCGTCGTCGGCCTTGACCGCCGGGCCACCCTTGGTGCGGCGGGTCAGGTCGGACGCGACGACGCCGGACTTGCCGAACGCGATCACACCGGTCATGCGGCCGACACCGCCGCTGGGCTTGCCGTCGGTGAGCATGGTGGTGGTCTCGGAGACCTTGACGCCCTTGCCGGCGACGAACTGCTTCTTGAGCGCCTCAACCGGGTTCTTCGGCGCGCTGGAGAACGCGAATGCGGGGGTGGCGACCGCGACCGCGGATACGGTGAGCGCGGTGGCGGCGATCAAACGCCTCATGTCTTTATGTGCCCCTTCGGTCAGATGTGCGGGACATCCTAGATCGCTAAAGAGGACAATCGGGCGATTTGCCACACATTGGTATGGCTCGCGAGCGATATCTATGACCCGATGACCTGGGCAGGTCAAGCTTGGGACTAGGCTTCCTTGGCGGAAACGCCCGGCACACGGGGTGGGCCCGGGCCGTCGAACATCAGTCGAATAGCAGGGAGTGAACCCGACGCAGCGCGCGGAGTGGAAGGCCGTAGGGACGAGGCGTTCCGCGAAGCGAGCGAGGAGGGGGAGCGACCAAGGAGAAGGACGGACCCTCGTGGACCTGTTCGAACATCAGGCGAAGGAGCTCTTCGCGGACTACGGCATCCCGGTGCCGCGCGGCATCGTCGCGCACACCGTGGAGGAGGTGCGTGCGGCTGCCGAGCAGCTGACCGGCCGCGTTGTTGTCAAGGCCCAGGTCAAGACCGGGGGCCGTGGCAAGGCCGGCGGCGTCAAGGTCGCCGATGACGCGGCGGACGCCGTCGCGAAGGCCACCGACATCCTCGGAATGGACATCAAGGGCCACACGGTCCACAAGGTGCTCGTGGAGGAGGCCAGCGCGATCGCCGAGGAGTATTACTTCTCCTTCCTGCTCGACCGCGCGAACCGTACCTTCCTCGCGATCTGCTCCGCCGCCGGCGGCATGGACATCGAAGAGGTCGCCCACAGCGCACCCGACAAGGTCGCCAAGGTGCCGGTCTCGGCGCTGACCGGCGTCGACCGCGCCAAGGCGCGCGAGATCGCCGTCGCCGGCGGCCTGCCCGAGCAGTCCCTGGACGGCGCGGCCGAGCTCATCGAGAAGCTCTGGTGCTGCTTCGTCGACGAGGACGCCTCGCTCGTCGAGGTCAACCCGATGATCCTGTCGGCCGACGGCCAGGTGAAGGCCCTCGACGGCAAGGTCACGCTCGACGACAACGCGACCTTCCGCCAGGCCGACCACGAGAAGTTCGCCGACAAGGCCGCCGAGGACCCGCTCGAGGCCGCGGCCAAGGAGAAGGACCTCAACTACGTCAAGCTCGACGGCAACGTCGGCATCATCGGCAACGGCGCGGGCCTGGTCATGTCCACCCTCGACGTCGTCGCCTACGCGGGAGAGGCCTTCCCCGGCCAGCCCAAGCCGGCCAACTTCCTCGACATCGGCGGCGGCGCCAGCGCCGAGGTCATGGCCGCCGGCCTGGAGATCATCCTCTCCGACGCCGCGGTAAAGTCGATCTTCGTGAACGTCTTCGGCGGCATCACCGCCTGCGACGCCGTCGCCAACGGCATCGTCTCGGCGTTCAAGCTGCTGGAGGAGCGCGGCGAGGCCGTGACCCGCCCCCTGGTCGTCCGGCTGGACGGCAACAACGCCCTGCTCGGGCGCCAGATCCTGCACGACGCCGCGCTCAAGGGCGTCGAGCTGGTTGACACGATGGACGACGCGGCCAAGCGCGCCGCCGAGCTCGCTGCGGTAGGTGCGTAATGGCAATCTGGCTGACCGAGAACAGCAAGATCATCGTTCAGGGCATGACCGGCGGTGAGGGCACCAAGCACGCCAAGCGCATGCTCGCCTCCGGCGCCAGGGTCGTCGGTGGCGTGAACGCCCGCAAGGCGGGCACCACCCACCTGGACCTGCCGGTCTTCGGCACCGTCAAGGAGGCCATGGAGCAGACCGGCGCCGACGTCTCCGTCGTCTTCGTGCCCCCGGCCTTCACCAAGGACGCGGTCATCGAGGCCGTCGACGCGGGCATCCCGCTCTGCGTGGTCATCACCGAAGGCGTGCCGGTCCACGACACCACGGCCTTCTGGGCCTACGCGGTGTCCAAGGGCAACAAGACCCGCATCATCGGCCCGAACTGCCCCGGCATCGCCTCGCCCGGCGCGTCGAACGCGGGCATCATCCCGGCCGACATCACCACTGCGGGCCGCATCGGCCTGGTGTCGAAGTCGGGCACGCTGACCTACCAGCTCATGTACGAGCTGCGTGACTTCGGCTTCTCGACCGCCGTCGGCATCGGTGGCGACCCCGTCATCGGCACCACGCACATCGACGCGCTCCAGGCCTTCCAGGAGGACCCGGGCACCGACGCCATCGTGATGATCGGTGAGATCGGCGGCGACGCCGAGGAGCGGGCCGCCGCCTACATCGAGCAGCACGTGACCAAGCCGGTCGTGGCCTACGTCGCCGGCTTCACCGCCCCCGAGGGCAAGACGATGGGTCACGCGGGCGCGATCGTGTCCGGCTCGGCCGGCACCGCGCAGGCGAAGAAGGAGGCGCTGGAGAAGGTCGGCGTCCGCGTCGGCAAGACGCCCTCCGAGACCGCCCGCCTGATGCGCGAGATCATGCAGTCCCGCTAGTCCCGTCTCCGCGGGGCTCTCCCGAGCCCCTCAGTACGGCAAAGCGTGGTGACGGCCACCGGGGTCACTCGGTGGCCGTCCGCATGTCCACGCCACTCCAGCGGGACTCCGGTGCCCGCCGCCACGCCGGGACCGCGAGCCGGCTCAGGCGCGGAAACGGCGGCGGGGGGCGGCTTGCCGTACAGGATGAATCGCGGGCGCCCGGCGCGGCTGTGGGGTTCTTGACTGAAAACTTGAGAACATCGAGCACTGTGACGGCCCTTCTCGACCAACTGCGGACAGCTCCCCGGACGGTACTGAGCAAGATCTCCGGAGATGACGACGAGACGAGGCGGCCGCTGCCCGTCTCAGGGATGCTCGCGGCGGCGGCCACGTTGGGGGTCGGGCTGGCCGTGCTCATCACCCTCACCCTGGTCGGCTGGATCGCCGCGCCGAGGGGCGCGCTCGGCACGGGCCTGCCGGGCGTGTTCCGCACCGCCGCGCAGATCTGGCTGGCCGCGCACCACGCGGGGTTCGCCTGGCCCGGCGGGCAGCTCGGGTTGCTGCCGCTGGGGCTCATGGTGCTGCCCGCCGTGCTGCTGTACAAGGCGGCCATCTGGATGGCGCGCGACGCCGACCTGCGGCTGCGGCTGCCCGCGCGGCTGCCGAAGAACAGCCCGAAGGAGCAGGCGGGCGCCAGGCGCAAGGCTCAGCTCGTGCTGGTGGCGCAGGCGGGGGTCTCGCTGGCCGCGCCGTACGCGCTGCTGGCCGGGTTGATCGCCCTGGTGGCCAGGAACGACGTCACCCAGCCCTTCATCGGCGAGGCGCTGCTCAGCCACTTCCTGCTGGCGTTCGTCGCGGGCGTGCTGGCCACCGCGCGCACGATCGGCCCCTGGCGCTCGATGCTGCGGCTGCTGCCCGAGCGGCTGCGCGCCGTCACGGTCGGCACGGCGGTCGCCGTCGCCCTGCTGCTGGTCGCGGGCCTGGTGCTGGTGCTGGTGGCGATCGCGGTCAACTTCTCACAGGTGGCCGACCTGACGAGCGGCCTCGCCCCCGGGTTCGTCGGCGGGCTGCTGCTCGTGCTGGTCCAGGGCCTGTACCTGCTGAACGCCGTCATCTGGGGGCTGGCCTACATCGCGGGGCCCGGCTTCGCCGTCGGCACGGGCACGCTGGTCGCGCCGACGGGCGTGCAGCTCGGCTACGTGCCCACGCTGCCGCTGCTCGGTGCGCTGCCCGACAACGGGCCCGTGCCCGGCCTCATGATGGCGGTGATCGCGCTGCCGTTCGCGGCGGGCGCCGTCGCGGGCGTGGTGGTCGCCAGGATCGCGCCCTCGCCGTCGTATGAGGCGGCGCCGCTGTGGGGGTTCGTCACCGGCATCACCACCGGGCTCGCCGCGGGGGTGCTCGCCGCGCTGTCGGGCGGGCCGATCGGCGGGGCCAGACTGGCCGTCGTCGGGCCCTCGCCGTGGGAGGTGGCACTGTCGGTCGGTCTGGAGGTCGGCGTCGCCGCCGGCATCTCGGTGGGGCTGGCCAACTGGTGGCTGCTCTACCAGGGCGCGCGGGGCAAGGGCCCGATCGCGCGCAAGCTGAGCACGGCGCGCAAGGCGGGGGCGGTCATCGCGAAGGCGGCGAGCAAGGTCGGTTTCGCCGAGTCCGAGGGGCGTGCCCTGCCAGGACACTGGATGGACGCCACGGAGGCGGACACCCAGCCGATCCCGATCATCAGGGACGACTGGCAGGACGAGCACGCGTCGGCGGCGGCCGAGGCCGTGCCGCGGCCCGAGCCGCGACGGCCCGAATCGCCCAGGCCGCCCCGCCGCGACATCGTGGACGAGTCGGACGACCGTGGCGGCCACGTGATCTACCTCGATCCCTACGCGTGGGACCGCGACTGAGGAACCCGACCACGGCTCACGGACAGGGGGCTCACGGACAGGGGCTCACGGACAGCGGGCTCGCGGCTCAGGGGTTCGAGGACCGGGGCCCGCGCGGGGCTACTGCACCGACTTCAGGAAGTCGATCACGCCGGGCGGGAGCTTGGCCGCGGCCGCGTCCCTGAACCCGTCGAAGCACGCGCTCTTCGCCTGCACCGTGCCCGCGCCCTTGAGGCACTCCTGGTAGGCGGAGTACTCGTCCATCAGATACAGCTGCATGGCCGTCGCGGAGGCCGAGAGCAGCAACGACACCGTGGCGACCACGATGCCTCCCACCGCCACACCCTGGGACCTGCCGGCGCCGCGCAGCAGCGGCACCGCCCTGAATCCCGCGACCAGCGCGAAGACGGCCATGACCAGGCCGGCGAGCGGGAGCATGAACGTCATGGCCAGCGCCGCGATGGCCAGCCATATCGCCCTGCGGCCCGCGGACTCCGCGAGTTGCTGGCCGCCCGGTGCCTGCACCGGTGTCGTCACCTGACCTCCTCAACGTTGCCGGACGAGGAACAGATACAGTGGCAGCCCCACCCGAGCATGCGAATGGAGTGCGCCTGTGTCCCAGGCAGGTCGGCTTGTGGTTCTCGTCTCCGGCTCTGGAACCAACCTACAGGCCCTTCTGGATGCCTCAGCAGACCCGTCGTACGGTGCCACGATCGTGGCCGTCGGCGCGGATCGCGACGGCATCGAGGGGCTGGCCAGAGCCGAGCGCGCGGGCGTGCCGACGTTCGTGGAGAAACTCTCCTCGTACGGCTCCCGCGCCGACTGGGACACGGCCATCGCCGCCCGCATCGCCGTCCACAAGCCCGACCTGGTGGTCGCGGCGGGATTCATGAAGATCCTCGGCGAGCCCACGCTGAGCGCGTACCCCGTGCTCAACACCCATCCGGCGCTGCTGCCGTCCTTCCCTGGAGCCCACGGCGTGCGCGACGCGCTGGCCCACGGCGTCAAGGTCACCGGCTGCACGGTGATGCTGGCCGACGCCGGCGTCGACACCGGGCCCATCGTCGCTCAGGAGGCGGTGCGCGTCTTCGACGGAGACGACGAGCACCTGCTCCACGAGCGCATCAAGACCGTCGAACGAGGGCTGCTCGTCGACACAGTCGGCCGGATGGCCCGCGAGGGATGGACCATCGCCGGCCGTACCGTCCGCCTCGGATCAGGAGGAGAACAGAAGTGACCGAGCGCAGCGAGAGCGCTTTCCAGTCCGACACCCGCATCGCCATCAGGCGCGCGCTGATCGCGGTGTACGACAAGTCCGGGCTCGAGGAACTGGCCCGCGCGCTCGACGCCGCGGGGGTGGAGATCGTCTCGACCGGTGGCACGGCGGCCGCGATCGCGTCCTTCGGCGTGGCCGTCACCAAGGTCGAGCAGCTGACCGGCTTCCCCGAGTGTCTGGACGGCAGGGTCAAGACCCTGCACCCGCGCGTCCACGCGGGCCTGCTGGCCGACCTGACGAAGGAGCATCACGTCGCCCAGCTCGCCGAGCTGGAGATCGACCCGTTCCAGCTGGTCGTGGTCAACCTTTACCCGTTCCAGCAGACCGTGGCCTCGGGGGCGTCCGACGCCGAGTGCGTCGAGCAGATCGACATCGGCGGGCCCGCCATGATCCGCGGCGCCGCCAAGAACCACGCCACCTGCGCCGTCGTCGTCGACACCGGCTCCTACGGCGAGATCTACCGGGCGCTCGACCAGGGCGGCTTCACCCTTGACGACCGCAAGCGGCTGGCGGGAGGCGCCTACGCGCACACGGCCGCCTACGACGTCGCCGTGGCCGGCTGGTTCGCCTCGACCTACACCGGCGACCAGCGGTTCACCGGCGCGGCGGGGCAGCTCAAGAGCGTCCTGCGCTACGGCGAGAACCCGCACCAGCAGGCCTCCCTGTACGTCTCGGAGGACGGCGGGCTCGCCAACGCCGAGCAGCTGCACGGCAAGGAGATGTCCTACAACAACTACCTCGACGCCGACGCCGCCTGGCGGGCCGCGTGGGACTTCGACGCGCCGTGCGTCGCGATCATCAAGCACCAGAATCCGTGCGGGATCGCCGTCGGCGGCGACGTCGCAGACGCCCACCGCAAGGCCCACGCGTGCGACCCGGTGTCGGCCTACGGCGGGGTCATCGCGGTCAACGGGGAGGTGACCGTCGAGCTGGCCAGGCAGATCGCGGACGTGTTCACCGAGGTGGTGGTCGCGCCCGCGTTCGCCCCCGAGGCGCTCGCCGTCCTCACAGAGAAGAAGAACCTGCGCCTGCTGCGCTGCGAGCAGCGGCCCGCCAACGCCACCGAGTTCCGCAGGATCGACGGGGGGCTGCTCGTGCAGACCGCCGACAGGATCGACGCTCCGGGCGACGCGCCCGAGAACTGGGAGCTCAAGGCGGGCCCGGCGGCCTCGCCCGAGCTGCTGAAGGACCTCGACTTCGCGTGGCGGGCCTCCAGGTCGGTGAAGTCCAACGCGATCGTGCTGGCCTCCGAGGGGGCCACGGTCGGCGTCGGCATGGGCCAGGTCAACCGGGTCGACTCCTGCCGCCTCGCGGTCACCCGCGCAGGGGACAGGGCGGCGGGGTCGGTGGCCTCCTCCGACGCGTTCTTCCCGTTCGCCGACGGGCCCGAGGTGCTCATCGCGGCGGGTGTGAAGGCGATCGTGGAGCCCGGCGGGTCGATCAGGGACGACGAGGTCATCGCGGCGTGCGAGAAGGCCGGCGTCACCCTCTACTTCACGGGGACGCGGCACTTCTTCCACTGACGCGCCGGTACGGCTACCGCTCCCGCGTGTGGCGCGGTAGCCGTCACGGGGGATAGGACCGTGGCGGGAGAGACAGGTGTAAACCGCGACGACCATGCTTGGACGGCGGTTATGGTGAGTCCTCTGTCTGGTTCTTCCCCCGGAGTCCACTTATGCCGATGCTCGAATCGATCCTGCATGTCTTCGTGGCCGTGAACGGCTTCTCCACGAGCCCGGTCGTCCTCGTGGTGCTGGCCTTCGTCGGCGCCTATTTCGGGGCGAAGCTCGTGGAGGTCATTCCCTTCACGCGGCGGATCATCGAGCGTCGTGAGGCTCAGGCGGCGGAGCGGCAGTAGGCCGGCCCGCCGTCCACGCCAGCTTGGCGGCACCGGCCAGCGCGGCCCGGACGCCCAGCCGGGAGCGGCGGATCTCGACGCGCTTGACGAAGTCGAGGCCGGCCAGCTCGTCCATGGCGCGGCGCAGCGGGTCGAAGAGGATCGGACCGGCGTTGGCGACGCCGCCGCCGATGACCACGTGTGTCACCTCGACCGCGGCCGCCGTCGAGACGATCATCGCGGCCAGCGCGCGGGCGCCCCGCCCGAACGCCGCGACCGCCACGGGGTGACCCGCCGCGGCGTCCCTGGCCAGCATCGCCCCGTCCGGCACGACCTCCCCGGCCGCCTCCGGGCCGCCGACTGCGGGGCTGGGGTCGGCGGGTGAGGGGGTCCAGCCGTTCTCGGTGGCCCAGCGGACCAGGTTGGGGCCGCTGGCGTACCGCTCGACGCATCCGCGGCTCCCGCACGCGCACGGGTCGCCGTCGGGGTCGACCGTCATGTGCCCGACATGTCCGGCGTTGCCGGTGGGGCCGAGCAGCGGCGCACCGTCGATGACCAGCCCACCGCCGATGCCCGTCGAGACCACGATGCCCAGCATCGACCGGCTCTCGGCGCCGGTGCCGAGCCAGTGCTCGCCGAGCGCGAAGCACTGCGCGTCCCCCGCCAGCACGGTCGGCAGCCCGGTGAGCTCCCGCACCCGTTCCCTCAGGGGGAAGTCCCTCCAGGTGGTGATGTTGACCGGGCTCACCGTTCCCACGGCCAGGTTGAGCGGGCCCGCGCAGCCGATCCCGACCGCGACGGGCACCGGCCCTTCGGCCACCATCTCGGCGATGAGCAGGGCGAGCGCGTCGAAGACGTCCTCACGAGGCGTCGGGCGCGTGGCCGAGCGCAGGACGGCGCCTTCGCGGTCGACGAGGGCCGCCGCGAGCTTGGTGCCACCGATGTCGATGGCGAGTACGTAGGTCATCAGTGTTTGTGGTGGTTGTCGGGCTGGCGAGGGTCGCCAGGATGTTCGAGGCCGGGGACGAGCTCCACCCGCGCCGCCCGCTGCACGTCCAGCCAGCGGGCGAACGCCCGCTGCCCGGCCGCCGCCACGAGCTCCGCGTCAGCCGAACCGCCCGCAGGCGCGGAGGCGGGCACAGAAGCGGGCACAGAAGCGGGCACAGAAGCGGGCACGGAAGCGGAAGCCGGGGCGGGCACGGGAGCGACGTCGGGAGCGGGGGCGGAAGCCGCGGCGAGACCGGCGGCAGGGGCGGAAGCGGGGGCGGGACGGGCGATGGCCACGTGCCAGCCGAGCGGGTCCCTGACCGGCCCGGCCTGTGTCCCGTACGGCAGGCTCCGCAACGCGGCCGCGATCGCGGAGGGCAGCGTGTCGAGGGAGATCGCCCCGAGCGGCTCCAGGTCGTCGGGGGTGGCGTCGGCGGCGGCGCGCTCGTCGGCGTAGAGCCCGTGCCGTACCAGATGGAGGGGCGGGGCGGGGTCCCGCGGCGGCGGCGACCACGCGGCGGGGACGCGCGCCGACGCGGTCACGGAACGGTGGACGGCGCGGACCCACGGGCTGCCGTTGTAGGCGGAGGCGTTGATGGAGCCCAGCTCGACGGCGGCGAGGCGGTCGAGCGCCGGGCCTTCGAGCGGCGCGAGACCCCTGGCAAGCGCCTCGTGCTCGCACAGCACCTCCGTCAGGATGACCTGCGTCACCCAGCGGGCCATCTGCCTGTCCTCGGAGCTGCCGGGCGCGGGCAGGGCGGCGCTGAGCGGCCCTTCCCGCAGGCCGCGCAGGCGGGCGTCCAGGAGGTCGCGGGGGACGGCGTGCCCGTCGACCGTTCCGATCACGGCCCCGTGGACGTGAGCGGGGTGGGAATGGGTCATCGCGCGACCTCCACGCGGACGGCGGGCGTGTACTGGCATCTGCCGTACCACATGATCTTGGCCAGCGCCCAGGAGCGGACCTCGGGGGCGTCGGGCGGGACCGAGACGGGGAAGGAGACGTCCACCTCCGCGCCCGGGGCCACCTCGAAGCCTTGGACGACGGAGGGGAGCAGCTCCCACGTGCCCCACGGGGAGGCGAGCTGGGCCTCGCCGCGGATGGGCCCCGCGGTGGTGTTGGCCAGGCGTATGGTCAGGGCGGCCCGGTCACCGGGACGCAGGCGGAGCTCCTCGGTGACGGCGGTGACCGACAGCCCTGTCGGCCTGCCTTCGTCCGCCCTGGTCCCCTGCGCGGCCTCCCCGTCCCCTGGCACGGACTCGATGGGCGCGGGCAGCTCGGGGGCGTCGCCGAGCGCGACGGTGACGGCGTCCTCGATCACCTGACCGCCCACCTGGGTGCGGACGGTCACGAAGTGCAGACCCTGGCCCTCGCCGGGAGTGACGGTGAACGGGAAGCGGGCGTGGCCGCCCGGTTCGAGGCGGAAGACGCGCCGGGACGGCTCGGCGGTCCAGCCGTCGGGCAGCTCCAGCGTCACCACGCCCTCGTGGGGCGCGTCCACGAGGTGGGAGGAGACGACGACGTCCATCTCGAACGGGCCCGCGGAGGTGACGAGGGCGGGGGAGGCGGCCAGGCTCACGGGGAGGTAGCCGAGCGGGGCGGGCCCCTTGTTGTGCAGCCAGTAGCGGCTGTAGACCGGCTGGGCGATCTCGGCGGTCGCGCCGAGGACCGCGCTCGACCGGTCGAGGGGCGCGGGGGCCACGAAGGTGGCGACCTCGGCGCCCGCCAGGGAGAGCGTGTCCTGTGTGCCGGGGCCTTCGAGCAGGTCGGAGCGGACCAGGCCGTCCAGGTCGAGGACGGGCGAGTGCAGTGAGGCTGTCGCGCCCAGGCCCGTCGACTCGGTCAGCCTGATCGTCACCCCGTCCTGTTCCGCCGAGACGCCGTGTGCGAGCGGGTTACCCGTGGCCTTGACCGTGCTGAACAGCACCTCACGCGGCGGGTCCACCCGCAGCAGCGAGTGCAGCGGCGGCAGGTCGCCGCCCTGGGCGGGGAGCACGCGGGGCAGCAGCGGCGTGCTGAACCCCTGTCCCGCCGCGGGCAGGCCGAGCGCGCGCCAGTCGCCGTCGCCCGCCGCCAGCGCGTAGGAGAACTCGTGCGTCCAGTGCTGTAGCTGGAACCCCGATCCGTCAGGTGTCGTACGGCGGGGCGGATCCAGCCACACGCCCGAGGGCCAGCCGGTGCACGAGCGCATCAGCGACAGGTGCAGCGCCCCCGAAGGGTCGACGGCGAAGCCCGGCAGGCCGTACGTGAGGAGGGCGACCGTCCTGTCCTCCAGCTCCTCGCCTCCGACGGGGCACAGGGCGTGGATGACCGCCCCGTCCAGCAGCGGGTCGGCCGGGTCGGTCACGATCAGCGCGGGCAGGGCGCGCACGTCCCGCAGGTCGGCGCTCGGCTGCCACACCTCGGCCAGCGGCTTCTCGGCGGGCACCCACACCCGGCTCGCGCCCGACTCGAGCGCGTCGAGGAAGGCGGGGTCGCTGCGCGACAGCAGCTCGGCGGCCAGCGGGTTGGTGCCGGGGCCGCCGAGGATGATGCGCACGTCGGGCAGGTTGGAGTCGACGTCGAGCCAGCCGTACCTGGAGCCGGACGCCGAGGAGGTCGTGGCGGTCACGCCCACCCTGGCCAGTGCCACCACCAGATCGCGGGCGGCGGCCGCCTCCTCGTGGGAGCGGACGACGATCTCCGCCACGCCGATCGCGCGGGCCCCGGCCCCGCCCAGGTCGACGCGGGCGGTGGACGACAGGCCGAACCAGGTGTTGGCGGGGTTGTCCAGCGTCCACGGGTGCTCGGCGCTGTCGACGTCCGGCAGGGCGAATCCGCGTCCGACGACCGCGCCCGCGACGTCGGAGACGGGCAGCGCGCCCCGCACCTGGGCGGGGAAGCGAACCCTGAGCAGCCGGTCGGCGCCGGCGTGGTCGAGGACGCGGGTGGCGAACTCGACCCGCTCGTCCCTGAGCGTGACGACCTGCTCGTAGGACAGGTCGCCGATCTCGCCGGTGACGATCAGGCGGGAGCCGAGCGGGCTGGTCTCGGCTCTCACGGTGGCGGTGGTGGTGCCGGTGCCGGTGATCGCGCCCGTGGGGATGAGGTGCCAGGGGCCCTCGCCCATGTCGGGGTGCTGCGGGTACTCGTCGTAGAGTCGCAGCTCGTTGCCGAGGCCGGTCAGCAGCTCGTGGCCGTCCCTGATGAGGGAGGTCAGGCCACCGCCCCGCGCGGGGTCGGCGGTGACGCGCCAGCGCCCGCTCTCGACGGTGTGGCCCTCGATCGGCCGCCACTCGTCGGCGTCGCCTTCGATCACCTGGTAGGCCCGCCAGCCGAGCGCGGGCACGTCCTCGGCGAGGAAGACGTGCGTGCCGTCCTCGACGACCGAGGGGGCGTCCACCCGCAGCCCCGGCTCCAGCCGTACCCTGACCAGGCCGTCGCGGGCGAAGGAGAGCGTGTTGGTGACGACGACAGAGCGGCCGTCCACGGCCACGCGCCCCAGCAGCGCGTCGAGGGCGCGGTCGCGGGCGTCGGCGGCCAGGTCGTACGCCTCGCGCCAGCCGGTGAGCAGGTCGACGTAGACCTGGTCGGACTCGGAACCGGTGATCGCGTCGTGGTGCGCGCCGTAGGCGAGCTGCCGCCACACCTTGTCCAGCGCCGCGTGCGGGTAGCGGCCGAGACCTAGCAGCGACGCGAACGCGGCGAGCCGCTCGGCGTCGAGCGCGGCCACCTCGGCGGCGCGCTGGGCCTGCTTGGTGTCGATGTACGAGACGTCCTTGCCGGTGTAGATGGGGTTCATGTCGCGTGTCTGCGGGCTGAACGTGCTCGTCGCGGCCTTCACCGCCTCGAAGAAGTCGTGCGGCACCGCGCAGACGAACTTCGGCCACACGTAGCGGGCGGCCCACTCCCTGTGGATCTCGGTCACCCACTTGTTCGGCGGGGTGTAGTCGGTGCCGACGGGCAGCAGCACGTTCTTGGTGGCCGCGACGGGCTTGAGGCTCGCGAACAGCTCGTGGACCGCCGTCATCGCCTCCTCCAGCGTCGCCGAGGAGTCCATCCACCAGCCCGCCGAGTAGTGCGCGGGCATGTAGTGCGTCACGACCCCCAGCCCCGACGGCGAGATCCACTCGAACTCGCTCGGGAACTGCATCAGCGTGGCGTCGTTCTTGGCCTGCCTGAAGTTCTTGCTGATCGGGCCCCACTGGTGGAAGGGCCCGCGTGCCCACGCGCTGCCCGTCAGGCCCGCGGCGGCCAGGTAGCCGGGGAACTGCGGGTCGTGGCCGAACGCGTCGAGCTGCCACGCCGTCCGGGGCTCGCCGCCGAGGATGTCGCGCTGGTAGCCGATGCCGTACACGATGTTGCGGATCGTGGTCTCGGCGCCGGTCAGGTTGGTGTTGGGCTCGTTGTAGGTGCCGCCCATCAGCTCGACCCTGCCCTCGGCCATGAGGCGGCGCAGGTCGGCCCTGCGCTCGGGGTGGATGTCGAAGAACGGCTTCAGATAGTCGATCTCGGCGAGCACGAACTTGTAGTCGGGGTCCCGCGCGGCCAGCGCCAGGTGCGCCTCCACCAGCGCGAACGCGTTGCGCTCCCACAGCGGCCTGGTCGTCGCGTCACCCGACAGCAGCTCCCACGGGCTGGTGTAGGCCGCCTGCGTGTTCCACCAGACGGGGTCGTAGTGGAAGTGCGACACCATGTGCATCGTCCAGCCGGGCTCCTCGACGGTCACCTCGGCGGCGATCTCGCTGCCCGCCGCGCTCACGTGGCAGTGGAGCGTGCTTCCCACCGGGGCGCTCACCTCGAGCGGAACCTCCACCACGACGGTTCCCTCGCCCGCGGGCACGATCGCGTGGCCCGCGATCCCCTCACCGCGCACCTCCAGGCCGGTGTCGTGCTCGCCCTGCTCGGCGGTGACCCTGAGGACCTGGTACGGCTGCGCGTCCGTTCCCACGAAAAGGTCGGTCGACTCGGCGGACAACAGGCGAACGGGCACGGGGTCTCCCTCGGCGTCCTTGGGGGCTGTCGCCGTCACCCTAGGTCCTATCAAGATCAATGGCAACGTTGTCATAGCCGTGACCACTTGCTCACGAACCCCCCGGAACCCGGCGAACCGTCCGCCTCGCGGGCCAGGAGATCCTGGAACGGCGTTCAGGCTCGGGAGGCTCCGCGCCCGGGAAGCATGGGCTCCAAGAACAGGGC
Source organism: Nonomuraea sp. bgisy101 (assembly GCF_057708945.1). Lineage (NCBI taxonomy): Bacteria > Bacillati > Actinomycetota > Actinomycetes > Streptosporangiales > Streptosporangiaceae > Nonomuraea > Nonomuraea sp. bgisy101. The sequence goes on from NZ_JBYITD010000002.1 coordinate 180,223, forward strand.
GATGTTGACGAGAACCACAGAAAGGGATACGTTCCGGTAGATTTCGCGGCGACTCAGGGGAAATCCGGTGAGATGCCGGTGCGGACGCGCCACTGTATCCGGGAATACAACCCTCGGGAGCCAGGTCACCTGACCGCCGCGACCTCGACCAGCGGGACGCGTCATCCCTGAGGAGGCTTCACATGAGTGGTCTGTCCACGTCCGTAACCGCTATTCCGCTCCACCGTCTCACGCGCTGGCTGCTGGCCGTGCCCGTCCTGATGCTGCTCGCGTACCTCGTCCTGATGGACAACGGCGCGATCTCGCAGACCGGCACGTTCCTGCACGAGCTCATGCACGACGGGCGTCATCTGCTCGGCGTGCCCTGCCACTGAGGCACGGCCGTGGTGAGAACCCTGGTGGTCAGGGGCCTGCTCGTGGGCCTGCTGGCCGGACTCGTCGCGGGCGCGTTCGCCTTCTTCGTGGGTGAGCCGCGCGTCGACGCCGCCATCGCCCTCGAAGAGGCGGCCGCGTCCGCCGCTCCCTCGGAGCCGCACGGGCACGACGACGGCGCGGCGGCCTCCCACGATCACGGCGAAGAGGCCGTGGTCAGCAGACCGGTGCAGAAGGCCGGGCTCTTCCTCGCAACCGGCCTGTACGGCGTGGCGGTGGGCGGCGTCTTCGCCCTCGTCTTCGCCGGGCTGCGCGGCAGGGTGGGGCCCAGGTCGGAGCCCGGGCTGGCCGTCGCCGCCGCGGCGGCCGCCTTCGGCGCCATCATCCTTGTCCCCTTCCTGAAATATCCGGCCAACCCCCCCGCTGTGGGCGACCCTGAAACGATCAACTCGAGGACGGTCCTCTACGTCGTCATGGTCCTCGTCGGCCTCGCCTCCATCGCGATCGCCGTCGCCGCCGCCCGCAGGGTCACCGTGCCCGGGGTGTGGGCGAAGGGCCTGGTGGCAGGGGCCACCTTCCTGGTGCCTGTGATCGCCGCGTGGGCGCTCCTCCCGCGCGTCGACGAGGTGCCGACCGGCTTCCCCGCCGCCCTGCTGTGGGACTTCAGAGTCGCCTCCCTCGGCACCCAGCTGGTGTTCTGGGCGGCGTTCGGGCTGTTGTTCGCCGCGGCGGGCGAACGCGTGAAGGCACGGGTCAGCTGACCAGAGTGCTGTTCGTCCGGCATGCCTTGACGGTCGGCATGCGTGGCGCGCGCTTCCCCACGGGGGAGGAACGTGCCGACCCGTCAAGCCTTGACGCCGCCCACCTCCTGGCAGGGACGCTCCCCGAGGGACCCGGGGGAACGGCGTTCGTCGCCCCGGGCCGGGCCGCGCAGGAGACCGCCGCGGCGCTCGGGTTCGAGCCCGTGGTCGTGCCCGAGCTGGCCGAACCGGACTACGGGAGGTGGCGCGGCCTGCCGTACGAGGACGTCGCCCAGGCGGACCCTGAGTCCTTCGCGCGCTGGCTCGCCGACCCCGGCGCGGCGCCCCACGGCGCCGAGTCCCACAGCCACGCGGCGGCCCGGGTCGTCCGCTGGCTGGAAGGACTCCGCGACGCCGCAGTCCCTGACGACCACCCGCGCGAGCAGGTTCCCGCCCCCGGCGCGGGCCTGGGCGCCCTGCGCGCGATGGTCGTGTGCGATGTCGGCGCCGTACGGGCGGCGGTGGGGCACGCCCTCGGAGTCGGGCCTCTCGTCGCCGCGCGTTTCGATCTCGCCCCTCTTTCTCTCACGCAGTTGTCCGCCACCCCGGAGGGCTGGCGGATCGGGTACGTCAACCGGAAGGCCGCACCGTGACCGCCACCTATCCCTTCAGCGCCGTCGTCGGCCTGGACGATCTCAAGCTGGCGCTGGTGCTCAACGCCGTCTCCCCCCGCGTGGGCGGCGTGCTCGTCAGAGGCGAGAAGGGCACGGCGAAGTCCACGATCGTCAGAGCGCTGGCCGCGCAGCTGCCGCCGGTGGAGGTGCTGGCGGCGTGCAGGTTCGCGTGTGATCCTTCCGCGCCGGACCCCGAGTGTCCCGACGGGCCGCACGAGCCGGGCGAGCAGGCGGTGACCAGGGCGGCGACGCTGGTGGAGCTGCCGGTGGGAGCGTCGGAGGACCGGCTGGTGGGCTCGCTGGACCTGGAACGGGCGCTCACGGAGGGGGTCAAGGCGTTCGAGCCGGGCCTGCTGGCCGCCGCCCACAGGGGCGTGCTCTACGTGGACGAGGTCAACCTCCTGCACGACCACCTGGTGGACCTGCTGCTCGACGCCGCCGCGCTCGGCACCTGCTACGTCGAACGGGAGGCCGTCTCCGTCCGGCACGCGGCCAGATTCCTGCTGGTCGGCACCATGAACCCGGAGGAGGGCGAGCTGCGGCCCCAGCTCCTGGACCGGTTCGGGCTGACGGTGGAGGTGCGGGCGTCGCGAGAGCCGTCGGAACGGGCCGAGGTGGTACGGCGGCGCATGGCTCACGACGCCGACCCGCGAGCGTTCGCGGCGCGGTGGACGGCGCAGGAGGCGGAGCTGGCGGCGGGGATCGCGGCGGCCAGGGACCGTCTCCGGGCGGTGGAGTTGCCTGACGCCCGCCTGCGGCAGATCGCGGAGGTGTGCGCGGCGTTCGAGGTGGACGGCCTGCGCGCCGACCTGGTCACGGCGAACGCCGCCGTCGCGCATGCCGCCTGGCGGGGTTCGAGGGTGGTGACGACCGAGGACGTGCGGGTGGCGGCCAGGCTGTCGCTGCCGCACCGGCGGCGGCGCGACCCGTTCGACGCGCCCGGACTGGACGAGCGGCTCCTGGAGGAGCTGCTGGCCAGGACCTCCGAGGACGAGCACCCCGACGACGACTCCGACCCCGACACCCCGCCCCCGACGGGGGACGACCCCACGGGCGGTCCCGACGGCGACGGCGGTCAGGGCGACGGGCAGGACGAGGGTCAGGGCGAGGGCGGGCAGGGCCACGGGCGGGCCGACGGCGGGCGGCGCGGGGACGCGACATCCGGCGGCGACACCCAGGCGGCGGACGGAGCCCCCGCGGGCGAGCCCCGCGGCGACTCGCGCCCACGGGAGGCGTCAGGGCCGCACGAGAGCCCCGCAGGAGCCGAAGACCAGGAAGGCCGGATCCAGGTGGCCGGGGTGGCGGCGCCGTACCGGGTGCCGTGGCTGAAGGTGGAGGGCCTCGGCGACGGCGCGTCCGGCAGGCGGTCGCGCGCCCGCACCCCGCACGGCCGCACCACAGGCTCCCGTGCCCCCCATGGCCCGCTACGCTCGCTCCATCTCACCGCCACGCTCGTCGCCGCCGCGCCGTACCAGAAGGAACGCGGACGCTCCGCCCCCGGCCTGCTCATCCGCCAGGAGGACCTGCGCGAGACGGTCAAGGAGGGCAGGGAGGGCAACCTGGTGCTCTTCGTCGTCGACGCCAGCGGATCCATGGCCGCGCGCAGGCGGATGACCGCCGTCAAGACCGCGGTCCTGAGCCTGCTGCTCGACGCCTACCAGCGGCGCGACAAGGTCGGCATGGTCACGTTCAGGGGCAGCGCCGCCGAGGTGGCGCTGCCGCCGACCTCGTCGGTCGAGGCGGGCGCGGCGAGGCTGCGCGCGCTGCCGACCGGCGGGCGCACGCCGCTGGCGGCGGGCCTGGCGCGCGCCGCCGAGGTGCTGCGCGTGGAACGCATGCGCGACCCCGACCGCAGGCCGCTGCTGGTGGTGGTGACCGACGGCCGCGCCACCTCGGGCGGCGATGTGGACCGCGCCGCGGCCCTGCTCACCGGCACGGCGAGCGTCGTCGTCGACTGCGAGTCAGGGCCGGTGAGGCTCGGCCTGGCCGCACGCCTGGCGACCAGACTGCGCGCCAGGCTCATCCCGCTCGACGGGATGGACGACCTCATCCGCGACTACAGAAGGGCGAGCTGACATGCCGCAGGGCAAGCCGGAGGTCGTCCCCGACGACGGCCTCACCACCCGGCAGCGCAGGAACAGGCCGCTGCTGATCGTTCACACGGGACCCGGCAAGGGCAAGTCGACGGCCGCGTTCGGGATGGCGCTGCGGGCGTGGAACCAGGGCTGGCCGATCGGCGTGTTCCAGTTCGTGAAATCGGCCAAATGGCGCATCGGCGAGGAGCGGGCCCTGCGCGTCCTCGGCGACTCCGGCGAGGGCGGGCCCGTGACCTGGCACAAGATGGGCGAGGGCTGGTCGTGGATCCAGCGTCCCGGTGCGGAGGAGGACCACGCGGCTGACGCCCTGGAGGGCTGGCGGCAGATCAAGCGCGACCTGGAGGCCGAGGCCTACCGGTTCTACGTGCTCGACGAGTTCACCTACCCGATCAAATGGGGCTGGCTGGACCTCGACGACGTGGTGGCCACGCTCGCCGGCCGTACGGGGAACCAGCACGTGGTGATCACCGGCAGGGACGCGCCGGAGAAGCTGCTCGCGGCGGCCGATCTGGTGACCGAGATGGGCAAGGTCAAGCACCCCATGGACGCGGGCCAGAAGGGGCAGAAGGGCATCGAGTGGTAGTTCCGCGCCTGGTGATCGCCGCGCCGGCCTCGGGGAGCGGCAAGACGACCGTGGCGACGGGGCTCATGGCGGCGCTGCGGGCGCGCGGGCTGCGGGTCTCGCCGCACAAGGTCGGGCCCGACTACATCGACCCCGGCTACCACGCGCTGGCGACGGGCCTGCCGGGCCGCAACCTCGACCCCTGGCTGACCGGCGAGGAGCGGGTGGCGCCGCTGTTCCTGCACGGGGCGGCGGGCGCGGACGTCGCGGTGGTCGAAGGCGTGATGGGCCTGTTCGACGGCAGAGCGGACACGGACTTCGCCTCCACCGCGCACGTCGCCAGGCTCCTGGACGCGCCCGTCGTGCTGGTCGTGGACGCGGCGCGGCAGAGCAGGTCGGTGGCGGCCGTCGTGCATGGTTTCGCCACGTTCGACCCTCGCGTGCGGGTGGGTGGAGTCATCCTCAACCGGGTGGGCTCCGAGCGGCACGAGGAACTCTGCAGGTCGGCGCTGGCGGCCACGGGGACGCCGGTGCTGGGGGCGATCAGGCGGGACGACGCGGTGTCGACCCCTTCACGCCACCTGGGGCTGATCCCCGCCGCCGAACGGGGGAGCGAGGCGGTGGCCGCCGTGGACCGGCTGGGCGAGCTGGTGGCCCGCTCGTGCGATCTGGAGGCGCTGCTACGGCTGGCGCGGACGGCGCCCCCGCTGGACGGACGAGCGTGGAGCCCGGCCGGCGCCCTCCATCGGCCAGGGACCGGTCCGAGCCCGGCGGGCACGACGGTACCCGGCACCGGGCCGAGCCCGGCGGGCACAGCGCGGCCGGGACCGGGGGTCGCAGCGGGAGCGGCCAAGGGAACGGGGCCGGTGGTGGCCGTGGCGGGGGGAGCGGCGTTCACGTTCGGGTACGCCGAGCACGCCGAGCTGCTCAGGGCGGCGGGCGCGGAGGCGGTGACGTTCGACCCGCTGCGCGACGAGGCGCTGCCCGAGGGCACGGCCGCCGTCGTGATCGGCGGTGGCTTCCCCGAGATGTACGCGGCCGACCTCGCCGCCAACGAGCCGCTCAAGCGGGAGATCGCCGCCTTCGGCGGCCCGATCGCGGCGGAGTGCGCGGGCCTGCTGTACCTGTGCGAGAGCCTCGACGACCACCCCATGTGCGGAAAAATCGCGGCGAAGGCGGAAATGACGCCCAGGCTGACCCTCGGCTACCGCGACGCCACGGCCACCCGCGACTCCCTGCTCACCCGCGCGGGCGAGCGCTATCGCGGCCACGAGTTCCACAGGACGGCCGTGACCGTCGCAGGCGAGCCCCTCTTCCGGTGGGAGGGCGGCGGAGACGGCCACGGAGACCCGCTGGTGACCGCCTCCTACCTGCACCTCCACTGGGCGGGCAGCCCGCTGCTCGCTCAGCGGCTGGTGTCGTCCTCCAGATCGCCCTCCGCCTTGAGATAGGCCTCCTGGAGCTCGCGCAGCACGTCAGGGTCTGGGTGCTCCCACATCCCCCGCTCGGCCGCCTCCAGCAGCCGTTCGGCGATGCCGTGCAGCGCCCACGGGTTCGACTTCTCCATGAACTCCCTGTTCACGGGGTCGAGCACGTACGTCTGCGTGAGCTTGTCGTACATCCAGTCCGCGATCACCCCCGTCGTGGCGTCGAAGCCGAACAGGTAGTCCACGGTCGCGGCCAGCTCGAACGCGCCCTTGTAGCCGTGCCGCCGCATCGCGGCCAGCCAGTTCGGGTTCACCACGCGCGCCCTGAAGATCCGCGACGTCTCCTCCGATAGCGTGCGCGTGCGCACGGCGTCGGGGCGGGTGCTGTCGCCGACGTAGGCGGCGGGCGCGCGCCCCGTCAGCGCCCGTACGGTCGCCACCATCCCGCCGTGGTACTGGAAGTAGTCGTCGGAGTCGGCGATGTCGTGCTCGCGTGTGTCGATGTTCTTCGCCGCGACCGCGATCCGCCGGTAGGCGCTCTCCATGTCCTGCCGTGCGGGCACGCCGTCCAGGTCACGGCCGTAGGCGAAGCCGCCCCACACGGCGTACACCTCGGCCAGATCGGCGTCGTCCCGCCAGTTGCGGCTGTCGATCAGCGGGAGCAGGCCCGCGCCGTACGCGCCGGGCCTGGAGCCGAAGACACGCATCGTCGCCCTGCGCTCGTCGCCGTGCGTCCCGAGGTCGGCGGCGACGTGGGCGCGGACGTAGTTGTCCTCGTCGGCCTCGTCCAGCGCGGCGATCATGCGGACGGCGTCGTCCAGCATGGCCACGACGTGCGGGAAGGCGTCGCGGAAGAAGCCGCTGATGCGGACCGTGACGTCGATGCGGGGCCTGGCGAGCTCCTCGAGCGGGATCGGCTCCAGGCGGGTGACCCTCCTGGACGCGTCGTCCCACACGGGCCTGGCGCCCAGCAGCGCCAGGACCTCGGCGACGTCGTCGCCCGCCGTACGCATGGCGCTGGTGCCCCACACCGACAGGCCGACCGAACGCGGCCACTCGCCGGTGTCGGCGCGGTAGCGGGCCAGGAGCGAGTCCGCCATCGCCAGACCCGTCTCCCATGCGAGCCTGCTGGGCACGGCACGCGGGTCGACGGAGTAGAAGTTCCTGCCGGTGGGCAGCACGTTGATCAGGCCGCGCAGCGGCGAGCCGCTGGGCCCCGCGGGGACGTAGCCGCCGTCGAGGGCATGCAGGAGATGGTCGAGCTCGTCGCCCGTCCTTGCCAGCCTGGGGACGACCTCGCCGGCGGCGAACTCCAGGATCCGCGCCACCAGCTCACGCCGCTCCCGGGCGGAGCCGGGAGCGAGGACGGATGCCGCCACCTCCCCGGCCTGGGCGGAGCCGGGAGCGAGGACGGATGCCGCTACCTCCCCTGCCGCCGTCACGTCCCACCCGCGGGCCTCCATGCCCTCCACGAGCGCCCTGGCGGCCGACTCGGCCGCGTCCACGTCGGCCAGGCCGGCCGAGCCGTCCTCCGCGAGGCCCAGCGCCTCGCGCAGACCAGGCAGCGTCTCGGTGCCCGCCCACATCTGCCGGGCCCGCAGCATCGCCAGTACCAGGTCGACGCGCACCGCGCCCTCGGGCGCGGCTCCCAGCACGTGCAGCCCGTCACGGATCTGCGCGTCCTTCACCTCGCACAGCCAGCCGTCCACGTGCAGCAGGAAGTCGTCGAACTCCGTGTCGTGCGGCCGGTCGGCCAGCCCCAGGTCGTGGTCGAGCCGCGCCGCCTGGATCAGCGTCCAGATCTGCGCCCTGATCGCGGGCAGCTTCGCCGGGTCCATCGCCGCGATGGAGGCGTGCTCGTCCAGGAGCTGCTCCAGCCGCGCGATGTCGCCGTAGGTCTCGGCGCGCGCCATCGGCGGCACCATGTGGTCCACCAGGACGGCGTGCGCCCGCCGCTTCGCCTGGGTCCCCTCACCGGGGTCGTTCACCAGGAACGGGTACACCAGCGGCAGATCGCCCAGCGCCGCGTCGGGCCCGCACGCGGCCGACATGCCCGCCGACTTGCCCGGCAGCCACTCCAGGTTCCCGTGCTTGCCGACGTGCACCATCGCGTGCGCGCCGAACTCCGCCGACAGCCACCGGTAGGCGGCCAGGTAGTGGTGGCTGGGCGGCAGGTCAGGGTCGTGGTAGATCGCGATCGGGTTCTCGCCGAAGCCCCGCGGCGGCTGCACCATCACCACGACGTTGCCCGCCTGGAGGGCGGCGAGCACGATGTCGCCCTCGTGCACGAAGAGCTCGCCGGGCGGCGGACCCCAGTGCCGTTCCATCGCCGCGCGCAGTTCCTCGGGAAGCGTCTCGTACCAGGCGGTGTAGGAGGCGGCGGGGATGCGCACGGGGTTGGCCGCGAGCTGCTCCTCCGTCAGCCACTCCTGGTCCTGGCCGCCGGCGGCGATGAGCGCGTGGATGAGCGCGTCGCCGTCCAGCTCCGCGACGCCCGGCAGGCCCTCGCCCAGGTCGTAGCCTTCGGCGGCCAGCCTGGCCAGCAGTTTCACCGTGCTCGCCGGCGTGTCGAGGCCGACCGCGTTGCCGACGCGCGCGTGCTTGGTCGGGTAGGCCGACAGCATCACCACGAGTCGCTTCTCGGCGTTCGGGACGTGCCTGAGCCGCGCGTGCCGTACGGCGGTGCCCGCCACACGGGCGGCCCGTTCGGGGTCGGCCGCGTAGACGGTCAGCCCGTCCTCGTCCACCTCCTTGAACGAGAACGGCACCGTGATGATCCGCCCGTCGAACTCGGGGATCGCCACCTGCGAGGCCGCGTCGAGCGGCGACAGGCCGTCGTCGTTCTCCTCCCACGCCTGCCTGCTCGTGGTCAGGCAGAGTCCCTGCAGGATCGGCACGTCGAGCTCGGCCAGCGCGCCCACGTCCCACGCGGCGTCGTCGCCGCCCGCCCCCGCCGTCGCCGGCCGCGTGCCTCCCGCGGCGAGCACGGTCACCACGAGGGCGTCGGCGGTCCTCAGCGTGTCGAGCAACTCGGGCTCCGCCGTACGCAGCGAGGAGCAGAAGACCGGCAGCGCCCGGCCGCCCGCGTCCTCGATCGCGTCGCAGAGCGTCCGCACGAACCCGGTGTTGCCCGCCATGTGGTGCGCCCGGTAGTAGAGCACGCCCACGACGGGCCCCTCGGCGGGCTCCTCGGTGGGCCGCTCCCTGTCGAGAAGCCCCCAGGTCGGGGTCGGCTCGGGCGCGGCGAACCCGTGTCCCGTGAGCAGAACCGTGTCGGACAGGAAGGCGTGCAGCTCGGCCAGGTTCGACGGGCCGCCGTGGGCGAGGTAGGCGTGCGCCTCGGCGCAGACGCCGCCGCTGACCGTGGACAGCTCCATGAGCTCGGCGTCGGGCGCCTGCTCGCCGCCCAGCACGATCACGGGGCGCGGGCCCGCGAGCAGGTGGTCGAGCCCCTCCTCCCAGGCCCTGCGTCCGCCGAGCAGCCGCACCACCACCAGGTCCGCGCTCTCGACCAGCGCGGGCAGATCGTCGACCGTGAGCCTGGCGGGGTTTCCCAGCCGGTACGGCGCGCCGCTCGCCCTCGCGCTGAGCAGGTCGGTGTCGGAGGTCGACAGCAGCAGAACGGCCGTGCTCTCGGGCACAGGGAACTCCTCCCTCGGGGTCCTCGCCCCGGTCGCGGGTGTCACGAGTGCGGGAGTCTCCTGGCTCCCGGATCGACGCTCACCCCGGCCTTCCCATCCGTCTCCGGACAGTGGCCTTGCGGTGGGGTTCGCTCCCCGGTCACAGTGGCGGGACCGCGCCGGCTTCGCACCGGCTTCCTCCGTCGCCCTCGTCTGCGATCAGACTAGAGGGTTTGGAACGGGTTACCATCCTCCGCGTGGACATAACTGCGGACATTGGCGACTTTTCGGGACATGCGGGTCCCGACGCGTGCCCCGGGGCACTCCAGGTCCACACCGCCGCCGACGGCGCGCTGGCCAGGGTCCGCATCCCGGGCGGAGCGCTCTCGCCGGCCCAGCTGAGGGAGCTGGCCGCCTGCGCCGCCGAGCTCGGATCCGGCGTGATCGAGCTGACCTCCCGCGCGAACGTCCAGGTGCGCGGCCTGCGCGCGCCCGACCCCGCCGACCCGTCCAGCGTGCCGGCCTTCGCCGCCCGGATGGCCGCGGCGGGGCTGCTGCCCTCCGCCACGCACGAGCGGGTGCGCAACATCCTCGCCTCCCCCCTCGCGGGGCGCGTCCCCTCATCGCTCGCGGACGTCCGGCCGCTGGTGAGCGCACTGGATCGCGCGCTGTGCGGCACCCCCGAGCTGGCCGGGCTCTCGGGCCGCTTCCTCTTCGCGCTGGACGACGGCACCGGCGACGTGGTGTCCTGCGGCGCCGACGTGACCTTCCTCGCCACCTCGGCCTCCGGCGGCGTGCTCCTGCTCGGCGGCGTACGGCAGGGCCCGCCCGTGGACCTTGCCGGCGTGGTCCCGCTGATGCTCGCCGCCGCCTCCGCCTTCATGGAGCTGGGCGACGGCGGCGCGTGGCGTGTCAGGGACGTCCAGGACGGCCCCGCCCTGCTCGCGGCCCGCCTGTTCGGCGCCGCCCAGGAAGAGCCCGGCCAGAGCGACCAGGCAGGTGACTCCGGCCCCGCGGGTGACTCCGATCCGACCGGCCCGGCCGATCCGGCCGATCTGGCCCGCCCGGCCGATCTGGCCCGCCCGGCCGATCCGGCCCGCCCGGCCGATCCGGCGGGCCCGGCGGGCCGGGAGCGTGCAGGGGTGCGGGATGCGGGGACCTTCCGGCAGCTCGACGGCGACGTCGCCCTCGAAGTGGTGATCCCGCTCGGCCGCCTGACCGCCCACCAGGCCGCGGTCCTCGCCGACGCCGCCCCCGAGGCGCGCGTCACCCCATGGCGTACCGTCGTCCTGCCCGGCCTGGCCCCCGACGCCGTCCAGCAGGTCGCGGACCGGCTCACCGGGGCGGGCCTGGTCACCGTCCCCGGCACGCCGTGGGCCGGGCTCAGCGCCTGCACGGGCCGCCCTGGCTGCGCGAAATCCTTGGCCGACGTCCAGCTCGACGCCAGAGTCTGGGCCGAGCGGCCGGACCACGAACCTGCAGCCCGTCCCGTCCACTGGGCCGGGTGCGAGCGGCGCTGCGGCCGTCCCGCCGGAGAGGTGGTCGACGTCGTCGCCACCCCGGCCGGCTACCGGGTCGCGGGCCGTACCGAAGAAGAGGGGACATGACCGACTACATCCGCGACGGCGCGGAGATCTACCGGCGCTCGTTCGCCACCATCCGCGCGGAGAGCGACCTCGCGGGGCTGCCGGCGGACGTCGCCCAGGTGGCCGTCCGCATGATCCACGCCTGTGGCATGACCGACCTGGTCACCGACCTGGCCTACTCGCCGGGCGTGGTCGCCGTGGCGAGGGCGGCCCTGCGCGCGGGCGCGCCGATCCTGTGCGACGCCATGATGGTCGCCTCGGGCGTCACGAGGACCCGCCTGCCGAAGGACAACGAGGTGATCTGCACGCTCGGCGACCCGGGCGTGCCGGAGCTGGCCGAGCGGATGGGCACCACGCGCAGCGCGGCGGCGCTGGAGCTGTGGCGCGAGCGGCTCGACGGCGCCGTCGTCGCGGTGGGGAACGCGCCCACCGCCCTCTTCAGGCTGCTGGAGCTGGTCGAGGAGGGCGCGGGGCGTCCTGCGGCGGTGCTCGGCATCCCCGTGGGCTTCATCGGGGCGGCGGAGTCGAAGCAGGCGCTGGCGAGCAGCGGTCTGGAGTACCTGGTGGTGCACGGCCGCAGAGGCGGCAGTGCGATGGCGGCGGCCGCGGTCAACGCGATCGCGAACGAGCGGGAGTGAACGGCGTGGCGGGACGGTTGTTCGGGGTGGGACTGGGTCCCGGGGATCCCGAGCTGGTGACGGTCAAGGCGGCCAGGCTGATCGGCGAGGCGGGCGTCATCGCCTACCACAGCGCCAGGCACGGCAGGAGCATCGCACGTTCGATCGCGCTGCCGTACATGCGGGAGGGGCAGGTCGAGGAGCTGCTCAAGTACCCGCTGACCACGGAGACCACCGACCACCCCGGCGGCTACCAGGGAGCGCTCGACGACTTCTACGCCGAATGCGCGCGGCGTCTCGCTGCCCACCTGGACGAGGGCAGGGACGTGGTGGTGCTGTGCGAGGGCGACCCGCTCTTCTACGGCTCCTACATGCACATGCACAAGCGGCTCGCCCACCGCTACGAGACCGAGGTCGTGCCCGGTGTCACCTCGGTGGCGGGCGCGGCGGCCGTGCTGGGGCGCCCGCTGGTGGAGCACGAGGAGACGCTGACCGTGCTGCCGGGCACGCTCCCTGCCGACGTCATCACCGAGAAGCTGCGCAACGCCGACTCGGTGGCGGTGCTCAAGCTCGGCAGGACCTTCGAGAAGGTCCGCGACGCGCTGGCCGAGGCGGGCCGCCTCGACGAGGCGTGGTACGTCGAGCGGGCGACCACGGCGAACCAGCGGATCGAGCCGCTGAAGGACGTGGACCCGGCGAGCGTGCCGTACTTCTCGCTGGCGATGCTGCCCAGCGGCGGCGGGCGTGACGACGAGCGTCTGGAACCCGGGGTCGCGGTCGTGGGGCTCGGGCCCGCGGGCTCGCAGTGGCTCACCCCCGAGGCGCGGCACGTGCTGGCCGAGGCGACCGACCTGGTCGGCTACGGCCCCTACGTCGACAGGGTGCCGCAGCGGTCGGGCCAGATCAGGCACCGCACCGACAACAGGGTGGAGGCCGAGCGCGCCGCGCACGCGCTGGAACTGGCCCGGCAGGGCCGCAGGGTGGCGGTCGTCTCCTCCGGCGATCCAGGCGTGTTCGCGATGGCCAGCGCGGTGCTGGAGGCGGCGGAGGACTTCCCCGACGTCCCCGTGCGGATCGTGCCCGGTCTGACGGCCGCGCACGCCGTGGCGAGCAAGGCGGGCGCGCCGCTCGGGCACGACTACTGCGTGATCTCCCTGTCGGACCTGCTCAAGCCGTGGGAGATCGTCGCCGAGCGGCTGCGGGCCGCCGCCGTGGCCGACCTGGTGCTGGCGATCTACAATCCGGCCTCGCGCAGCCGTACCTGGCAGGTGGGCGCCGCCCGCGACCTGCTCATGGAGCACCGCGACCCGGCCACCCCCGTGGTGATCGGCCGCGACGTCGGCGGGCCGCAGGAGACGATCACCGTCACCACGCTCGGGGAGCTCGATCCCGCGCAGGTGGACATGCGCTGCCTGCTCATCATCGGCTCCTCCACCACGCGGGTCACGGGCGACGGCGTCGTCTACACCCCGAGGCGTTACCCGGCCTGAACCCACGCCACGGCCGCCGCCACGCTGTCCACCAGCACCGCCCCTTCGGGCAGCGGCGGCCGTCGCACGACCACCACGGGCAGGCCGAGCTCGCCGGTGGCGGTGAGTTTCGCGGTGGTCATCTCGCCGCCGCTGTCCTTGGTGACCAGGACGTCGAGGCGGTGCTCGCCGATCAGCGCCCGCTCGCCCTCGACGGTGTACGGCCCGCGCGCCAGCACCACGTGGACGTTGGAGGGCACCGGCGGCTCGGGCGGGTCGACCGACCTGGCCAGGAACCACAGGTCGGTCAGTCCTGCGAACACCGGCAGGCTCCTGCGCCCGGTCGTCAGGAACACGCGGCGGCCCAGGGAGGGCAGCACCCGCGCGGCGGCCTCCAGCGAGTCGACCAGCACCCAGTCAGGCCGCGGCGCCCAGCCGGGCCGCCGCAGCACCAGCAGCGGCACTCCCGCGGTACGGCACGCCTCGACGGCCGAGGCCGTCATCCGCCGCGCGAACGGGTGCGTGGCGTCCACCACGGCGTCGATGCCGTTGGCCGACACCCACGCGGCCAGCCCTTCCGGGCCGCCGAACCCGCCGACGTGCACGTCGCCGACCGGCAGCCTGGGCTCGCGCACCCGCCCCGCCAGTGACGACACCACGTGGACGGCGCCTTCGAGCGCCGCCGCGAGCGCCCGCGCCTCGGCCGTCCCGCCGAGGATCAGGATCCGTCGCACGCGTCCTCCATCCGGGCCGCTCCCGGCTTCCCGACAGGGCCGCCGAAGGAGACGGGGCCGCCGAGGGAAGGGACGGCCGAGCGGACCCGCCACGGCAGGGTCGTGGAAGCCGTCGTGGGGGTCGTCGTGTGGATCACAGCGGACGGCAGCGTTCGGCGGAGTAGAGGTGGCTGTCGGGGAACTGCGTGGCCGCCAGCACCCTGCCCACGACGATCACCGCGGTCCTGACCACGCCCGCCGCCTTCACCTGGTCCGCGATGTCGGCCAGCGTCCCCTTGATGACCAGTTCGTCGTCACGGCTGGCTCTTGCGACGACCGCCACGGGACAGCCGGCCCCGTAGGCGGGGATGAGCTCGTCAGCGACCTCCGCGATCCGCTGCACGGCCAGGTGCAGCACCATCGTGGCCTTGCTCGCCGACAGCGTGGCGAGGTCCTCGCCCTCGGGCATCGGCGTCGCGCGCGCCGAGGTCCTGGTCAAGATGATCGTCTGGCCGACGCCCGGCACGGTCAGCTCCCTGCCGAGCGACGCGGCCGCCGCCGCGAACGCCGGAACCCCCGGCACCACCTGGTACGGCACGCCGATCGCGTCGAGCCGCCGCATCTGCTCGGCCATCGCGCTGAAGACAGAGGGGTCGCCCGAGTGCAGCCTGGCCACGTCGAGCCCCTTGGCGTGGGCGTCGGCCAGCTCAGCGACGATCTCGTCGAGGGTGAGGTTCGCGGTGTCGACCAGCCGGGCGCCCCGCGGGCACGACTCCAGCAGCTCCTCGGGCACGAGCGAGCCCGCGTACAGGCACACGGGGGAGCTCTCGATCAGGCGCAGCCCGCGCAGCGTGACGAGGTCGGCCGCGCCGGGTCCCGCGCCGATGAAGTGGACGGTCACGCGCCGCTCTCCTTGGTCGCTGTCCAGATGGTCACCGGCATCATGGTCCGCCAGGCGGTGAAGCCGCCCACGGGGCCTGCCCTGCTGACCGAGAGGCGGACCAGGTCGCCGCCGTGCGTGCCGTACCAGGTGGTCAGGACGGACTCCGACTCCAGCGTGACCGCGTTGGCCACCAGCCTGCCGCCGGGCGGCAGGGCCCGCCAGCACGTCTCGAGCAGGCCGGGCCGGGTCGCCCCTCCGCCGACGAACACCGCGTCAGGGGCGGGCAGCCCCTTCAGCGCCTCGGGCGCCCGCCCTGTGACGATCCGCAGGGCGGGAACGCCGAGCGCGGCGGCGTTCCGCCCGATCCTGGCCGCCCGCTCGAGGTCGCTCTCGACGGCGATCGCCCTGCACGTGGGGTGGGTGCGCATCCATTCGATCGCGATGCTGCCCGCGCCCGCGCCGACGTCCCACAGCAGCTCGCCGGGCAGCGGCGCCAGGCGGGCGACGCTGACCGCGCGCACCTCCCGTTTGGTGAGCTGCCCGTCGTGCTCGAAGGCGTCGTCGGGCAGTCCTGGCACCAGCGGGCGCGGCGCCGTCCCCTTGTCGGCCGCGCACTCGGCCGCGACCACGGACAGGCCGGAGCCCGCCCGCTCCCAGGTGGCGGCCGTGCCCGTGAGGTGTGACTCGGCGGCGGAACCGAGGTCCGACAGGACGTGCATGACGCTCGCGCCGTACCCGTGCTCCCTCAGCAGTCCCGCCACGCGGGCGGGCCCGCTCGCGTCCGCCGTCAGCACCAGCAGCCGGCTCCCCGGCAGTACGGCGCGCCGCAACGCGTCGAGGGGCCTGCCCACCAGGCTGACCACGGTCGTCTCCTCGACCGGCCAGCCGAGGCGCGCGCAGGCCAGCGACAGGCTGGACGGCTGCGGCATGACGCGCAGGTTCTCCGGGCCGGCGAGCCTGGCCAGTGTCGAGCCGATCCCGAAGAACATCGGGTCGCCGCTGGCCAGCACGCACAGCCCCGCGTCGCCGAACTCGGCCAGCAGCCCGGGCAGCGCGGGCAGCAGCGGCGAGGGCCAGTGGACCTTCCGGGCGGCGGACTCGGGGACCAGGCCGAGCTGGCGGGCCGAGCCCAGCAGCACCCCCGCCTCCGTGACGGCCTGCCGCGCCTGGGACGTCAGGCCGTCCCAGCCGTCGGCCCCGATGCCGACGACGGTGATCACACCGTGCCCATGGCTCTGGTGACGTGGATCTCGATGACCACCCTGGCGGGGTTCGGCCGCGGTGGCTTGTAGCGGGCGGTGTAGCGGGCCTCGGCGTCGGCGATCTGGTCGGGCTCGGTGCGCACCACGGCCGTGCCCTCGAGCGTGGACCAGCGGCGGCCGTCGACCTGGCACAGCGCCACGGGTGCGCCGTCGCTCCCCGCGAGCACGCGGGCCTTGTGCGAGGTGCCGGAGGTGATGATCCTGGCGATGCCCGTCTCCAGGTCGAGCGTCGCGCCCACCGGCACCACGTGCGGCGTGCCGTCCGGCCTGAGCGTGGTCAGCGTGCACAGGTGCCGCTCCCGCCAGAACTCGGCGAACTCCGCTCCCCGCGCGGCCAGATCCACCTTCGCCCCTTCCGTCCGGTTCTCGTGCACGGTCAGCGTAGCGAGGCCGTCGGCCGGGGTGTCGGGGGCGGGGCTTGCGGACCGCGGAGGAGGCTCTGCAAGGATGTGGACATGAGCGCTGTGAAACTCGACGGCAAGGCGACCGCGGCCAAGATCAAGGCGGACCTCACCGCGCGGGTGACCGCGCTCAAGGAACGGGGCGTCGTCCCCGGGCTCGGCACCGTGCTGGTCGGCGACGACCCCGGCAGCCAGATCTACGTCGCGGGCAAGCACCGCGACTGCGCGGAGGTCGGCATCGCCTCCATCCGCGTCGACCTGCCGGAGACCGCGACCCAGGCCGACGTCGAGGCCGCCATCGACGAGCTCAACGCCTCGCCCTCGTGCACCGGCTACATCGTGCAGCTTCCGCTGCCCAAGCACCTGGACACCATGGCGCTGCTGGAGCGCATGGACCCCGCGAAGGACGCCGACGGCCTCCACCCGGTCAACCTCGGCCGCCTCGTGCACATGGTCGACGCGCCCCTGCCCTGCACCCCGCACGGCATCGTGCTGCTGCTGCAGGAGTACGGCGTGCCGCTGAAGGGGGCCGACGTCGTGGTGGTCGGTCGCGGGATCACGGTGGGCCGCTCGCTCGGGCTGCTGCTGACCAGGCGCACCGAGAACGCGACCGTGACGCTCTGCCACACGGGGACCGCCGACCTGGCCGCGCACGTGCGGCGCGCGGACATCGTGGTGGCGGCCGCGGGCGTTCCCGGACTCATCACGGCGGACATGGTCAAGCCCGGCGCGGCGGTGCTCGACGTGGGCGTGTCGCGGGTGGACGGGAAGATCGCGGGTGACGTGGCGGCGGACGTGGCCGAGGTGGCCGGGTTCCTCACGCCGAACCCCGGCGGCGTGGGCCCGATGACGCGGGCGCTGCTGCTGTCCAACGTGGTGGAGGCGGCGGAGCACGCGCTCCGCTGAGATCCGTCCGCGCAGGCGGGCACTTCGCCGGTCCGGCCGCGCGGCACCTGCCTCCGTCGGACGGTGGGCACTCCGCCGGTCCGGCCGCGCGGCGCCTGCCTCCGTCGGACGGCGGGCAGGGGAGGGCCGCTCCGTGACCGGGTCAGGTGAAGGAGCGGATGGCCTCGCGCAGGTTGCCCGAGGTGCGATCCAGCGCGGCGCGGGCCTCGGCGGGGTCGGCGCCGGTGAGGAGCATGATGACGGCGGCGGGCACCGATCCGTCCGCCGCGCGGAGCGCGGGCCCGACCTCCGCGTCGGGCAGCCCGGTGATCGACGACACCATGTCCTGGGCGCGCGCCCACAGCTTCTCGTTCGAGGCCACCAGGTGCGACATCAGGTTCCCGTGCGTGCGTCCGAGCCGGACCATCGTCAGCGTCGAGATCATGTTGCACACCAGCTTCTGCGCCGTGCCCGCCTTCAGCCTGGTGGACCCCGTCAGGAACTCGGGGCCCACCACGACCTCGATGGCGATCTCCGCCGCCGCGCCGAGCGCCGAGCCCGCGTTGCACGCGACTCCGACGGTCAGCGCGCCGGCGGCGCGGGCGTGCCGTACACCTCCCACCGCGTACGGTGTCCGCCCGCTGGCCGAGATGCCCACCACCGCGTCGGCGGCCGACACCTCCACCTCTGTCAGGTCGGCGACGGCCAGCGCGGCCGAGTCCTCCGCGCCTTCGACGGCGACCGCGAAGGCCGAGGGTCCGCCCGCGATGAGCGCGAACACCTCCGAAGGCGTGGTGCCGAAGGTGGGGCCGCACTCGCTGGCGTCGAGCATGCCGATGCGGCCCGCCGTACCGGCTCCGAGGTAGATCAGTCTGCCGCCCTGCCGCAGGCGCGCGGAGACGGCGTCGACGGCGGCGGCGATCTGCTCGGACTGCCCCGCTACCGCGGCGGGCACCAGGGCGTCCTGCTCGCTCATGCGCCTGACCAGGTCGATCGTGGGGAGCGCGTCGAGGTCGTCGAGTCCGGGCAGTCGCTGCTCGGTGACGAGGTCGGAGATGCCGCGCGTCATGGTCCCCCCGCAGGATGGAGAAAAGCTAGCCATCCACGACTATAGGTGAAAATTTCCTTCATAGGGGCCTTGGGTGGCCCCTTATCGGGTTCTGAAGACCTCGAGCGCCTCCCTGGTCGCGCGCAGAGCCGTCTCCGAGCTGTCGAACGTGCGCTGGGCGAGCCCGACGAAGATGCAGTCGACGATCAGCAGCTGGCTGATCCTGCTGGCCAGCGCCCCAGGCCGGAACGCCGTCTCCCGCCCCGCCGACACCAGCACGTGGTCGACCGTCTGGGCCAGTGACGAGCGCGGGTTGTTGGTGATGGCGATGGCGAGCGCCCCCGCCTCCTTCGCCGTCCTGGTGGGCTCGATCACGTCGGTCGTCTCGCCCGAGCAGCTCACCGCCACCACGACGTCGCCTTCGCGCAGCAGCGCGGCGCTGGTCAGCGCGAGGTGGGCGTCGTTGAAGGGATGGCTGGACAGGCCGATGCGCATCAGCTTGTGCGCGAGGTCGGCCGCCACCAGGCCCGAGGCGCCGACGCCGTAGACGTTGATCCTGCGGGCGGCGGCGATGGCCGCCACCACCTCGCCGAGCTGGTCGGGCACGAGCTGTTCCGCGGTGTCCGACAGCGCGTCCACCTCCGCCCTCGTCACCTTGGCGATCACGTCGGTCAGCGGGTCGTCCGGGCCGAGGTCGCCGGGCACCAGCCGTTCGGGCGTCTCCCTGGCGACGGCGCCCGCCAGCGCGAAGCGGAGCTGGGAGTAGCCGGAGTAGCCCAGCGCGCGGGCGGTCCGCACGATGGTCGCCTCGCTGGTGCCCGACACCGCGCTGAACTCGGTGATCGTGCTGCGCACGACCACGCCGGGATCCTCCAGGATGATCCTGGCGATGGCCTGCGCCGCGGGCGTGAGGGAGGGCAGTACCGCTCGCACCGCCGAGACCGGGTTGACCGGCTCGTTCATCTGGTCAGCCATCGTGCCACCGCCTTCGCCGAGACCTTGGAGATGCCGTGCGTGGCGATGTGGGCCGCGCCCGCGGGCTCGTCGGGGATGCCGGTCTCGACGACGATCACGTCGGGGCGCCGCCGTACGGCCTCCGCCACCGTCTCCCGCACCCATGGGTGACGGGCCGCGTCGTGGACGACCAGGACCACGGGCCGCTCGTCGAAGTCGGGGGTGGAGGTCCGCTCCGTCCCCGGCAGCACCTCGCCGAGCGCGGCGGCCAGTCCCGTCGGGGTGTTCGGGTCGATCGCCTGGTTGTGGCGGGTGTTCACCTCGACGACGAGCGGGGCGGTGGTCAGCCGGGCCGAGCCGGTGATCGTGAGCGCCCTGACGGCCGCCTCCATGCCGGCAGCGTCGTCGGGCTCGGCGTCGCGCGGTTGCGCGGCGTACCACTCGGCAAGGGCGTGCACCCGTCCCGCCGCCTCGGTCAGGCGCTCCTCGGGCAGGGTCCCGTCCAGGACGGCGGCCACGATCGCGTCGCGGATCTCGTAGAGGCCCTCGGCGGTGACCAGGCCCGCGCAGATCGCGTCCACGCCGGCGGCGAGCGCCCGCACGGCGATCTCGCCCGGCGAGTAGATCGCCGCGACCGCCTTCATCTCGATCGCGTCGGTGACCAGCATCCCGTCGAAGCCGAGCTCCTCTCGCAGCAGCCCGGTCAGGATCGTCCGGCTCAGCGTCGCGGGCATCGAGGGGTCGAGCGAGGGAATCAGCAGGTGCCCGCACATGACGGACCGCACGCCCGCCCCGATGGCCGCCTCGAACGGCGGCAGGTCGCGACCGCGCAACTCGGCGAGGGAGGCGTGCACGGTCGGCAGCGCCAGGTGCGAGTCGGTGACGGTGTCGCCGTGCCCGGGGAAGTGCTTGGCGCACGCGGCCACGCCCGCGCCCTGCACGCCCTGGATGTAGGCGACGGAGTGGCGCGCGACGAGATCGGCGGTCGGCCCGAAGGAGCGCACGCCGATCACCGGGTTGGCAGGGTTGGCGTTGACGTCCACGGAAGGGGCGTAGTCGAGCGTGATGTCCAGCTCCGCGAGCATTCGCCCGATCTGGCGGCCCACCCGCTCGGTCAGCGCCACGTCGTCGACCACGCCGAGCGCCCTGTTGCCGGGGAAGGAGCTGCCCTCGCGGGCCTCCAGGCGGGTGACGACGCCGCCCTCCTCGTCGATGGCGACCACCACGCCGGGGTTCTCCGCGCGCAGCGACGCGACCAGCCCGGCCGTGTCGGCGGTGACGTTGCGCGCGAACAGCACGGCGCCGCCCAGCCCCTCACCCAGTGCCTTCCTCAGCCAGTCGGGGGCGGTGGCGCCCTCGAACCCGGGTTGGAGGACGCTCAGTGCGAGTCGGTGCAGGTCAGCGGTCACGAGACCTCCTCGGTCGGCCTCATGACCGAACGGCTGCGATGCCAGTCGGCCAAGGCGGCATTTTCCTTCACAATTATTGATCTGAAGGTAATTTTCTGCCATCGTCGCCCTCGAACACAACCACCTCCCCCGAGAGGCACCCCCCATGCCCACTAGAAGGACCGTTCTGAAGGGCCTGGCCCTCGCCGCGGCCGCATCCGTCGTGCCGCTCCCCGCCTTCGCCGAGCCCGGCTACGTGCCGCCGCTGCGCCAGATGCGCGGCATGTGGATCGCTTCCGTCGTCAACATCAACTGGCCGTCGAAGCAGGGATTGACCGCGGACCAGCAGAAGGCGGAGTTCATCGCCTGGCTCGACCTGGCGGTCCAGCGCAAGCTGAACTCGGTGTTCGTCCAGATCAGGCCCACGGCCGACGCCTTCTGGCCGTCGCCGTTCGAGCCCTGGTCGCACTGGCTGACCGGCGTGCAGGGGCAGGACCCGGGCTACGACCCGCTGGGCTTCGCCGTCGAGGAGACGCACAAGCGCGGCCTCACCTTCCACGCGTGGTTCAACCCCTACCGCGTCTCGATGCAGACCGACCCGAACCAGCTGCACCCCTCGCACCCGGGGCGCGTCCACCCCGAGTGGATCCTGCCGTTCGGCGGCAAGCTGTACTACAACCCCGGCATCCCCGAGGTGCGGAAGTTCTGCCAGGACGCGATGCTCGACGCGCTGACCCGCTACGACATCGACGGCCTGCACTTCGACGACTACTTCTACCCGACCAACACGACGGCCTTCAACGACGCCGACACCTTCGCCAAGTACGGCGCGGGCTTCCCCGACCTGGCCGCGTGGCGGCGCAACAACGTGGACCTGATGGTCTCGGAGATGCAGCAGCGGGTACGCGAGGTCAAGCCCGAGGTGGCGTGGGGCATCAGCCCGTCGGGCATCTGGCGCAACAAGGGCACCGACCCGCTCGGCTCCGAGACCAACGGCGGCCAGTCCTACGACAACCTGCACGCCGACACCCGCGGCTGGGTCAAGAAGGGGTGGCTCGACTACATCGCGCCCCAGCTCTACTGGTACATCGGCCAGCCGCCCGCCGACTACAGCAAGCTCGTGCCCTGGTGGTCCGACGTGGCCGACGGGACGGGCACGATGCTGTGGATCGGCCAGGCCGCCTACAAGGCGGGCGACCCCGCACAGGCCGCGCAGTGGCAGGACCCCGCCGAGCTGTCCAAGCACCTGACGCTCAACCGGTCGCACCCGCAGATCGGCGGCGACATCTGGTACAACGCCAACGACGTGCGGGTCGACAGGATCGGCTCGATCAGCACCGCGGTCAAGGACCACTACCAGCGGCCCGCGCTCCCGCCGCTGCTGCCCAGGCTCGCCGACGGCGAGAAGCCCAAGCGGCCTGTCCTGGCCTACGTGCGCAGGGTCCCCGAGGGCGTCGAGCTGAACATGATCGCGACCGGCAGGCACGAGCCGTTCCAGTTCGCGATCTTCAGGTCCTCCGCCGAGATCGACCGGTTCGACGACGCGAGCAACCTGGTGGCGGTCATCCCCGGCGACAGGGTCGTCCGCTGGGTGGACGCCGAGGGCAAGAAGGGCGACCACTACTACGTCATGGCCGTGGACAGGGTCAGCAGGACCAGCAGCCCGAGCCACGGCCGCAAGGTCTGGTAGGAGACCCACGGGTTCGCGCCCGGCTTGCCCGCGCCCGCCGACCGGTCGAGCGTCACGACGCGTCGACCGGCGAGCGGGCGCCAAGAGTCCACACGCGGGCGCCATGGATCCACACGCGCGGGCATGGAAGGCCCGCGCGTGCGGAGCACGACCGCTCCGGGGTCCGGGCCGTTCCTCAGGCTGCCGGAACCCCTCGCCGAAGCACCGGTCGCCCTGCGGATCGGCTAGCTGGCGCGGCGACCGGCCGGCTGGCTCTCCTGTGACGTTCCAGAGCGCTGTGGGGGCACCACCGGAGTCGGCCTGACCAGACCGAGCGCGACCACCTCGTTGGCCAGCCTGGTACGCCTGTTGGTCCCCTCGGGGATCCTGAACTTCTGGTAGAGCCTGAGCAGGTGCTGTTTCACCGCCGCCTCGGTGACCACCAGGTCATCGGCGATCTCGCGTGCCGTCGCGGGGGCGACGAACGCCTCATCCGAGAGCGCCGGCCTGCACAGCGACGTGAGCACGTCGACCTCTCGCCTGGTCAGCTCGGGCGCGGCGGCCCTGCGCAGCTCGACCTCAGGCGTGAAGTCCTCGCGCGGCACGCCGCCGACGCGCCCGCGCGCCGCGCCGAAGGAGACGACGTCGCCGTCGTCAAGGACCCTCCGGGCGATCGGCCTCCCGTTCACCCGCGTGCCGTTGCGGGACAGGCCCAGGTCAACGACATACAGGTACGGTCCGCGCCGTACGAACTCAGCGTGGAGCCGAGACACGCTCGGGTCGGTCAGCCGGATGTCGACACCACGGCCCCTTCCCACAGTCGTGATCTCGGGACGCAACGGGACCACCTCGCCAGTGTCCTCGATGCGTATGAAGGGCCCCTCCACGGCAGTTCCTCCCCAGGTAGCCCGCCGTTACTGTTACTACAGCTCCGGCTTACCCAAACGAAGGGATGGGGAATCGCCTTTGCCATAAGGAGAATCCGGCGTGAAATTGGTCTGGACCTCTGCGGCCGGTTTTGCCTGCTCACGGGTAGACTTTCGGCGAAGATAAGCGGAGGAAACACACATGGCGGACAAGCCCACAAAAGGCCTGGCCGATGTCGTCGCCGCGTCCACAGCGCTGAGCGACATCGACGGGAAGGCCGGTCGCCTCTTCTATCGTGGATACGACATCCATGACCTGGCCGGCCGCGCGACGTTCGAAGAAACCGCGCACCTGCTGCAGCGCGGCAAGCTGCCCACGCGACAGGAACTGCGCGAGTACGGCGACGAGCTCGTCAGGGGACGCGAGCTGGGCGCCCTCGTCTCGGCCAACATCGCCGAGATCGCGGAGAAGCAGAAGCCGATGGAGGCGCTGCGTTCGCTGGTCTCCCTGTCCGGGGCCGACGACCCCGACAAGGACTCCATCGCGCCTGACGCCAACCTGCGCAAGGCCGCCCGGCTGACCGCCCAGCAGCCGCTGCTCGTGGCCAGGTACCACGCCGCTCGTACCGGCAAGGCCCTGCCCGGCACCGACGACTCGCTCAGCATCGCGGGGAACTTCCTCCTGCAGGTCACGGGACGCACGCCGACGCAGCGCGAGGCTGAGATCTTCGACGCCTGCCTGGTCCTGCACGCCGACCACACCATGAACGCCTCCACGTTCGCCGCCCGCGTGTGCGCCGCGACGCTGTCCGACATGCACTCGGCCATCGTCGCCGCCATCGGCACGCTCAAGGGCCCGCTGCACGGCGGCGCGAACGAACAGGTCATGAAGACGCTGGAGTCGCTCGACCCGGCACAGGTGGCGCAGTCGGTGCGCGACAGGCTGGACGCGCACGAGAAGATCATGGGCTTCGGCCACCGCGTCTACAAGACCGAGGACCCGCGCGCCACGCACCTGCGCAGAATGTCGGAGGAGCTGGCCACGGCGTCGGGCGACGACACCTACTATCGGATGTCCAAGGAGATGGAGGAGGTCGTCCTCGAGACGAAGGGCCTCTATCCCAACGTCGACTTCTACGCTGCCACCGTCTACCACTACCTCGGCATCCCGACCGACCTGTTCACACCGGTCTTCTCGATCAGCCGCATGTCCGGATGGACGGCGCACGTGATCGAGCAGCACGCGGACAACAGGCTGATCAGGCCCGACAGTGAGTACATCGGCGAGCGTGACCAGAAATGGAAGCCCATCGACGAGCGATGAGCCAGGCTGGAGAGGGCGAGGGCGTCAGGGGACGCCCGAGCGACGAGGGCTGGGGACCGTACCCGCTGATCCTGGCGGGTGCGGCTGTTGGGCTGCTCGCACTCTTCCTGGTGGACGCCGAATGGGGCGGGTTCGCGCTCGGAGCGGTGCTCCTGGTCGGGGCCGCTGTCCGATTCGCGGGGTACGGCGGGGCGCTTGCCGTACGCGAGAAGAGCGTCGACGTCTGGACGATGGGGGTGCTCGGAGCCGCGCTGGTGGTCACCGCGCTGTTCCTGGAGTATCCCGAGCTCAAGGCGCAGCTCCTGGTCCTTTTCGGCCGGTGACCACGCCTCCGATAACCTCAAGCATTATTTGTCACGAAGGGGAACCATACGCATGCCCAAGATCAAGGTAGAGGGCCCCGTCGTCGAACTTGACGGCGACGAGATGACCCGGATCATCTGGCAGTTCATCAAGGACCAGCTGATCCTTCCCTACCTCGACGTCGACCTGAAGTACTACGACCTCGGCATCGAGCACCGCGACGCCACCGACGACCAGGTCACCATCGACGCCGCCAACGCCATCAAGAAGTACGGCGTGGGCGTCAAGTGCGCCACCATCACCCCTGACGAGGCGCGCGTCGAGGAGTTCGGCCTCAAGAAGATGTGGAAGTCCCCGAACGGGACCATCCGTAACATCCTCGGCGGCGTCATCTTCCGCGAGCCGATCATCATGTCGAACGTGCCGCGCCTGGTGCCCGGCTGGACCAAGCCGATCGTCGTCGGCCGTCACGCCTTCGGCGACCAGTACCGCGCCACGGACCTGAAGATCCCCGGCGAGGGCACGCTGACCCTGACGTACACCCCCAAGGACGGCTCCGAGCCGATCGAGCTGGACGTGTACGACTTCCCCGGCAGCGGCGTCGCGATGGCCATGTACAACCTGGACGAGTCGATCCGCGACTTCGCCCGCGCCTCCATGCGCTACGGCCTGGCCCGCAACTACCCGGTCTACCTCTCGACGAAGAACACGATCCTCAAGGCCTACGACGGCCGCTTCAAGGACCTCTTCGCCGAGGTCTTCGAGACCGAGTTCAAGGCCGACTTCGAGAAGGCCGGCATCACCTACGAGCACCGCCTCATCGACGACATGGTCGCCGCGGCGCTGAAGTGGGAGGGCGGCTACGTCTGGGCGGCCAAGAACTACGACGGCGACGTCCAGTCCGACACCGTCGCGCAGGGCTTCGGCTCGCTCGGCCTGATGACCTCCGTCCTCATGACCCCCGACGGCCAGACCGTCGAGGCCGAGGCCGCTCACGGCACGGTGACCCGTCACTACCGCGAGCACCAGAAGGGCAACCCGACCTCCACGAACCCGATCGCCTCGATCTTCGCGTGGACGCGTGGTCTGCAGCACCGCGGCAAGCTCGACAACACCCCCGCGGTGACCGAGTTCGCCGAGAAGCTGGAGCAGGTCTGCGTCGAGACCGTCGAGAACGGCCAGATGACCAAGGACCTCGCGCTGCTGGTCGGCGGCGACGCCAAGTGGCTCACCACCCAGGACTTCCTGGCGGCGCTGGACGAGAACCTGAAGAAGAAGATGGCCTGACCCCTCTTCTCCTCCGCTTGAGGGCCGCCTTCGGGCGGCCCTTTCCGCGTTCCCGAGGCGGGGGACGCCGGCCCTCGCCGGTGGCGCGGGCAGGGGCGCGACGGCAGGCGAAGGGCATCACCTGGTCGGTGTCGCCTCCGTATCGGCAAAGAGATCCCCAAGTCCCGAAAGCCCTCCAGGGCTCACGCCGCACCCGCGCGCCATGGTGTACACCGGGGGATCGGCGCCGTTGCGGCTCTCGCGCGTCTCCTGGTTGATTCCATACCAGCGCGCGGTCCATTCACGTACCGTATTTGGGTAAGAGCCCCCTGTAGTCGATCTTCCGGGGGGTTCCCATGCGTGTGCTGGGTGCAGGGCTGATAGTGATGGGCGTGTTGACCGCCGGCTGCGGTGGCGCCGACACCGGGGCGAACGTCGCGAAGCCGCAGCTGGACCAGGCCGCCGTCCTGCGGCAGGCGCAGGCCGCCAAGGCCGCCAAGGTGGCCGCCGCCGTCAAGGTCAAGGCCAACGAGCTGGGCCAGATCCCGGTGATCATGTTCCACCGGGTGATCGACAAGCCGACGACGCAGGACGACCGCACTCCCCAGCAGTTCCGTTCCGACCTCGAACGCATGGCCAAGGACGGCTACGTGCCGATCACCGCCGCCGAGTTCGTCACCGGCAAGATCGACATCCCGGCGGGCAAGCACGCCGTCGTCCTCACCTTCGACGACTCCTCGCCCTCGCAGCTCTCGATGGACGAGCTCGGCCAGCTGAAGCCGGACACCGCGGTCGCCATCCTGCAGGACGTCGCCAGGCAGAACCCCGGCTTCCGCCCCGTCGCCACCTTCTACGTGACCCGCGACATGTTCGGCAAGACCACGCCCGAGGAGCAGTCGCAGATGCTGCTGTGGCTGAAGCAGAACGGCTTCGACATCGGCAACCACACCCGCGACCACCTCAACCTCCTGGGCAAGCCACAGAAGGCGGTGATGGCCGAGATCGCGGCGGGTCAGCGCCTGATCACCGACCTCGAGGGCGCGGCGCCGATCACGCTGGCGCTGCCGTACGGGAACCAGCCTCGCAAGAAGGACTGGGCGGCCAACGGCAAGAACGGCACGACCGTCTACAAGCACGCCGGGGTGTTCCTGGCCGGGTACACGCCCGCGCCGGCGCCGTACAACAAGAACTTCGACGCGCTCGGCATCCCGCGCATCAGGGCCATGGACAAGAAGGGCGACTGCTCGCAGTTCTGCTCGACCGCGTGGTTCGACTGGCTGAAGTCCAACCCCGACCAGCGCTACACCTCGGACGGCGACCCGAACACGGTGGCCTTCCCGAAGTTCAAGGCGCCGTTCCTGCGCAAGGCCTTCGCGCAGCGGGCGCTGCCGTACTAGGAGACGGCGCCGATTCCGACCGCCTCGGGGTCGAGCGGCAGCCGCTTGACCCTGGCGGTCCTCCCTGTGGTGACGTCGAGGGAGAAGAAGCCGGTGAACTCCTGGGTGCCGGCCGTGAACGTCCTGATCAGCAGCGCCTTGGGGCTCAGCCAGGCCTCGGCGGACGAGACGGTCGGCTCCTTCAGCGGGCTGGGGCGCAGCGGCTCGCGCCGCTCGCCCGTCACCGCGTCGAGGAGTTCGATCGTGTCGGCGGGCTGCTCGCCCACCACGGCGAGCCGGAGGCCGTCGGGCGAGAGGCGTGCCCCTGAAGGAAGGGGGAAGTCGTTCAGGCGCGCGCCGCTCCCGCGCAGGAAGCGCACCACCGTGTCGCCCGAGGAGGCGAAGACGGTGTCCCGCGTGATCCCGATCACGCCGTCGGCCCGCGGCAGAGCCGTCGTCCGACCGGTGCCGAAGTCGGTGACGAACACCTGCTCCCCGTCGCTCACGGCGAACCCGTCGCCGTCGGCCGAGATCGCGGTCGCCTCCGTGGGCAGGCCGGCCGTGCCGACCACCGGTGACAGGTCGCGTACGAGCCCGCTGGGCAGGTCGTGCGCCACGAACCGCTGCCGTGCCACGCTGAAGTAGGCGACCCTGTGGCCGTCACGGCTCACGCTGAACCCGGGCATGACCGCCGCGCCGCCGCTGGTCGGCACCCAGACCGCCGCGTCGGGGACCCGGATCCGGTAGGAGCGGCCGCCCTCGGCCTCGCCCGTCTCGTCGTAGTCGGCCACGAGCTTCGCCTGCTTGTCGGTGAACGCCCAGATCATCCATGAGGCGCACTCGGGCGGCCCGTCCGTCTCCGGGCAGGTGTCGGGTACGGCGTAGCGGATCGCGACGGGGATCGCGCCGTGCTTCCACTCCAGCCCGCCCGGCGGCGGGGGCTCCGACGAGGTGCACGCCGCCGTCGCCCACAGCACCGCCGCCACGGCCAAGACTCGTAGGTTCACACCACGGTTGAACGTCTGACGCCCGGCCCTGGTTCAACCCTGACGCGTGGCGAAGCCGATCCCCGCGGACCTGAGGCGGTCGATGAGCGGCCCGCCCATGGCGACGGCCGTGGTGAGCTGCCCCGCCACGTCGGGCACGTCGTCGAAGGCCAGGCACAGCGCCGACTCCGCCAGCATCTTCGCGGTCTCGGAGTAGCCGGGGTCGCCGCCGGAGACCTCGGTGACGACACGCTCGCCGCCGCCCTCGCCGAGCAGGGTGAGCCTGAACCAGCTGCGCGCCCGCCGCTCCGCCGACGGCCCGTCGCCCGCGGCGATCCTCCTGAGCAGCCACTCGCGGCCGGCGGGGACCTGCGCGACGGCCGCCAGCGCCCCCGCCCCTGCCGCCACCGCCAGCGCCGAGGGCAGTCGCCTGACGGCGAAGTGCTGGCGGTAGGTGAAGTCAGGGCCGTAGCGGTCGAGCGCGCGGGCGGAGCGGCCGACGATCTGGTGATCGATGGTGGGCATGGGCAGCGCCCAGCCGCCCACGTAGCGCACGCCGCCGGGCAGCGCGCTCACCCTGCGGTCCTTCGGCCTGGTCTCGACGGAGCGGCGCCGACCGGCCGCCTCGGCCATCTGCCGGGCCCGGGACAGGGCCGTCACCGCCGAGTGGAGGGTGCCGCCCGAGGGCCTGCCGCTGCCCCGCAGGAAGCCGCTGACCTTGAGCGGCACGCCCGCGGGCAGCGACTCGACCGTGTACAGGACGCCGAGATCGTAGGGGATGGAGTCGAAGCCGCACGCGTGGACGATCCTGGCGCCGGTTTCGCGTGCCAGGCCGTCGTAGCGCACGAACATCCTGTCGACGAACTCGGGCTCCCCGGTCAGGTCCACGTAGTGCGTGCCGGCCCCGGCGCAGGCCTTGACGAGCGGCTCGCCGTACCGGAGGTAGGGGCCGACGGTGGTGGCGACCACGCGCGCCTGCCCCGCGAGGGCCTCGAGGGAGGCGGGATCGGTGACGTCGGCGTGCAGAAGGGGGACGTCCAGGCCCAGCGCTTCGAGCTTGGCGCGGTCGCGGCCGGCCAGAGCCCATCGGCATCCCGCGGGGACGGCTCTGGAGAGGTATTCCGCGGTGAGGGCGCCGGTGAAGCCGGTCGCTCCGAGCAGCACGATGTCGTACATGCGCTCCAGAATGACATTCTGTGAGCGCGCTGGCGAGAGACGGGAGAAGGCTCGTGTGAGCGTTGACACCGCCGATGACACAGGGGCCGGCGTGGTGTGGTCCGTGCCCCCCGAAGTCACGAACTGTGACGTCACGAACGGTTAACGGTTCCCTGGGGGGTTCCTGAGCGTCGTAAAGTTTGCGTCGTCAGGCGAAGCCAACGTGGGGATGACGCATGCCGCAGATCGCGCCGTTGACAGCGGGCGATCCCAGCCAGCTGGGCTCGTTCACGCTGTCCGGGCGCATCGGGGAGGGCGGTCAGGGGATCGTCTACCTGGGGGCCGACAACCAGGGAGAGCGTGCGGCGATCAAGCTGCTGCACGTGAAGTTCAGCGGCGACACGACCGCCAGGTCGCGCTTCGCCAGGGAGCTGAAGGCGGCCCAGCGTGTGGCCTCGTTCTGCACGGCACGGGTGATCGAGGCCGACCTCGAGGGCAACACCCCCTACATCGCCAGCGAGTACATCGACGGGCTCTCGCTCAGGGACGTCGTGGAGCGCGACGGGCCGCTGTCGGGCCAGGCGCTGGAGCGGCTGGCGATCGGCACGGCCACCGCGCTCACCGCCATCCACCAGGCCTCGATCATCCACCGCGACTTCAAGCCGGACAACGTGCTCATCGCGGCCGACGGGCCGAGGGTGGTCGACTTCGGGATCGCCCGCATCATCGACTCCACGGGGACGATCACCAGCAGGGCCATCGGCACGCCCGCCTACATGGCGCCCGAGCAGATCGCGGGCGACGACATCGGGCCCTACACCGACGTGTTCGCGTGGGGGGCCACGATCGCCTACGCCGCGACAGGCGTGACCGTCTTCGAGGGCAACTCGATCGCGGTCGTGCTGAACCGCATCCTCAACCACGTGGTCGACGTCAGCGCGCTGCCGGAGCCGCTGCGCGGGGTGGCGGGCGCGGCGCTGACCAAGGACCCGAGGGAGCGGCCCTCGGCCGACGAGATCCTGCTGCGGCTGCTCGGTCACCCTCCGCGTACGGCCGGCGCGTCCACGGCGGTTCTCAGCCAGGGCGTGAAGATCGCCAGCGACGACACGACGCCGATGGCGCGGCTCCCCACGGGCATGGCGCAGGGCCGTCCCGCCACCACGGGCACCTCAGGAGGCCCTTCCGGAGGCCTTTCCGCCTCCGGGGGCCTTCCCGTTTCCGGAGGCATTCCCACTTCCGGGGGCCTTCCCGCTTCCGGGGGTTCGACGGGTTCGACGGCCTCGGGGGAGTCGGCTTACGCCGGGTTCCCCGCGCTGTCCGGAGGCCGGCCGCACACCCAGCAGCCGACCCGGCCGCCCGCCCCCGTCCACACCATGCCGCCCGACCAGCCGGTGCAGGGCCTGCCGTCGGCCCAGTACCTCGTGCCGCCCGCGACGACTCCTCCCGCGAAGCGGCGCAGATCGGTGACGCCGTGGGTGGCGCTGGCGGTGGCCGTGCTGCTCGTCGTCGCGCTCGCGCTCGCCGCCCTCCAGTACGGCTGGCCCATGGCGCTGGTCAGCGAGCGGAGCCCCGAGCCCTCGGCCGCGAGCGAGTCGATCGTCGACAAGGCGGCGACCACGGGCAAGCTCACGATCGGTGTCAGAGGCGACGTCCCCGGCGTCGGCTACCACAGCCGCGACGGCGGGTTCTCCGGCTTCGACATCGACATCGCCAAGCGCATCGCGAAGGAGCTCCGCGTCGCCGAGAGCGGCATCACCTTCGTCATCGTCCCGCCGTCCCAGCGGGCGGAGGCGCTGGCCAAGGGCGAGGTCGACCTGATCGTGGCCACCTACTCGATCGACGACAGCGACGTGCAGTTCGCCGGGCCTTACGTCCTGGCCCACCAGGCCCTGCTGGTCCGCGACGGGGACACCGACATCTCCAAGCCGGCCGACCTCAAGGGCCTGAAGCTGTGCGACCAGCGCAGCTCGGCGGTCCGCAAGGTGCAGAAGATGGTCGACATGGTCACCGTCAGCGCGTCCAACTACGCCGACTGCATCAGGATGCTGTCCACGGGCAAGGTCGACGCGGTGGCGGGGGACGACCTGATCCTCGCGGGATTCGCCAACAGGGAGAACGCCCGCTACCGGATCCTCGGCGCCACGCTGAGCGACGAGCGCTACGCCGTCGGCATCAAGCGGGGCGACGCGCGCACGTGCGAGGCGGTCAAGGGAGCGATCTCCGAGATGATCGCGAGCAACACGATCGGGCAGCTCGTGGCCACTCACTTCCCCAACGTCGACTTCCGGGCGGACCTGAAGGTACCCGTGATGGAATCCTGTCGATGACGAGCGAGTAACATCCAGAAGTCACGATTAGATTCTTCTGAGTTAGGGGAAGGCCATGGCCGCGCCCGTCAAGGTAACCGTCACCGGAGCCGCCGGACAGATCGGTTATGCCCTGCTGTTCCGCATCGCCTCGGGCCAGCTGCTCGGCGCCGACGTTCCGGTCAAGCTGAGCCTGCTGGAGATCCCGCAGGCGGTGAAGGCGGCCGAGGGCACCGCGATGGAGCTCGACGACTGCGCCTTCCCGCTGCTGTCCGGCATCGAGATCACCGACGACCCGAACGTCGCCTTCGACGGCGCCAACGTCGCCCTCCTTGTGGGGGCCATGCCCCGCAAGGCGGGCATGGAGCGCGGCGACCTGCTCGGCGCCAACGGCGGCATCTTCGGCCCGCAGGGCAAGGCGATCAACGACCACGCCGCCGACGACATCAAGGTCCTGGTGGTCGGCAACCCGGCCAACACCAACGCGCTCATCGCCCAGCAGAACGCGCCGGACGTCCCCGCCGAGCGGTTCACCGCGATGACCCGCCTCGACCACAACCGCGCCCTGTCCCAGCTGGCCGCCAAGCTGCAGGTCCCGGTCACCGAGATCCAGAAGATGACCATCTGGGGCAACCACTCCGCGACGCAGTACCCCGACCTGTTCCACGCCGAGGTCGGCGGGAAGATCGCCGCCGAGCAGGTCGACTCCGAGTGGCTGCGCGAGGCCTTCATCCCGACCGTCGCCAAGCGCGGCGCGGCGATCATCGAGGCCCGTGGCGCCTCCTCCGCCGCGTCGGCGGCCAACGCGGCCGTCGACCACGTCTACGACTGGGTGAACGGCACGGAGTGGACCTCCGCGGCGATCCCGTCGGACGGCTCGTACGGGGTGCCGGAGGGGCTCATCTCGTCGTTCCCCGTCCGCTCGGCCGGTGGGCGCTGGGAGATCATCCAGGGCCTGGAGATCGACGCCTTCTCGCGCGAGCGCATCGACGCCTCCGTCGCCGAGCTCGTCGAGGAGCGCGACGCGGTCCGCGAGCTCGGGCTGATCTGATCATCCAGCTGATCTGATCATCCAGTACGGCAAGGCAGGGTCACGGCCACCGGGGTCACCGGTGGCCGTCTGTCTTTCACGCGCACTCCAGCAGGACTCCGGCCGCCCGCCGTCACGTCGCCCCGCCCCTCGAACGATGCGTCCGGCTGTCCCACGCGCCCGGCCCGTTCTGCGACGATCCGCACCCCGGAATCCCGCAGCGGCCCCTCGTCCAGCGGTTTAGACGGGAGGTGTCGCCCGGCGGGTTCGGGCAGGGGGCGCGTCGTTCGGCGGTCTGGGTAGGAGCGTGTCGCCCGGCGGGTTCGGGCAGGGGGCGCGTCGTTCGGCGGTCTGGGTAGGAGCGTGTGGCTCAGCGGGTTCGGGTGGGGGCCGCGTCGTTCGGCGGGTCGGTGCTGGAGCGTGTCGCTCAGCGGGTTCGCGCAGGTCGCCAGGGAAGAATGGGTGGCCGTCGAAGGGGGCGCGGTGGGCGTGGGTTGCGTGGCGAGGAGAACGGTCGCCGTTTCGGCGGCCGTGGTCGTGTTGAGCGGTTCGGTACCGGCGTCGGCGAACGCGGCGCCGGGTCAGGCGGACCTGTCCGTGAAGGTGTCGGCCAGCCCTTCGGTGGCCCGGCCGGGACAGCCGATCGTCTACCGGGTCGACGTCGACAACGCGGGCCCAGGTGACGCCGTGCAGCCCGTTCTCAAGGTGGTCGTCCCCGACGGTGTCGACGTCGTGGGGGTGGACGTGGCCACGTGCCGTCCTGGCCGCACACTCAGGGAGGTGGTCTGTCCCTCGGCCGAGAACGTGGCGGCGGGCGGCTCGGGCGGGGTGACGATCACCGGGCTGGTGCGGCGCGGCACGGCGGGCCCGCTGCGGCTGGTGGCGAGCATGTCGGCCCAGCGGGCGGATGTCGACGACACCGACAACAGGGCGACCCTCACCACCACCGTCGACTCCGGCGCGGACCTCGGCCTGCGGCTCAGGGCGAGGCAGGCGCGCGGCGGCTTCGTGCTGGCCGCGACGGTGAACAACAGGGGACCGCACGTCGTCCGTGACGCCCGCGTCGAGATCAGGGCGGACGGGGCGCACCTGCTCGCGGGAGGCAGCGCGGGCGGTGTGGGGAACCTGGCGGGGGCGCAGACCCCGGCGAGCCCGGCTCCCGTGGACGACGAAGGGAACGCCGGGCGCGACGAACGCCTCGACGCCGGTGAGAGCGGACGCGGCGCGGGCGAGAGCGGCCGTGGTGCGGGTGAGAGCGGACGCGGCATGGGGGAGAGTGGACGCGGCGCGGGGGAGAGCGGCCGTGGTGCGGGTGAGAGTGGACGCGGCATGGGGGAGAGTGGACGCGGCGCGGGGGAGAGCGGCCGTGGTGCGGGTGAGAGCGGACGCGGCACGAGTCAGGCCGGCGCGGGGGATGGCGTGCGGGTCGCGGGCGATGCGGCATGCAGGCGGAGGGCCGGTCTGGTGGTGTGCGAGCCGGCCAAGGTGGGCTCTGGTGACAGGGTGCGCTTCGAGCTGTTCTTCAGCACCTCGCGGGACGTGGTGAACGTCAAGGGCGCCGTCCGGTCGTCACGCTTCGGTGACCGCCGTCCTGCCGACAACGAGGCCGACCTGCGCGTCGCCGTACGCTGACCTGCTCCTGGCGGCCCAGCGGGCGGCGGGCGGGACGGCCAGGCCCGCCCCCAGGAACAGCGCGCCGACGAGCAGCCATCCGGGCCAGCCCCAGCCGATGACGACGGTGGTGAGCA
This sequence comes from Nonomuraea sp. bgisy101, assembly GCF_057708945.1. Taxonomy (NCBI): domain Bacteria; kingdom Bacillati; phylum Actinomycetota; class Actinomycetes; order Streptosporangiales; family Streptosporangiaceae; genus Nonomuraea; species Nonomuraea sp. bgisy101. Next base: position 214,949 of record NZ_JBYITD010000002.1, read on the forward strand.
GGACGGGTGCGACGACCTCGGCGGCCTGCCAGCCGGTGTTGTAGAGGCCCTGGTACTGGCCGAGGGCGTGCGAGGGGGCCAGCTCGTAGGACAGGCCCCACGAGCCCGCCGACTGCAGGAGCTCGCCGAACACGTGGAGGAGCGCGCCGCCGACCAGGGCGGCGAGCATGGCCCACAACGGCTGTCCTGCCGCGATCGCGAACAGCACGCAGGCCAGCAGCAGGAGCGCGCCCGCCCTGCGCTGGGCGCGGGCGGCGCCGGCGATCTCGCCGGTGCCGCGGCTGAGCCGCACCTGGAGGAGGGTGACGGTGATGGTGTTGATCAGTCCGATGGCGGCGACCATCACGCCCGGCGCGCCGATGTGCTTGATCCACATCGGGATGATCGTGGTGAGCAGCGACAGGTGCATGACGAGCACCATGTTCAGCAGGGCCAGGACGACGTAGGGGCGGTCGCGCAGGACGATCCACGTCGGGCCGCCCCCGGCGGTGTGCGGGGCGGGGGCGACGCGGGGGACGCGCAGGGTCAGCGCGCCCGCGCCGAGGTAGCAGGCCGCGCAGCCGTACACCATGGCGAGGTAGGCGGGCCTGGTGTCGACGGCCAGGGCCACGCCGGCGGCCAGGCCGCCGATGGACCAGCCGACGTTGGTGACCGCCCGGATGTAGGCGCGGACCCGAACGCGCTCGCCGGGGGGCGCGATGCCGCCGACGAGCGTGGCACGGGCGACGCTGTCTCCCGCGTCGGCGAACTTGGCCAGCGCGGCGACGACCGCGAAGCCCCAGAAGGAGTCCACGAAGGCGTAGCCGAGGATGGCGAGGCCGCCGAACGCGGCGAAGGCGATGGAGACCGCGCGCGGGCCGAGGACGTCGCACAGGCGTCCTGACGGGAGTCCCGCGGCGAGGCTGACGACGCCCGCGATCGTCATGCCGGCCCCGACCTGCGTGGCCGACAGGCCCACCGAACTGAGGAAGAAGATGACGCTGACGGTGATGAACAGGCCTCGACCCGTGGCACGCAGCAGGACCGAGAAGGCGAGGGAGCGCACGGGTCCGCGTTCGGGGAGGATCACGACCGAAAGATTATCGGTCGTCCCTATTTAGCTGTCTTTGGGCGTGCAGGTGGGTGCCTGCTGCGTCGCCGAGGTGGGCTCGGTCGTGGCGAACACCACCCCGGCGGCGGTCACGCTGCTGCAGAGAAGGATCGCGAGAGCGAACAGCACCTTCTGTGAAAAGGTCCTCACATTTCGCTATCTCAGCATATTTTCGCTTACCGGGTGACGGCATTCCAGGCATCCGCCACGATGTCGCGAATCGCGGCGCGTTCGGCCTTCCACCCCAGCTCGTGCTGGATCTTGTCGGAGGAGGCGACGAGCACGGCGGGGTCGCCCGCGCGGCGCGGCCCGACCACGGCGGGGATCGGGTGGCCCGTCACCTCGCGGCAGACCTCGATCACCTCCTGGACGGAGAACCCCGTGCCGCTGCCCAGGTTGTAGATCCTGTGCTCGCCCGGCGTGGTCGCCTCGAGGGCGAGCAGGTGGGCACGGGCCAGGTCGGCGACGTGGATGTAGTCACGCACGCAGGTGCCGTCGGGCGTCGGGTAGTCGGTGCCGAACACGCTGACGGAATCCCGCTCGCCGGTGGCGACCTTGAGAACGTTGGGGATGAGATGCGTCTCGACGGCGTGGCGCTCGCGGTAGACGCGGCCGTCGGGGGCGGTGTAGGCGCCCGCCACGTTGAAGTAGCGCAGGCTGACCGCGCCGAGGCCGTGCAGGCCCGCGTAGGCGGTCAACGCGGTGTCGACGGCCAGTTTGGACGCGCCGTACGGGTTGGTCGGGCGGGTCGGGTCGGTCTCCAGGATGGGGGAGCGCTCGGGCTCGCCGTACGTCGCCGCCGTGGAGGAGAAGACGATCCTGCGCACGCCCTCGGCCCGCATGGCCTCCAGCAGTGCCAGCGTGCCGCCGAGATTGTTGGCCCAGTAGAGCCCCGGCTTGTCGACCGACTCGCCGACCAGCGACTTGGCCGCGAAGTGGAGCACGCCCTCGACCCCTTCGAGCGCGTCGCCCGGCTCGGTGATCGGCCGGTCGACGAACCTGGCCCCGGCGGGGACGGCGTCGGCGTGCCCCGTCGACAGGTCGTCCAGCACCGTCACCTCGTGCCCCGCCTCGACGAGCTGGGCGGCGACGACGCTGCCGATGTACCCGGCGCCTCCCGTGACGAGCAGCCTCATGTTCACCTCTGTTGATTCGTGTTTGATTTTGTACGGCTCTAGCATACTCGGCCCTTACCATCCGGCCAGGTACGCTGGCAGACCACTACGTCGAAAGCACCTGCGTTGAACAGCGTTGCCGCCAATATCGCCATCGTCCTGCTCTTCATCCTGATCGGCGGCTTCTTCGCGGCGGCCGAGATGGCCATGGTCTCCCTGCGGGAAAGCCAGATCCGCAAGCTTGAGCAGCGAGGACGCAGAGGCGCCAGAGTCGCGAAGCTGGCCCAGGACCCGAATCGTTTCCTGTCGGCCGTCCAGATCGGCGTCACGGTCGCGACCATGCTCTCGGCCGCCTTCGGCGCCGACCGACTGGCCGGCGAACTCGAACCTACCCTGGTGCGCTGGGGTCTACCCGGAGGCTTCGCCGAGCCGACCGCGCTGGTCCTGGTGACGCTCGCCATCTCCTACCTCTCCCTCGTGCTCGGCGAGCTGGCGCCCAAGCGCCTGGCCAGGCAGCGCGCCGAAGGGCTCTCGCTGTTCGTCGCGCCCTTCCTCGACCGGCTGGCCAGTCTGTCGCGGCCGATCATCTGGGCCCTGTCGAAGTCCACCGACGGCGTCGTCAAACTGCTCGGCGGCAACCCCGAGGCCGACCGCGAGGAGATGACCACCGAGGAACTGCGCGACATGGTCGTCGGCCACGCCGAGCTGACCGCCGACGAACGGCACCTCATCGGCGAGGTGTTCTCCGCGGGCAAGCGGCAGCTTCGCGAGGTGATGCTGCCGCGCACCGAGGTGGAGTTCATGGAGGCGGACACGCCGCTGGCCGAGGCCGCGGTGCTGGTCGCCGCGCTGCCGCACTCCCGCTTCCCCGTCTACCGCTCCTCCTACGACGAGATCCTCGGATTCGTCCACGTCAGGGACCTGCTCGACCCCGTGCTCACCGGCCGGATCGAGCCGATCAGCCAGCTCGTGCCCATCAGGCCCATCAAGCTCGTGCCCGCCTCCAAACGGGTGCTCACCACGCTGTCGGAGATGCGCGACGAAGGGCACCACCTGGCGATCGTCGTCGACGAGTACGGCGGGACGGCGGGCATCGTCACGATGGAGGACCTGGTCGAGGAGCTCGTCGGCGACATCAGGGACGAGTACGACGTCGAGGAGGACCCCGTCCTGCTCCCCGCGGGCGAGATAGAGGTCGACGGGCTGACCAACCTCAACGACTTCGCCGCCCAGACCGGCATCAGGCTCCCCGACGGTCCCTACGAGACGCTCGGCGGCTTCATGATGGCCGGACTCGGCCATCTGGCCACGGTCGGCGAACGGGTGGAGGTACCCGGCTTCGAGTTCACGGTCACCGAGCTCGACGGCAGGCGGATCTCCCGCATCAGGGTGAAACGCCGTCCGCTGATCGAGTCGCCGCCCGAGCCGGATTCCTGACACAATTGCGGGCTATGGCCAGACCTCGCGTACTCTCCGGCATCCAGCCCACCGCGGACTCTTTCCACCTGGGCAACTACCTGGGTGCGGTCCGCCAGTGGGTGACGTTGCAGGAGACGCACGACGCGTTCTACTGCGTGGTCGACCTGCACGCGATCACCGTGCCCACCGAGCCCGCCGACCTGCGCCGTCGCACCCGTGTGGCCGCCGCGCAGCTGTTCGCCGCGGGGCTCGACCCCGAGCGCTCCACGGTCTTCGTCCAGTCACACGTGCGCGAGCACAGTGAGCTGGCGTGGGTGCTGATCTGCCTCACCGGCATGGGTGAAGCCGCCCGCATGACGCAGTTCAAGGACAAGTCGGCCAAGTTCGGCGAGAACGCGGCCAGCGTCGGCCTGTTCACCTACCCGATCCTCCAGGCCGCCGACATCCTGCTCTACCAGGCCAACAGCGTGCCGGTCGGCGCCGACCAGAAGCAGCACCTGGAGCTGACCCGCGACCTCGCGCAGCGCTTCAACCACCGCTTCGGCGACACCTTCACCCTCCCCGCGCCGCACATCCTCAAGGAGGTCGAGAAAATCACCGACCTTCAGGACCCGTCCGCGAAGATGTCGAAGTCGTCCTCGTCCCCCGCGGGCATCCTCGACGTGCTCGAGCAGCCGGGGCCGCTGCGCAAGAAGGTCATGCGCGCGGTCACCGACACCGGGTCCGAGGTGCTGTTCGACGAGGAGAACAAGCCGGGCATCTCCAACCTGCTGCGCATCCAGTCCGCGCTGTCGGGCACGCCGATCCCCGAGCTCGTGGCCCGCTACGAGGGGCAGGGGTACGGGACGTTCAAGAAGGACGTCGCCGAGGTGGTCGTCGAGGCGTTCACGCCGATTCGCGAGCGCACCGAGAAGCTGCTGGCGGACGAGGCCGAGCTCGACCGGCTGCTGGCCATCGGGGCCGAGCGCGCGGGCGCGGTGGCCAGGGAGACCATGGAGCAGGTGCGCGACCGGGTGGGCTTCCTGCCGCGCGCCTTCTGATCATCACCGTCCAAGGCCCTCCCGTACGGTCACCACCGTCGTGAGGGCCTTCGCCGTTCCCCGGGACCGCCGCTCCGGCGCCCGCCTCTCACGTGAGACGCTCGCCTGCCGGTGGCAACGGTGAGAGGGGCCGGGGCAGAGGTCAGCGGGCGCGGCGGCCCAGGGCGAGGGTCAGCTCGCGCAGGGCGTCGGCCGCGTGGCGCAGCGTGGTCTCAGGGACGCCGGCCATCGCCTCGGTGTGGGCACGGCTCGAGCCTTCGAGGGCCAGGTTCGCCACGCGCAGCCCTTCGGAGGTGAGCTGGACCCAGCGGCTGCGGGCGTCGCCCGGATTGTCCTCACGCTCGACATATCCGGCGGCGGCCAGCCGCTGCAGGACGTTGCTCGTGCCACCCGAGGTCAGGAACAGCGCGCGGGCCAGCTCGCTCGGCTTCAGCCGATGCGGGGGGCCGGTGCGGGCCAGCGCGGCGAGCACGTCGAACTCCGCGTAGGTCAGCCCGAGCTCGGCCAGTTCGGCCTTCACCGCCTGCTCGAACAGCCCGTTGAGGCGGGACATCCGCTTGCTCAGCTCCAGGCTGGCGATGAGCGACTCCGCGAGCCCTGCCTCCCGCCAGCGGGGCACCAGCCCATCGACCTCGTCCTGGTTCACGGTCCGAGGATACTCGCAGTCATATTGCTTTTCGAAAAGCTTCTCTCTAAGCTTTTCGTATGAGTAATTCATGGATCATCAAGAACGGCGTCGTCATCGACACCGAGCCGCAGCCCGTCGTGCTCGGCGAGGTCGACGTGCTCGTCAGGGAGGGAAGGATCGCGGCGGTCGGGCCCGACCTGACCGCGGAGGGGGTCGCGGAGATCGACGCGACCGGCATGATCGTGCTGCCGGGGTTCGTCGACAGCCATCGGCACACCTGGCAGTCGACGATCAGGGCCGTCGCCCCCGACACCACGCTGGGCGGCTACGTGGAACACGTGCTCGGCGAGCTGGGGCCGCGCTTCGGCCCCGGCGACGTCCACGAGGGGATCGCGGCAGGCGCGCGCGAATGCCTGGACGGTGGCATCACGACCATGCTCGACTGGTCGCACGTGCAGTTCACGCCGGAGCACACCGACGCCGCCGTGGACGCGCTCACCGCCTCCGGCATCAGGGCCGTCTTCGGCTTCTGTTACGGCGGAACGGACCAGGACCAGATGGCGCCCGAGGGGCGGCGGGTCCGCGAGGCGCTCACCGGAGACCTGGTGAGCATGGCAGTCGCCGCCTTCGGCCCCGAATTCGGCGACCTCGCACGGGCGGCGGGCGAATGGCGGCTCGCCCAGGAGCTCGACCTCACGGTGAGCGTCCACATGGGCGGCCACGGGGCCGAGAGCGCCGAACGCGGCCTGGCCTTCCTCGACGCGCACGGCTTCATGGGCGGCCCACGTACCACCTACATCCACGCCAACTACTACACCGACGAGCACCTCAAGCGGATCGCGGACAGCGGCGGCAGCGTGTCGGTCTCGCCGTTCAGCGAGATGGCGCTGGCGATCGGATACCCCGTCACCGGCAGGGCGAGGGAGTTCGGCATCCCCGCCTCGTTCAGCGCCGACGCGGTGACCAGCGGCCCCGGCGACATGTTCGGGATGATGCGGACCGCCCACGCCCTGGAGCGGGGCAGGCCCGAGGGCGCGGGACTGGGGTTCACCACCCGTGACGCGCTGCGGATGGCGACGATCGAGGGGGCCGAGGTGGTCGGGCTCGCGGACGTCACCGGATCGCTGCGTGTCGGCAAGCAGGCCGACCTGCAGCTCCTGCGGACCGACACGCCCTCGATGGCCGGTGCGCAGGACGTGATCGGCGCGGTGGTGCTCAACGCGGACACCAGCGCGGTCGACACCGTGATGGTGTCGGGGCGTGTCCTGAAGCGTGCAGGCCGCCTGGCGTCCGTGTGACACCCGCGCCCCGGCATCGAGGGCGGGGAGATCGTGTGATCACCATGTGCCCCCGCCGCCTCGGGTGCGGGAACCGGACACCTCGCGTGGTCACGGCCTGACACCCGCGCCTCCGGCTTCGGACACGGCACCCACCTGGGCCGGGTGGGGAGTGTCGGGAGGCGTCAGGATTCGGGCGGCAAGAGCCCGGGTTGCTGGCTGTATCAGGGCCACATCGGGTAGAAGCATTCGTCATGAGCACATGGGTCGACCGGATCGGCGCGGTCAAGGAATGGAGTCGCCGGACGACCACACGAGCCAGGGTGCGATGGCACGCGGTCGACCACCTGATCAGGACGGTGCAGCGATACCAGATGCAGAGCGGTGACCGGCTGGCCGGCGCTGTCACCTACTACGCGTTCCTGTCGCTCTTCCCCATCATCGCGCTGGCCTTCGCGGTGTTCGGCTACATCCTCCAGGAGCGGACCGAACTCCGCGACGCGCTGGAGAAGTCCATCTCCGAGCAGCTTCCCGGCCTTGCCGACCTCATCAACCTGGAAGGGATCGCGCAGGCCCGGACGAGCGCCGGGGTGATCGGTCTGGTCGGTCTGCTGTACGCGGGGCTCGGCGCGATCGACGCCCTGCGCGGCGCGTTGCGCGAGATGTCGATGACGGCCGCGCCACCGCCCAACTTCGTCGTCGGCAAGGCTCGCGACCTGGCCACGCTGCTCATGCTCGGGGTCACGCTCGTCATCTCGACACTGGTCGGCGGCTTCGCCACCCAGGCGACGACGACCGTGGCGAGGTTCCTCGGCGTGGAGGCGTCGGCGGGCGCCACGTTCACGCTGGCCGTGGTCGGCATCGCGGCCAGCGTGGGCGCCGACTGGGTGCTGTTCCTCATCGTCCTGGGCTGGGTGGCCAGGACGGCCCAGCCGTTCAAGGTCCTGGCCAGGGGGGCTTTGCTCGGCGCGATCGGGTTCGGCGCGCTGAAGCAGGTGGCGACGCTGCTGTTGGCGGGCACGCTGAGCAACCCCGTGTACGGGACGTTCGCCGTGACCGCGGGGTTGCTGCTGTGGATCAACTTCTCGGCGCGGCTGACGCTCTACGTGGCAGCGTGGACCGCGACCGCCGGCTTGCACCCGCCGCCCGACCCGACTCCGGTGCCCTCCGACGGAAGCCTCCCGCTGGGTTACTGAAGCGGGCGACGCGACGGCGGCACACCGGAGTCCGGTTGGACCGGTGGATGTGACGGCGGCATACCGGAGTCCGGCTGACCGGAGGACGTGACGGTGGCATACCGGAGTCAAGCGGGCGACGTGACGGCGGCGCGCCGGAGTCCGGCTGGAGCGGCGTGATGGACGGGCGGTCAGCGGTGACCGCGGTGGGCTATCGGCGGCCTGCCGTACGCGATGATTCGCGGGCGGTCCTGCGCCTGCGCATGCCGTAGAACAGCCACCCCGCGCCGCCGAGCACGCCCGCGCCGATCGCGAGGGCGCCGATCGCGCGGCTCGTCCCGGGCTCCGAACCGGCGCCCTGCGCCGGCGCGGCGGCGGGAGCGGCGGGCACGGCCGGCGCCTGCACCTGCTTCGTCACCGGCTGCGCGGGCAGCGGGTCCACCAGCGTGCCCACGGGGGTGGACTTGCCGCGCATGGCGAAGCCCCAGTCGAGCAGATGCTCGACCTCCTCCCAGAAGTAGCCGTCGTGCCGCATGATCGTCACGATGATCGTGTGCCCGTCGCGGGTGGCCGCGCCGACGAAGCTTCCGAGGGCCTTGGAGGTCCAGCCGTTCTTGACGCCGACCATGCCCTTGTACCGCCACAGGAGCTTGTTGTGGTTGCCGATCTCGTAGTAGCCCTTGGGCGCGGGGAAGCGCGAGGTCTTGAGGCTGACGTACCTGCGGAACTCGGGGTTGGCCAGGCCCGCGCGGGCTATCAGCGCCAGGTCGTAGGCCGAGCTGCTCTGTCCTGGCTTGTCCAGGCCGCTGGGCGTCTTGGCCACCGTGTCGTTGGCCTGCAGGCGCTTGGCCTCGGAGTTCATGTCGGCGAGCGTCGTCGAGAGCCCGCCGTTCGCCTCGGCCAGCGCCATCGCCGCGTCGTTGCCCGAGGTGAGCATGAGCGCCTTGAACAGGTCGTCGACCTTGTAGATGGGCTTGGTGGACAGGCCCACCGCGCTGCCCTCCTGGTTGACGGCCGTCCTGCTGGGCTTGACCTTGAGGTTCCTGTCGAGCTTGGGGATGAGCGCGAGCGCGGTGAGCGTCTTGAGCGTGCTCGCGGGCAGGTAGCGGCCGTGGGGGTTCTTGGCGGCGAGCACCTGTCCTGTCTCGGCGTCTGCGATGACGAAGGAGGTGGCCTTCGTCTTCGGCGGTGCCTTCACGCCCTTGGGCACGATCAGGCCCCTGCCGGCCAGTCGGTCGCCGCCCAGCGGGCCTTCGGCGGCGGGCGGTTCGGCCAAGGCAGGGCCTGTGGCCAGAACGACCGCGGCGAGAAGTGCCGCGACCGGCACCAGTTTCGTCCCCATAGCGACCTCAGCGTAGCTTCGTGACATAGCGCATGAGGCGTCACTACCCGCCAAGAACCAGAGAGATGGGCATGTCACGAAAGATCGCCGGATTCCTGATCATCATTGGCGCGTTCATGGTGTTCGAGTGGATCAATCTTGGATTCAACCTCGCCGACGGGCATCCGACCAGCTTCTACGTGGTGCACGGCATACTCATCGCCGTGAACGTGGTCCTGGGCGTGGTGCTCGCCCTGATCGGCTGGCGCGGCTACAGAGGCGCCGTCCGGCAGAAAGGTTGACAAGGGCCGCTGATGCCCGGGGTCCAGGCCGGATGTGAGGCGGGCGCGAGGACCACGTGGGCCCTCGATCCGGCGCGCCCGCCCGTGGAGTCGGTCAGCCGCCGCAGAGCGCCTGACGGGTGAGCCTGTGCAGTTCCTCGGCCTCCTCGCGGGAGTCGCCGATGGTGGTGAAGCCCAGCTTCCCGTGCTCGGGGATGGCGCCGAGCAGGTGCAGCACGTTCCCCGTACGGCGGCGCCGGTCGAAGCCGAGCCCCAGCCGTTCGACCATCCGCACCACCTGGCCGGGCGTGTAGCCGCGCAGGCAGCCCGCCGAGCAGTTGTCGGTGGCGGTGTAGTACTTCGGCTGGTTCCCGCACATCAGTAACCCCGTGGCGGGGTCGTAGACGGCGTCTGTGGTGAGCAGCGCCGCGCCGAACGGGTGGGTGGTGCCGCCGATGCGCAGGTTCACCTCGCACAGCAGCGCCGCGTAGCCCGCGTCGGTCTTCATCGCGAAGAAGTCCATGCCGAACAGGCCGACCACGCCCCGCTCCGCCAGCAGTTTGGCGATCTTCGTGGCGGAGGCACTGACCTCCTGGCGGTACTCGGACCTGGCGGGGAAGGTGCAGCCCTGGTAGACCGGGCCGTCGAGCACCTGGTCGTGGGTGGCGACCACGTCGTAGTGGCCGCCGGGGGTGATCCTGGCCAGCGCGCTGGGGTAGTAGAGCGGCCGGTGCTCGATGAACTCCTCGACCACGCCGCCCCGCTCGGCGAGCTTGGCGGCGAAGCCCGCCCAGGTCTCGTCCGCGCCGGCGGAGAACTCGGTGCGCGTCCAGTCGTCCTTGGGCACGATCGCGTTGCCGAGGCCCGAGTAGCCGTCGTTCAGCTTGACCATGACGCGCTCGCCGGGCAGCGACAGCACGGCGTCCTCGATCTGCGCCATCGTGTACAGGTCGCCGAAACCGCGCGCCATCGGCACGCCCGCCTCCGTGCCGACCTCGCGGGCCCCGCTCTTCGAGCCGTAGTGGGCCAGCGACATGGCCGGTCCGTAGATGGGGACGTTGAGTGACGCGGCGAGCTGCTCCTCCAGGTCGCTCATGACGAACGGCACCAGCCACGCGTCGTCCCCGATGACGCTCCGTACCCGGTCGATCACCTCGGGTCGGTCGAGCAGGGTCCTGGTCAGCGGCTGGCTGTCCGGGTCGTTCACCGTGATCAGGTGCAGCCGCCTGGCCGCGTCGTCCGGATCGGGAAGGAAGCTGAAGTAGTAGTCGACGATCTCCTGATCGATCGGCATCGAGGAGAGGTAGACCACCGAGATCCCCGGCGCGCGCAGGGTCAGCAGGAGGAAGAGCAGGCGCTCCTCGTAACACCTTGCTGCCTTGATGCGGCGGAGCTCATCCTGCGGCAGGGAGAGCGAGGGCACGACCACCAGGGTCCCCTCGCTCGGCTCGAAGATGCTCAAGCGTGCATGCTTCCCCCCGAACGGGATATTAGTGATCATATAGCGAGTGAAACACGCATTCTTCTCATTGGCATGCATCGCAGCAGTGTGATCACCAGGACATAAGGTGACAGGATTTGGGACGGCGTCAACGTTTGGCAGTGGCCACAACGGGTGACAATTTACTGATCCGATGTGACTATTTCCGGACCAGGTGAGCCCTCACCCAACGTGACGACCTGCGGTTACGGGCATGCCTCAGCCCAACTTTTGGTGTAGGTGTCCGCGAGAAGGTCGGCAGGGGAGATAAAGTCGATGGCATCGCCATCGGGCTTACGGCCAATCCCGCTCATCGCTCGGGTGTGTGGCATTTGCTTCACCGGGCAGCTTCCCCGACCGGGCGGCTGAATCGCGTGATCGCTGGAGGAAACGGCGTATTGAGCCGTGCGACGGCGCTGTCGCACGTGACGGGACGGTGACTAATGCGGGGACGTGAGCTGCGGGGGGAACTCGACGCGTTCCTGGCGGAGCACGAGCAGGATCTGGTGGCCTTCCGCCGCGACCTGCACATGCACCCAGAGCTCGCCTTCGCCGAGTACCGCACGACCCAGAAGATCGTCGACCGGCTCGCCGCCGCGGGTCTCAACCCGTCCGTGCTGCCGCGAGGCACCGGTCTGATCTGCGAGGTCGGCAGCGGTGACGGGCCCACGATCGCGCTCCGCGCCGACATCGACGCGCTCGCCCTTCCCGACGAGAAGGACGTGTCGTACCGGTCGACCGTCCAGGGCGTCTGCCACGCCTGCGGGCACGACGTCCACACCACGATCCTGCTCGGCACCTCGCTCTTCCTCGCCCGCCAGGCCGCCGAAGGCCTGCTGCCCGGGCGGGTGCGCCTGCTGTTCCAGCCCGCCGAGGAACTGCCGGGCGGCGCGCTCGAAGTCATGGCCCACGGCGGCATCAGCGGTGTCGACCGCATCTTCGGCCTCCACTGCGACCCGCGCGTCGACGTCGGCCAGGTCGGTCTCAAGGCCGGTCCCATCACCTCCGCCTGCGACAAGCTCGCCATCCGCGTCAGCGGCCCTGGCGGCCACACCGCCAGGCCCCACCTGACCGCCGACCTCGTCTTCGCCCTCGCCAAGATCCTCACCGAGCTGCCGGCCGCGCTCTCCCGCAGGGTCGACCCCCGCTCGTCACTCTCGCTGGTGTGGGGCCGCGTCGAGGCGGGCTCCGCCGCCAACGCCATCCCCGACGACGGCATCGCCGAGGGCACCGTCCGCTGCCTCGACGAGTCGGCCTGGCACGCCGCGCCCGACCTGATCAAGGCGCTGCTGGAGTCGGTCGCGGGCGCGTACGGCGTCGAGGCCACCATGGACTACACGCGAGGCGTCCCGCCGGTCGTCAACGACGAGGAGAGCGTCCAGATGCTGGCCGAGGCGGCCGAGCGGGCTCTCGGAACCGGCGCGGTCGTTCCCACGCAGCAGTCGCTGGGCGGTGAGGACTTCGCCTGGTACCTCGAGTCGATCCCCGGCGCGTTCGCCAGGCTCGGCACGCGCTCGCCCGGCGGGCTCGAGTACGACATCCACCAGGGCACCTTCGACGTCGACGAGAGCGCGATCGGGAGCGGGGTGCGCTTCATGGCGGCGACCGCGTTGACCGCCCTGTGGGAGGGACACCGTCCTGGACAGGTGGCCGAGCAGACGGTCGTCGAGCTCATCTGACGGGCTCGGGGCCCGGGTCGCGTGCCGGAGGGCACTGGATGGCCCGTTCGCCGACGTAGAGTTCCCTGCCGACGGTGTCTGCTCCGACGCCGTCCTGCACCGGCGACGGCGGGTGGTCCGCCCGTGCACCGATACGGCGAGCGGCCGGGAGCCGCTCGCCGTACAGGGAAGGCCGCTCGGCTAGGAGAGGCGGCCGAAGACGACCGGCAGCTCCAGCGACGAGGCCCCGGGTGAGAGCTCCACCTTCGTTCCCGCCGGGTACCGCAGCGTGAAGTCGTAGTCCGTCGACGTCAGCACGAGCCCGATCTTGTGCCCCTTCTTGAACAGGTAGTCCTGCGGCTGGAAGTCCCAGCGGAAGGTGTAGGCCTTGCCTGCGCGGATCGGGTCCGTCCTGTCGGCGCGGTGCCGGTTCCGGACGTCCAGCCATCCCCGCGAGACGATCTTGTAGGGTGCCTCGACCGTTCCGTGCCGGTAGATGGACGTGCATCCGGTCTCGCCAGGCACCGCCTCTCCGTAGCAGTACTGCTGCCCGGTGTTCACCAGCCGCCCGTTGGCTCTGGTGTCGGTGCCGTAGTCGACCAGCAGCGCGGTCAGGTACGGCGAGGCCCCGTCCCTGAACGACGCCCGCACCGAGACCTTGGGCGTGCCGGAGATCCTGACGTCGGTCGACAGGGGGCCGGTCAGGTAGGCGAGCCTGTTGGGGTCCGCGGCGGGCGCCGACTCGACGAGTTGCTCCGCGGTGCGGGTGTTCTGGTCGACGTAGGACTCACGGCCTGACAGTGGCCGGGGGAGCAGGCCCAGCCTGGCGGAGGAGCCCAGCCAGAGCCGTACGGGAAGCGCGCCGGGCAGCGGCCAGGCGGCGTGCTGGTTCCACTGCCCAGGCCCGATCTCCACATCGGCCTGCGGCTCACGCATGATGCCCGTGTCGATCCCGTAGAGCCAGTGGTCGAACCACAGGTGGAGCTGTCGCAGCCACTCGACGGTCCTGACATTGAAGGGGTCGGCGTGCGCGCCCTGGTGCAGCCAGATCTTACGGGGGACGTGCCGTTCGGCCAGCGCCTGCCACCACTGCGCGGCCTGCTTGGTCTTGACGTTCCAGTCGTTGAGCCCGTGGACGAGGAAGACGCTGGCCTTGACCTTGTCGACGTTGACGAGGAAGTCGCGCGCGGCCCAGAAGTCGCTGTAGTCGCCGGTGATGCGGTCCTGGGCGGCGGTGAACTCGTCCATCACGGGCGCGCAGATCTCCTTGCCGGCCCTGGTCAGTACGGCTTTCGCCATGACGTCGGCGTCCTCGCCCTGGTAGCCGCCCGGCGCGAGGACGCCGCCGTTGGCGCGGTAGTAGTCGTACCAGGAGGAGATGGCGGCGATGGGCACGATCGTCTTGAGCCCCTCGACGCCGGTGGCGGCCACCTGGTTGGGCAGCGTGCCGTTGTAGGAGACGCCGATCATGCCGACGTTGCCCGTGGACCACGAGGCGGTGACGGGGTTGCCCGCGGCGTCGAAGCCCTTGGCCCTGCCGTTCAGCCAGTCGATGACGGCCTTGGGGCCCGCGGTCTCCTGGGCGTCGCCCGTGGTGGGGCAGCCGGTGGAGCGGCCGCTGCCGAGGCTCTCGACTCTGGCCACGGCGTAGCCGCGGGGGACGAAGTAGTTGTCGTAGTAGCCGGGGAAGGTCTCGACCGCGGCCTTGGTCTCGGCGGCACGGATGCCGGGGAGCGGGTTGCCGTTCTCGTCGACGTCGACCTTGTGGTTGGGGACACTGCCGTCGATGCCCGCGTAGTAGGGGCTCGACTCCATGATGATCGGGACCTTGAGTCCGGTGGCGGTTTCCTTCGGCCGCAGGAAGTCGGCCGCTACTCTGTCGTTCTGGCCGTCGCGGTCGCTGTCGACGCCCGCGACTTCGACGAAGACGGTCTGCTTGATGGCGTCGGCCCTGGAGTAGATGGGCTGGGTCGGTCCTGTCTCGGATAAGGCGGGGTTCGCGCCCGCCGCCGCGATCAGCACGGCGGCCAGCGGGACCGCGATCGTCCTCCGGATGCGCATGGGGGGTGCTCCAGGTGGTATGTGAAATTTCTAGCCATCCAACGAAATCTCCGGCTTGACGGCAAGATCTTGACTTACGGCAAAGTTGGGTAATGACCGCTTGGTGGGTCCGATGCCCGCTCATAAGCTGCAGGTCAGGCGCCCCGAACCTGCTCTCAGGTCACAGACGCGCTTGATGTCGATAACGGAGCGGTTGCGGACCTGTGTGCTGGTTTGGAGTGTCATGGCCGAACAACTATCTTCCGTGCAGGGTTGCCGTGCGTTTCTTCGCGCGTGCGATGAAAGTTGGACGGCGGGGAAATGGAAGGAGTCGCCTTGCTCAGCAAGCGATTCGGCAGGATTGCGGTCGGCACCGTCGCTGGTGCCATGCTCATGGCGGCCGCGGCATGTGGTGGGGGCGGCAGCACCGGCGCGACCAGCTCCGCCGCTCCGAGCGCGGGTGCGGCCAGCGAGCCGGCGAAGGCCAGCGGCCTGAAGGTCGGCCTCGCCTTCGACGTCGGCGGTCGCGGTGACAAGTCCTTCAACGACGCCGCGTACGCGGGCCTCGAGCAGGCCCAGAAGGAGCTCGGCGCGGAGATCAAGGAGCTCAGCCCGGCCGCTGACGGCTCCAACCGCGGTGAGCTGCTGCGCCAGCTGGCCGAGGCGGGCTACAACCCGATCATCGGCGTCGGCTTCGCCTACGGCGAGGACATCAAGAAGGCGGCTCAGGAGTACACGGACATCGAGTTCGCGGTCGTCGACTCCGCCTCCAACGCCCCCAACGTGACGGGTCTGCTGTTCGCCGAGGAGCAGGGCTCCTACCTGGCGGGCGTGGCCGCGGCGCTGAAGAGCAAGGCGAACCACGTCGGCTTCGTGGGCGGCGTGGAGAACGACCTGATCAAGAAGTTCGAGGCGGGCTTCGCCGCCGGTGTCAAGGCCACCAAGCCCGACACCAAGCTCGACGTGAAGTACCTCACCCCTGACGGTGACTTCAGCGGCTTCAAGGCCCCAGACAAGGGCAAGATCGCCGCCGAGAAGATGTACCAGGACGGCGCGGACATCGTCTACCACGCCGCCGGCGACTCGGGCACCGGCGTCTTCCAGGCCGCCGCGGCGGCCAAGAAGCTGGCCATCGGCGTCGACTCCGACCAGCGCCAGACCGTCAAGGACACCGCGCTGCAGCCGGTCATCATGACCTCGATGATCAAGCGCGTCGACGTCGGCGTGTTCCAGTTCATCAAGGCGTTCCAGGGCGGCGCCAAGGGCGGCAAGAACGACACCTACGACCTCAAGGTCGATGGCGTGGGTCTGTCCACCACCGGTGGCGAGATCGACGACATCAAGGAGCAGATCGACGCCGCGAAGAAGAAGATCGTGGACGGCGAAATCACCGTTCCGAGCAAGCCGTAATCTGGATAGGAACCCACGAGGCCAAGGCCCGGGCATGCCCCGGGCCTTCGCTCTATCCCGGCTCTCCAGGAGACCGTATGAGCTCGGACACCCTCGCCCCGGCGAAACCCGCCGTCGAGCTGGAGGGCATCACCAAGCGTTTTCCCGGCGTCGTCGCCAACCATGACATCCGCATCACCATCGAGGCGGGCACCGTCCACGCCATCTGTGGTGAGAACGGCGCTGGCAAGTCGACCCTGATGAAGATCCTTTACGGCATGCAGAAGCCGGACGAGGGCCAGATCAGGGTGAACGGCCAGGACGTCAGCTTCCGTACCCCGAGCGACGCGATCTCGGCCGGCATCGGCATGGTCCACCAGCACTTCATGCTGGCCGACAACCTGACGGTCCTGGAGAACATCGTCCTCGGCGCGGAGCCGAAGAAGGGCGGCCGCCTGGACGTGGCCGGCGCCCGCCATCGCATCAGGCAGCTGGCCGAGGCCCACGGCCTGCGCGTCGACCCCGACCGCCTCGTCGAGGACCTCGGCGTCGGCGACCGCCAGCGCGTGGAGATCCTCAAGGTCCTCTACCGCGGCGCGCGCATCCTCATCCTCGACGAGCCCACCGCGGTCCTCGTGCCGCAGGAGGTCGAGGAACTCTTCGACAATCTGCGTGAACTGAAGGCCGACGGTCTCACCGTCATCTTCATCTCGCACAAGCTCGACGAGGTGCTCAGCATCGCCGACGAGATCACCGTGATCCGTCGCGGCACCACCGTCGCGAGCCTGCCGCGCAGCCAGGTCACCAGTGCCCGCCAGCTCGCCGAGCTGATGGTCGGCAGCGAGCTGCCGACCCCCGAGACCCGCGAGTCCACGGTCACCGACACCGTCGAGCTCGCGATCTCCAACCTGACGATGGAGGCCGACGGCTTCCGCCCGCTGCCCAAGGGGATGTCCGTCCAGGAGTTCACGCGCGGCAGCAGGCTGCTGCTCAACGACGTGTCCTTCGAGATCCGCAGGGGCGAGATCGTCGGCATCGCGGGCGTCGAGGGCAACGGCCAGTCCGAGCTCATCGAGGCGATCATGGGCATGCGCGAGGCGCACGGCCAGATCACGCTGGGCGTCGAGGACATCAGCGAGTGGACCACGCTCAAGCGTCGCGAGGCGGGCATCGGCTACATCCCCGAGGACCGCCACCGCCAGGGTCTGCTGCTGGAGGCCACGCTCTGGGAGAACAGGGTCCTCGGTCACCAGACCAGGAAGCCCGCCCGCAAGGGCATCTGGATCGACAGGAAGGCCGCCAAGGCCGACACCGAGCGCATCGTCAAGGAGTACGACGTGCGCACACCCAGCGTCGACACCCTGGCGCTGGCCCTGTCGGGCGGCAACCAGCAGAAGCTGATCGTCGGCAGGGAGATGAGCGGCGAGCCCTCGTTCCTCATCGCCGCGCACCCGACCAGAGGCGTGGACGTCGGCGCCCAGGCCTCCATCTGGGACCACCTGCGCAACGCCAGGGCCGCGGGGCTGGCCGTGCTGCTCATCTCGGCCGACCTCGACGAGCTGATCGGCCTGTCCGACACCCTGTACGTGATCTACCGGGGCAGGCTGGTGGCCAAGCTCGACCCGGCACACGTGACGCCCGAGCAGCTCGGCGGCTACATGACAGGCGCCATCACCGAGGAAGGGTCATGATGCCCGCAGGGCTCAATCGCGTGCTTCTGACGGTGGGCGGCGCCGTCGTCGCCATCGTCCTGGCCATGATGATCTCCAGCGTGGCCATCCTCGCCGCAGGAGCGGACCCGCTGTCCGCGTTCGGCGCGTTCTTCGACTTCGGCGAGACGCCCAACAGCATGGTCAACGGCATCGCGACCGTGATCAACAGGGCTGTCCCGCTGTTCATCGCCGGTCTCGCGGTGGCCGTGGGCTTCCGGATGAACCTCTTCAACATCGGCGTCGAGGGGCAGTACCGCATCGCGGCCATCTGCGCCGCCTACGTGGGCGCGACCTTCTCGGCGCCCGCGCCGATCCAGATCGCCGTCATCATCGTCGTCGCCGCGGCAGTCGGCGGCCTCTACGCGCTGATCCCCGCCCTGATGAAGGTCGGCAGAGGCGTCAACGAGGTCATCTCGACCATCATGCTCAACTACATCGCGATCAACCTGGCCGCCTTCCTGCTGCGCGGGCCCTTCCAGGGGCCCCGGCCGGAGGGCCAGCTGACCGTGCAGACCGCCGACATCCCGCAGTCGGGCTGGTTCCCGAATTTCAACTTCCTGTTCACGATGTTCGGGCTGCCCGCCCCGCGCGGCGCGGGTCTTTGGGGCTTCCTCGGCGTGGCGGTCGTGCTCGGCATCCTGCTGTGGGTGGTGCTCGAGCGCACCCGCTTCGGCTTCGACGTCAAGGCCAGCGGCCTCAACTCCATCGCCGCGCTCGCCTCCGGCGTCAAGCCCAAGAAGATGATCATCTCGGCGATGGTGCTCTCGGGCGCCATCGCGGGGCTCATCGGGCTGCCGGAGATCCTCGGGCGCACCCACAACTACGGCACCAGCTTCACGGCCGGCCTCGGCTTCCTCGGCATCGCCGTCGCGCTGCTCGGCCGTAACAAGCCGGTCGGCATCGCGATCGCGGCCCTGCTGTTCGGCTTCCTCGACAGGGCGCAGGGGCCGCTGCAGTTCGCGGACGTGCCGCCCTCGGTCATCATGATCATGCAGGGCACGATCGTGCTGCTGGTGGTCATCGCCAACGAGGTCACCAGCCGGATGGCGCTCCGCCAGGAGGAACGGCGGGCCGCACGAGAGCTCGCCACGACTAACCGCGTAGAGGTGGCCGCATGAGCGCCGTCGAGGCACGCAAGGTCAGGAAGTACCACCTCACGCTGATCGGCGTCGCGGTGCTCATCCTGCTGCTCTCCCTGGTGAGGGTGATCACCGGCAAGGTCGACATCACCTCGTCCGGCACCTTCCAGGCGGCGCTGGTGCTGGCCGTACCCATCGGACTGGCCGGTCTGGGCGGACTGTGGGCGGAGCGGGCCGGCGTGGTCAACATCGGCCTCGAAGGCATGATGGTGCTCGGCACCTGGTTCGCCGGATGGGCGGGCTACCAGTGGGGCTGGCCCGCCGCCCTCGTCGCCGGGCTCGTGGCGGGCGCGGTCGGCGGCCTGATTCACGCGATCGCCACCGTCGGCTTCGGCGTCGACCACATCATCAGCGGCGTCGCGATCAACCTGCTCGGTCCCGGCATCACCAGGTTCCTGTCCGAGGTCCTGTACTCCGAGGGCACCGCCGCCGCCGAGGCGGGAGCCGGCATCACCACCTCACCCGCGCTGTCCTCCAGCCCGCCCGAGGTGAGCCTGCCGCTGTTCTCCTCGGGGCCCGACCTGCTCGGCACGCTGGAGAACACGCACTGGTTCCTCATCTCCGACATCGCCGGCATCCTGCGCGGGCTCACCCACGACGTGGGCCTCCTGGTCATCGTGGCCGTCGCGCTGATCCCGCTGACCTACTTCGTGCTCTGGCACACGGCGTTCGGCCTCCGGCTGCGCTCGGCGGGTGAGAACCCGTGGGCGGCCGAGTCGCTCGGCGTGAACGTCTACCTCACCAAGTACATCGCCACCGTCACCTCGGGCGCGCTGGCCGGGCTCGGCGGCGTGTTCCTGGTCTTCTTCACCACCAAGTACGTCGAGGGCCAGACAGGAGGCCGCGGCTTCATCGGCCTCGCCGCCATGATCTTCGGCAACTGGCGACCCGGCGGGCTCGCGGCGGGCGCGTCGCTGTTCGGCTACGCCGACGGCCTGCAGCTGCGCAGCTCGGCCGCCGTGACCGGCTTCTTCCTGTTCGGCGCGATCCTGCTGCTCATCTACGTGGGCAACAGGATCAGGCAGCTGCTGTCGTCGCGGCGTGAGACGCCCGCCGCGGCTGTCGCGGGCGCCAAGGAGTACACCGTCATGGCGTTCGCCGCGGGCGGCGTGGTCGTGCTGATGTGGCTGTGGATGACCGTGGACCGCCTGCCGAACGAGTTCGTCTACATCACCCCGCACGTCCTGACGCTGCTTGTGCTCCTGGTCGCCTCCCAGCACCTGCGGATGCCCAAGGCCGACGGCGTGCGCTACCGCCGCGGGGAGCAGCATTGAGCATCGACTGGGACGCGCTGAGGGACGAGGCCACGCAGGCGATGCAGAACGCCTACGCGCCCTACTCCAAGTTCCCCGTGGGCGCCGCGGCCCTGGTGGACGACGGTCGCGTCGTCACCGGTTGCAACGTGGAGAACGCCTCCTACGGCCTCGGCCTGTGCGCCGAGTGCGGCCTCGTCTCGGCGCTGCACGCGAGCGGCGGCGGCCGGCTGGTCGCCTTCACCTGCGTGGACGGCCACGGCGAGCTGCTCATGCCGTGCGGGCGCTGCCGCCAGCTCCTCTTCGAGTTCGGCGGCGAGGAGTTGCTGGTCGAGACGCCGGACGGCGCCAAGCGGATGGCCGACATCCTGCCGTACGCCTTCGGGCCCGACGACCTGTCCAGGGGGGCGTGATCATGGACGTCATCGACGTCATCGTCACCAAGCGCGGCCGCGGCGCGCTCACGACCGCGCAGATCGACTGGGTGATCGACGCCTACACCCGCGGTGACGTCGCCGACGAGCAGATGTCCGCCCTGGCCATGGCGATCCTGCTCAACGGCATGGACCGGCGCGAGATCGCCGACTGGACCCAGGCGATGATCCGCACCGGCGAACGCATGGACTGGTCGATGCTCGACCGGCCGACCGCGGACAAGCACTCCACCGGAGGCGTCGGCGACAAGATCACCCTGCCGCTCGCGCCGCTCGTGGCGGCGTGCGGCGCCTACGTCCCGCAGCTGTCGGGCCGCGGCCTCGGCCACACCGGCGGCACCCTGGACAAGCTGGAGTCCATTCCGGGCTGGCGGGCGTCGCTGTCCAACGAGGAGATGCTCTCCGTGCTGCGCGAGGCGGGAGCGGTCGTCTGCGCGCCGGGCTCCGGCCTCGCCCCCGCCGACAAGAAGCTGTACGCCCTGCGCGACGTGACGGGGACCGTCGAGTCGATCCCGCTGATCGCCTCGTCGATCATGTCGAAGAAGATCGCCGAGGGGACCGGGTCGCTGGTCCTCGACGTCAAGGTCGGCTCGGGCGCGTTCATGAAGGACGTCGACTCGGCCCGCGAGCTCGCCGCCACCATGGTGTCCCTCGGCGCCGACGCCGGCGTCCGCACGGTCGCGCTGCTCACCGCGATGGACCGGCCGCTGGGGCTGGCCGTGGGCAACGCGCTGGAGGTGGCCGAGTCGGTCGAGGTCCTCGCGGGAGGCGGCCCCTCGGACGTGGTGGAGCTGACCGTACGGCTGGCCACGGAGATGCTGGAGGCGGCCGGCGTGTCGGGCAAGGACCCTGCGCAGGCGTTGAAGGACGGCTCGGCGATGGACGCGTGGCGCCGCATGATCACCGCGCAGGGCGGGGACCCCGACGGGGTGCTGCCCAGGGCGGCGGAGACGATGACCGTGTCGTGTCCCGCCTCCGGCGTGCTGACGCGCCTGGACGCCTACGGGGTCGGGCTGGCCGCCTGGCGTCTGGGGGCGGGCAGGGCGCGCAAGGAGGACCCCGTGTCGTTCGGGGCGGGCATCACCCTGCACGCCAAGCCGGGGGACCTGGTGAGGCAGGGGCAGCCGCTGCTGACCCTGCACACCGACGAGACGGCGCGGTTCTCCCGGGCGCTGGAGGCGCTGGAGGGCGCCTACGAGGTGGGACCCGCCTCGAACCAGGACCTGCTCCCGCTGGTGATCGACCGCATCACCGCCTGACCCGCCCGCGGCGGGACGCCCCCGCAGGGTCGCGGTCCCTCCGCGCGCGTGGTCGCCCCCCGCGGATGGTCACGCCTGACGCGTGGTCGCCCCCCGCGCATGGTCAGGCCTGACGAGTGGTCCCGCCTCCGGCGCGCGGGTCCGCAGGGTCAGAGCAGCCGCATCTGGTCGCCGACGTGGACCCGGCCGGGCCGTACGACCTCGGCGTACGCGCCCACGCACGGCCTGGGTCCCATTCCCGGCAGCGGCTCGACCCTGTTGTGCGCGGCGGGCACCTTGAGGGCCGAGGTGTCCCGCGGCAGCGTCCCGTGTTCGAGCGTGGGGATCGCGCACCGCGGCGTCGGCAGGGTCACCCGCAGCACGACCTCGTCGCCGAGGGCCACCTCGCGGCCGAGCCAGCCGTTCTCCACGTACCCTTCGCCTGCCGTACGGATGACGAGGTTGGGCCGGTAGCGGATGGCGTCGGCGGGTGCGCCCGAAGGGCCCGCGGCGCCGACGGCGTCGAGCGTGGAGGTGGCGAGCAGGTGGACGGGCGCGTAGTCGAAGAACGTGCCGGGCGCTCCGCCGCCCAGCCTGCCCTGCTCGATGCCCACCTCGGCGGTGACGCCCGACGCCAGCACCTCCTCGGGGACGGCCCGGTCGAGGGTGGCGCCCTCGGGCGGGGTGCCGGTGAGCGTCACCCGCCGCCCGACGGCGAGCGACAGCACCTCGTCGATGTCGGGGTCGTCGCTGTGCACGGTCTTGCCGTTGGGCAGCGTGATGCGCGCGCGGCCGCCGTCCGTGGCGGCCGAGAGGGTGAGGAGGGAACGCCACAGGCGGGGGTTCTTGGGGCTGGCGACCTTGCCAGTCTCGCTGTCGAGCAGGGCCAGGCGCCGGTCCCCTTCGAGGCCGCGCGTGCTCAGGTCCGCATGGGCGACGTCCTCGCCCAGCAGGCCTTTGACGGGGTGTCGCCGCATCCGTTCGACTGTGCCGAGTTCCATGATCACGCATCCTCTCGTTCGTCATGACCATAATGGAGCTACGGACATGACTGAAGGGCGAGCCCCAGGGACTCGCCCTCCTCGTCGGCGTCAGCGGAAGCTGTCGGCGTTCTCCGCGGCCCACTGCGCGAACGTGCGCGGGGCGCGGCCCGTGACGTCGAACACCACGGAGTTGACGATGTTGGCCTCCACGGGCACGTTGCCGAAGACGTCGAGCAGGAAGTCGATCATCTCCTGCGGCGTGCCCTCCGCGGCCATCCGCTCCTTGGCCTGCTCGGGCGTGAGCTCGACGAACGGGATCTCCCTGCCGAGCGCCTCCCCGATGAGGCGGACCTTGTCGCGCGTGGTCAGCCGCTCGGGTCCGGTGAGGCCGTAGATCTTGCCGCCGTGCCCGTCCTCCACCAGCGCGGTGGCCGCGACGGCCGCGATGTCGGCCTCGTGCACCAGGGCCGTGGTCGCGTCGCCGAACGGCTCGTGCACCGCGCCCTCGGTGCGTACGGCGTCGGCCCACTTCAGCGAGTTGGACATGAACTCCGTGGGGCGGATGTACGTCCACGGCAGGTCGCCTGCCCTGAGCGCGGGCTCGAGCGTGCTCTCGTCCCAGCCGCCGAGGACGGTCACCCTGCGCACACCCGCCTTGCGGGCCAGGTCGACGATCTCCTGACCGTTCGGCAGCGGCGCGTAGTCGTCCCCGCCGAAGTTGATCAGGTGGACCGCCGTCACGCCGTCGAACGCCGCCTGCAGGGTGTCGGTGACGCTCAGATCGCCCGCCACGACCTCCACGCCCTCGGGGAAGGAGGCCCTGCCCGGGTCGCGGGTCAGGGCGCGCACGGAGTGGCCCGCCTCGGCGAGCTGGCTGACGATGTGGCGGCCGACGGTGCCGGTGGCTCCGGTCACGAGGATGGTCATCGTGTGCTCCCTCAATGCTGGACTGCGGTGTCAGGAGCAACATTAGGAACCATTGCGGAAGGATTGATTCCGCAATGGTTCGCGAATCAGGCCGGGGCGAAGACGTCGGTCAGGACCGCCCGGTGGGTAGGCAGCGCGGCCGCGTGCCGGGCGCGCCCCTCGTCGGTGATGCAGACGTACACCCCTCGCCGGTCCATGTCGCAGGTGCCGCGGCTGACGAGCCCGGCCTTCTCCAGGCGGGCGACGACCCGTGAGAGGGCGCTCTGGCTCAGGTGCACCTCGTCGGCGAGCTCCTGCACGCGGAACTTCCTGCAGTCGTTGGAGACGATGCGATCGAGCACCTCGAACTCGCTGGCGCCCAGATCGTGCTTCTCGCCGAGCGCGCGCTCCAGCGCGCACAGGGTTTTCGCGTGTTTGGCCAGCACATCGTGCCAGGCCCTGACCACGGCCTCCTCGTCCATGACGCGGAGAATACCATCAGGTAAACATCCATGCAACCGCATTAAATTCGGTTGCATTAAATGCAGATGCATGTAGTCTCTGTCTCCATGTCCTCCACTTCTGCTCGTACTGCTGGATGGGGCGCGCTCGCCGTGCTCTGCGCTGTGATCTTCCTTGACGCACTTGACGTGTCGATGGTCGGCGTCGCGCTGCCGGCCATCCAAGCCGATCTCGGGCTCTCTCCTTCTTCTCTGCAGTGGGTGGTCAGCGGCTACGTGCTGGGATACGGCGGTCTTCTTCTGCTCGGGGGCAGGACCGCCGACCTGCTCGGGCGGCGCAGGGTGTTCCTGGCCGCTCTGGGCGTCTTCGCGGTGGCCTCCTTGCTCGGTGGCATCGTCGACGACGGAACGCTGTTGATCGCCGCCCGCTTCATCAAGGGCATGAGCGCGGCGTTCACCGCCCCGGCCGCGTTGTCGATCATCACGACCACCTTTCCCGAGGGGCCGGAGCGCAACAGGGCGCTGAGCGTCTTCACCGCCTCCGGGGCCAGCGGCTTCTCGCTCGGCCTCGTGCTGTCCGGTCTGCTCACCGAGCTCGACTGGCGTGCGACCTTCCTCATGCCGGTGCCGGTCGCGGTCATCGCGCTGGTCGCCGCGGTCAAGGTGCTGCCCAAGGGGAACGAGGACCGGGCCGAGGGCGGCTACGACCTGATCGGCGCGTTCCTGATCACCGCGTCGATGCTGCTGCTGGTGTTCACGGTCGTCCAGGCGCCCGAGGCGGGCTGGCTGTCGGTGCGCACGCTGGGCTCGCTCGTCGTGTCGTTCGCCCTGCTGGGCCTGTTCGTCTTCGCCGAGCTGAGGGTCAAGCACCCGCTGGTACGGCTCGGCCTGCTCCGCTCGGCCCCGATCGTCAGGGCCAACCTGGGCCTGGTCATCCTGTTCGGCTCCTACGTGGGCTTCCAGTTCGTGGCCATGCAGTACTTCCAGAACCTGCTGCACTGGTCGGCCATGCAGACCGCACTCGCGTTCCTGCCCGCCGGCGTGCTCGTCGCGGTGACCTCCACCAAGATGGGCGACTTCGCCGACAGGTTCGGCACGGCCAAGCTCATCGTCATCGGTTCCGCCGCGCTGGCCGGCGGATACGCCATCTTCCTCGGGATCGACGAGAGCCCGAGCCTGGGCGGCCTGGTGATCCCCGGCATGGTGCTGCTGGGCATCGCGTTCGCGCTGTCCTTCCCCTCGCTCAACATCCAGGCCACCAACGGCGTGGACGACGACGAGCAGGGCCTCGCCTCCGGCCTGCTGAACACCTCGGGCCAGGTCGGCGGCGCGATCGTGCTGGCCGTGGTCACCGCGGTGCTGACCTCGGGCTCGCAGTCCGGCATCACCATCGACTCGCTCAAGACCTCGATCACCGTGCCGCTGATCCTGGCGGTGGTCGGCCTGCTGATCTCGGCCACGGGGCTGAGCTTCCGCAAGGCTCCCGCGGTCGAGGCCGAAGAGGCCAAGGTCTACGAGACCGTCTGATCTTCACGACCGGAACGGCCCCCCTCGCGCAAGGGGGGCCGTTCCGTCATGTCATGAGGAGTCGTGCCTGCCGCCACAGGTCGTCCAGGACCGCGGGGTCGTTGGAGATCTTGGCGAACAGCACCATGCCCTCCAGCTGGGCCACCAGCGCCCTGGCCGTGGAACGCTCGGCGCCGGGCCTGAGGGCGCCGTGGACCAGGTCGACCTGCTCGTCGAAGATCTGTTCCAGCCTGGTCCTGACCACCTCGTCCTGGTTGCTCAGCTCCAGCGCCAGGTTCGCCAGCAGGCAGCCGTTGACGGCGCCGCCGCTGTCCTTGGAGAGCCGCTGGGCCTCGGCCTGGTCGCGGAAGAGCCGTTCGAGCCCCTCTCCGTCGAGAGTGCTCACCCAGTCGGCCCGCTGCCTGCGCCAGTGCCCGTCGATGACCTCGAGCGTGAGCGCCTGCTTCGACTCGAAGAAGTGGTAGAAGCTGCCCTTCCTGACGTCGGCCTTCGCGCAGATCTCCGCGACGCCGATGCTGCCGTAGCCCCGGCTGTGGATCAGCTCGCAGGCCGCGTCGAGAAGGCGCTCGCGGGCGTTGCTCTGTCGTCCCATGGGGACAGCATACTTGAAAAATAGTTGACCGGTCGTCTACTCTGCTCGCATGATCAAGGTTGCTATCGCGTATCACAGCGGCTCGGGCCACACGGCCCGTCAGGCCCGCGCCGTGGCGGCGGGCGTCGAGTCCGTGCCGGGCGCCACGGCCGACCTCAGGGAGGTGGCCACCATGGACGACGGCCTGTGGCGCGCGCTCGCCGAGGCCGACGCCATCGTCTTCGGCTCGCCCACCTACATGGGAAGCCAGTCGGCCGCCTTCCAGGCCTTCGCCGAGGCGAGCTCCAAGGTGTGGGCCGAGATGGGCTGGCGGGACAAGGTCGGCGCGGCCTTCACCAACTCCGCCGGCGTCAACGGCGACAAGCTCCACACCCTGACCTCGATGGCCCTGCTGGCCGCCCAGCACGGCATGCACTGGGTGACGCTGGGCCTGCCGCCGGGCTGGCTCTACAGCTCGGGCGGCTCGCACGACGACCTCAACCGCCTCGGCGCGTTCATCGGCGCCATGGCGCAGTCGCCGTCCGACCTGGGGCCGGAAGCCGCCCCTTCGGAGTCCGACCTGCGCACGGCCGAGCACCTCGGCCGCAGGGTGGCGACCACGGCCGTCCAGCTCGCCCACGGCCGGCGCGCCCTGGCGGTGGCCTGAGCATGGGACGGCTGGAAGACCTGCTCGGCCTCGAGCACCCCATCGTCCAGGGTCCCTTCGGCGGAGGGCTGTCGTCGGTGGCGCTGGCCGCCGCCGTCTCCGACGCGGGCGGCCTCGGCTCCTACGGCGCGCACATCCTGCCTCCGGACCGGATCACCGCCCTGGTCGCCGAACTGAAGACGGCGACACGCCGGTCCTTCGCCGTCAACCTCTGGGTCCCGCACCCCGAGGAGGAGGGCGCGGCCGCGACCGAGGCCGACGTGGAGCGGCTGCGGCCCTTCTACGACGCGCTCGGCCTGAACCCTCCCTCCCTGTCGCCGCCTCTCGACTTCGCCGACCAGGCCGCCGCCCTGCTCGCCGCCGATCCTCCCGCGATCAGCTTCGTGATGGGCGTCCCGCCCGCCGACGTGCTCGCGGAGGCCAGACGGAGGGGCATCGTGACGATCGGCACCGCCACGACCGTCGACGAGGCGATCGCGCTGGACGAGGCGGGGCTCGACGCGATCGTCGCCTCCGGCAGCGACGCGGGCGGGCACAGGGGCGCGTTCCTGCGGCCGGTGCGCGAGTCGCTGGTGGGCACCTTCTCCCTCGTCCCGCAGGTCGCCGACAGGGTGTCCGCGCCGGTCATCGCCGCGGGCGGCATCGCCGACAGGCGCGGCGTCGTGGCGGCGCTGGCGCTCGGGGCCGACGCCGTCCAGGTCGGCACCGGCTTCCTGGTCACGGAGGAGTCGGCGGTGGGGGAGGCGCACCTGCGGGCGCTGCTCGGAGAGGAGGCCAGGGTGACGGTCCTGACCAGGCTCTTCTCCGGCCGTACCGCGCGGGCCATCCCCAACAGGTTCCTCAGGGAGATGGCCGGGTTCGAGGACGCCGTGCCGCCCTACCCCGTGCAGAACCAGCTCATGCTGCCGATCCGCAGGACGGGCGACCCCGGCCACGTCAACCTGTGGTCGGGGCAGGCCGCGCCGCTCGTCAGGCGGCGGAAGGCGGCGGAATACCTGGCCGGTCTGGCCGGGCATACGGGGGACTGACCCAGGGAACCTAGGGGGTATGCGGTATTCGCGCGTTGGCGTCCTCGTGGCCGGGCTGGCCGTACTGGCCGGGTGCGGCACCGGCGCGCCCACGACCACCTCGGTCGCGCCCGGCACGGCGCCCTCCGCGTCCACCGCCCCCGTCGGCGGGACGCCGTCACCGGCCGCGCCCGCGAGCGCCGCCGTGCCGACGAGCACCAAGGACGTCGAGGTGGAGGGCGACCCCGGTGAGGCCGTCCTGGTCAAGACGGTCAGGTTCGCCGACCACGGCTCCTTCGACAGGGTCGTCATCGACCTCGACGGCGACGTCTCCAGCTACAGCGTCAGATGGGTCGACGAGCTGCTCCAGGACGGCTCGGGCGAGCCGATCGAGGTGAAGGGCGGCGCCTACCTGCAGGCCACGCTCAAGCCGGCCAACGCGCACACCGACGACGGCTCGCCCACGTGGACCGGCGGGCCGATCTTCCAGGCGGCGCTCGGCAACGTGCAGAACGTCGTCAAGACGGGCGACTTCGAGGGCGTGGTCGGCGTCGGCCTGGTGCTCGACCACCGTGCCCCGTTCTCGGTGACGGAGCTGACCGGGCCCGACCGCCTGGTCATAGACGTGGCACACTGACAGACGTGGTGAGAAAGATCGAAGGGGCGACCCGTATCCCCGTTCCGGGCGGCAAGGTCATCGACGAGCACATCGGCCGCGTCAACAGCGGCGATGAGGCCGTCTCCATCGCGCACATGACGGCGCCGCCGGGATGGGAGGAGCCCGCGCAGACACCGGAGTTCACCGAGTACACGGTCGTGCTGCGAGGGACCGTCGTGATCGAGCACGCCGAGGGCGTCACCGAGGTGTCGGCGGGCCAGTCGTTCGTGTCCGAGCCCGGCGAGAAGATCCGCTACAGCGTGGGTCCCGACGGGGCCGAGTACGTCGCGGTCTGCCTGCCCGCGTTCTCGCCCGACACGGCCAACCGCGACGAGTAGGACCCCGGCCACCAGCTCCTCCTGCCCAGCAGCACCAGCGCCGCGGGCAGGATCAGCACCCGCACCACGACCGCGTCCAGCAGGACGGCGACGGCCAGGCCGAGACCGATCTGCCTCATCTCGGCCAGGTGAAGGAAGACGAAGCTGGCGAACACCGTCACCATCACCACCGCCGCGCTCGTCACGACGCTCGCCGAGCGGGCGACCCCGTCGATCACCGCGGTCCTGTGCCCCAGGCCCCGCTCGACCGCCTCCTTGATCCTGCTGACGACGAACACCTGGTAGTCCATCGACAGCCCGAACAGGATGACCAGCAGGAACAGCGGCACCCGCGAGCCGACCGTGTGGAAGACCAGCGTGAGCACGCCCATGGCGGCGGTCGCCGACAGGACGTTGAGCACGACCCCGACCGCCCCGATGACCACCGAGCGGAACACCGCCACCGTCATCGCGAACGTCACCAGCAGCAGCGCACCGCCGACCAGCGGCAGCTTGGCGTTCTGGTGGGCGAGGTAGTCGGCGTCGCGGGCGACGTCCCCCGACACGTACGCCTCGACGCCCTCGACGGCGCCGAGAGTCGCGGGCAGGTGGACGGTCCTCAGGCGGTCGAGCGAGCGTCCCGCCTCCGCCGAGCTGAGCCGGTACGGCGAGGCCACGTCGAGCACCGCGACCGTTTCGTCCGCCGACAGGCGGAGCGCGGGGTCGCCGGTGTACAGGGGGTCGTGCCGCGTCCGCCGTACGAGCTCGCGCAGGGCGGCCGTCATCTCCGCGCGCCGGCCGGATGTCGCCCTGGCCACGACCTGGTGGCGGATGCGCAGCTCGGGGAAGGCCGCCGTCAGCCTGTCGTAGGACTGCAGGGCCGGGATCTCGCGCGAGTGGCTGTCCTTGTTGAGCACCCGCTGCTCCATCCCGAGCAGCGGCAGGGACAGCACGACCATGACCAGTACGGAGGCGGCCAGCGTGATCCATGGGCGCCTGGCGGCGGGCGTGAGCAGGGCGTCCCACAACCGGCCCGCACGCGCCTGCTTCGGCCGCGCGCTGGTTCGCCGTCCGATGAGCACCAGCAAGGCGGGCAGCGCGGTCAGAGAGCTGATCACGGAGGCGAGGACGACCACGATCGTGCCGGTGGCCAGCGAGGAGAAGACCACGTCGGTGGCGAGGTAGAGGGTCGCGGTGGAGACGATCACCGCCAGGCCGGAGACGACGATCATCCTTCCCGAGGTGGCGGCGGCCAGCTCGACCAGCGCCTCGGGGCTGAGCCTGCCGCCGGCCCTCGCCCGCTCCTCGCGCTCGCGTTTGAGGTAGAAGAGCGTGTAGTCGACGCCGACGGCCATGCCGATCAGCAGGATGACGTTGGTGCCCACGCCCGCGTCCGGCGAGAGGTGCGAGGCCAGCATCGACAGGCCGACGGCGGCGGCGATCGACGAGAGCGCCAGCAGGAGCGGCACGCCCGCCATGATCACCGAGCCGAACACCACCAGCAGCGTGACCAGGGTCACGGGGAAGGTGATCGCCTCCGACAGCGCCAGGTCCTGGCCGCGCTGCCGGTCCACGCCCTTGCCGATGGAGGCCGTGCCGGTCTGCTCCACGCGTAGCGCGGGATGGGCCCGCTGGACCGCGTCCGTCTGGGCGGTGAGGGCGGCGACCTTGGCCTTGCCGTCCAGCTCGGCGCCCTTCATGGTGACCGACACCAGGAGTGCGGAGCCGTCGGCCGACCTCACGGGGGAGGCGACGCCGTGGACCTCGGGCAGCGCCTTCATCCTGGCGGTGAGCTCGCGGGCCGCCGTGTCCGACTCCTCGGCGGGGCCAGAGATCATCACCCGCTCGACGGGTCTGTTCCGCAGCTCGCCTGCCTCGGCGATCGCCTCCGCGCGACCCGCCTCGCCGACGCGGTAGTCGGCGCTCGTGGCGTTCCTCGTGCCGACGGCCGAACCCACGGCCAGGCAGAGTGCCACGAACAGTAGCCAGCAGCCGATCGCCCGCCACGGATGCGTGGCGCTCCACATCGCCGCCCTCACGGTCGGCGGTTTGCGTTCGAGCAGCATGAGCTGCTCTCCTTTCCTTGGAGGTTCGTGCGCGTTGAAGACACGCCGTTGCGGCGTGGGTCGCGCGACTTCCTGAACCGGGGCGGCGAGTTGCCGCTCGCCGCCCCGGGTTGGTGATGCCCGTCAGTCGACGGTGTGTGCTGCGCGTCAGTCGACGCTGCGCAGAAGCTGTTCCACCGCGGCGACCCGGGAGGTCAGCTCCGTCAGCCTGGCGTTGGTCTGGTCGGCCAGTTCGCGGTAGCGCTCTTCGGCGGCGGTCTCGGCGCGCTGCCGTACGAGCCTGAAGTAGAACTCCATGCAGCCCAGGGCGACCACGCCGAGGGTCACCATGACCATGCCGGGGATGATGATGTCCTTCAAGCGGTCGGTCCTCCCTGCTCATCGGATTGCAGCACGTCGAGGATCGTCCCCGCCGTCAGGTGGATGTCGAAGGGGAGCAGCGCGTAGAGCTTCATCGCCTTTCCGTCGGGCGACAGCTCCAGGTCGCCCGCGACCAGGCCGGCCTTCTCCATGCGTTCGAGGTGCATGTAGAGCAGCGGGCGCGAGATGCCGAGGCGCCTGGCCAGCTCACTGACGTGCACTCGGCCCCCGGCCAACTCGGCCACGATCCTCAGTCGCAGCGGGTGGCCGACGGCCGCCAGCACCGCGAGCAGCTCTTCGCTGGTCAGCGGCTCCTCCTTTCACCTGTAATAAAAGCCTTACATGTGGAAGGGTGTTCGTCAAATGCGGGATCGGTGGCGATAGGATGACGAAATGAGCCAGCGACCCAGTCATGACGACATCCGCAGGGCGCCCAAGGTGCTGCTCCACGACCATCTCGACGGTGGTCTGCGGGCGGAGACGATCGTCGATCTGGCCCGCGAGTCGGGCTACGACCGGCTGCCCACCACCGACCCTGACAACCTCAGGCAGTGGTTCGAGGAAGCCTCCGACTCCGGATCGCTGGTGCGCTACCTGGAGACCTTCGACCACACGGTCGGCGTCATGCAGACCCGCGAGGCCCTGGTCAGGGTGGCCGCCGAGTGCGCCGAGGACCTGGCGGCCGACGGCGTCGTCTACGCCGAGATCCGCTACGCGCCCGAGCAGCACACTACGACGGGGCTCAGCCTCGACCAGGTCGTCGAGGCCGTGCTCGAAGGCTTCGGCCGGGTCCCCGGCATCAAGGTCGGCACGCTGCTGACCGCGATGCGGCACCAGGCGCGCTCCATGGAGATCGCCGAGCTCGCCGTCCGCTATCGCGACGTCGGCGTGGTCGGCTTCGACATCGCGGGCGCCGAGGCCGGGTATCCGCCCACCAGGCACCTCGACGCGTTCGAGT
The DNA here is from genome assembly GCF_057708945.1 of Nonomuraea sp. bgisy101. Classification (NCBI taxonomy): domain Bacteria; kingdom Bacillati; phylum Actinomycetota; class Actinomycetes; order Streptosporangiales; family Streptosporangiaceae; genus Nonomuraea; species Nonomuraea sp. bgisy101. Next base: position 247,119 of record NZ_JBYITD010000002.1, read on the forward strand.
ACCTGCAGCGGGAGAACGCGCACTTCACCATCCACGCCGGCGAGGCCTTCGGCCTGCCGTCGATCTGGCAGGCCATCCAGTGGTGCGGCGCCGACCGGCTCGGCCACGGCGTGCGGATCATCGACGACATCTCGGTCGCCGAGGACGGCACGGCCAAGCTCGGCCGCCTGGCCGCCTACGTGCGTGACAAGCGCATCCCGCTGGAGATGTGCCCGACCTCCAACCTGCAGACGGGGGCCGCCGCCTCGATCGCCGAGCACCCCATCGGGCTGCTGCGCCGCCTCCACTTCAGGGTGACCGTCAACACCGACAACAGGCTGATGAGCTCGACCTCCGTCTCGCAGGAGTTCGCCAAACTGGTCGAGGCCTTCGACTACGACTGGGACGACCTGCAGTGGTTCACGGTCAACGCCATGAAGTCGGCGTTCATCCCGTTCGACGAGCGGCTCTCGCTCATCAACGGCGTCATCAAACCCGGATTCGCGCAGCTCAAGTGGCAGGCATGAAGCAGACCTACCGCTCGGCGACCGCCTTCGTCCTCGGCTGGATCTGGGTGGCGTTCGTGGCGTTCAACGCCTTCGACCTGACGATCCGCTACAGCGGCAAGTCGTCGCTGGTGGCGGGGGCCGTCCTCGGCGTGCTGACCGCGCTCGTCTACGTCACGGCACTGCGGCCCGCCACCGTCGTCGCGGAGGACGGGCTGCGGGTGCGCAACCCGCTGCGCACGACGTTCCTGCCGTGGTCGGCCATCGACGACGTCCAGGTCTCCCACACCATCAACGTCACGTACGGCGACAAGGTGCTGCGGGCGTGGACACCGCAGGCCTCGGCGAGGGAGCGGGCCAAAGCCAGCCGTCGCGGTGCCCCGCGCGAGCAGCGCGGGCGCTACAGGACCGAACCCGTCCTGTCCAAGGGGGAGCGGGCCGCCCAGGAGGCCATGGCGGGCAAGACGCACGCCGACTGGGTGGCCGAGCAGATCACCGAACGCGTCGAGACCGCCAAGCGCCGCGACGAGCCCGCGGGCCAGGTCAGGGCCGTCTGGGCGCCCGACGCGCTCGCGGCCGGCGTGGTCGCCGTCGCCCTGGTCGTGCTCGCCGTCCTGCTCTGACCTCCCGCGCGGAGGGCGTCGGTTGACCCTGACACCGTGTCAGGTCCTAGACCTGGAGGAGTCATGTTCAGCATCGGAGACTTCGCCAGGCTCGGCCTCGTGTCGGTGCGCATGTTGCGCCACTACGACGCCATCGGCCTGCTACGCCCCGCCCACGTCGACCCTGCCACCGGCTACCGCTCCTACCAGGCGGGGCAGCTGGCACGGCTCAACCGCGTCGTCGCGCTCAAGGATCTCGGCTTCACCCTGGAACAGGTGGGCTCGATCCTCGACGAGAAGGTCAGCGCCGAAGAGCTGCACGGCATGGTACGGCTGCGCCGCGCCCAACTGGCGGCGCAGATCAGCGCCGACGTGGCCAGGCTGCGCGGAGTGGAGGCGAGGCTCCGGACGATCGAGAGGGAAGGCTTCATGAGCGCCGACGACGTCGTGATCAAGAAGGTCGCGCCGGTCAGGGTGGCCCAGCTCAGCGCCAGGGCTGTCAGCTACGAGACAGAGGACATCGGCCCCGTCATCCAGCCGCTCTACCGCCAGATGTGCGAGCGGCTGGAGGCGGCGGGCGTGCCCATGCAGGGTCCGGGCATCGCCTACTACCTGCCGGAGGACGACGGCTCCGTGATGGTGCACGCGACGTTCCCCGTCAATCTCGACTCGGGCGAGGGCCACGACTTCGAGGTCGTGGACCTGCCCGGCATCGAGACGGCGGCCACCATCATCCACCGGGGGCCGATGGAGAACGTCGGTCCCACGTTCCAGACGCTCGCCCACTGGATCGAGGAGAACGGCTACCAGGCGCTCGGCCTGGCCCGCGAGGTCTCCCTGCACTGCCCGCCCGACCTGGACGAGTGGGTGCACGAGCTCCAGATGGAGATCGCCAAGGTCTGACCGGTCACAACCCCAGGACCGAGCGCAGGTCCGCCTTGAGCGCGTCGAGGTCCTCGCCCGCGGTGGCGCGGGCCTCGGCGACCTCGCCGGTCACGGGGATCACGACCTCCAGGTAGCACTTGAGCTTCGGCTCGGTTCCCGAGGGACGCACGACGACACGCGCGCCGCCGGCCAGGCGGTAGCGCAGGCCGTCGGTCGGCGGCAGCCCGCCCGCGCCTTCCGACAGGTCGTCCCAGGACTCCACGGCCATGCCGCCCAACGACTCTGGCGGCCTCGCCCGCAGCCTCGCCATGGCGTCGGCGATGAGCGACAGGTCCGCGACGCGGAAGGACAGCTGCGAGGTGGCGTGCAGGCCGTACCGCCTGGCCTGCTCGTCGAGCAGGTCGAGGAGCGTGCGCCCTGCGGCCTTCGCCTCGGCGGCGATGCCGGCGACGGTGAGCGCGGCGCCGATCCCGTCCTTGTCGTGGACGGGCAGCCCGTGCTCGCCGCCGACGCTGTAGCCGAGCGCCTCCTCGTAGCCGTAGACCAGGCCCTCGCCCGCCCGCATGATCCACTTGAATCCGGTGAGCGTCTCCGTGTAGCGCACACCACGCGCCTGAGCGATCTTGCCGAGCAGCGTCGAGGACACGATCGTGGTGGCCACCAGCCGGTCGCCGCGCGTGTGAGTGATCACGTGCTCGCCGAGCAGCGCGCCCACCTCGTCGCCCGTCAGCATCCTGTACGCGCCGCCGCCCAGCGGCACGCCTACCGCGCACCGGTCGGCGTCGGGGTCGTTGGCCAGCACCAGGTCCGCTCCGACCTTCGTGGCGAGCGCCAGCGCGAGATCCATCGCGCCCGGCTCCTCCGGGTTGGGGAAGGCCACCGTGGGGAAGTCGGGATCGGGCCGGCGCTGTTCCTCGACCGTCGCGGGCTCCTCGAAGCCCGCTCCGCGGAAGGCGCTGACGAGCGTGCCGTGGCCGACGCCGTGCAACGGGGTGTAGGCGACGCGCAGGTCACGGGCCTGCCCCAGGGGCAGCTCGGTGACGGCGGCCAGGTAGGCCTCGACGATGGCGCCGTCGAGCACGTCGCCCTCGCCCAGCGGCAGGGCGTCGACGGGCCCCACCGCGTCGATCGCGGCCGAGATCCAGCCGTCCACCGGCGGCACGATCTGCGAGCCGTCGCCCCAGTAGACCTTGTAGCCGTTGTCGCGGGGCGGGTTGTGGCTCGCCGTGACCGTGACGCCCGCGTCCGCGCCGAGATGCCGTACGGCGAAGGCCAGGACGGGCGTGGGCAGCGGCTCGGGCAGCAGCGAGGCCCGCAGGCCCGCGCCCGCCAGCACGGCCGCGGTGTCCCTGGCGAACACGTCGGACTTGTGACGGGCGTCGTAGCCAATGACCACGTGCTTGCCGGGGCCGAGAACGGCGGCCAGGCCGGCGGCGGCGCGCATCACGGTGACGCGGTTCATCCGGTTCGGGCCCGCGCCGAGCTCGCCGCGCAGGCCGGCCGTACCGAACTCCAGCTTGGCTCCGAAGCGGTCGGCGAGCGCCTCGGGGTCGTCGAGGAGGCCCTCCAGCTCCGCTCTGGTGTCAGGATCGGGATCCTGGGCCAGCCATGCCAGCGCCGCTTCCCGCGCGCTCACAGCTTGTCGACCACTTTGGCCAGCAGCGCGCCCATCCGCGTCGCGGTGGCCCGGCCGACCTCGAGGACCTCCTCGTGGTTGAGCGGGTCGCCGACCAGGCCCGCGCCCGGATTGGTGACCAGCGAGATGCCGAGCACCTCCGCACCGCCCTCACGGGCGGCGATCGCCTCCAGGACCGTGGACATGCCCACCATGTCGCCGCCGAGCGTGCGCAGCATCCTGATCTCGGCGGGCGTCTCGTAGGTCGGCCCGCGGAAGGCGACGTAGACGCCCTCGGCCAGCGAGGAGTCGACCTCGCGTGCCAGGGCGCGCAGCCGCTTGGAGTAGACCTCGGTCAGGTCGATGAAGGTGGCGCCGGTCAGCGGGTTGGCGCCGGTCAGGTTGATGTGGTCGCTGATCAGGACGGGCTCGCCGACGGCCTGCGTCTCGGGGCGCAGACCGCCGGCCGCGTTGGTCAGCACCACCGTGCGCACGCCCGCCGCGATCGCCGTCCGCACGCCGTGGACGACCGGCTCGACGCCGAGGCCCTCGTACAGGTGGGTGCGGCCGAGGAAGATCAGCGCGTGGCGCCCCGAAGGGGTGCGCACCACGCGGATCCTCCCCGCGTGACCGGCGACCGCGGGCGGGTTGAAGCCCGGCAGATCGGTCACAGGTAGTTCGACGAGCGTCTCGCCGATCGCGTCCGCGGCGGGCACCCAGCCCGATCCCATCACGAGCGCCACGTCGAAGACGTCGAGCCCGGTGGCCTTCCTCAGGGCGGCAGCGGCCTCCTGGGCGTGAACATAGGTCATCTCAGTAGTTTAGGAGGAGCCGGTCAAGCACCCGCACTCCGAACTGCAGCGACTCAACCGGGACACGCTCATCCACACCGTGGAACATCCCCGCGAAGTCCATGTCCTTGGGCAAACGCAGCGGAACGAATCCGAACCCTCGCACACCGAGGTCAGCGAAGAACGTCTTGTTGTCGGTGCCGCCCGACATGCAGTACGGCACCGCGCGCGCCGTCGGGTCCTCCGCCTTCAGAGCCGCGATCATCGACTCGACCAGAGCCCCGTCGAACGTCGTCTCCAGCGCGATGTCGTGCTGCACGAACTCGCGCCGCACGTTCGGCCCCAGCAGCTCGTCGACGGTCTTGAAGAAGTCCTCCTCGTAGCCGGGCAGGAACCGGCCGTCCACGACCGCGCTCGCCTGGCCGGGGATGACGTTGGCCTTGTACCCGGCCTCGAGCATCGTCGGGTTGGTCGTGTGGTGCAGCGTCGCGCCGACGAAACGGACCAGCGGGCCCAGCTTCTCCAGCACGGGTCCCGGGTTCTCGGGGTCGAACGGCAGGCCGAACGCCTCGGACACCTCCGTCAGGAAGCGCCGCACGGTCGGGGTGAGCGTGATCGGCCACTGGTGGCCGCCGAGCCGCGCCACCGCCTTGGCCACCTCGGTCACCGCGTTGCTGTCGTTGAGCATCGAGCCGTGGCCTGCCGTACCGTCGGCGATCAGCCTCATCCAGGACAGGCCCTTCTGCGCCGTCTCGATGAGGTAGAGGCGCAGCGACGGGTCCACCTCCAGCGAGTAGCCGCCCACCTCGCTGATCGACTCGGTGACGCCGTCGAACAGGTCGCGGTGGTTGGCGGTGAGGTACTTGGCGCCGTAGACGCCGCCCGCCTCCTCGTCGGCCACCCACGCGAAGACGATGTCGCGCCTCGGCCGCCTGCCCTCGCGGACCATCTGGCGCAGGACGGCGAGCATCATCGCGTCCATGTCCTTCATGTCGACCGCGCCCCGGCCCCAGATGTAGCCGTCGCGGATCTCTCCGGCGAACGGGTCGACGCTCCAGTCGGCGGCGTTGGCGGGCACCACGTCCAGGTGGCCGTGGACCAGTAGGGCAGGGAGCGAGGGGTCGGTGCCCTCGATCCTGGTCACCACGTTGCCCCTGCCGGGAGCGCTCTCGCTGTAGTGCGCCTCGATGCCGACCTCGGCCAGGCGCGCCATGACGACCTCGGCGGCGGCGCGCTCGCCCGGGCCGCTCTCGTCGCCGTAGTTGCTGCTGTCCACGCGGATCAGCTCGGCGGTCAGCTCGGCGACTTCCAGTTCGGCGGGGGTCATGAGTACTCCAGGCTCTTTCGGAGGAATCCACGCTTGTAGGCACGGGTGATGAGGGTGACGTTGACGTCGGTGACGTCGTCGAGCGGGCCGACGACCTCTGTCAGGAACCGGTAGAGGTCGGCCTCGTGAGCGACCGCCACCTGGACGAGCATGGTGTAGGTGCCCGAGGTGGCCGCGCAGTAGCGCACCCCGGGATCCTTGGTGAGTCTCTCACCGACCTGGTCGAGGCCGTGCGGGCGGACGCGCAGCCACAGCTGCGCCTCGACGTCCAGGCCGAGCAGCGAGGGCTCCACCTCCGCGCGCAGCATGAGCAGCCGTCGCTCCAGCAGCGAGGCCACCCTGCGCCTGGCGGTCGGCACCGAGATGCCCAGCTGGTCGGCGATCGCGGTGAACCCGATCCTTCCGTCGGCGACCAGGAGCTCGGCCACCTCGCTCTCCAGCGGGGACAGGCCGTCGTGGTCGGGCAGCTCCACGGGCGTCGCCGCGGGGCGCAGGAGCCCGACCTCCTCGTCGGTGAGGTACGGCGCGTGCCACTCGGCCACCGTGCGGAAGGTGTGCAGAACGACCTGGGTCTGGGTGCCCGCGACGCCGTCGATGCCGTGCACCTCGACGTTGAGGATCTCGTGGAGCGCGGCTCTGGTGGGGGCGACCAGCTCGGCGCCGATGTCGGCGGCGCCCGTCACGGAGTAGACCGAGCGGGTGTCGGCCCTGACGGCCAGCGCGTCGGCCACCGCGGCGGCGGTGCCCGGCCGTACCTGGACGTGCAGGTGGACGGGACGGCCGTGGCCCGAGCGCAGGTCGTCGTAGATGGCGGTGACCTGGACGGCGCCGTCGGAGATCAGCCGCTGGAGCCTCCGGGCGACCGTGCGCTCGTGCTCGCCGACGGCCCTGCCGATCTCGCCCCATGACGCGCGAGGGCTCACCTGCAGAGCGGCGACCAGGCGCCGGTCGAGAACGTCCACCGCGGGCTGTCTCCATGTCGGGTTTGTAAATATGCAGCGAGATATTTGACTGTTTCGGTCGTCCGGATGCACAGTAAGCCATCCCCGCATGCGAAGCAAAGGAGCCCCGGTGGCAACCCCCTCCCTTGAGCATTCGCCACTCGGCATCCCCCGAAGCCGCGGCCGCCAGCTCCTGGCGGCCAACGTCGGCAACGTGGTCGAGTGGTACGACTGGTACGCCTACAGCTTCCTGGCCGTCTACTTCTCCGAGCAGGTCTTCCCCAAGAACGACAACCCCCTCGTCCCGGTGCTGAGCGCGTTCGCGATCTTCGCCGTGGGCTTCTTCATGCGACCGCTCGGCGGCCTGCTGGTCGGCTCCTTCGCCGACCGGTTCGGCCGCAAGGCCGCCATGACGTTCACGATCGTGCTCATGGGCGGCGGCTCGCTCCTGCTGGCCGTCACCCCGACCTACGCGGCCGCGGGCGTGCTCGCGCCGATCGTCCTGACCCTCGCCAGGCTCATCCAGGGCCTGTCGGTCGGCGGTGAGTTCGCCGCCGCGACCACCTTCCTGGTGGAGTCCGCCCCTCCAGGACGCAGGGGCCTGTTCTCGAGCTTCCAGTACGTCAGCACGACCATCGGCCAGCTCCTCGCTTCGGGCCTGGCCGCCCTGCTGGCGACCGTGCTGGTCAAGGAGGACATGGACAGCTATGGCTGGCGCATCCCGTTCGTCATCGGCGCGGTGATCAGCCTGGTCGGCCTGTGGATCCGCAAGGGCGCCGACGAGACCTCCGCTGTGGCGCAGGAGATCCAGGAGGGCAGGTCCGAACGGCCCAAGCTCTTCGAGTTCCTGACCCGCTACCCGACCAAGGCCGCCCTGATCGTCGGCATCACCGTGGCGGGAACCGTCGCCTACTACACGTGGACGACCTTCCTGCCCACCTACGCGCAGCAGAACGTCGGCTTCGACAAGGCCATGTCGCTGCAGGTCGGCACGATCTCGCTGCTCTTCTTCATGGTGCTGCAGCCGCTGCTCGGCATGCTGTCGGACAAGGTCGGCCGCAGGCCGCTGCTCATCGCCTTCGGCCTGGCCTTCACGCTGCTGCCGGTGCCTCTGCTCGGCGCGCTGTCGAACTCCTTCGCCAGCCTGCTGACCATCCAGCTCGTCGGCATGGTGTTCCTCGGCTGCTTCACCTCGATCTCGGCAGCGGTGAACTCCGAGCTGTTCCCGACCCGCGTGCGGGCCTCGGGCGCGGGCTTCCCCTACTCGCTGACCGTCGCCATCTTCGGCGGCACGGCGCCGCTGATCGGCACCTGGCTGAAGGACAACGGAAACTCGGGGCTCTTCCCCTGGTACATGTCGGCGCTGGCGCTGGTCTCCACCCTGGTCTACGTCTTCGCGCTGAAGGAGACCAAGGACCAGCCGCTGTCCTAGCCGCCCAGGGACGTGCAGGGCCTGCCGCGCAGCGCCTTCACGTAGTCGTCGGGGGCGCCTGCCCGCTCCGCCGCGTCGGCCAGGATGCCGAGGTAGCGCGCGGAGGGCAGGCCGCCCTCGTAGCTGTCGAGCACGTAGAACCAGGCGACGACCTCGCCGTCGAGCGTCTGCACGCGCAGCCGCACCTTGTGGTAGAGGCCGCGGGTGGCGCCCTCCCATTGGTCGAGGGAGTTCTCGTCCCACTCGGGGACGTCGTAGAGCACGACGAAGACCTGCTCGTCAGGGTCCTCGACGATCGTGGAGAGCGCGCCCTCCCAGCCCATGTCCTCCCCGCCGAACGTCAGGCGCCAGCCCTGCAACCAGCCGACGGCGCGCATCGGCGAGTGAGGGGCGCGCATGGCCATCTGCTTCGAGTCCATGTTGGAGCCATAGGCGGCGTAGACAGGCACAGCCACCAAGGGTAGCCCCGTTCGTCGGCGCGTCGCGATATGCGGGACAATGGGACACGTGACAAGGATCGTGATCATCGGTGGCGGCCCAGGCGGCTACGAAGCGGCCCTGGTGGCCGCGCAACTCGGCGCGCAGGTCACGATGGTCGAGGAGGACGGCCCCGGCGGCGCCTGCGTGCTGACCGACTGCGTGCCGTCCAAGACCATGATCGCGACCTCGGTCCGCAAGCAGGCGTTGCACGACGCGCCGTCCCTCGGCATCCACTACACCGGCGGGGCCGACGGCGACGTGGGGGTGGCCGAGGTCGACCTGCCGCTGGTCAACAAACGGGTCAAGGAGCTGGCGCAGGCGCAGTCCGCCGACATCGGCGCGCGGGTCGCGGCCGAGGGCGTCGAGATCATCAAGGCGCGCGGGCGGCTCGTCGATCCGCAGGTCGTGCGGGCGGGTGACCGTACGATCAGGGCCGACGTGGTGATCGTGGCGACCGGTGCCACCCCGCGCATCCTGCAGGGCGCCGAGCCCGACGGGGAGCGCATCCTCACCTGGCGGCAGCTCTACGACCTCGACGAACTGCCCGAGCACCTCATCGTCGTCGGCTCCGGTGTCACGGGGGCCGAGTTCGCCGGCGCCTACCGCTCGCTCGGCTCCGAGGTCACGCTGGTCTCCTCGCGCGACCGCATGATGCCCAACGAGGACGCCGACGCCGCCGAGGTGCTCGAAGAGGTCTACCGGCGGCGCGGCATGAACGTCATGGGCCGTTCCCGCGCCTCCTCCGTCAAGCGCACGGCCGACGGGGTCGTGGTCACGCTGGAGGACGGCCGTACCGCCGAGGGCTCCCACGCGCTGATGACGGTCGGCATGGTCCCCAACACCTCGGGCCTCGGCCTCGAGGAGGCGGGGGTGACGCTCGACAAGGGCGGATTCGTCCAGGTCGACAAGGTGTCGCGCACCTCCGCTCCCGGTGTCTACGCCGCAGGCGACTGCACAGGCGTGCTCATGCTGGCCTCCGTGGCGGCCATGCAGGGTCGCATCGCGGTCTGGCACGCGCTCGGCGAGGCCGTGCAACCGCTGCGGCTGGCGACCGTCGCCTCCAACATCTTCACCGACCCCGAGATCGCCTCCGTCGGCGTGTCGCAGAAGCAGATCGAGGCGGGCGAGATCGAGGCCAACGTGGTCAAGCTGCCGCTCTCGACCAACGCCAGGGCGAAGATGCAGGGCTTCAACGACGGCTTCGTCAAGCTCTTCTGCCGCCCGCACACCGGCATCGTGCTGGGCGGCGTCGTGGTGGCGCCCAGGGCCTCCGAACTGATCCTCGCGGTGTCGGTCGCCGTGCAGCAGCGGCTCACCGTCGACCAGCTCGCCCACACCTTCGCGGTCTACCCCTCGCTGTCCGGGTCGATCACCGAGGCGGCGCGCAGGCTGATGCAGCCGACCGCCGCCATCGGGATCTGACGACGCGCTCCGCGGCCGTCAGGCGCGGTGGACGCGTGGCCTGCGAGCCGCGCTCGCCCACAGGGTGAGGGTGACGACCAGGCCGAGCGAGCCGACGACCACCAGCACGAGCCCGACGGAGACGCCGCGGCCCGTCGCGGGCGGCTGCGAGCCGATCTCCAGGCTGACCACGCGGTCCTCGCCGGCGCTCGGCGAAGGGGCGGCCGTGGAGAGGCCCTTCACGCCGTCGGGCACGGTCTTCGGCGTGCCGATCGCGCCCGTCAGGTCGAGGTCGTCGGCGAAGGTGAAGTCCGCGTCCTGGACCTTGGCCCCGTGCAGGTCGGCCCCGTCGAGCTCCGCTGAGCTCAGCCGCGCCTCACGCAGGTCGGCGTCGCGGAAGACGGCGTTGGGCGCCTGGATCGTGCCCATGTCGGCCTCGTGCAGCTTGGCCCTCGTGAAGTCCGCCCTGCGGGCGTTGGCCTGACCCATCCTGGCGTCGTCGAGATCCGCGCCGACGAGCTTGGCCAGCGTGAGGTTCGACTGGATGAGGACGGCCCTGGTGAGCCGCGCGCCGCTGAGATTCGCCCTCGGGAACTGCACTTGGCCGGCGTCCGCGTCCACGAGGATCGCGCCGCGCAGGTCGGCGTAGTCGGCGTGCATCTGCCCCAGGTCGGCCTCGCTCAGGTTCGCCTCCCTGAAGTCGGCGTACTTCGCGGTGACCTGGGTGAAGTTGGCCTGCCGTAAGGACGCCTTGCGCAGGATCGCCCCTGTCATGTCCTTCTGGGTGAGGTCGACGCTGTTGAGCTTCGCGCCCGTGAGGTCGGCGCAGCGCAGCGAGGAGGGGAGCGGGCGGCCCTTGGTGAAGTCCACCCCGCGCAGGTTCACCCGGTCGGCGGGACGGCATGGGCCCGCCTGCGCGAGCACAGGGGTCGTGGGCAGCCCCACGGCCACGGGCGGCGCCACGAGAGCGGCGAGGAGCGCGAGGGGGATCAGACGGCGCAACAGGGCCTCCTAGACACTGGCCCCGAGGTCTGCCAGGCGAATCAATTTGCCCCTACTTTACAAACTCGTCCCGCTATGGCGCGCGCCGCCGGCTCTTCTCTTCACGTGGACGCGCGGTCGTCGGCCCGCATCCTGCGGTGGACACGCCAGGGCCCCCGGTGAACACTCACCGGGGGCCCTGGCGGTCAGATCAGGAGGCGGAGCCTGCTACCAGTCGCCGCCGCCGAAGTCGCCACCACCGAAGTCGCCGCCGCCGAAGTCACTCCAGCCGCCGCCGCCTCCGCCGAAGTCGCCGCCGCCACCGAAGTCACCTCCGCCGCCGGCGTCGGAGTAGCCCTCGGCGTAACCGGCGCCGTAGCCGCCCATGCCCCAGCCGCCGCCGAGCATGCTGCCCATCATGGTGCCGACGAACATCATGGTCATGATGTCGCCGAAGCCGCCGTAGTAGCCGTAGGCGTAGGGCTGGTAGGCCGGACCCGCGTCGTAGTACGGACGGTACTGGCCGTTGACCATGACCTGGCGGGTCTGCGGGTCGTAGCCGCTCTCCACCGCCATGGCGTCGGCCGCGCAGGCCGGAACCTCGCGCGGCGCGCCGCCGGGCGGGGCCCAGCGCACGTCACGCACCGAAGGGCCGTGCTGCGGGTTGAAGAAGCAGGGCGCCCGCCGCTCGGGGATCGGCTGGTTGTTGACCCTGGCCTTCACCACGGCCAGCGCGTAGCGGCCGTCCTCGAGCGTCGTGGTGACGTCGCGGACCTGCTCGGCCTGTGAGACCGAGGCCAGCTGCGTCTTGGCCTTCTCGTAGGAGTCGAGGGCGGTCTGCCACTCGGTGATGTTCTGGCCGCCGGATCCGGCGAGCTTGACGTCGGTGTCGAGCGCGGTGATCTCCTCACCGAACTTGGTGACGTCCTCCTCGACGGTCGTCTTGACCGCGGCGAGCTCGGCCGCCTGCCGCGCGGCGAGCTTCTTCTTCTTGTTCTTGGAGTAGAGGAAGTAGCCGCCGCCGCCGACGAGCGCCAGCACGCCGATGCCGACCAGCGCGCCCGTGCCGGAGCCGCCCGAGCCCGCGGCGCTGCCGGAGTCGAGAGCGGACCGCTTGTTCTGGGCGGCGAGGTTGACACGCTCGACGAAGTCGCTCATGCCGGTGACGACGTCGTCGTTGTTGCTGGTGGACAGGTTGGCGAGCTGGCCGGCCAGCCCCTTCTTACCGAAGTTGGCGGCCGCGAGCAGTGAGTTGCCGTCGAGTACCGCGACGGCGTACTTGCCCGTCTTGCCCGCGCTCTTCAGCCCGTTGCCGAGAGCGGGGAGGTAGGTCGCGGGGTCGGTGACGGTGCCGTCGGGGAACGCCGCCACGTAGACGGGCGTCTTGGCGTCCTGCAGCGCGGAGCGGATCTCCGACTGCTGGTCCGACGTCAACGAGGAGCCAGGGCCGACGAAGAGCCGGTCCTTCTGGTCCTTCCAGTAGGAAACCACCGTGGCGGCGTCAGGTGGCGCCGCGGCGTGCGCGGCGGGCGAAAGCGCGAACACAGCGAACAGACCGGCGATCAGAGCCGCGATCGCGGCCGTCGTCCGGCGCAGCGGATGGGTCATGGGCAGCAAGCCTCCTTCGTCCTTGAGGACGAATGAGCAGTCGGCAAAGTTCCCTCTCCTGCGAAACCTACCCGCTAAGCGTCCTTGATCTCGCAGATGGTCGCTCCCGAGGTGACGGTCTGTCCCACGGTGGCGGCCAAACCGGTGATGGTACCGGCCTTGTGCGCGGTGAGCGGCTGCTCCATCTTCATCGCCTCGAGGACGACGACCGTGTCACCTTCGGTCACCGTGTCGCCGTCAGCCGCCACGATCTTGACGATCGTCCCCTGCATGGGGCTGACCAGGGCGTCGCCGCTCGTGGCGGCCTTCTTGGCGCCGCCCGACGCCCTGCGCGAGGGCTTGGCCGCGGCGGGCGCGCGGCCCGCGGAGGCGAACCCCGCGGGCAGGACGACCTCCAGCCGCTTGCCGCCGACCTCCACGGTCACCGTCTCCCTGGCGGCGGGCTCGGCGGAGTCCACGGCGCCGGAGTACGGCGGGATGCCGCCCGACCACTCGGTCTCGATCCAGCGGGTGTGGACGGCGAAGGGCTCGGCGGTGAAGGCGGGATCGCTCACCACCGCGCGGTGGAACGGCAGCACGGTCGGCATGCCGTCGATCTCGAACTCGGCCAGGGCCCTGCGCGAGCGCTCGATGGCCTCGGTACGGGTGCGTCCGGTGACGACGAGCTTGGCGACGAGCGAGTCGAAGGTCTGCGGGACGGTCATCCCGGCCTCGTAGCCCGCGTCCAGCCGCACGCCTGGGCCCGAAGGGGAGCGCATGGAGGTCAGGGTGCCGGGAGCGGGCAGGAAGTTCCTGCCCGGGTCCTCGGCGTTGATCCGGAACTCGATCGAGTGGCCGCGCAGCGTCGGGTCGTCGTAGCCGATGGCCTCGCCGTCGGCGATGCGGAACATCTCGCGCACCAGGTCGACGCCCGCGACCTCCTCGGTCACCGGGTGCTCGACCTGGAGACGGGTGTTGACCTCGAGGAAGGAGATCGTGCCGTCCTGGCCCACGAGGAACTCGCAGGTGCCGGCGCCGACGTAGCCCGCCTCACGGAGGATCGCCTTGGAGCTGGTGTAGAGCAGGTCGACCTGCTCCTGGGAGAGGAAGGGCGCGGGCGCCTCCTCCACGAGCTTCTGGTGGCGGCGCTGGAGCGAGCAGTCGCGGGTGCTGACCACGACGACGTTGCCGTGGGTGTCGGCCAGGCACTGGGTCTCGACGTGGCGGGGACGGTCGAGGTAGCGCTCGACGAAGCACTCGCCGCGGCCGAACGCCGTGACGGCCTCGCGGACCGCCGAGTCGTACAGGTCGGGGATCTCCTCGACGGACCTGGCGACCTTGAGCCCGCGGCCGCCGCCGCCGTACGCGGCCTTGATCGCGATGGGCAGCCCGTGCTCGCGCGCGAACGCGACGACCTCCTCGACCCCCGAGACGGGATCCTTGGTCCCCGCGACCAGGGGCGCACCCACCTTCTGCGCGATGTGCCTGGCCTGCACCTTGTCGCCGAGCGCCGCGATGGCGGCGGGCGGCGGGCCGATCCAGGTCAGGCCCGCGTCGATGACGGCCTGGGCGAAGTCGGCGTTCTCGGCGAGGAAGCCGTAGCCGGGGTGGACGGCGTCGGCGCCCGTCCCGGCGGCGACGCGCAGCAGCTTGGCGATGTCGAGGTAGGTCTCGGCGGGCGACTGGCCGCCCAGCGCGTGGGCCTCGTCGGCGACCTTGACGTGGAGCGCGTCGAGGTCCTGCTCGGCGTAGACGGCGACGCTGGCCAGACCGGCGTCCTTGCACGCCCTGGCGATCCGGACGGCGATCTCGCCACGGTTGGCGATCAGAACTTTCCGCACCGACGTCATTCCTTTCTCCACCGGCTTGCAAAGGAGTCTAGGGGCGGTCACCTTCCCAGGTACGCTCCGCCGTTCACGTGGAGGACCTGCCCGGTGAAATGGCCGGCGCCCGCCGAGGCGAGGAACAGGACGGTTTCCGCGATGTCGTCGGGCGTGCCGGCGCGGCCGTTGCGGGTGCTGTCCACCCGGTGCTTGACGCCTTCGGGGGTCAGTCGGCCGCGGAAGAACTCGGTGTCGAGGATCAGGCCCGGCGCCACCACGTTCGCGGTGCCCCTGGAGCCGAGTTCGGCGGCCAGGTCGGCGGTCCACGACTCGAGGGCGGCCTTGGCCGCGCCGTACGAGCCTGAGCCGGTGCCGCGGGCCGCGATCGAGCCGATCGAGATGATCCTGCCGCCCTTGACCAGGCGGGGGAGCAGCGCGGTGGTGACGAGGACCGCCGACAGGAGGTTGGCGTTGAGATTCGCCCACCAGGCCTCCGCCAGGTCCATCAGGTCGTCCTCGCGCTTCTGCCTGTCGAGGTTGGTGTTGCCGCCGGCGTTGTTGACCAGGACGTCGACGGTCCTGGGCAGGTGGGCGAGCGCCTCCTGCACGGCGACGGGGCTGGCGGCGTTGAAGGCGACGAAGGAGGCGCCCAGCTTCTCCGCAGCCTCTCTCAGGACGTGCTCGCGGCGGCCGGTGATCGTGACCTTGTCACCCTGCGCGGCGAACGCCGCCGCGACGGCGTAGCCGATGCCGGTCCCACCGCCGGTGACCACGACCTCGCGCATGCTTGCCCCCTTTGATCCGAACAATCCTCTGGAGGACCATAGCCGCTCGGCATAACCGGGGGCGACGGCGGGGTTGGCTGCCTATGGTGAGGGCGCCCGTCGGTCGACCCTGGAGGAGCGCATGACGCACAACTTGCTCGGTGGCAACCCTGCGGAGATGCAGCAGATGGCCACCCAGTTCACCCAGCAGGCCGAGGCGGTCCGCAGCACCATGGCGGCGCTCGACCGCGAGGCGGCCAAGGTCGGCACCGCGTGGACGGGGCCTGGAGCCGAGCGGTTCGGCGGGGCGTGGCAGAACTACCGGGCCGCCTTCCAGCGGATGTCGGAGGAACTGCAGGAGGCGGCTCGGGTGATCAACACCTACCGCGGCAACATCGAGTCGGCCACCCGCTGACCCGGCCCACGTCCACGGCCCGGGCCCGGATGGGCGCCGGGCCAGGGTGACGCCGGTGGGGCGGCCGTTGCGGGCGGGAACGGCTATAGCTCGGCAAAAGGGTCAAGCTAGGCTCTTGCTTCATGGTCGGAAGGGTCCTGCTCGCCGTCAGCCTGGCGATGACGCTCACGCTCGTGCCGGTCGCCGCCGAGGCCGCCCCCCTCAAGTGCGATTCCCCGCCCGAAGCAGGTCTGAGCGAGATCTCCCTGCCCTGGGCGCAGGCCCGCCTCGACGCGAAAAGGGTGTGGCCGCTCACCCGAGGAGAAGGCGTCACCGTCGCGGTGATCGACAGCGGCGTCGACTCGAAGCACCCGCTGATCCCGCTCCGCAAGGAGATCGACTTCACCTCCACGGGCAACGGCGACTGCATGGGACACGGCACCGCGGTGGCGGGCATCATCGCGGGCAGATACCGGACCGACTTCCCCTTCTACGGCGTCGCCCCCGCCGTCAGGCTCGTGTCGCTGAAGCAGACGAACAAGAAGCAGGGTGACGTCGCCCTCCTTGTGAAGGCCATCAACGCGGCGGCCGACATGAACGTCGATGTGATCAACATCTCCACCCAGACCACGGACCAGCCCGATCTGAGGGCGGCCGTCAGCTACGCCCTGTCCAAGGACATCGTGATCGTCGCGGCCGCGGGCAACTCCGACCCCAGGGACAAGGAGAAGATGGAGTACCCCGCCGCCTACGAGGGTGTCCTCTCGGTGGGTTCGGTGGGACCGGGAGGCCAGCGGTCGGAGTTCTCCAACACCAAGTCCAACGTCGCCGTCATGGCGCCTGGCCAGGGCATCATCAGCACGTGGCCAGGCGGGCTGTTCATGGACGAGATGGAAGGGACGAGCTTCGCCGCGCCGTACGTGGCGGGGGTGGCCGCGCTGGTGCGCTCCCGCTTCCCCAGGCTCAACCAGGAACAGGTACGGCGACGCATCGAGGTGACCGCCGACGGCGCGCTCGGCAACGGCACCGGAGCGGGCGTCGTCAACCCGTTGCTCGCGGTGACCTCCGTGCTGCCGACCGAGCAGGTGGAACTGGCCCCTCCGCTGCCGCCGCCGCTGGCGGAGAGCGCCATCGCCAAGACGCCGCCCGTCGACTGGCGGACGATCACCGTCGCGGTGATCGTGGCGGTGTCGGCGCTGGCCCTGGCGGGCGTGGTTCTGACCACGCGACTGGTCGCGCCGTTGGGAAAGCGCAGGGGATGGCGGCCAGGGCGCCCTCATTGATTACGACTTGACGGTTAACTGTCAGATTACATCCCGAAACTCTCGTTACGCGTGGGGCAGATTTGGTTCAATGTGCTCCGATCATGATTTGTCATGGAAAGGTGGGTCATGGACGCCTTGTCGCCAGGAGACCCTGAGCGCTTCGGGGACCACGCCATCGTCGGACGCCTTGGCGTGGGCCCGCGCGGCGTGGTCTACCTGGGGCGCGACTCCGATGATGGAGAACTGCGCGCCATCAAACCGCTGACGGATGAGTCCGCGGATGACAGCGAGACCCTGGACCGGCTGCGCAGCGTCAAGCGCGTCTCCAGCTCCTATGTGGCCCGCGTGTTCGACGTGGGCGTCGAGGACGGCACGCCGTACGTCGTGCGCGAGCACGTCGAGGGCCGCAGCCTCGCCGAGACCGTCGAGGCCGACGGTCCGCTCACCGACGACGCGCTGGAACGCGTCGCCGTCGGTGTGCTCACCGCGCTCACCTCCGCGCATCTGGCGGGGGTGACCCACAGGGGCCTCACCCCGCACAACGTGATCCTCGGCGCGGACGGCCCGAGGGTGACCGACGCGGCGATCGGCGAGCCGGCAGGCGAGCTCGGCTACCGCTCGCCCGAACAGCTGAAGGAACTGCGGTACGGCCCGCCCTCCGACGTCTTCTCCTGGGCGGCGACCGTGGTGTACGCCGCCACCGGGCGCGCTCCCTTCGAGCACGAGACGCAGGCCGTACTCGATGAGAAGCCCGACGTCGGCCCGTTGCCCCAGCCGTTGCGCAGGGTCGTGGTGGCGGCGCTGTCGAAGGAGGTCGCGAAGCGGCCGACCACCTACACCGCGCTGCTGCAGCTCCTCGGCGACAAGAACGCCGACAAGCTGGTCGCCGGCGCGCCCGCGGTGATCGTGCCCGACCCCTCGCCGCCGCTGGAGGGCACGCTCAGGCTGCCGATGTACCGGACGCCCGAGCCTGATCCCGTCGAGACGGCGCCCGTGCCGGCCGTGCCCCAGGCCTGGGGTCCGCCGCCGGTCGAGGCGCCGGAGGAGCCGCCGCACGGCCCGCACCCGGTCGTCTCGGTTCCGGCGCAGGCGCCGCCGCCCGCCCGCAGGCCGTTCCCCGTGGGTCTGGTCGCGGCGATGGCCGCGGTCGTGACGATCTCCGCGGTCGGGCTGTGGGGCGCCAACCAGTACGCGGGCACCACGACGCTGAACACGGTCGCGGCCGAGGGCAGGCAGTCCGCCGACGGCGTGCCCAGCCCCAAGGGTGAGGCCTCGGCCACCGACACGGGCAACGGGATCGCGCAGCCGCAGCCCCAGCCGCTGGGTACGCAGCAGGGCCAGGCCAAGGTGGCGGTGCCGTGGGCCAAGACGCCGGGGCCCGAGTCGACCGACGTCATGCCGTTCGAGCTGCCGACCGACGACCCGAACAGCCCGCTGCCCGAGCCCGAGCTGACCTCGGTCACCTCGCCTACGCCTGTGCCCGTGCCGACCCAGAACATCGCGGTGCCGCCCACGACGGTCGCGCCCGTGCCCTCGCAGCAGCCCACCGTCACGGTGACGGCCGAGCCCACGCACAAGCCGGATCCGAAGCCCAGCAAGACGAAGGAGGGCGAGCCCGAGGCCCCGCCGCAGGAGAAGCACACGCAGCGGCCGACGCCGACGCGGACCGAGGAGGAGCGGCCGACGCAGGAGCCGGAGGCCACTCCCACGCCGACCCGCACGCAGGAGCAGCCGAGCATCGCGCCCTCGACGAGCAGGCCGCCGGAGCCCAAGCCGACCGAGACCAAGACGGTCGACCCCACGCCGACCAAGCCGGCGGACCCCAAGCCTTCGCCGACCCCGACGCAGAGCAAGCCGACCCCTCCGGCCGAGCCGAAGCCGTCGCCGACCCCGACGAAGACCACCGAGCCGCCCGCCGAGAAGACCAACCCCTACACGCCGGGCCAGGCCTGTGGCGGCGGGTTCTACGTCCAGCGGCAGGCGTCCTTCTCCGGAGGCACGACCTACCAGCTGTACAACACCAGCACCGGTTACAACTGCGTGGTCACGATGAAGACCGCCAACATCGGCCAGCTGACCCATGTGGGCGCGACCCTCGAGGTCCAGGGCAAGGCGCCCGTGACCGACAGCGGCGACTACAAGTACTACGCGGTCATCAAGGCGTATGGAAAGGGCAGCTGCGTCAGGTTCTCCGGCAGCACGAGCCAGGGCAACACGAGCTCTGGGTTCGACAACTGCGGATGAACAGCCCGATACGCGGAAGTAACCACATATAGATATATGTGAAATGAAATGGGCGGATCATGGCCGAAAGGCATGATCCGCCCGATTCATTTTCCGCGGGAGACGTTTGTGAGCGAGCAGCCATCCCTGGACCTCGACTTATCCCACCTCCACACTGTCGCCGCCGCGGCCTTCCGTGACATCGGCGACGACCTCCGTACGGCCCTGGCGCAGGCCGTCAGAGAGCTGGAGGAGCTCGGCCACTTCCCGACCGAGGAGGAGTCGGACAGGAAGTTCGTCGAGTGGTACGCGCCCAAACGGGTGGAGATGATCGATCTGCTCGGGCAGTTCGCGCAGGTCTACGATGACCTCGGCCAGAAGCTGTCCATCATGCGGGACAACGTGGCGGTGGCCGACTGGGCCAGTGCGGACGATCTGACGATCAAGGACATTCCCGTCTACAAGCGGCCGGATGCCGACGACCTCGCGCCGAAGGGTCTGTTGCCATGATCGCCGCCGCCTTCCCCGTCAACCGCCTGATGATGACGTTCATGGCCGGTTCCGCCGGCACCCTGGTGGGGCTCCGGGTGTGGGCGGGAGTGGTCGCCCCCGAAGCCTCGCCGGAGAAGCTGCGCAGCGCGGCGCAAACCTTCACCAGGCTCGCCGACGTGATCGACGGCGGCGACGAGCCGAAGAACGGGCTCGCCTACCGGGCCGACCAGACCTACTCCTCGGTGGTCAAGAACAACGCGGGCGCGGGGATCGACTCGTTCTCCGCCGTCTACAACGACAACATCAGGCCGCTGCCCGCCGCGTTCGTGGCCGACCTGCGGGTCGTCGCCGTCGTGTGCACGGCCTACGCCAAGCTCGTGGACGACGTGCGCCGCCGTTTCGCCGAGGTCGAGAACGAGCTGCTGCAGCTGGTGTGGATGGTCATGTTCCAGCCGATGACCACATGGCTGTACGCCGTGGCCACCGTCAGGATCGTCAAGCTGATCAGGACCGCCCGGCTGCTCAAGGCCCTCTTCGGGACCAACGCCGCCAAGATCTTCAGCGCGGGGTTCCCCAAGTACGCGCTGACCACGCTGGTCTACGCGACGGTGGACGGCATCGCGTACGCGAGCGGCTCGCTCGGCATCAAGGCCATGGTGAACGCCGCCCACGGCCAGCCGATCGGCTCGGCGAAGGAGAACGGCGCCGAGTTCCTACGGATCTGGACCGGCAACACCGGCTACGTCCTGGGTTACGACGCCGCCAAGTTCCCGCTTCGGAACCTGCCGACCAGCCGGGCGACCGAGCTGTTCGCCAGGCTCGCGGGCTCGGGCTTCGGCTACACGCCCGCCTACAACCTGTCCGACGGTGTGGACGGCCCGGTCGCCACCACGCCGGAGGAGTGGATGGGCAAGCTCGAGGGACACGGCCTGCGCGCGCTGATCTTCCCGCCGGGGTGGCTGCCCGGCCGCTAGTACGGCCGGTAGCCGCCGCCGCGTTCCAGGGAGGCGATGCCGGGGTGGTGGCCGAGGTCACCGTAACGTTTGTAGGTGTAGAGCACGCCGGCGATGATGTTGTCGACGGGCTCGAGGATCTGCTTGTGCCCCGGCAGGCTGTGGGTGTTGAAGGTGGGCGGGATCGTCTGCATGAGACCCTGCGACGGCACGCCGTTCCTGGCGTTGATGTCCCAGTTGTTGATCGCGCTCGGGTTGCCGCCCGACTCGTGATGGATGATCGTCCAGATCCGCTCGATGTCCTTGGGATCGTCGGGGTCGAGGTCGCTCACGTCGATGCCGCGGGAGCGCATGATCCCGGCCATCTCGGGCGACCTGATGATCCTCAGCGCTTCCTTGATCCACTCGACCACCTGCGCGCGGGGCGCGGGCACGTCACCCGCTGAGGAGACGCCGCCTCCGCCGTATCCGCCCCCTCCACCGCCTGCTCCCGCGCCTCCCGCGCCGCTCGGATTCGTCCCCGCCAGGTCGGTGGTCCTGCTGAGATCGGTCGGCAGCCACTGCATCTTGGTGCGGTCGTCATCGGGGACGAAGTCGCGCAGGAGGGGGTCGTTGATGCTCTTGAACGTGACCGTCCGCAACTTCAGCGCGTCGGCGATGGCCGTCTTGGCGTCACTGAGGGCGGTGTTCGCCTTGCCTGCCCAGCTTTCGGCGTCCGAGACGGCCTTGTCGCCCATCTCCTTCAGGCCCTTGTCGACTCCGTCAGGGTCGTCGGGGTTCAGCTTGTTCCAGTCGATCCGGTACTGGTTCGCCCGCGTGATGAGGTCCTCTCGGATCCACCTGACCTTGCCCTCGGCGGTTTCCAGGTCCTTGGCAAGCGTGTCCGCCGCGTTCGCGCATCCCGCCAGCGCGTCGTGGAGGCCGTCGCCCGCCTTGCCGTAGCCCTGCATGTAGCTCTGGAAGTCGTTGGCCGAGTCGCCGTGCCAGGTCCTGCCGACCTCGATGACGGCCTTGCCCAGCTTGCCCGTCTCGTCCAGTACCTCGCCGGCGATCGCCCTCCACTGCTTGGCCATCGTCCGGATGGCCGCGGGATCGCAGGTCACCTTGGCGACCAGCGCGTCGAGCCTGTCGACGCCCGGCGTCGCGTTCTCGGTCATGGCCTGTCCGCCGCGCGGATGTTCGTCTCCACCTTGTCGAGCGCGCGCTCGACGCCTCCGAGCTTGTTCCTGGCCTCCTCGAGATCGTCCTTGACGACCTCGGTCCAGATCTTGTCGATGTCGGCCGCCAGGCTGTGGGAGTTGTCGAGCTTGCCGAACGCGGTGGAGTCGGTCAGCTTGCCCGGCAGGGCCGGCAGCTTGTCGGCGGCCATCATGTCGCCGGGCACGAGCGCCTTGCTCGCGTTCTTCGCCGCCCTCCCGCACTCGTTCAGTGCTTGGAAATGGACATCGAGACCAGCCACCGGTCGCGCCTCCCGGAGATGCTCAAAAAGGACAAGATCGAGCATAGCGGCCAGCTGGTGACGTCGACATGAGCTCGGAGAAGCCGCCGCCCGAGCCCGTCCCCGTCGAGCGCCTGGTCGAGGAGCCGGCCAGGCGCTCGGCGGGGACAGCGGCGCACGCCCCGCCCGATCGCGATCACGGCAGGTAGGCGGTCTGCGACAGCCGCGCTCCCGACCTCCTGTCGACGAAGTAGCCGCGGCCGACCGGCAGGGGCTGCGGGCGGATGTTGCCGAAGACGTAACCTTCGTCCTTGTTGCCCGACATGACCAGCGCGGGACTGGCCATGTCCTTGAGCTTGGTGATGATCGGATCGAACATCGCCCTGCCGATGCCGCCCATCTGCCGCGACATGATCAGGTGCAGGCCGATGTCGCGAGCCTGCGGGAGCAGGTCGGCCAAGGGCTGCAGCGGGTTGTTCGAGGTGGCGACCAGGTCGTAGTCGTCGACCACGATGTAGAGGTCCGACCCCTGCCACCAGCTGCGCGAACGCAGCTGCTCGGGCGTCAGGTCGGCGGGAGGCAGGCGCTTCAGCAGCGCCTGCCTGGCGTCGTTGATCAGGTCGGCGGCGGCGGTGCTCGACGCCGCGTAGCCGATCCTGTGCTCGGTGGCCGCCGAGTCGAGCAGCGACCTTCGGTAGTCGATCACGATCATCATCGCCTCGCGCGGCGTCTGCCTGGCCACCACGCTCTCGGCGATGAGCCGCAGCAGGTTCGACTTGCCGCTCTCCGTGTCGCCGACGACGATGAAGTGCGGGTCGGCCTCCAGGTCGAGAAGCACGGGCGAGAGCGTGGCCTCGTCGATGCCGATCGGGATGACCTTCCGCCCGGTCTCGTCGGGGCCGGGAAGCAGCTCGGCGGGCAGCACGGAGGGCAGCAGCCGTACTCCGGGCGCCGGAGGGCCCTGCCAGGCGTCCCTGACGGTCTGCACCAGCGCGCGCAGGCCCACGGAGACGTCCTCGGCGTTCTGCACGCCGTCGATCCTGGGCAGCGCGGATAGGAAGTGCATGCCCTCCTTGGTGAGCCCGCGTCCTGGGGTCCCCTCGGGCACGGCCAGCGCCGACTTGCGGTTGATCTCCGACTCGTAGGCGTCACCCAGCTTGAGCTCGATCCTGGTGCCGAACAGGTCGCGGATGCCTGGCCTGAACTCCGACCACTTGTTGGTGGCCGCCACGATGTGGATGCCGTAGCCGAGGCCGCGCCCGGCCAGGTCGGTGATCGTCGGCTCCAGCGAGTCGAACTCCTGCCGGATGGTCAGCCAGCCGTCCACGACGAGGAACACGTCGCCCCAGCCGTCGCCCTCGATCTCGCCGTCGGCCATCATCCTGCGGTAGGAGGCGATCGAGTCGACGCCGAGCTCGCCGAACATGCGCTCGCGCTGCTGGAGCAGGGAGGCGATCTCGGCGACCGTACGGCGGACCCTGTCGGTGTCAAGGCGGCTGGCCACGCCGCCGACGTGCGGGAGCCCGTCGAGGCCCGCGAGCGCGCCGCCACCGAAGTCGAGGCAGTAGAACTGCACCTCGCGCGGCGTATGGGTGAGCGCCATGCTGGTGATCATCGCGCGGAGCACCGTGCTCTTGCCGCTCTGCGTGCCGCCGGCCACGCCGACGTGTCCCGACGCGCCCGACAGGTCCAGCCAGAACGGGTCGCGCCGCTGCTCGAAGGGTTTGTCGATGATGCCGATGACGGCGTGGAGCCTGCCGCGTCCCGCCCAGCCGGTCGTCGTCAGGCCGAGCTCGGGAGTGACCGACAGCGGCGGCAGGAGCTGCGCCAGCGTCGGCGGCTGGCCGAGCGGCGGCAGCCAGATGCGGTGGGCGGCGGGGCCGCGGTCGCGCAGCCGGTCCACCATGATGTCGAGCAGGCTGGTCTGCGACGTCTTGTCCTCGGTCGGCTCCAGCTCCTTCGCCGGCTTCTCCACCACGGGGATGGGCGCGAAGGCGGGGCCGTACTCCACGACCTCGCGGACGGGGCCGCCGGCCGAGGAGGCGGCGGCCTGGTAGGGGTCGGCCTGGTAGGGGCCGGAGACGTAGGCGGCCTTGAAGCGCGTCATGCCGGTGGTGTCGAACTTGAGATAGCCGTTGCCGGGAGCGGAAGGCAGCTCGTAGGCGTCGGCGACGCCCAGCACGACCCGGCTCTCCATGGCGGAGAAGGTGCGCAGGCCGATCCGGTAGGACAGGTGGGTGTCCAGGCCGCGCAGCCGTCCCTCCTCCAGCCGCTGAGAGGCCAGCAGCAGGTGGACGCCGAGCGAACGGCCCAGCCTTCCGATCATCACGAACAGGTCGATGAACTCGGGCTTGGCCGACAGCAGCTCGCTGAACTCGTCGAGGACGACGAAGAGCGTCGGCATCGGCGCCAGCTCCGCGCCCTGCTCCCGCGCCCGCTCGTAGTCGCGCAGCGAGGCGTAGTTGCCCGCCGAGCGCAGCAGCTCCTGCCGCCGGACCATCTCGCCGTGCAGCGCGTCGTGCATGCGGTCGACGAGCGGGAGCTCGTCCTCGAGGTTGGTGATGACCGCGGAGACGTGGGAGAGCGACTCGAGACCGAGGAAGGTCGCGCCACCCTTGAAGTCGACCAGGACGAAGTTGAGGATCTCCGAGGAGTGCGTGACGGCCAGGCCGAGCACCAGCGTGCGCAGCAGCTCGCTCTTGCCGGAACCCGTGGCGCCGATGACCAGGCCGTGCGGGCCCATGCCGCCCTGCGCCGACTCCTTGATGTCGAGCTCGACCATGCGGCCGTCGGCGCCGAGGCCGATCGGCACGCGCAGCCTGTTGCGGCCCGCGCGGGGCCGCCACGTCTGCGCGGTGTCCAGACTGGAAGGGTCGCCGACGCCGAGCAGGTCGGTGAGCGTGGTGTTGATCGAGAGCACGTCCTGCGCCTCGCCGCCCGAGGCGCCCGACGACAGCCTGAGGGGCGCCAGCTGCCTGGCCAGGCCCTCGCTCATCAGATAGTCGAGCGAGTCGGGCTCGCCGAGGCGGGTGTTCGTCGCCTTGCCTGCGTGGTCCAGCTTGATCATGTGGAAGGCGTCGCGCTGGATGTCCAGCCGCAGCATCGCCTTCTCCTCCACCATCCCCGCGGTGTCCGAGAGGTCGATCACGGTCACGCCCTGGATGGCGTCCATGCCGAGCTGGGAGTCGTGCGGGACGTACCCGCCGTCCACGATCACCACGTGGTACGGCAGCGCGTCCGCGGGCGCGCCCGGCTTGAACCTGGCCCGCTCCTTCAGCTCGCCGCCGACCAGCCGGTCGAGCTCGCTGAGGTTCTCGGCCATCAGGCGCACCTGGCCCGCCAGGTCGGTCTGCTCGGGGTGCAGCGCGTGGGGGAGCCACTTGACCCAGTCCCACTGCGGCATGGACTCCTTGCCCGCGCAGATCAGGATCCGGAGGTCGTCGGGCGAGTGGAAGACGACCATCTGGGAGATCATCGCCCTGACCAGGTCGCGGACCGCCTGGCGGTCGCCCGACAGCTTGATGCGGGCGAACGAGCCGAGAGCCACCGAGACGGGCAGTTCGGAGACCGTCGCGTGCGCCCTGACGAACCTGCGCAGCGCGCCGGCGGTCAGCGCGTCGAGGTCCTCGACGGGCTTGGAGTCCGGCGGGATGAGCTGGATGGCGAGCTTCTGCACGCCGGTGCCGAGCCGTACGGTGCCGAAGTCGGGGTCCCTGGGCCTGCGTTCCCACAGGCGCGGGCCCATCGCGATCCACCAGAGCGAGTCAGGGGCGGGGCCGCTCCACTCCAGGGCCTCGCGCTGCTGCTTGGCCGCCCTGCGGGCCTTCCTGCGCACCTGCGACAGGTAGCGGAAGTAGTCGCGGCGCAGCCCGTTGAGCCGGTGCTTGCGCTCGCCGGACTGCCTGCCCATCTGGCCGATGGTCATGCCCATCATGGAGAAGGCGAACAGGCCGCTGGCGACGTACATGAGCGGGTTGGAATTGCCTCCCGACGTGAACATCAGTCCCATCGCCGCGCCGCCGGCGACCATCGGCAGATAGGTCAGGATCATCATGAAGCCCTGACCCTGGACTTCGGGGATTTCCGGCGGCGATTCGAGCAGAACCTCGCCACGCGGTGGCTTGGGGCTGGCGCGGCGTTCGGGCCGTCGCACAATCACGATGCTCACACAGCAATTTCTTACCATCAATGCGGGTCGTTCCGCTTGCCCGATATGTTTCATTCTGTGAAGTCGCTTGCTCATGGACCATCCCCTCAAGGCCCGATGCAGCAGGGCGCTCTCGCGCAGATCCCCGCTCCCATGCCGGCCTTGTGCCACGTCACAATCGTGGGACCGCGCAAGAGAGCCGATCTGGCGCTGCCCGCGGACATTCCGCTGCCGCACGTCCTGCCCGGTCTGCTCCGCGCGATGGACGAGGTGGGCGGAGAGTCCGCGTCGGCCTCGGGCTGGATGCTGCAACGCCTCGGCGGCGCCCCGCTCGACATCGGTCACAGCCTCGGCGCGCTCGGCGTGCTCGACGGCGAGGTGCTCTACCTGCGGCCGCGCGAGGCGGTGCTGCCGCCCGCGCTGTACGACGACGTGGCCGACCTGGTGGCGGGCGGCATCAAGGAGGGCTCGGGCAAGTGGACGCCCGACCACACCCGCACCGCGGGCACCGCCGCCGCGTGCGGACTGCTCACCATGGGCGCGTTCGCGCTGTTCCTGGCAGGGCCGCCGTGGACGATCAGGGCGATCGTGGCGGGCGTGCTGGCGCTGCTGCTGCTGGTGACGGGCGCGGTCATGTCGAGGGCCATCGGCGACTCCTCGGTGGGCGCGCCGATCGGGTGGGCCGCGCTGCCGTACGGGTTCCTGGCGGGCCTGCTCGCGCCAGGAGGCGCGGGCTTCGCCGCGCCCAACCTGCTCGCCGCCTTCGCCTGTACGGCGCTCGTGGCGGCCTTCGGCGGCACGCTGACCTCCGACGGCCTGCCGGGATTCCTCGGTACGGCCATCGCCTCGGTGACCGGGGCGGCGGGAGCGGCGGTCGTCATGATCTGGGGCACCTCGCCGGCGGGCGTGGCGGCGGTCGCGGTCACCGTGCTGCTGGCCTTCACCCCGCTGTTCCCGACCCTGGCCTTCAGGCTGGCCAAGCTGCCGCTGCCCTCCATGCCGACGAGCGCGGAAGAGCTGCGCACCGACAACCAGCGGCTCGACGCCGCGCAGGTCAAGGAGCGCACCGTCAAGGCCCAGTCCTACGTGACGAGCCTGATCGCCGGCGTGAGCCTGGTGGCGGCGGGCGCGCTCTTCCTCCTGGTCATGGAGGGCGGCTGGGCCGCCAGGATCATGGTCGTGGTCCTCGCGCTGACCCTGGTCATGCGCGCCAGGGTCTTCCACGGGCTCGGCCAGCGGATCTGGCTGCTCGTGGTCGGCCTGGGCGGGCTGGCGGCCCTGGGGCTGTCTCTGAGCGCCGGAATGGGCGACATCGCGGCCGTCGCCGTCGGCGTGGGCCTGCTGTGGGTGGCGCTGATCGCGGCCGGCCTCGGGATGTGGCTGCCCACGGGCAAGCCCTCGCCGTTCTGGGGCCGCGCGGGTGACATCGTGGACCTCATGCTGATCGCGGCGCTGTTCCCGCTCGCGCTCGGCGTCCTCGACGTCTACTCCTGGGTGCGCGGCCTCTCAGGCTGACCTGGTCACCAGTCGTCGTTCCTGCTCAGCCGGTCGATCGTGTGGCCGCGGTCGACCGGCAGCCACTTCCGGATGCCGGTATCGGGAAGTCGCGGCGCCGGTGGCGCCGGTCCCGGTGATCGTCCACGGCAGGGCGTCAGGAACGGCGCTCGATGGATCGCTGGGCCGCCCGCAGATCCTCCATCAGCTCGTCCTTGGACGCGGCAGCGGCATCCTCAGCGGCGACGACGGCGGTCAGGATCGCGTCGGCGAGTTCCACAGCGTCCAGCCTTCTTCTGCTCACCGGGCTGATGTCCAGGCTGAGCAGGCTGCCGAGCGCGTCGGTGGTCGCCACGATGCGGCCCTCGTCCGCGCTGGCGGTGAACTCGCCGGCACTCCACCGGTCCACCATGTCGTCGGCGCGGTCCGCCAGCGTCACCAGGTCGTCGAGCCTCGCCTGGGCCGCTTCCATCTCCTCCACTGCTCATCCCTCCCGCAGCACGTTCTGGATGTAGGGGGCCAGGGGGTCACTGTCGTCCGCGGAGGTCTGGGCGCCGGCCACGTCTCGCATGAGCTCGGCCACGCGCTCACCGATGGCGAGCCTGGCCGCGCCGATCGCCTCCTGGACGGCCTCGGCGAGTTCGACGTGGTCGAGGCCGCGCAGCTTCTGGGTGTCGATGGACAGGGTGAGCAGGCGGCCTGTGCCCGTTACCGCGGCGCGCACCGTCTGTGTGGGGTCGGTGCCTTCGAGCCTCTGCTCGGCAAGGTCGCCCATGGCCGCGGTCAGAGAACCGACCCAGCCGTTCAGCTCTCGCATCAGGCCGTCGAGGTCGCCGACCCTGCCCTGGGCGAAGGCCTCGGCGTCTTTCACGCGTTCTCCTTGCCCGCGGGGATCCAGTTGTCGGCGACGTGGGCGGCGTCTCCGATGCTGGGGGAGATGTTGAGGTCGCGAGGTCCCATCGCGGGGTTGCCTGACCGGTAGAAGGCGCCCCTGAGGTCGTTGAGCTTCAGCTCCAGCTTGTTGAGGTCGCCCTCGTAGGAGTAGTAGACGTCCGCGAACTGCTTGATGAGGTTGCCGGCCGCGCTCATGAAGACACCGACCTGAGTCATCAGGGCGACCCTGCCGACAGGGTGCAGGCTCATGCCGGCGAGGGTGCGAAGGATGGGGGCCGATGTGGCGTACAGCCCGAAGACCGACAGGTCGTATTCGAGCACCTCCTTGTACTGCGCGTGCATGGTGCCGCTCATCTCACCGGAGATCTTGCCGAGCTGGCTGTAGAGGCCGTTGACGTTGAACCGGATGTACTGCTGGAGCATCTCGACCGCGTGCCCCTTCCAGTTCGGTGAGATGTCGTCGAAGTAGGAGCGCCACAGGTCGGACCTGTTGCCCTCCAGGAGGCCGGCCATCTCCTTCCACTGTTCGCGGCGGCCGTAGAACAGGAACGGGTTGCCCAGGTTGAGCGTGGCCGCCACGTCCAGCGCGATCGCCGCTATCCCGAGCCCTGACATGGCCATCGAGGCCCTGGTGGTCTGCCGCAGCGGGTTCATGCTGCTGATCAGCCGGCGGTAGAAGCCGGGGTCGGTGCGCGGGGTGGGGGCGGGCTGGACCGTGACGGTCCGCGCCACGCTGCCGCTGCTGTTGGTGATGTGAAGCTGCTGCGGGGAGGTCGGCGCCGTCTGGCCGGGGAGAATGAACTTCGACGGCTCGATCGGTGGAGTCGACATCGCTTCCGTCACTTCTTCCCGAGGGTTCCGGCCTGGTCGGCGGCCGTGTAGACGTCGGCCGCCTGGAACAGCTTGCCGCTGTCGGTGCGGAGCACTCCGCCGAGGATGCCGGCGCTGTCGCGCCAGGTGTTGGAGATGTTGTTGAACCGGCCGACGAACGGCAGGCCGACGATGGGGATGCCGGCGAGCGGGACCAGGTTCCAGCCCTCGAAGACGGGGGTGTGCTCCTTGAGCGTGTGGACGCCGGTGGCCGAGCTGTCCATGGTGCCGGCGAACTTCCGTACGAAGCCGGCGTGTGTGTCGTACCCGTTGGCGGGGTTGACAGGGCTGCTGGGGCCCTTGGGGGCGGTGGGGCGCGAGGGGCTGGTGACGTTCTGGTTGGCCTGGGGGGAGCGCAAAGCGGGGGGGAGGCAGACCGGAGGCGGACAGTGCGGCTTGTGCGGACAAGGGCTGACCGCTGTGGGGGAGGCAGACGCGGACGGCGAAGTAGTGGGCGGTGCAGTAGTGGGTGGGGCAGACGTGGGCGGTGCAGAAGTCGGCGGGGCAGACGTGGGCGGCGCAGTAGTGGGCGGGGCGGTAGTGGGTGGGGCAGACGTGGGCGGCGCGGAAGTCGGTGGAGCAGACGTGGGCGGCGCGGTAGTGGGTGGGGCAGACGTGGGCGGCGCAGAAGTCGGTGGTGCGGTAGTGGGTGAGGCAGACGTAGGTGGTGCGGAAGTAGGTGGCGCAGAAGTGGCAGAAGGAAAAACGTCAGACATGCGGCCTTTTTACCATTGTGACTTTTGTATGACACCCCGGAATGATCTTTGGACGCTGAACGTCAAGAAGGAATTAACGAAGGCTTAACCTCGGCCTCTGACGAGCACGAACCTCTGCTCGCGGGGCACCGTTCAGCGGGCGACGGCGGCCTCGCTGTTTCTCTTCTATTGCTGCGGAGCTCTCGCCCTGCTTGAGTGCGCCGGGTGGCCGGCCATGAGTCAGCGGTGGCCGTGCGGGCGCGCGGACAATTGTCGTGAGTTATGGATTCGTTGATGGCAGGAGGCGTCGCCGGCACGGCCGCGCCCCCTTCCGTCGGGAGGGCGGCGGATGGGCCTGCCGGCCGCCCGTGATTGCGGAGTAAACCGACAACCGCTACGTTGCTGGACGTTTGCCCCTCCAGGATGGAGTAGCCGGTGCAGGACTTCGGGGACTTCGCGAACCTCGACATTGACAAGCTCCTCAAGAACGCGGAGGAGCAGTTCTCCCGCGTCGAGGAGCTCCAGAAGGTCATGAGCGAGCTCGTCGGCAAGGCGCAGGACGAGGACGGACTGGTCAGCGCGGAGTACACCAACGCTGGTCTGACCATGCTCGAGCTCCACCCGAAAGCGATGCGGCTGAGCTCGGGGGAGCTGGCGGAGAAGGTCAAGATTGTCGTGCAGGAGGCGACCGCCGACCTGCAGCGGCAGGTGAACGAGACCATGGGGGAGATGTTCGGGGAGGACGAGAACCCCATGAAGCTCATCAGCAACCCCGACGCCGCGCTGGAGCAGGTCAAGAACGCCGAGGCGGCCTACAACAGGACCTTCGAGGACGTGATGGGCGAACTCGACAAGATCCGCCGCCGCCTCGACCTCTAGGCCTGCGCCGTCTTCGGCTGTTGCAGCTTCTTCTCCCAGCCGCTCTCCGGCTGGGAGAAGTCGGGCTTGCCGCCCTCGAGGTTGGTGACCTTGCTGTCCAGGTTGGCCTTCTGCATGAGAAGCCATCCCTCGCCCATTGAGAGGATCGCCCCGGCGGCGCCCACCATCACCATCTTCTTGGTGAGCGCGCTGTTGACCACACGCAGCACGGCGTTGGAGGTGGCCAGCATCCCGATCCGGCTGGCCAGTGTGCCGAGCCCGGGCGCCGCCGCCGCCACAGAGGCCGCGTAGGCGGCGATCAGCATCGTGGTTCCGGCCGTGGCCGACAGGATGGCTCCGCCTGTGGACACCCTGGCGGTCGCTCGGCACACGTCCCGTGCGCACTCCTTGATCCGGATGTCCGTGTCGACGTCGGCCATGAGGTCCTTGGCGTTGGCGCGGAACTCTTTCTGATCGTCGGCGGTCCATTCCTTGGGCATTTCGGCGGTCTTCTGGGCCGTCTCCAACCCGGTGCGCGCCGTCCGCAGGTGCTGGATCGACTCCTCCCACGTGTTGGCGAGCGCGTGTTGCCCCTCGACGCTCGAGGCCTGCGCGCCCATGGCCAGAGGGATGGCGAAGGCGGCGTTGCTCGGCGCGAGGTAGGCGGCCAGCGTGCTGGCCCCGATTCCCTCCAGATACATGGCGAGCCATACGTCCATGAGGTCAGCCTCCCTTGTACTTGCTGTTGTCGTCGGCGTCCTTCCAGTTGAGCGACGACTTCTGCAGCGCCGTATCCCACCGGCCGACCAGCGAGACGCCCCCGTTCAGATATTCGACGGCCGCCATGCGGGCCCGATCGTGCCCATGCGCCAACGGGATGCCCGCCACCCCGAAGACCATGAGGCTGGCCCTGGTGCCCCCGGCCTTCTCCGACGCCTGCCGCAGGGCGGGAGCGACCTCGTTGATCACAATGGAGGCCACGTTCTTGATGGTCTCCTTGTTGATGTGCTTGTCCGCGTTGTCGTTCTTGCCGTTGCCCTTGCCGTCGTCCTTGCCGTCGTTCTTGCCGTCGTTCTTGCCGTCGGTCTTGTTCGGGTCGCCGTTGCCGCCTCCGCTCGGCCCTCCACCGCCACCGCTGGGACCGCCGCCACCGCCGCTGGGGCCTCCGCCGCCACCGCCCGGGATGCTGGGGGTGTCCGGGGTCGGGATGTCGCCCGCCCCATCACCTTCACCGGGCTTCTCCTCACCGGGCTTGTCGTCACCGGGCTTGTCGTCACCGGGCTTGTCCTCGCCGGGCTTGTCGCCGCCGGGGTTCGACGGGTCCCCGCTCCCGTCCTGACCTGGCACCTCGCCCGGATTCTGGTCCGAGCCGTCGCCGCCTGAGCCGCCCTGGTCCGAGCCGTTCTGGCCGCCGTCGCCCGAGCCGCCATCACCGGAGCCGTCGCCCCCGTCGCCATTCTGGTCGCCGTTGCCTTCGCCGCCGGTGTTCGGGTCGTCGATGTCCTTCAGCCCGCCCTCGAGGTCGGCCATGTCGGCGTCGCCACTGCCCTCGACGTACTCCGCGACCTGCCCCTCCTCGCCGTCCGCGGCCGCGTCGGAGGACGGGTCTGCGCCCACGTCACTGCCGGACGAGTCCCAGTCGGGGTCGCCTTCCGCCGCCTCGGGCTCGACGAAGCCGGGCTCGGTGTCGACGGGCTCATCGGACTCGGCGGGAGCGACGGAGACCAACTCCGTGTCGCCGGCGCCTGTCGCCTGAGAATCGGCCGGTACGGCGGGCCCCGTGACGGACGCGTCGCTCGTGTCGCCGGCGGGCGCCACCCGGGGGTCGGCGGACGAGGTGGTGAACGGCACGACACCGTCGCCTCCACCACGCGGCGCGTCGTCGATGTCACGTAAGCGATCAGGCTCGGCAGCCTGCCCCCAGTTGAGCAGGCTGTCCATGCTGCGTTGTTCGCTCACCCGGCCTCCGTCCCCCGGCACTCAGTGATCCGCAACAGTAGCCCAAGTCGGGGCACTCCAGGCAGGTGGGAGAGGCGGTCGTTGTTTCCGTTGACTCGAAATCGACAGCCGGGGTCAACGGTGTGCAATTCAACTACCTGCGTGTTTGCCTGCGGGCCACTCTGATGTTATCGATCTGTGATCTGCATACTTGTTAGTTATGTTGCGACAGGGTACCTATGTGCCCTTTGATGTTTGATGCGGTGATCGCTCCCCGTCTGAGGACGGCTGAGGCCGTAACGGGGGTGGCGCCGCGCTTGGACGGAGCCGCACGGCACAGGAGGTACTGGTGGCGGAGTTCTATCAGGCGAGCGCATCTCAGATCGAGCGCGCCAAGATGCTTGTGGTGAAGGCCGAAGAGGAGATCGAGGGCCTGCGTCAGGCTGTCATCCTGACGGGTGAGAACCTCGCGACCGGCTGGGCGGGTGCCGCGGCCAAGTCCTTCGGCCAGGCCATGATCGGCTGGGACGACAACATGAGGGTCGTCCGTGACGACCTCAGGAACGTGGCCGAGAAGCTCGGCGCCAACGCGCAGACCTACGCGGCAGTCGACGACGAGAACAAGGGCGCGTCCTTCGTCCAGAACCTCATCAACCGCTAGGAGATATCGCCATGGCCATTCCGCACAACGATGTTGGCGCCAGCGACCGCGTCAAGGTCAACTTCGGGACGATGGACGTCGTCAGCGGCGACCTCGTCGCGATGGTGAACAGGTTCGAGCAGATCACCACCGACCTCATGCGTGACCTCGCGCTGGTGCTGGGCACCGGGGACGGGGACGACCAGGCAGGCGACCAGAACGCCTGGGGCGGTGGCGCGAAGACCTTCTTCGAGCAGAAGAAGGTCAAGTGGAACCAGCAGGCCGAGCAGATGCGCACGGAGCTGGGGGCCGCCCAGAAGCACGTCAACACGGCCAACGAGAACTACCAGATCGCCGAGCGGCACAACCAGTCCATGTGGACGCAGTTCTGAGGCAGATCCGGCTCACCGGTCACCGCTTCGTGTGGTGGCCGGATTTGTCGTCGTCGTGAGGATGGAAGGGCATCATGGCAGGACCTGACGGCGGATGGCCCGGACTCAACGGTGACGAGAACACCGTCGAGTTCAGTGTCGACAGGATGCGTGCGATCGCCAAGGAGATGCGCGGCATTCTGTCCGTCATGAACGGCAGGGGCATGGGCGGCCCGGCGATCCCCGGTGAGAGGTTCATGACCGGAGCGCTCGAGAGCGTCCAGGGCCACGCCAGGATCAGTCGCGACGAGATCGGCAGTTGGTCGACGGCGGCCAAGTTCGCCCACGCGGTCGGTTCGACCGAAATGGACCCCGGCGGCGTGGTCAGCCTCGAGGGCAATTCCCGTGGCTTTGAGATGGTCTACGCGAAGTTCGTCTCGACGTTCGAGTCGGTCGTGCAGGCACTCGAGGACCACGCGGTGGAGTACGAGAAGAGCAATCGCTTCAACGGCGGCTGACGTCCGCGCATTGGAAGGTTCAGGGTGGCCAGCGAGTCGAACACCTATCAGATCAAGTCCGGCGACGCTCCCGACGCTGGTGCGGTGACGGCGTCCGCCGAGACGATCAAGACGTGGCTGAACGACACCAACGCCCCTGCCGTCGTGAAGGCCGCCGACGCCTACTCCAGCGCCGCCTCGATGATCGGGCTGGCGCGGGAGTCGCTGCTCTCGGCGGCCAAGGGGCTGAGCGAGATGTGGGGCGGGCCCACCGCCGCGCTCTTCCAGGCGAGTCTGCACAAGCTCGACACCACGGGCGACCAGCTGGCCACCAAGATGAAGGCGATGTCGACGGCGCTGAACGCCTACGGCGCCACGCACCTGCCCGAGGCCATCAGGAAGGCGGAGGCCATCGAGACGGCCCCGCCGCCCACCGGCAAGTCGGAGCCGGCCCCGACCCCCACGCTCACCACTCCTCCGAGCCCGACGTCCAAGCCGACCTCGACCTCGACGCCCAAGCCCTCTCCAGGGCCCGCGCCGTACCCGCCCGGCACTGACCCGGTGGCGGAGGCCAAGGCCCGGCGGGACCAGCAGGCGCGGCAGATCCTGGACGAGCTCAACAAGGAGATCGTCTCCCTCTACAGCCAGGTTCCCGACGAGGTCTCCTACGACCTGGACATCCCCGCCCCGCCCGGCGCGGAGACCGGCTACACGCCGACCACCTACTCCGACCCGGACCGGTACCCGTCCTCCTACCGGGGCGCTCCTCCCGGCACGCCCACCTTCGACTCGGGTGACGGCTCGACCGGCGGTGGTATCAACAGGCCGGGCGGAGACGGGACAGGGCAGACCCCCGGCAAGACCGGCCCGGGCTCGGGTGACACGGGCACCGGCGGCGATGACTCCAACCCGCAGAACCCTGGCAGGCCCGGCACGCCGCCGGGCACGGACCCTCCCGGAGGCGACCCGACCGTTCCCGGCGGGAACGGCGACACGGGCTCCGGCACGGGCACCGGCAGCGGCACGGGTAGCGACGGCACCGCGCCGGCGGTGATCGGCCAGGAAGACGGGTCCCGTCAGACGGAGACGGCCTCCTACAGGCCGACCCCGCCCACCAACCCCATGACGACGACGCCCACGACGACGCCGACGACGCCGTACGGGCAGATCCAGACCACCACGCCGCCCACCGTCTACCCCACGCCGGGGCGGCCCAACACCTTCGTCGGTCCGACGAGCGGCCAGCCCGGTACTCCCTCGGTGATCGGCGGCGGCTCCATGAACGGACCGAACGCCATGACCGCGGCGGCTTCGCGGGGCGCGTTCGGCGCGGGCACGCCGGTCCTGCCGCTGGGCGGGATGGGCGCGATCGGTGGCGCGGAAGCGAGCGAGGACAACTCGCGCTCGACCGACCTACGGGAGGATCGCGACCCGTGGACCTCGCCGCACGAGGTGACCACGGAGCTCATCGGCGGAACGAGTGAGTCGTGACGGGCTACCCCAACGCGGGAAACGGTTCCTGGCCGGGAATCCAGCCAGGAGTCCAGAACGCGAACGTGAACCTCACGCCGTCCTCCGGCATCTCCTTCGTCAAGGACAAGCTCAAGACGACGTCGGGCAGCCTCGACGAGGACGCTGAGAAGACCGGCACGCTCGCCACGCGCACGGGCGGCATCAGCATCTACTACCCGCTGGCCATCAGGCAGGTGGCGAGCGCGCACGACCAGGCCCGCGACCGGGACGTCGAGGGCGCCAGAGTGGCCGGGGAGGTGCTCAAGTCCTGGCGGTCCGCGCTGGCGCTGGCCGACGCCAACTATCGCAAGTCCGATGACGACAGCCAGTTCCCGCAGCAGCCCGGCGGCATCCAGCCCGCCGGGCTCGGCGACCTCGGCGGCCTGGGCGACATGGGCGGTCTGGGCAATCTGGGCGGCCCTTCCTCGCTCAACCCCGGCGACGGGGGCCTCAAGACTCCCGGGATCGACCAGCCGGACCTTCAGGGGCCGAAGGTGCCGGGGTTCGACGACCCGAACCTCAGGAACCCCAACCTGCCCAACCCCGATCTCAAGAACCCGGACCTGAGGAATCCCGATCTCAGGAATCCCGATCTCAGGAATCCGAACCTCAACTATCCGGACCTCAGGAACCCCAACCTCGAGAACGCCGGCCTCAACACGCCGGATCTCAAGACTCCGGATCTGAACACGCCCGACCCCAGGTCGACCGGGCTGGCCGACTACCAGCAGCCGAACCTGCAGACGCCGAACCTGCAGACGCCGAACCTGCGCACGCCGGAGACGCCCGTCACCTACACGGGCGACCCCGGCTCGTCGTACGGCAGGGCGGGGGCGGGCACCGGCATGGGCACCGGGACAGGCTCGGGGCTCGGCGGCGCGGGAGCCGCCGGCCTGGGCGCGCGCGGCATCAACGGCGCCGGCGGCGCCCCGATGATGCCCATGATGCCGCCGATGGGCGCCGGCGGCGGTCAGACGGATGACAAGGAGAGGGACAAGGACACCTACGAACTCCGCGAGGAGGAGGGTGTCTGGATGGATCAGGACGGGATCGCCCCGCCGACGCTGACGCACGAGGTGTGATCATGGGACCTACACTGCAGCGGTACCTGATCGCGATCAGCGTCCAGATCGGGGCGGCGATCTGGATCAGGCGTGCGTGGGCGGCGGCGGTTCCGCTGGCGTACGGGGCCATCGCGGCCGACACCGAGCCGATGGACAAGGGCAAGCAGTCCTGGCAGTCGACCGACAAGGGCGGCGAGACGACCGAGATCGCCGCCCTGCGTGAGTCCCTGGCCGACCTCAAGAAGAAGCTGCAGGCAGACGCCCTGTGGGAGGGCGGCACCTGGGATGTCGTCGAGCAGACCATGGAGCAGTTCGGGGTGGAGTGGGAGAAGAAAGGCGACCACCGCAACACCATGGGCGATGCCGCCGCCTCACCCAGGGGGATGGTCGAAGCCGGGTCCTACCTGGCTGTCGCCTCCGCTGTCGCGATGCTCGCTCTCGCGGTGTTCATGCGCGCCACGTGGGCGGCGGGCCCTGTGGGCGTGGCGGCGGGTGAGACGGCCGCGAGCACCGTCGGGCCCCAGATCGGCCGCGCCTCCACCGGAGCGCTCAAGAAGCTGACGATCGTCGGCTTCGCCCTCATGGGGATCTACTCGGGCGCCCAGATGCTGAGCCAGCAGCAGGCCGCGAAGTTCCAGGACATGAAGGCGATGCCGATGCTCGACGGCCTCGGGCTCCAGTACGACAAGGCCTCGGGCCGCCTCACGCCGAAGATGCCGACGAACAAGAACATGCCGGGTGGGCTGGACCTTCCCGACTCGTTCCCCGCGTAGTGGCCTAGCCCCGGATGGTGAGGACCTGCCCGACCCTGAGAACCTTGGGGTCGGGGCCGATCAGGTCGCGGTTGGCGTCGTAGATCTCCCTCCACCGGGAGCCGTCGCCCCACACCTTGTCGGCGACCTCCCACAGGGAGCCCTCGTTCACCGACCAGCTGTCGACGGAGGGTCGCTCCCACGACGGCAGCTGCTCGGGCACCTCGGAGGTGTTCAGCGGACGCCACACCCTGAAGGCGGCCGTCGGCGCGAAGCCCAGTGCCTGCTTCTGCGCGTCCGGTCCGAGCTTGGCCAGCCACTGCAGCTTCGAGGTGGCCCAGTTGCGGGCCGCGACGAAGCCGCCGAAGGCCATGCCGGACTCGCCGACCGCCACGCCGCTCTTGGTGAGGGTGGCCGCCCACGAGGCGGCGGAGCCGCCCTGGAACAGGCCCTTGCTGAAGGGGCCCGCGATCGGCAGGAAGACGCCCGCCAGCGTGGCGGCCGTGGTGATCCGGGCCGCCTGCGCGAACGTCAGCGGGGAGAGGTTGAAGATGCTCTCGCCCTTCATCCCCTGCGCTGCCATCTGGGTGCCGATGACGCCGCCGTAGACCCAGGCGGAGGTTTTGGCGTAGGACTTGAAGCCGGCCGAAGCCAGCTTGGTCATGGTCGTGATGTCGAAGGGCCGCAGGGCGGCCGTCTTGAGCGCGTTCCCGATCTTCGGAACGATCGTCAGGCGGCCGGCGAGCGGGAGCCTGGCCAGGAGGGTGCCCGCCGTCCTGAACAACGCCGCCAGCCGCTGGAGCAGCGTGACCGCGGCCATGACCAGCCTGGTGGTCTTGAGGTAGGCGAGGTAGGCGGCCCAGATGGAGGCGGCGAGGCGTAACGCGAAGAACAGCGCACCCCAGAGCACGGCCGTTCTGACCAGCTCGATGATGGCCTGCTTGGTCATGTTCGTGGCGTTGAGGACCGACTCGAGGACCTCGGCGACGCCCGTACAGCTCTGCCGGAGCGCGGCGCGGGCCTTCGGGTCGACCACCCTGCTCCACGCCGTTCTGAACTGGTCGGCGGCTCCGCCCTGCCAGTCCTGGACGATCTTGGCCACCGCGGGGTCGATCGCCTGGTGCAGCCGCTCCAGATCGGTGTCGAGCCGGCGGTGCGCGGCCGCGGCGCCCATCAGGCGACGCTCGATGGTGTCGTCGAACATCAGGGGCAGCGCGTGCCACATGGAGGAGAGGGTGCTGAACAGCGGGCCTGGATTGAGCACCGTGCCCGGGTTGAAGTCCCATCCCCACGAGGCGGGGTTCCAGTTCCATGTGACGGGGTTGATGCTGGGCTCGCGCGTCACCTGGGCCCAGCCTTCGCGTAGGCCGTCTCGGACTCGGCGAGCGCGGCTGCGATGAACCCCAGCGCCTGCTGCAGGTCGTTGAGGTAGGTGGCGACGCTCTCGTAGCGCCCCGGATCGCCGCAGTAGGCGTCCGCGACGTTCTCGGCGCCGGGGGCGAGCCCGAAGTCCCGGCGGTTCAGCGCCGCGGGGGTGAAGACGTGCTGCATGGCGGCCACGTCGTCCACCTGGTCGGCGCACGCCCGCATGGCCCTGCGGAGCGAGTCCGGCAGGTAGGCGAACCCTTGCGAATCCTGCCCCACAAGCACCCCTTATCCCGTTTAGGGGGAGGATAGAAACTCAAGTTAACCGTGGTGAAATATTCGGTGTCAGATTTGAGGAGTTGTTGAGCATGCGGATCCTGCTCGTCGAGGACGACGACAGGTTCGCCGACGCGCTGGCGACCGCTCTGCTGCGGCACGGACACCACGTCGAGCGCGCTCGTTCGGCGGCCGAGGCACTGGCCCTGCCCGAGGTTGCGAGGGCCGAGCTCGTGCTGCTCGACCTCGGCCTGCCCGACCTGGACGGCGTCGACCTCCTGCGCCGCCTGCGCGCCGACTCCCAGATCGGGATCATCGTGGTGACCGCGAGGGGCGAGGAGTCGCAGCGCGTGCGCGGCCTGCGCGCGGGCGCCGACGACTACATCGTCAAACCGTTCGGCGTCGCCGAGCTGGAGGCGCGCATGGAGGCGGTCATGCGCAGGGTGCGCAGCCATCGCCCCTCCGCGCGTGGCACCAGCACGTACGGCCCGCTGGACGTCGACGAGGTCGGCCGCTCGGTGCGGATGAACGGCACCGACGTCCGCCTCACCCGCAAGGAGTTCGACCTGCTGCACGCCCTGGTGCGGGCCGACGGCGCGGTGATCGGCAGGGACGGGCTGCTGGCCGAGGTCTGGCAGACCACCTGGCAGGGCGGGGCGCGCACGCTCGAGGTGCACATCGCCAGCCTGCGCGCCAAGCTCGGCGACCCCGCCCTGATCGAGACGGTGCGCGGCATGGGCTATCGCATGCGAACGCTCTGACATGCGCCGCCGCCTGCTGATCAGCTACATGTCGCTGCTCGCGCTGTCCTTACTCACGGTCACCGTGCCGCTGGCGGTCAACCTGGCCGTGCGCGAGACGCAGGAGTCGTTCATCGAGCAGCAGGGCGACACCCAGCGCTTCGCCTCGCAGGCGGACCCGGCGCTCGGACCTGCCAAGAACCTGCGGCTGCGGGCCGAGCTGGTCCGCTACCACGAGCTGTTCGGCATCGGCGCCGCCGTACTCGACGGGGAAGGGAAGATCGTCGCGGTGGCCCCGCCCGCGCTGTCGCTCGACCAGGCGAGCAAGCCGATCGAACGGGCCCTGTCGGCCGACCCGCGGCAGCCGGAGACGATCTGGCCGTGGCAGGCCGCGGACCTGGTGGTCGCCGTGCCGGTGATCCAGGAGGGCGAGGTGGTGGGCGCCGCGCTGACGATCGCGCCCACGGGCCCGCTGCGCGCGAGGATCGCGCGCAACTGGGCGGTGCTGTTCGCCGGCTACCTGCTCGCCATGGTGCTGACCTGGCTCGCGGCCAGGTGGCTGGCCCGATGGACGCTTCGCCCCGTGCTCGAACTCGACGCTGTCACCCACGACATCACCCAGGGGAGGCTGGACGCCAGGGTCGCGACGAGGGAGGGGCCGCCCGAGCTCAGACGGCTCGCCCGCTCGTTCAACCGCATGGCCGACACCGTGACCGACCTGCTCGACCGCCAGCAGGCCTTCGTCTCGGACGCCAGCCACCAGCTGCGCACCCCGCTGGGCGTGCTGCGGTTGCGCGTGGAGAACCTGGCAGGCCACCTGGACGAGGGCGGGCGGCGCGAGCACGCGCTCACCGTGGAGGAGACCGACAGGCTCGCCCGCATCCTGGAGGGCCTGCTGGCGCTGGCCACCGCGGAGCGGCGTGACGACCAGGGGATCGTCGCGGTCGACGCTGAGGAGGTCGTGGACGGGCGGGTGGCGGTGTGGCAGGGGCAGGGGGTGGTGCTGCGCCGTACGGGCGGGCTGGGGGCCGCCGTGCTCGCGCTGCCCGAGGCGCTCGACCAGATCCTGGACGCGTTGATCGACAACGCGGTGAAGTTCGGCGCCGGCACGGTCACCGTCCACCTGGAGCGGGTCGACGATCACGCCGTGATCCACGTGATGGACGACGGGCCGGGACTGCCGGAGGAGGAGCTCGCGCGGGCCACGGAACGGTTCTGGCGCTCGGCCAGGCACCAGAACGTGGACGGCACGGGCCTCGGCCTGTCCATCGTGTCCGTGCTTGTCGCCGCCTCCGGCGGCTCGATCGACCTGCTGGCCCGCGAGCCCACGGGCCTCGACGTCAGGATCTGCTTTCCCTGTAGTAGCGGATCGCCCCCTTGTGCAGCGGCACAGGATCGGTGGCGAAGGCGGACCTGACGTTCAGCCTGCGCGCCTCGGGGTGCGCGCGCTCCAGCGCGTCCCTGTCGCTGAACAGCAGGCCGGTCAGCTCGTAGGAGAGGTCCTCGGCCATGTCCTGCCGTACGACGAGGTAGTCGGGCACGCCGATCGAGCCGCACGCGGGCAGGCCGTAGGCGGAGGCGGGGATGGTGCGCGGGCTGTAGAACTCGCCGTGCCTGCGGCGCATCGGCTCGGCGTGGTCGCGCAGGTCCACCAGGCGGACCAGCCGTCGCCCCGCCAGCTCGCTGATCGTCTGCGTGGGCAGGCCGCCGGAGAAGAAGAAGGCGTCGATCGAGCCCGACGCCAGCGCCGCCGCCGACCTGGCCAGGTCGAGCCGTTCGACGGTGTCGGGTTCGAGCCTCGCCAGGGCCAGCAGCCGCCTGGCGATGATCTCGGTGCCCGAGCCGGCCGCTCCGCAGGAGACCCGCTGGCCTCGCAGGTCGCCGAGCGCGACGATGCCGGAGCCCGCGCGGACCACCAGGTGCACGTAGTTGTCGTACAGCCTGGCCAGCGCCCGCACCTCCTGGGGCGCGGCGAAGGGCGCCTCGCCCGCGACGGCCAGCGCGGCCGAGTCGGCCAGCGTGAAGGCCACGTCGGCCCTGCCGCCCGCCACGAGCCTCAGGTTGTCCAGCGACGCTCCCGTGGTGATCACCTCGGGGCGCAGGTCCGGATACTCCGCCGAGATCGCCGCGGCCAGGCCCTCGCCGTAGTCGAAGTACACGCCGCCGCGCTGGCCCGTGGCGATCACCAGTCGCGTCGTCCCGCGCGGCCGCCCGCAACCTGTCGCGGCCACGAGCAGGCCGGTGAGCACCGCCCTGCGGCCGCACAGCGCCCCGCCGCTACTGTCCGGGCGCAAGATGGTCCCGCGCCTTGGCGGCATCGAGCGTGGGGCCCGGCTGGATGGCGTGGAGCAGATGGGTGGGCACCGGTGTCAC
Organism: Nonomuraea sp. bgisy101; assembly: GCF_057708945.1. Taxonomy (NCBI): domain Bacteria; kingdom Bacillati; phylum Actinomycetota; class Actinomycetes; order Streptosporangiales; family Streptosporangiaceae; genus Nonomuraea; species Nonomuraea sp. bgisy101. The sequence continues at coordinate 289,484 of NZ_JBYITD010000002.1, forward strand.
ATCGGCGGGCTGGTAGCCCAGCTTGCCGATCTGGTCGGCCGACTGCAGCGGAAACCTCAGGCCCTGGTCGCTGATGAGCTCGTAGGTGTTGATCGCGCCCAGCTGGCCCTCTCCGGGCAGCAGCCCGGCGAGGGCGGCCCCGCCCGCCGGCAGGATCACCTGGTCGAAGTACTGCTCGCTGCCCGTCACCGTAGGGGGCCGGATGGTGATCGTGCTGCCGATCGTCAGCTTCGCCTTGACCGAGCCCTTGGCGGTGTCGGAGTAGACCGCGCACAGCGGCGACGTCCCCTGCACCGTGATGACCTTGGGCAGAGAGGTGGGCAGGCCGCCCCCCATCAGGTGCCTCTGCGTCTTCGTCAGGTTGCTGTTGGCGGTGGCCGCGTCGATCTCGGTCGGCACGGCGTCGCGGCTGCCGTACACCGCCTTGATCCTGGGGTCCTGGAGTGCCAGGTTCGCCTGTGTCGGGGTGATGGGCGCCAGGCCGTCGGAGACCAGGACGTACCACCTGGTCTGGCCGCCCGCGACGCCGGTGGTGGTGTAGATCTGGCCGATTCTCGCGTTCTCGCCGTCGGGCCCCTTCATCCGCGTGCCCATGCCGGAGGGATGCCGCGCGCGGAAGTCCGGGCCGTCAGGGATGGCGTTCAGCCAGGAGGCGGGCACCTGCCTGGGGGCGCTCGCCCCGAGCGCCGCGACGCCCTCCGGCTGCACCCGCATCTTCGTGTCATTGAAGATCACGTAGGCGTTGCGCCGGGTGTCGACGACCACCATCGCGTCGCCGCCCACCGGCCTGCCGCCCACGTTGACGCCACCCACCAGCGACACGAACTGCTTGCGTTCGGCGGACGGAGCCGGGTTGTCCATGACACACGCCGACCAGGGGCCCTTGACCAGTTTCTCCGAGGGAGGCAGGGAGTCGGGCAGACCACGGATGCCGACCATCGGACCGCGGTCGAAGCGGGCCAGCGAGGCGGCGGTCACGTTGCGGACCTTGACGTCGGTGCTGTCGAGCAGCAGCCGCCCCGAGACGTAGTTGGCGACGGGCACCAACTTGCCCTGCTCCTGGCTGTAGACGAACGTGGCGCCGGTGTTCTCCTCCACCAGCAGCTGTCCTGGCTCGGTGAGGTTGGTCGCGTTGCCCGGCTTGATCAGACCCCAGATCCCGAACCCCGCGACGATCAGCACCGCGATGAGCAGTCCGCAGAACATCGCGACGTTCTGCCTGCGCATGGGTGACTCGGGGACGTCCGGCTCCGCCTGGAGCAGGGCCATGCCCATGCGCTGCATCATCAGCCGATGGGCTTGGTAGAGATCCTTGCGGGTCTGCATGGAGGCCAGCATAGGAGCCTTATGTCCAACTTCCACACGGCTTGGTCAGGTTCCACTACAGTCGAGATCACGATGACGGAGGTGAGCGAATGGCAGAGCCAAGAGACCCGGTGCCAATCGAGCACAGGTGGCCCGGCCTTGACCCGAAACCGGGGGAGATCGAGTACAGCGCTGACAAGCTCAAAGGCATCGCGAAGGCGCTGAACGACGGCCTCGAACGCCTGACGGGAATGGAGATCGGCTCCATGCAGGATCTCACCTCCCGCGGCATGGTGACCCATCCCGCGCCGAACCAGGGTTGGGAGGCCGGTGATGCCGTGTTCGACACCATCTCCGAGGCGCATCGCTTCATCATGCACGTCTACGGCGAGATCAACTTGAAGTACGGCACAGCCCTGTCGCTCGTCAACGCGGGCGCGGGTGTCTACAACGGGACCGAGCAGATCAACACGGGCACGAAGAGCGTCTGATGGACATCAAGTCGAAGCAGTACCCGGTCAAGGTCGCAGCCGATTTCAACTTGAAGGACACGCCGTCGGTCGCGCAGGCCTCGGCGGTGATGAGCGGGCTGAGCGCGCCGGACGCCCGCCGCAGCGTCGACAAGGCGGCCACCGCCTACAAGAACGCGAGCAAGCTCCTGTCGGACACCCTGACGGTGATCTCGGACGCGGCCTTCGCGATGGCGAAGGTCTGGGGCGACAAGCCGTCCGTGGAGGCGCAGCAGGCCCTGCGGGCGCTGTACATCACCGTGAGGGATCTCTCCATCAAGACCTCTGCCGTGGGGACGGCCATGGAGCAGATCAGCCAGTCGGTCATGGGCAACATGCCGGACAACGGCAAGGGCTTCGCCGGCTGGGATGACGGTCAGTCGTGGGACGACGGCCTCTGGGACATCACCTTCGACGGAGGGGACTTCATCGAGTCCGACAGGGATCGGGCCAAACGCAATCTGCAGGTGATCAACGACCAGCTTCAGAAGGTTCACAATCTCCTGCCCGAGGAGGTGCGCGAGGACCTTCCTGACATCGGGCCGTCCAACACGCCTCCCCCTCGGATCACCATGCCCACGATCCCCCCGGGAGGAACGAAGACGCCCCCCTTCGTCCCCACTTCCTACGACCCGAACACCGGCGGCTACGGGACGGGGAACGGCGACCTGTCCGGGAAGTGGCCGGACGGCACTTTCCCCGGCGACACCGGCCAGGGCGGCACGGGCTCGGGCGGAACCGGGCGAGGAGACAACGGCACCGGCGGCAACGGGACCAGGTTCCCTGACATCCCCGGCACCGGCGGCGACGGCTCACAGAACCCCCACAACCCTCCGGGCGGCAGCGGAGTGAACAACCCGAGGTTTCCCGGCGACCCCACTTCCGGTATGAACAATCCTGACGCGCGTACCACCAAGTTGGCCGACTTCCACCAGCCGAATGTCGACAACCTGCCGAACAACCAGTCCATCGACGCCAGAACCGGGCTGCCGACCGGCACGAACACCGGCACGAACACCGGTACTAACACCGGCACGAACTCCGGCCACGGCACGGGCACCGGCGTCGTCACGGGCGCAGGGTCCGGCGGCTACGGGACGGCCACCCAGGCCGGCGCGCGGAGCGCCAACGGGTCCGGCATGGGCATGCCGATGGTGCCGATGGGCGGCGCCCCTCCCGGCGGCCAGGAGGAACGGAAGAACGATCACTCGACCTGGCTGCTCGAGGAAGAGGACGTCTGGGGCGGCGCAGACGGCACCGTCACCGACCACACGCTGGGCCAGGCCTAGTCGGGCAGGGCCGCCTGGACGGGGGTCACGGCGCCGAGCGTCACCAGCAGCCCCCGCCCCGGCGGCCCGCCGACCGCGCCACGCGGCAGCCGTACGGTGAACAGGTCGCCGTCCGCGGGACTCTGCACCGACAGCAGCAGCCCCGTGCGCGACTTGCGCGCCTCGGCGACGAAGCCGCGGTAGGCGGTCGCCAGGTCGCCGGTCGCGCCCGCGATGATCAGGCCGTGTTCGCCGTCCCTGCCGGTTCTGAGCGTCTCCTCCATGAGCAGGCCGAGCGGCGAGTCGGGGTTGATCAGCTCGGCGTCGTCCACGACCAGGACGTAGCGCTCGCGGCCGTCGAGCAGCTCGCGCAGGCCCGCGGCGTTGCCGTCGAGGATCGCGAGCGCGCCCCGCAGATCTCGAAGCGGGCTGCGGCGGGGGACGACGGCGACGACCGGCGTGCCGTAGGCGATCAGGGACCGCGCGGCGGTCAGCAGCGCCGAGGAACGGCCCGACCTCGGCGGCCCCGCGATGACGGCACCCGGCCCGTGGGCGAGCAGGTCGACGCCCACGGGAGCCAGCGCGTCGCCGCCCACGCCGAGCAGCGCCCACAGCGGGCCCTTCGGCGCGGGCCCGAGCTCCAGGGCCTGGCCCGCGGTCATGCGCATCGGGAGCGCGTCGACGCGCAGCGGCCGCTCACCCGCGGCTTCGCGGGTGCGGGCCAGCGCCTGCAGCGCGGCCACCTGGGCGGGGCCGGACGGGTCGGGGTCGAGCAGCGCGATCTGGCTCTCCACGACGCCCTGCTCCCTGATCGACAGCGCGCGGCCCTGCGGCATCGAGGCGGGCAGTTCCTTCACCGGCAGCCCGGCCAGGCCGTAGTCGGCGGGATCGGCGAGGCGGAGGACGAGCCGCTCGTCGAAGACCGTGGACACCTGGCCGAGCAGGGCCGAGCGGTCGCCCGTCACCACGGCGCGCAACCCCACGGCGGGGCCCTCCCTCAGCAGCTGGAGCAGCGCCTCGGTGAGCCGACCGTAGTCGTAGCCCTCGAACGCGGCGACGTAGCCCTCCCACCTGTCGAGCATCAGCACCAGCCACGGCAGCCGGTGACCCGCCGCACGGTACTCGGCCAGCGAGGCGTGTCCCGCCTCGGCCAGGAGCTGCTGCCTGCGCCCGACCTCCTCGCGCAGCCTCGTGAGCAGCCGCTCGACCCTGTCGAGCTGGTCGCGCGTGACGACCGCGCCGCAGTGCGGCAGCGCGACCAGCGGCAGCAGCGCGCCCGAGCCGCAGTCGATCGCGTGCAGGTGCACGTCGGCGGGCGAGCGCGCGGCGGCGATGGCGCCCGCGATCGTGCGCAGCGCCGTGGACCTGCCGCTGCGCGCCGCGCCCGCGATCAGCAGGTGACCGCCCCGTTCGAGGTCGAGCGTCAGCGGCCGCCTCTCCTGCGCCCACGGCAGGTCGGTCACCCCGAACGTCAGGCCCTCGGGCGGGTCGAGGACGACCTGCGCGGGCAGCGGCGGCAGCCACGGGCTCGGCTGCTCGGGCACATCAGCCCGTTGCGCCGCCGCTGCGATCGTGTCGGCCAGGATCGCCAGGTCGGTGATCGCCGGCCCTTCGGCGGCCTCGGGCGGGGGCGGCAGCGGCCTGCCGAGAGCGGCCCAGCCCAGCTCCACGGTCCGCAGCCGCGCCCGCGCGCCGGAGCCGCGCCCGCCCACCCTCGCCGCCTGTACGGCAACCGCCGCCCCCGCGCCCGACCTGACGTAACACCGGCCGGGCGTCGCCTTGGAGATGTGCGCGGCGTCGGGGACGTCGATCACGTCGGCCGACTCCGCCGCCTCCGTCACCCTGAGCGCGATCCGCAGCGAGGTGTTCGCCTGGATGTCGGCCGTCACCACGCCGGCGGGCCGCTGGGTGGCCAGGATCAGGTGGATGCCGAGCGAACGCCCTCTGCGCGCGATGTCGACGAGCCCCGCCACGAAGTCGGGCAGCTCGGCGACCAGCGCGGCGAACTCGTCGATGACCAGCACCAGGCGCGGGAGCGTGCCCTCGTACTCGTCGAGGTCCTTGGCACCCGCCTCCAGCAGCAGCCGTTCCCTGCGCCTGATCTCGGCGGCGAGCGAGGTGAGAGCGCGCTGGGTGAGGTGCCCGTCGAGGTCGCTGACCATGCCGACGGTGTGCGGGAGCCTGGCGCAGTCCTTGAAAGCCGCCCCGCCCTTGTAGTCGATCAGCACGAACGTGAGCTGGTCCGGCCTGTTCCTGGCGGCCAGCGCGCAGATGAGGGTCTGGAGCAGCTCAGACTTGCCCGCGCCCGTGGTGCCGGCGATCAGCGCGTGCGGGCCGTCCTTGGCGAGGTCGACGGTGAACGGGCCGTCGGGGCCGACCCCCAGCACCGCCTCGGTGCTCGGAGCGTTCCACTGGACGGGCGGGTGCAGCAGGTCGAGCAGGCGTACGGCCTCGGGCAGGCTGCCCGAGGCGTCTTCGCGGGAGACGTCGAGAAGCGGCGACAGCGCCCTGGCCAGGCGTTCGCACCACGACGGCGGCACCCGGTCGGCGATCGCGGCGCCGAGCGCGTCGAGGCCGCCGCCGCGCAGCCGTACCAGGCCGTCGAGGCCGCAGGCGGCCACGGTCTCGCACTCCTCGGGCAGGAGCCGCTGCTCCTCGTCGACGGCGAGGGTGTAGACGCCCGCGCGCGGGCCCTGACGCAGCACCTGCGGCATGCCGGGCAGGCCGCGCAGCACCTGCGCGCCGTCGAGCACCACCAGCACGTCGAAGGGCCGCTCGTCGTAGGAGGGCCGCCCGTCGGCCGTCTCGGGGCCGCCCAGGTCGTCCCAGCCGGTCGGAACCTTCCCGAACTCGGGGATCGAGGTGTTGAGCCGCTCGTCGATCAGCGCGGTCAGCTCCGCCACCCGCCTGCCCGCCGACTCGGGGTCGGCGCCGACCAGCGCCACGCAGTCCTCGCCCCTGTGGGGCACGCAGTGCGGCAACCAGCGCACCCAGCCCCACCGCTCTCGAGCGTCGGCGCTCGCCGAGATCACCACGATCGCCAGGTCGCGCGGGCTGTGCAGCGCGGCGGCCTGGGCGACCAGCCACGACACCAGGCCCGCGGCCTCCTCGCGCGGGCCCGTGACACCCGCCACGCCCAGCCTGCGCATCGGCAGCGCCACCGGCACCTTCTCGCAGACCGGAGCCTCGTACGGCACGTCGAACTCCAGCTCGGCAGGCAGGTCGGCGAGCCCGACGCGGAGCCTGAGCGCGTCCGGATCGTGGATCCTGCGCTCCCACAGCCGCCTGCGCGGTCCCGTCGCGGTCAGCAGCACCTCGGCGGGGTCGGGGGCCGCCGCCCTCCTGGCCCGCTGGTCGCTCCTGCGGGCCCGCTCGACCTCCTCGTGGAAGAGGGCCAGGTCCTCCCTGTACTTCCTGGTCGAGCGCTTGTGCTGCCTGCGCCCGTGACGCCGGTCGCTCCACCACTGGCCGACCATGATGAGCGGCGTCATGAGCGCGATGAGCAGGTAGTACCACTGGCCGGTGACGAGCATCATCGTCACGCCGAGCACGGCGGGAAGGAAGGCGGCCAGCAGCTGCAGCCGTGTCGTCTCCGCGCGCCTGGGCTCCTGCGGGACCTCGAACCTGCGCGCGGTGCCGGGCCGCTTCAGCCGGGGCGGGCGGTTGTAGGCCAGGCCGCCGTCCGGCCGGGGCGCCAGATGGGCGTCGGCCGGCTCGATCGCGGTCAGCGTGAAGAGGGAGGACCCGGCGGTGAGGAGGGCGTGCTCCGGCCAGTCGGCGGGAGCGGTGACGGGCTCGCCGTCCAGGAGGATCTCGGGCGGCTCGCCCGTCGCAGGCGTGTCCCGCAGCGCCAGCTCGTCGAGTTCCTCGGCGTACCTGCCCTTCGCCTTCTTCCTCGGCGGCTCATGAGTCCTGGCCGGTGGCGGTTCGACGGTGATCGCGGCGGGGGTGACCCTGACGATCGCGGCCTCGGGCGCCAGAGCGGCGTCCCGTACGGCCATCGCGCACGTGGGGTCGGCGCCGATCACATGGACGCCCAGGCCCAGGCGGTGGACGGAGCCCGCGTCGGGACCGCCCACGACCCTGACCTCGGCGACCCCGCCGGGCTCGGCGACGACGGTGAGCCCGGCTAGCCCGGGGCTCAGGGTGATCGTGTCGCCGTTGCGCAGGACGGCTCGCGCGGGTGCTCGCGGGTCGACGGGCTTGCCGTCGCGCCACACCGTCGGTCCCTCGAACCCGAGCCCCGTGCCCGTCGCCCACGCGTCCTCGCCCGCCGGGGGCGCGGCCGCGCGCGCCTCGCCGCGCTGCCGGGGGAGGCGGGGCGGGCCGCCGAGGCCGTACGGCGCGCGGCTCCTGGACAGCCGGACCACCTTCGCCAGCGGCTCCCCCGGCGGCTCCGTGAGGGCCTCGGCCACCCCGGCGACCGTGGTGGCCTCGTCGCCCTCGATCACGACGTCACGGTCGCCGCGCTCGTCGAGCACGGTGAGCATGATCCGCATGTGCCGTCTCCTCGGGGTCGGACCGGCCGCCACGCTAACCGTTGACCGGCGTGCGCGCCGCCCGGATGACGACACCGGCATGGATCGCCGCGCCCGGGCGGGCCGCCGGTGATCGTTCCTGGAGGGCGCCTGACCGCATGGCGTCGGCGCGAGAGATTCCTGGGGCGTGAAAGGGGGGCTGTCGTGTCAGGAAGGGGGTTGCTGGTAGGCGCGCGTGCGGTCCCTCAGCTCCTCGGCCTTCTCCTCCAGCAGCCCGGCGTAAGCGTTCACCTCGGCGGTCACCTCCACCAGGTTGGACGCCGCCCGGTGCAGGCCGCCGACCACCCGCGAGGTGGCAGGAGCGCCCGCGACACGCGAGACCCAGCGACGACGGAGCCGGGCCAAGAGCCCGCGGAGCCTGCCCATGCCACCAAGCATCGCATGGTTTGAACAGGTTCAGGTGACGAATCTGTGAATTCTGAGGCGAATGTGGTTGCTATCACTAAATAGGTGGGCATTTCAAGCAGCTTTAATTAACGGGTCTAGTTGACAGCCTCCTACCTGCGAAACGAGCATTGTTCATCGCATTCGGGCCCCGCGCCAGGCCGGTAGATGCACATAATGGCCTGAATTCCCGAAAATTCATCATGGGAGCCCCCCACCTATGAGGACCAGCGAAAAGCCCGCCGTCAACGCGGCGGGGCCCGCAGGCGTGCTCTCCAGCAGCGCGTCCCGCAAGCTCCCCGTGCCGCCACGCGAGCGGAAACCCGCGCTCGCCGCGCTTGCCGTTCTCCTCATTCTCGGTGGCGCGCTGGCCACCACATTGCTGGTCATGCGGAGCGGCGACCGCATTTCCGCGATCAGGGTCGTGCAACAGATCGGGGCGGGTCAGAAGATCTCTCCCAATGCGCTGGAAGAGGTGCAGATAGCCGATACCGGCATCGGATATGTGGCGTGGTCGCGGCGATTCGCGGTGATCGAGACGTACGCGAGCGTGACCCTCCTGCCCGGCACCCTCCTCACCGACGAGATGACCGTCACCGCCAGCAAGGAGCTCGGCCCGGGCAAGGCCAAGGTCGGGCTCGCGCTCAAACCTGGCCAGGCGCCCGCCGGCCTGAAGGAAGGCGACCGCGTGCAGGTCATCCACGTGCCTGGACGGTCGGCGACCGCGCAGAGCAGAGTGCTGGCGCCCAACGCCCTGGTCCACGTCGTGGGCGAGCCCACCCGGTCCGGCTCGGCGGGCCTGATCACGGTGATCGTCGACGCGACGGTGTCGCCGCAGATCGCCGCCTACGCCTCCAGCGGCGAGATCGCGGTGGCCGAGCTGCCGGGAGCGCGCTGACGTGGCGCTGATCGTGCTGGCCGCCGACAAGGGCGCGCCGGGCGTCACCACCGCGGCGACCGCGCTCGGCGCCGTCTGGCCGCGTGCCGTCCTGCTGGCCGAATGCGACCCCGCCGGAGGCGACCTCGCCTACCGGCTGCCCGCCCTGGACGGCGGCATGCTCAACCCCGGCAGGGGACTGCTCACGCTGGGCGCGACCGCCAGGCGCGGGCTCGAACCGGCCCAGATCCACGAGCACACCCAGAAGATCATCGGCGGGCTCGACGTCCTGGCCGGGCTGACCCACGGCGAGCAGGCGGCCGGCCTCACCTGGATATGGGGACCGCTCGGCCGCGCGCTGTCCGGCCTGCCGCACGCGGACGTGCTGGCCGACTGCGGCAGACTCGGCGCACACCCGCAGGTGAGCGAGCTGATCGCGGAGGCCGAACTGCTCGCGCTGTTCACGAGGGCCAGCCTCGACCACGTCGCCCACCTGCGTGAACGCCTCGCCCTCCTCCCCAAGGGCCCGCAGGTCGCGGTGGTCGTGATCGCCGACCCGCGCACCTACCGCGCCTCCGTCGACGAGGTGCGCAGGATCGTGGGCGGCCAGGCGGCGTTCGTGGCGGGACTCGCGCACGACCCCAAGGGAGCCGAACTGCTGCGCGGCCAGTGGGGAGGACGGCTCGACCGCTCCCTGCTCATCCGTACGGCCCGCGAGCTCGCAGGGCGCCTGTCCTCCCAGGTGAGGGTGTCATGACACTCGACCACTCGCTGGTGAAGCGCTTCCGGCAGGAGGTCGGCGACCGCCTGGCCCACCAGCGCCGCCTCGACCAGGCCAACGGCATGCCCGCGATGACCGGCGAGGACGAGCGGCAGTTCGCCAGGGCGCTGATCTCCCAGGTGCTGGAGGAGTTCGCGCGCGGCGAGATCGGCTCAGGCCGTACGCCGCCGACGCTCGAAGAGGAGGAGGCACTCGCCGCAGGGATCCACGCCGCGCTGTTCGGCGTCGGCCGCCTCCAGCCCCTGCTCGACGACGCCGACGTCGAGAACATCGACATCAACGGCTGCGACCGCGTCTTCGTCGGCTACGCCGACGGCCAGGAGCTCACCCACGAGCCCGTCGCCGAGTCCGACGAGGAGCTGATCGAGCTCATCCAGATCCTGGCCGCCTACTCGGGCCTGTCCAGCAGGCCGTTCGACACCGCCAATCCGCAACTCGACCTGCGCCTGCCCGACGGCTCCCGGCTGTCCGCCGTCATGGACGTGACGGTCAGACCCGCCGTGTCGATCCGCCGCGCCAGGCTCGGCAAGGTCTTCCTGTCCGATCTGGTGGGCAACGGCACGCTGACCCCGAACCTGGCCCGCTTCCTCGGCGCCGCCGTCTCCGCCCGCAAGAACATCATGATCGCCGGGTCCACCAACGCAGGCAAGACGACGCTGCTGCGGGCGCTGGCCAACGAGATCCCCGCCGCCGAGCGGCTGATCACCGTCGAGCGGGCGCTCGAACTCGGGCTCGACCAGTTCCCCGAGCTGCACCCGAACGTCGTCGCCTTCGAGCAGCGCCTGCCCAACTCCGAGGGGCAGGGCGAGATCACCATGGCCGAACTGGTGCGCAGATCGCTGCGCATGAACCCGTCCCGCGTGATCGTCGGCGAGGTCCTCGGTGACGAGATCGTCACCATGCTCAACGCCATGACCCAGGGCAACGACGGCTCCCTGTCCACCATCCACGCCAACTCCAGCATGGAGGTCTTCAACCGCATCTCCACCTACGCGCTGCAGGCCGCCGAGCGACTGCCCGTCGACGCCACCCACATGCTCATCGCCGGTGCCATCGACTTCGTCGTCTTCATCGAGAAGCGCAACGACTACGCCTCGGGCGGCACGCTGCGCCGCTTCGTCTCCAGCGTCAGGGAGGTGAACGGCGTCGACGGACGCGTCCTGTCCAGCGAGGTCTTCGCGCCCGGGCCCGACGGCGCCGCCGTGCCGCACGCGCCCGTCTCCTGCCTCGACGAGCTCACCCCGCACGGCTACGTCCCCGGAGGCTGGTGATGATCGGCGTCGACCCCCTCGCCATGCTCGCGGGCGCCGCCGCAGGAGGCGGCCTCCTCCTGCTCTTCCTCTCCCTTCACGGCATGCGCCCCCGCCCCGCCTCGGCGCCTCGCCGCCTGCTCAGGACGCTCTCCACGCGCACGGCGGTGGCGGCCGTCCTCGCCACGCTCATCCTCGCCGTGACCCAGTGGCCGGTGATGGCGGCCGGCGCCGCGCTCCTCGTCTTCGCCTGGCGCGGGCTGTCCGGCGGGGCGGCCTCCGAACGGGCGGCCATGGCCCGTCTCGAAGGCCTCGCCGCGTGGACCGAGTCGTTGCGCGACACGATCGCGGGCGCGGCGGGCCTGGAACAGGCCATCCCCTCGTCGATCCGCGCCGCCGCGCCGACGCTGCGCCCGCACCTGCGGGCCATGGTCGACCGGCTCCACACCAGGATGGCGCTGCCCGACGCCCTGCGGCTGTTCGCCGACGAGCTCGACGACCCCTCCGCCGACCTGGTCGTCGCCGCCCTCATCCTCAACGCCAGGCTGCGCGGGCCCGGACTGCGGGACGTGCTCGGGGCGCTGGCGGTCTCGGCCAGGGAGGAACTGGACATGCGCCGCCGCGTCGAAGCGGAACGCCGATCCACCCGCAGATCCGTGCAGATCGTCGTGCTCACCGCGCTCGGCTTCGCGGCGGCGCTCGTGGTGTTCAACCCCTCCTACGTGGCCGAGTACCGGTCGTGGCTGGGGCAGGCCGTCCTCGTGGTGGTGGCGGGGCTGTTCGGCGCGGGATTCGCGTGGATGCGACGGCTGGCCCGCTTCGACAAGCCGACCCGCCTGCTCGCCCTCGACCTCCCCCAACCCCCCGGAGCACCCCATGCATGAGCCGCTCCGCCTGCCGCTCGCCCCCGCGTGGCATGGGCACACGGTCCGCCCGCCCCTCATGGCGGCCGAACAGGCAAGCGCCCACCGGCCGGTCATCCGTTCCGCCGGCCGGCCGGGCTCGCCGTACGGGAAGGGAGGGCCCGATGGTTGAGGGTGTGCTGGCAGGAGGGGTCCTGGGGCTGGGGATCTTCCTCCTGATGCGGGCGCTCTTCCCTGCCCGTCCCGGGCTCGTCGCCCGCCTCATGGCGCTCGACGCCGCCAGGCAGGACGCCGACGCTCCGCGCCTCCAGCTGGTCCTCCCCGACGAGGAGGTCAGCGCGTTCAGACGCGGCCTCGGCGTACGGCTCGCCAGGCTCTACGCCGCGAGAGGCTGGGAGGTCCGCTCCATCAAGGCCGATCTCGCGCTCGTGGGACGCTCGTTCGAGGGGTTCCTGGCCACCAAGGCGCTCCTCGCCGCCTCGGGACTGCTCGCCTTCCCCGTGCTGGCCGGATGGCTGGTGCTGATGGAGTGGGGCGTGTCGCTCACCATCCCGTTCTGGGCGGCGCTGGCCGTGTCGCTGGTGTTCTTCCTCCTGCCCGACCTGCAGATCAGGCGGGACGCGGCGGCGAAAAGGCGCGACTTCCGCCACGTCGTCGGCGCGTTCCTCGACCTGGTCGCCATGAACCTGGCGGGCGGGCGCGGCGTGCCCGAGGCGCTCATGATGGCCGTCTCGGTGAGCGGAGACTCCCCGAACTGGGCGATGTCCCGCATCAGGGAGGCGCTCAGCGGGGCGAGGATCGTCGGCATCACCCCATGGCAGGCGCTCGGCCAGCTCGGCGAGGAGATCAACGTCGACGAGCTGCGCGATCTGTCGGCGGCGCTCGGCCTCGTCGCCGACGACGGCGCGAAGGTGCGCGCCTCGCTGACCGCCCGCGCCGCCACCCTGCGCCGCCGCGAACTCGCCGAGATCGAGGGGCGGGCGGGGGAGCGGTCCCAGTCCATGCTCGTCGCCCAGCTCCTGCTGTGCGCCGGGTTCGTGATCTTTCTCAGTTTTCCCGCCGCTATGAAGATGTTGGGGTCCTGATGAACCACCCATGGATCGTGTACCTGACGGCGTACCTCGGGGTCCGCCTCCACCGCGCCCGCACCGCCCCCTCGCGGGGGGCGTCCGCCGTCGAATGGGTGATCATCACCGCGATCATCGCCGGGGTGGCGCTCGGGCTCGCGACGCTCATCAAGACGCTGGTCGAGCAGAAGCAGGCCGACCTCCAGAACAGCTTCGGCGGGGGCGGCGGCTCCGGCGGCGGCAACGAGTGAACCTCGCCAGCGACCTGTCCCTGCACGACGCCGGTCGTTCGCCTGCCGGCGTCCTGCCGGGCCTCGGCACGCAGCCACCACGGACCTCCCCCGGAGCCACCGGTCGTCGGACGGCCGGCGGTTCCCGGGGAGGTCCAGGGCCTGCCGGTGGTCGCACCGGGGGCAGTTCCCGGGGATGTCCGGGGTCTGCCGGTGGTCGCACCGCCGGCGGTTCCTGGGGATGTCCGGGGTCTGCCGGTGGTCGCACCGCCGGCGGTTCCTGGGGATGTCCGGGGTCTGCCGGTGGTCGCACCGCCGGCGGTTCCTGGGGATGTCCGGGGTCTGCCGGTGGTGAGACGGCCGGAGCCTCAGCGGTCGGCCGGCCGCCGGACGGGGAGACACCGCCCGGTGTGGCGAGGGGGCAGCGGGGGGCGACGGTCGTGGAGCTGGCGCTCATCATGCCGGTCGTCCTCGCCGTGATCCTCCTCATCGTGCAGGTCGCGCTGTGGTTCCACGGGCGGCAGGTGGCCGACGCCGCCGCCAGGGAAGGGGCGAGGGTCGCCAGGTCGGCCCCGTTCGACTCGACGAGCTGGCAGGACGAGGCCGTCTCCAGGGCCGAGGACGTCGCCCGCGCCATCGGCCCCCGCATCCTCGACGGCGCCGCCGCGTCGGCCGTACCCAAAGGAGCCGACGAGCGCTGGGTGACGGTGACGGGCAGTGCCGTGCAGGTGATCCCGCTGCTCCCCGACCTGACGTTCACGATCACGGCGACCTCGGGAGGACCGGTGGAGTGCTTCCGCCCCGACAACGGAGGCGACGACTGCGGATGAACGCCGACAGAGGCTCGATGGCCGTCGAGACGGTGATGCTGGCCCCGGTCTTCCTGCTGTTCCTGCTGTTCCTGGCGGGCGCGGGACGGCTGGTCGAGGCGCAGGGCGAGGTGAACGGCGCGGCCATGGACGCGGCGCGGGCCGCCTCGGTCCAGCGCACGCTCGCGGACGCGGAGGGCGCGGCGGAGGACAGCGCGAGGTCGGCGCTGGAGGGGCAGTGCGCCGCGCCGCGGGTCTCGCTGTCGGGCACCAGGTGGGAGGAGGGCGGCCAGGTCCAGGCGGCGGTCACCTGCGAACTCGACCTGGAGTTCCTGGGCTTCGGCGCCTCCAAGCTGATGACGGGCACCTCGGTCGTCCCGCTGGAGCAGTTCAGGAGGGTCGATTGAGCGAGCGCGGGTCGATGTCGGTGTTCACCGTGCTGTTCTCCGTGGTGGTGTTCCTGCTGGCCGGGCTGCTCGTGGACGGCGGCGCGGCGATCAACGCCAGGCTGCGGGCGGCCGACGTGGCCGAGCAGGCGGCCAGGGCGGGCGCGGACCGGATCGACGTGGAACATCTGCGCCAGACGGGCCAGGCCCGCCTGCTCGGCCAGGACGAGGTGTGCGCGCGGGCCACGGAGGTCGTCAACGCCTACTCCTCCGACGACGTACGGCCCGGCGACTGCCGGGTGGGGGACGCCCAGACGCAGGTGACGGTATGGGTCCGGGTGAGCTGGACGGCGTACTTCCTGGGCGCGCTCGGATTCCCAGGCGCGGAGATGGAGGGGCAGGCCACCGCCGCGCCTGACGCCCGTTGAGCCAGACCGAATCGCGTCACTCGCCGGCTCGGCCCGCGGCGGGCGGCGACGCTGGATGTGAAGGAGGGAGAGGCCATGCCGACGCGAGAACCCGCGCGCGCGGACGGTCCCGCACGCCCTGAAGGCGGTGCCGCACGCCAGGCGGGCGGCCCTGCGCCCCCCGTCGATGGCCCCGTGAGACCTGTGGGTGGTCCTGCGACGCCTGCCGGTGGTCCTGTGAGACCTGTGGGTGGTCCTGCGACGCCTGCCGGTGGTCCTGTGAGACCTGTGGGTGGTCCCGCGGCGCCCGTGGGTCGTCCGGTGAAGGCCACGGGCGGTTCGCAACGGCCCGCAGGGGGGAAGAGGCCCGCCGGTCAGCGGCCCAGGCCCGCGCCCGTGCGGATCCCGTCGAAGCGGACGCCCGGTGACATCCTCGCTGGGCTGGGCGCGCTCATGGTGCTGGTCGCGCTCGTGGGCGGCGTGCCGTACGCGCTGCTGGCGCTGGCGGGCCCGCCGATCTCTCCAGAACTGCTCGACCTCGACCTCGTGACCAGCCAGGTGGGCGCCAGCACGGTCGTGGCGCTGATGGTGCTCCTGGTGTGGCTGGCGTGGTTCCAGCTGTTCGTGTGCGTGGTCGTCGAGGTCTACGGCGGCATCCGCAGGGTGGGGATGCCCGCCCGCGTGCCGCTGTCGGGGGCGACGCAGGCCCTGGCCAACAGGCTGGTGTCGGCGGTGTTGCTGCTGTTCACCGCGGGTGCGGTGGCCGTGCCGATCGCGGGGTTGAGCGCGCCGCCCGCGCGTCCCGCCATGACGACCGTGGCGTACGCGGCGCCGGTGTTCGAGGAGGAGGCGACCGTCTACAAGGCGAGGAAGGTCTACACCGTTCAGCCGCCGCACGGCAGGCACCACGAGAGCCTGTGGGAGATCGCGGAGAAGTGTCTGGGAGACGGGCGGAGATATCCGGAGATCTTCCGGCTGAACCAGCACAAGGAGCAGCCTGACGGGGCCCGCCTGCGGATGGCCGACCTGATCAGGCCAGGGTGGGTGCTGGACATGCCGGACGACGCGGTCAACGTGCACATCGTGCCTGCCGGGCAGTCGAGAGAGACGATCCTGCGCGAGCATCCTGGCCCGCCGGCGGTGTCGGACCAGGAGCCTGGCAGGCCCGCTCGGCCCGCCCCGGCGAAGGAGCAGGCAGACCCGGCTCGCCAGGACCCGAAGGCCGAGGAGTCGCACCGCTCCGACTCCGCGAAACGCGCGGAGGAAGCGGCCAAGCACGCGGAAGAAGCCAAGCGCGCGGCGGAGGCGAAGCGCGCGCAAGAGGCGAAGCGCGCGGAGGCGACAAAGCGTGCAGAGGAGGCCAAGCGTACGGAGGCCGACCGTGCGGAGGCGGCGGCCAAGCGTGCGGAGGCGGCCAAGCGTGCGGAGGCGGCCGAGCGCGCTGAAGAAGCCAGGCGCGCGGAAGAAGCCACACGCGCGGAGGGGACAAGGCGTCCGGAGGAAGGGGCGAGGTCCGGGGAGGCAGGCGCCGAGGCAGGGCGCGCGGTGGCGGACGCGCCCGCAAGCCAGGACGGCGCCGCCGAGCAGAATCCCGGGCTCGATCTCGTCGACTACCTCGCGGGCGCGTCGCTGGCCGCCGCTGGCCTGCTCGTGGTCCTCGGGGGCAGGCGGCGCCGCCAGCTCTGGCGCCGTGCCTTCGGCCACCGCATCGCCCGCCCTCGCGACGACGCCGCCAAGGCAGAGGTGGCGCTTCGCCTGGGGGCCGACGCGCCAGGCGCCCGCATGCTCGACATCGGTCTGCGCGTGCTCGGCGCCGAGCTGGCCGCCCAGAAGCGCGTCCCTCCCACGGTCTACGCCGCTCACCTGTCGGCCAGGACCCTCGACCTGTGGATCCATCCGCCCAGCGCGGACGCGCCCGAGCCGTGGGAGGCGCAGGACGGCGGGCAGGTCTGGCGGCTGGCCGCCCACGAGGGCAGGCTCCTGGAGGAGCAGGCGGGCGGCGCGCCGTACCCGGGTCTGGTCTCGCTGGGCACCGACGGCGGCGGTCGCGTCCTCGTCGACCTGGAGGCCGCCCACGGCCTGATCAACATCCGCGGCCCGCACACCACCGCCGCGCTCGCCGCCCTGGCCGTCGAGCTGGCCACCAACAGGTGGTCGGACGAGATGCGCGTCACGCTGGTCGGGTTCGGCGAGGAGTTGACCACGATCGCGCCAGGCCGGGTCAGGTCCGTGGGCAGCCTGTCGGAGGTGCTGCCCGAGCTGGAGACGGCGGCCGCGCCCCGCCAGGAGGTGCTGACCGGGCGGGTCAACGGCCAGTCCAGGCTGGCCCACTATCTGCTCAGCGCCGTCGCGCCCACCCTGGAGGAGGCCCGGCGCCTGGCGTTGCTCGCCAGGAAGGGCACGGCGGGGTTCGTGCTCACGGGGGAGGTGCCGCACGCCACCTGGACCGTGGAGATCACCGAGGACGGCCGCGCCCGCGTCCCCGAGCTGGGCTTCGAGGTGGCGGCGCAGCTGCTGCCCCGCCGCCACTACCAGGCGCTGCTGGACCTGTTCGACACGGCCGAGCGCCACGAGGGCGAGGCCATGCCGGAGCCCGAACCGCTGGAGGAGCTCCACCCGCCCGCCGTCGAGATCAGGCTGCTCGGCCCCATCGAGGTCAGCGGCCCCGAGCCGATGGAGGAGGGGCGGATGGAGCTGGCCACCGAGCTGCTGGTCTACCTGGCCACGCATCCGGGAGGCGTCCATCCCGTCGTGCTCGGCGGCGTGCTGTGGCCGCGCGGCGTGCAGGCGCTGGTGCGTGATGCCACCATCGCGCGGGTCGCGCACTGGCTCGGCGAGGAGCACCTGCACACCGACGAGGCGGGACGGCTCAGGCTCGGCCCCGGCGTGCGGACCGACTGGGCGCTCTTCCGCGAGCTGGTCAGGCGCTCACACGACGACCAGACCGCGCGGGCGGTCCTGCTGGAGAGGGCGCTCGGGCTGGTCAGGGGTCCGCTGCTGGCCGGCAGGCCGGGCGCCAGGTACGCGTGGCTGGCCGCCGACGAGCTGGAGTACGACGTGGCGGCGGCCGTCGCTGACGCCGCCCACCGATTGTGCGAGGTCAGGCTGGCCCACGGCGACGCGGACGCGGCGGTGGCCGCGGTCCGCGCGGGTCTGCTGCTGGCCGCCGACGACGAGGGCCTGTGGCGCGACCTGCTGCGCGCCACGCACGCCACCGGCGACCAGGTACGGCTGCGCGCCGTCGTCGAGGGCCTGACCCGCAGGTCGGCATCGCACCCGTACGGCGGCGGCATGGCCCCCGAGACCGAGGCGCTCATCGACGAGCTGCTGCCGTCATGGCGGATCCACGTGGTCAGGGAGTCTTCCGCGTGATTCATACCGAAAGGCGCACATCAATGGCTCCCGGAAGACAGGGAGACCTAGCGTGATCCGCATGCGAGGGCTGATCGCACCGGTGGTCGCCGCCGCCCTGCTCGGCGCCGGTTGCGCGGCCGCCGGCGCCGATCGGCCCTTCACGCCGCGCCAGGCGGTCGCATCCACTCCCGCGGCCGCCGGCGCCCCCTCGACCGAGACGATCCTCGTGGGGCCGAGGACGAAGGTGCTCGTCGAACGGCCCGCCACCACCGACCCGCGGCAGGCGGCGCTGCTCAGGGCGTTCACCGACGTCTACGCGGGAATGTGGAAGGCCGTCGTCACCGGCGACGACTCCTATCTCGCCAGGGTGGCCGATCCCGGCGGGCGCGAGGCCGTCGACTGGGTGCTGAGCTTCGACGGCCTGTCGGTGCGCGGCACCGCGCGGATCTACGCGATGAACGTCACCGCGGTCATGGGCGGGGGAGCCGAGGTCGGCGCCTGTGTGGACGAGACGCGCCTGCGGGTGCTGAAGGGCAGGGGCGGCACGGCCGTCCCCACCCAGCCCGCGTGGACGCGGGCCGCCTACCTGCAGGCCATGGTGCTCGCCGAGGGCGAGGACGGCGTGTGGCGGGTCAAGGACTTCAGACACGGCAAGGAAGGGTGTGCCCGTTGAACCCCCTGCTCTCGGCCGCCGTCGCCGGCCTGCTGCTGCTCGACCCCGGAGGCCCGCGCGGCGACGGCTTCCAGGACGGCCGTACGGCGGGCGTCCGCCTCGAGAACTCCAAGATCGTGATCACCGGCAACGGGGCGAGGGGCGGGAAGGGCGACGGCTACCAGCTCAAACGCCCCTGCTGGTACGAGCCGGGCCCGGACGCCACCGAGATGCTCAAGACCCAGGAGGACGTCAGGGCCTACTGGTTCAGGATGAACCCTGACGGCACGGAGGAGCAGTTCCAGGCCTTCCTCAAGCAGTTCAAGGACAAGATCGGGCAGCCGGGCCGCTGGTGGACCCCCGCCTACAACGAGGCGGACGCGAGGGGCAGGGCCTGCTGGGGCGGGCTCGACCAGTTCGTGTGGGTGCCGCCCGGCACGACGCCCCCGGCGGGCATCACGCTGGCGGAGCTGGTGGAGATCGCCAGGGCCGCGCTGACGGTGCCGGAGCCGCAGGTGAGGCTGAACCCCGACGCCAAGAGTTACGTCAACCTGCCGACCTGGGTGTGGCTGGGCGGGGTCGGGCAGGCGACGCGTTCTGTCACCGCGTCCATCCCCGGCATCATGAGCGCGACCGTCACCGCGTCGCTCCAGGACATCAAGATCGACGCCGGCACGTCGCCGGATCGGGCCGAGGTGCGCGAGGACTGCGGGGCCTCGGGCCGGCCGTACCGGAAGGGCGGCGAGTTCGCCTGCGGCGTGCGGTACCTGCGCGCCTCCGTCGACCAGCCGCGTGAGGTGTACGTGCTGACGGTCACCACCGTGTGGCCCGTCGAGGTGGAGGACGACGTGGTGCCCTTCGCCTACGATCCCGTCGAGGTGGGCGCCACTCGTGACGTGCCCGTCGGCGAGGTGCAGAGCACGGTCAGACGTCGCTGACGAGCTTCTGGAGCAGCTCGCGCAGTTCGTCCTCGGGCTGGGGGCCGCCGAGGAGCTCGCGTACCCGCGCCTGGAGCGCGATCTGTGCCTCGCTGACCGCCTCGAGCCGCCGCCTGCCGAGGTCGGTGAGCTCCAGCGCGTAGCGGCGGCGGTCGTGCGGGTCCCTGCCGCGCGCCACCAGGCCGGCTCTCACCAGCTCGTTGACGGCTTCGGCCGCGGCGGGTTCGGTGATCCGCAGGTGGTCGGCGAGCCGGTGCTGCGGGCACGGCGCGAGCTCGTCGAGCGCGGCGAGCGGGCCGAAGTGCCTGGTCCGCAACCCGGTCTCGGCCAGCAGGGCGTCGCCGAGCCTGCGCAGCCGGTAGTGCGCCTGGGAGATCAGGTACACGGTGCTCTGGACCTGCGCGGGCTCGGGGAGCAACAGGGTCAGCAGCTCGTTGAGCCTGTCGCGATCGCCGGGCGTCAGGGGCGCGGTGACCTCCGCGTCGCGGGCGGCGGCGGCCTCGCGCATGCTCGCCAGGGCCTTGCGACCCGCAGAGGTCAGTCGCAGCACGTTGGACCGGCGGTTGTGGAGGTTGCGGGTCCTGATGACGTGGCCGTGCGCCTCCAGGCCGTCGATGAGCTTCACCATGATCGTCCGATTGATGCCGAGCCGTTCCGACAGGTCGTGCTGTGAGCAGCCGTCGTGCTCGGCCAGCACGTCGAGCAGGACGAACTCTCGCCATCGGGACTCGCCGGTGAACCGCGTGGACACCTGGCGCAGCAGGTTCCCGAGGGAGCGCTTCAGCAGATCAGGCAGGGTCGAGGTCACCCTCCGATCGTACCAGGCATTGATAGTTGGAATATTGACAGTTGGAGAGATGGCGCTTTAGCTTTCTCGCATGACGTATCAACTCGACATGACGATGATGTTCACGGTGCATGACGCCCTCCGGCGGGACGCGGAGCGCATCGCCCGCATCACCGCCCGCATGGACGACGACCCGGGACGGCTGCTGGGCGCGGCCGTGGGCTGGGAGATGTTCAAGGCCTACCTGCGGGTCCACCACACCACCGAGGACGACCTGCTGTGGCCCGTGATGGAGCGGACGCTGGCCGACCGGCCCGACGAACTCGCGCTGCTCGCCGCGATGGAGGCCGAGCACGCGCTCATCGACCCCCTCCTGGAGGCCTTCGACGCGGCGATCGCCGACCCCGACACGGGTCACGAACGGCTCGGCGACCTTTCCGACACCCTGACCGGCGTCCTCGGCGGGCACCTCAAGCACGAGGAGAGCGAGGCGCTGGCGGTGATCGACCTGAGCGTCACGCCCGAGCAGTGGCAGGCCTTCGGTCAGGAGCACGGCAAGCGGATCGGCGCCGACTCCACCCGCTACCTGCCATGGGTGCTGGACAGCGCGAGCGAGGAGCGGACCGCGCTGATCCTCAGCCGCATGCCCGAGCACATCCAGGCGGCCTACCGCGACGAGTGGCGCGCGGCCTACGACGCGATGAACGTCTGGGGCCGAACCGAAAGGTCTTGATCGTCGGCACTCGCCCGCACCCCTACGATGATCACCGGTTGGTGTTGGTTCGTCCTTGGGGGAACGGTCCCGTTGTCGCCTCAGCAACGCGTGCGCGTGGTCCTCGAGACTCCGCTCGTCCAGCGAGCGATCATCGTCGTCATCGTGGTCAACGCGGTGACGATCGGCTGCGAGACCAGCTCCTTCCTGATGGAACGGGCCGGAGGGCTGCTGCACGCCGTCGACAGGATCGCGCTGGCGATCTTCGCGGCCGAGATCGTCGCGCGCCTGTACGCCTACGGCAGGAAGTTCTTCGCCGACCCGTGGAACTGGTTCGACACCGTGATCGTGGTGATCGCGCTGGTGCCCGCCTCCGGACCCACCTCGGTGCTGAGGGCGCTGCGCATCCTCAGGGCACTGCGCCTGGTGTCGGCGGTGCCCAGCATGCGCCGTGTGGTCGGCGCGCTGCTGGCCGCGGTGCCGGGGATGGCCTCCATCATCGGCCTGCTGGTGCTGATGGTCTACATCGCCGCGGTGATCGCCACCAAGCTCTTCGGCGAGATCGTGCCCGAGCGTTTCGACGAGCTGCCCCGATCGCTGTTCACGCTCTTCCAGATCATGACGGGCGACGACTGGGGCAACGTCGCGCAGGAGGTGATGAAGGAGAAGCCGTGGGCGTGGCTGTTCTTCATCGCCTACATCCTGATGTCGACCTTCGTCGCGCTCAACCTGTTCATCGCGGTCGTGGTCAACGCCATGAACGACACCGAGCCGTCCACCGCGGAGGCACGGACACAGGCCGAGCTCGCGGAGGTGAAGGAGGACCTCGCCGCGCTGCACGCCAAGCTCGACCAGCTCCTGCTACGGCAGGAACGCGAGGCCGCCGTGCCCGCGGGCCGTCAGCCGTCGGAGAGCGCCAACCCCTGACGGTCGCCGAAGGCGATGCGCGTCAGCCGGTCGGCGCCCGCGCGGTCGAGCACGTGCGCGCCCTTCGCGGGATTCGGATCGCCGGCCCGCACCTGGCCGAGCAGCGCGTGCCAGTGTCGCCGGTGGCGGGTGAAGGTCGTGGTCGCCACGACCCTGCCCCTGGCGTACTGCCCGGCGAGCGCGACATCCGGTGGCGCGTCGAGGAGCAGCAGGTGCAGCTCCGCGCGGTGACGCCGGGCCAGCCACGCGAACGCTCGCAGCACGCGGGGCCCGCAGCCCCTGTTGTGCGCGATCACGGGACCGCCCACGCTCAGGCCGCGCCTGATCCGCCACACGTGCGTGGCGAACACCACGCCGGTGCCTACCGGCTTGGGCGCCCAGCGCAGCCGACCGGTCCATCGGGCACGCGACTGCTGGGAGTCGATCACCGTCACCCGGCCCGCCGTGAACGGGACGCTCTCGGTGCCGTCCATGCCGTACAGGCGGCGCAGGAGAGTCGTTTTGCCCGCGCCTGGCAGGCCCGTGACGATCACCAGTGAGTTGGCGGGATAGCGCAGGGTCTCGATCGCCCCTTGGACGGTCATGCGCGCCAGCATACGTCCCGCGATCAGGAACCGGCTCCGGACCTTGATCGTTGTGGCCTGAGGTGCACCATCCAACTCGACAGGGAGAACAAGCCGTGGTCTTCAAGCGGATGCTGGGCGCGTTCGGCGTCGGCGCCCCCACAGTGGACACCGTCCTCACCACCCCGCGGATCCAGCCGGGCGGGCGGCTGTCCGGTGAAGTACGGCTCACGGGCGGCGACTTCGACGCCGAGATCGAGCACGTCACGCTCGGCCTGGTCGCCAGGGTCGAGATCGAGCACGGCGAGGGCGAGGGGAGCGGCGTCGGCGAGTTCTTCCGCACGACGGTGTCAGGGCCCTTCACACTGGCCAAGGGCGAGGACAGGACGCTCGCGTTCACGGTGGCGGTGCCGTGGGAGACCCCGCTCACCGAGGTGGGCGGCCGTCCGCTGACGGGCATGGCCGTGGGGGTGCGCACGGAGTTGGCCATCGCCAAGGCCGTCGACAAGGGCGACCTCGACCCGGTCGCGGTCGAGCCGCTGCCCTCCCAGCTGCGCGTGCTGGAGGCGTTCCCGCAGCTCGGCTTCCAGTTCAGGTCCGCCGACCTCGAGGTCGGCAGCCTGTACGGCGTGCGCCAGGAGCTGCCCTTCTACCAGGAGATCGAGTTCTATGCCCCGGGCGGCGGCGAGGCCGAGCTGACCTTCGTCGCCGACGAGGGCGGCCTCGAGATCGTCCTGGAGTCAGGGGGCCGCTCGGGAGACGCGATCGGCCGCTTCCACGTCACCCACGAGGAGGCCCTGCGCCGCGACTGGGCAGGGGAGATCGACCGCTGGATGGCCCAGCTGTCGCAGTCCTCCCACCATGGCCACCATGGTCATCACGGTTACGACCACGACGACCACGGTCATGGCGGTCCCGGCTTCGGGGCCGTGACAGCGGGCGCCGCCGCCGGCGTGGTCGGCGGGCTCGTCATGGGCGAGGCCATCGAGGAGATCTTCGAAGGCGACGGGGTCGACGGGGGCGACGGGGGCGACGGCGACTGGTGACCCGGCTCTGACGCCCCGGCTCGGATCGCCGCCGAGCCGGGGCCGGCGGCTCACGCCTTGCCGGACTCGTGCGCCAGCAGCCACTCCTTGACCGGCACGCCGTAGTAGTAGCCACCGAATCCGCCCGTGCTCGGCAGCACCCTGTGGCAGGGCACGAACGGGGCGATCAGGTTCTGGGCGCAGGCCGAGCCCGCCGCCCGCGCCGCGGTCCTCGGCATGCCCGCCCGCTCGGCCAGCTCCGCGTACGACACCGTGGTCCCAGGCTTGACCTCTCGCAGAGTCTGGTGCAGCCGCTTGCGGGTGGGGGTGCCAGGCTGCTCGACAGGGACGGCGTCGAGCGCCTCGAGGTCGCCCGCCAGGTAGGCCCGCACCGCTTCCGCGGGCGCGCCCAGGTCCTCCACGACGTCGAGGCCGAGCTCCCGCAGCTCGGGCGAGAGCCGTACGAACATGTCGGTGGGGTCGGCGGTGAACCCCGCGGCGACGATCACGCCGTCGCGCGCCAGCAGCGCGAGCGGGCCGACAGGGGTGGGCAGCAGCTGCGCTTCGATCATGAAGAGCTCCAGAGGTGAAGGGCGGCGTAGGCCCGCCAGGGCCGCCACCGCTCGAGGTGGTCCTGAGGGATGCCGAGCGCGGCCATGCGCTTGACCAGGACGAGGTCGCCCGAAGGCCACGCGTCGGGGTCGCGCAGCGCGCGCAGCGAGATGTAGCCGGCGGTCCACGGGCCGATGCCCGGCACCTTGAGCAGGTCGGCGACCGCGTCGGCGGGATCCTGCCCGCCGTCGAGGTCGATGTCGCCCGCGGCGACCCGGCCCGCCAGGTCCCCTAGCGTGGCCACCCGCCTGGTGGTCATGCCGAGCCCCGACAGGTCCATGTCCGCCATCTGCGCGGCCGAGGGGAAACCGGCCGCCCTGTCCACGATCCTGCCCAGCAGCGTCCTGGCGCCCGCGACCGAGATCTGCTGTCCGACGATCGCCCTGACGGCCAGCTCGAACCCGTCGAACGCGCCTGGGACGCGCAGCCCCGGCCGCGCGGCCACCAGCGGGGCCAGCGACGTCGAGCCGAGCGCCTCGCTGATCGCGGCGGGATCGGCGTCGAGGTCGAGCAGCCTGCGGCAGCGCGCCACGACCCTGGCCAGATGCCTGGTGTCGTCGAGCGAGGCGTCGAGCAGGACGTGCCCGTCGCCGGGCGTCAGCGTGATCGAGCCGCCCTGCACCACCCGGTGGTAGGACCCGTTCTCGATCCGCTCCAGCCCGGGGATCGCACGCGCGGCCAGGAACGCGAACAACCCCTCCACGTCGTACGGTTCCCGCCAGTTCAGCCTGAGCCTGAGCGCGGCGGGGGCGCCCGGCCGGTGCGCGGTGGCGCGCATCTCCGACGGCGTGAAGCCGTACGTCTCCTGCATGGTGGCGTTGAACTGCCGCACGCTGCCGAACCCCGCCGCGAACGCCACCTCCGTCACGGGGAGCGCCGTCTCCGTCAACAGCTGCTTGGCCAGCAGCAGCCGCTTGGTGCGGGCCACCGCCAGCGGCCCGACGCCCAGCTCGCCGACGAACAGCCGGTGCAGGTGCCGCTCGGTGATGTGCAGCCTCGTCGCCAGCCCCGCGACGCCGTGGTCGTCGGCCGCGCCGTCGTCGATCAGCCGCAGCGCCCGCCCCACCAGGTCGCCGCGCACGTCCCAGCCGGGGTCACCTGGCGACAGCTCGGGGCGGCACCGCTTGCACGGCCTGAACCCCGCGGCCTCGGCGGAGGCGGCGTGCCGGTAGAAGCGTACGTTGCGGGACGCGGGGGTGCGCGCGGGGCAGATCGGCCTGCAGTAGATGCCTGTCGTCTTCACCGCCGTGTAGAAGCGCCCGTCGAACCTGGCGTCGCGCGCGGACACCGCGCGGTAGCAGGCGTCGAAGTCCAACGTTTCCATGCCACGACGCTATCGCCTGCTGGACACCCCCAACTGGCGGATTTCGGACCTCACCGTGATCAGCGGCACCCACGACAGCGCCATCAGGATCGCGCCGGCCCACAGCGTCGCGCGCACCCCCCACAGCTCGCCGACGCCCGCGGCGAGCAGCCCGCCGAGGCCCACCGCGCCCATCAGGATGACCTGCATGATCGAGGTCATCCTGCCGAGCATGTGATCGGGCGTGAGCTGCTGCCTGAAGCTCACCAGCAGCACGTTGTTCACGCCCGTGCGCACGGACTGGACGAAGAGGCCCGCGGCCGCCGCCCAGATCCAGACCCCGTGGTCCAGCAGCGGCACCAGCAGGGAGAACGGCGCGGTCAGCACCCCGAGCAGCCACACCGCGCGGCCTTGCCCGAGCCACCTGGCGAACAGGTGCGCGCACGCCGACCCCACGAGCGACCCCACGCCACTGGCCGCGAGGAACGCGCCGAACACCCACTCGGGGAAGGCGAGCTCCCGGATCAGCAGCACCGGCAGCAACACCGTGGCCAGCGGGAACCCGAGGTTCACCATCGCCCCCTGCGCCGCGATCGACACCAGCACCCTGTTCCCGAACAGGAACCGCAACCCTTCACGAAGCTGCCGTACGACCGGCTCCCGTACGGCCGGCGGCGGCTCCACCGCCCTGATCCCCCGCAGCCACCACGCCGACCACACGTACGTCACCGCGTCGAGCAGCAGGACCAGCGGAGCCCCCAGCACCTGGGTGAGCACGCCGGAGACGCTGCGCCCCGTGATGTACATCGCCGAGTTCGTCCCCACGAGCAACGAGTTCGCGGAGGTCAGCCGGTCACGGCCGACCAGGGCGGGCACCATGCTGTGCGAGGCCACGTCGAAGAACAGGGTGCCGATGCCCGACACGATCGCGACCAGGTAGAGCTGCTCCATCGTCAGCGCGTCCAGCCACCAGGCGGCCGCGACGGTGGCCAGCGCAGCCGCGCGCACCACGTCCATCGTCACCATGACGGGGCGCCGCCGTACCCGGTCGACCCACACCCCGGCGGGCAGGCCCATGACCAGCACGACCAGCGTCGCCAGCGAGCTGAGCAGGCCGACCTCGCCCGGGCTCGCGTCGAGCGCGGTCACGGCCAGCAGCGGCAGCGCGACGTAGGAGAGTTGCGTGCCGAACTGGCTGCCGAACGCGGCCACGTACAGCCGCCGGAAGTCGGGGTTCATGCCTGGCACGATGCCGGTCGGGATGGTCTAATGGCGACGAATTAAGGAGAGAGCTAATCGAACTGACCTTTACCGTCCAGGACATCGCGAACACGCGCTTCGCCCTCTCGCCGTTGTGGGAGGTCGTCGCCAGCGTCAGGGTGGTGAAGGAGCCCACGGGGATCAACCGCCGCTGGGCCGGCCAGGTACGCCGCCGGCTGGCGGACGTGGACTGGCGGCTGCTGTCCGATCTCGTGCCCGTGCCCACGATCTCGCTCGTCGCCTTCATCGCGCCGCCGCCCACCACGTCGCTGCCCGACCTGGAACTGGAGCTGGCGGGCATGCTCTCGCGCGCCGCCGACGTCCGCGCCGAACTCGACGCGTGGGACGTCGCCCGCACCCCGCGGCTGCAGGCGCTCCACGACGACCCTGAGGCGGGGCTCGTACGGCTGGCCGACGAGATCAGGGCGTACTGGGCGGCGGCCATCGAACCGTACTGGCCGCGCATCCGCGCGCTCCTGGAAGGCGACCTGCTCTACCGCGCCCGCGTCCTGGCCGAAGGAGGGGTGCACGGCATGCTGGCCGATCTCGACGCGAACGTGAGCTGGCAGGGCGAGCGGCTCCGTCTCGCGCACCGCTTCTGCCAGGGCGTCAGGCCCCTCGACGGGCGCGGGCTGCTGCTGGTGCCCTCCGTCTTCGTGTGGCCGCGCATCTTCTCGATCACGGTGCCGCCGTTCCAGCCGACGCTGCGCTACCCGCCTCGGGGGATCGCGACGCTGTGGGAGAGCGAGCGGAGGGACCCGCCTGCGGCGCTGGCGGCGGTGCTCGGGTCGACCAGGGCCAGGCTGCTGGCCGAGTTGGACCAGCCCGCGTCGACCCGGGACCTCGCGGCCAGGGCCGGGCTGTCGGAACCGGGAGCGAACCAGCACCTGACGGCCCTGAAGAAGGCGGGCCTGTGCAGCTCGCACCGCACGGGCCGCTACGTCCTGTACGCCCGCACCGCCGTCGCCGAGGCCCTCCTGAACCCCACCTGACCGGTGTCCCCCGGGACGCGTCCGGCTCGACTCGAAACCCCAAGCCCAGCCAGGTGGCCGGGCTGGGTTCGGGACGACCCCGGCCGGAGTCCGGTGTGTCCTCCGACTCCGGCCGGGGAAGCGCGTCATGCTCCCGTCAGGACCTCCTCCCGCTCCACCGGCGCGGGAGCCGCCGTGGGAGGGACCCGCCGCAGCAGCGTCACCGCCAGCACCGCCGCGCCCACAGTGAGCACCGCCGCGACCGCCCCTGCCACGTTCAGCCCGCTGGTGAAAGCCGCCCGCGCCGCCTCGGCGAGCGCCGCACCCTCCGCCGAGGGCAGGTCCGAGGCCGCCGCGAGCGCACCCGAGATGGTGTCGGCAGACCCCGCGGGCATCTCGCTCCGGTAGACGACCGTGCCGATGGTGCCCAGCAGCGCGATCCCGAGCGAGACGCCGAGGTCGCTGGCCGTCGTGTTCACCGCCGACGCGGCGCCTGCCTTCTCGGGAGGAGCGGCGCCGATCACCAGGTTCGTGGTCAGCGCCATCGTGGGCGCGATGCCCGGGTAGAGGATGTAGAACCCGGTGATGAGCAGCGGCAGCCCCGACACGCTGCCCACCTGGGTTAGCACCAGGTACCCGAGCGCCGACAGCAGCGCCCCCGCCGCCACGACGTACGCGGGCCGAACCCGGCGCGCGATCATCGGCGACAGCGTCGAGACCGCCACGAGCGCGAGCGCGGCGGGCAGGATCCACAGGCCCGCCTGCAGCGGCGACAGCTGGGCCACGAGCTGCAGGTACTGGGTGAAGAGCAGGTAGACCCCGCCGAGCGCGATCGCCGAGAGCAGGAAGACGCCCAGCGCGCCGCTGAAGGTGCGGTTGGCGAACAGGCGCATGTCGAGCAGCGGGTTGTCGAGACGGAGCTGGCGGCGGGCGAAGACCGTCGCGAAGACGAGGCCCGCGACGAGCGACACGAGCGCGGCCGCCGACAGGCCGGCCTTGGCCAGCTCCTTCACCCCGTAGACGATCGGCAGCAGCGTCGCCATC
Organism: Nonomuraea sp. bgisy101; assembly: GCF_057708945.1. Lineage (NCBI taxonomy): Bacteria > Bacillati > Actinomycetota > Actinomycetes > Streptosporangiales > Streptosporangiaceae > Nonomuraea > Nonomuraea sp. bgisy101. The sequence goes on from NZ_JBYITD010000002.1 coordinate 318,306, forward strand.
GACAGCAGCACGCTCGGCACGTCGGCCCTGCCCGCGCGCGGCGCCCGGTACTCGGGCACCAGGGCGGGCGCGGCGATCAGCACGACGGCCATGACGGGCACGCCCGCCAGCAGCGCGGCACCCCACCAGTACGACTCCAGGAGCAGCCCGCCGACGAGCGGGCCGACGGCGACGCCGACCGAGACGGAGGCGGCCCACATGCCGATCGCGCTCGCCCGCTGCCTGTCGTCCCTGAACATGTTGCTGATCAGCGAGAGCGTGGACGGCATGACGGCCGCGGCGCCGATTCCCATCACCGCGCGGGCGGCGATCAACAGCTCGGCGCCGGGCGCGAACGCCGCGGCGGCGGAGGCGACGCCGAACGCGGCGGCGCCGAACAGCAGCACCTTGCGCCGGCCGATCCTGTCGCCGACGGTGCCCATGGCCACCAGCAGTCCGGCCATCATGAACCCGTAGATGTCATTGATCCACAGCAACTCGGCGCTGCTGGGCCGCAGGTCGGCCGCGATGTGCGGGGTGGCCAGGAACAGCACCGTCATCGCCAGGAACAGCAGCACGGTGGGCAGGAGCAGCACGGCGAGGCCGAGCCACTGCCTGGCCCCCGCACGGGGGGTGGGCACAGACATGATCACTTCTCTCTCTTCAGAAGGGACAACACGCGGTCGGCCGAGCCGCGCCGGCCGTACCTGATGACCTCGTTCACGGTCACCGCGAAGACGGGCCGCAGCCGGGCGGCGGCGCCCTGGTCGTCGTCGCGGCCGGCGAAGGCCGCGGGCCTGGCCCGCCACTGCGGCGCGTACCAGGTGGCCAGCGAGTCGGGGAAGCACGCGGGGCGCACCACCACGAACGCGTCGGCCGCGGCCAGCCACGGCAGCAGATCGCGTACGGCAGGCGGCGTCGGCACCTCGCTCGAGCACACCTCGGGCAACCCCGCCACCTCGAGGTCGAGCAGGTCCACCTCGAAGCCGTGCGGGCAGGCGAGATGCCACAGCCATTCGGCCACTTCCAGCCCGTCGGCCCCGCCGCCGATGATGAACGCGAGTCGCATGTCCCACACCTTGCGGCGAAGGACTCCAGAAACCCTTCGGACAGGCTTTGGGTACTGTTTGCGGCATGCGCTTCGGGGTGCTCGGTCCGCTGGCCGTGTGGACGTCAGAGAGCAGGCCGGTCAGGATCCCCGAGCTGAAGGTCCGCGCGCTGCTGGCCGAGCTGATCGTGTCGGCGGGCACGGTGGTGCCCGCGGACCGGCTGATCGACCACCTGTGGGGCGAGAGCCTCCCCGTGAACCCGTCGGCGTCGCTGCAGACCAGGGTCTCCCAGCTGCGCAGGGTGCTGGAGGACGCCGAGGAGGGGGCGCGGCGGCTGGTGGTCTCCCGCGCGCCCGGCTACCTGCTCGACGTGCGGCCCGACGCCGTCGACACGGGCCGCTTCCAGGCCCTCGTCGCCCGGTCCCGTACGGCGGGCACCCCACGCGCCCGCGCCGACCTGCTGGGCGACGCGCTCGCGCTGTGGCGGGGACCGGCGCTGATCGAGTTCGCCGACGGGGACTTCGCAGGACCGGAGATCGCCAGGCTGGACGAGCTGCGCCTCGCGGCGATGGAGGAGCGGGCCGAGGCCAGGCTGGAGCTGGGCGAGCACGCCGTCCTGGCGGGCGAGCTCGGCGACCTGGTGACCCGCCATCCGCTGCGCGAGCGGCTGCGCGCCGTCCACCTGCGGGCCCTCTACCGGTCGGGACGGCAGAGCGAGGCCCTGGACGGCTTCCGCGACCTGCGCGAACGCCTCGCCGACGAGCTGGGCGTCGACCCGAGCCGCGAGCTGGCGACGCTCCACCAGGCCATGCTCAGGCAGGATCCTTCGCTGGACGCGGTGCCCGCCGCGCCGCCGCCCACCAACCTGCCCGCCCCGCTCAGCGACCTGGTCGGACGGGCGCAGGCGCTCACCGAGGTGGCGACGCTGCTCGACAAGGGCCGCCTGGTGACGCTGACCGGGCCTGGCGGCGTGGGCAAGACCAGCCTCGCGCTGGAGACGGCGAGGCGGCTGGCGGGTTCCTTCGCCGATGGCGCCTGGCTGGTCGAGCTCGGCTCGCTGCCCGCCCTGACGTCGGACGACGCCGCCTGCCGTACGCGCAGGGTCGAGGAGGCGGTGGCGGCCGTGCTCGGCGTGCGCGACGAGAGCGGCACGCTCAGCCTGGCCGAGTCGCTGCGCGGCAGGCAGATGCTGCTCGTTCTCGACAACTGCGAGCACGTGCTCGCTCCCGTGGCCGAGCTGGCGGGGAGACTGCTGCGGGCCGTGCAGGGGCTGCGGGTCGTGGCCACCAGCAGGCGGCCGCTGGGCCTCGCGGGCGAGCGGCTGTGGCAGGTCCCGCCGCTGGCCACGCCCAGCGCGGTGCGGCTGTTCGAGGCACGGGCGATGGCGCGCACGCCGGGCTTCGCCGTCGACGAGGGCAACGAGAAGGCGGTCGCCGCCATCTGCGAGCGGCTGGACGGGATCCCGCTCGCGCTGGAGCTGGCGGCCACCAGGGTGCGCGCGCTCGGCGTCCACGAGCTCGCCGCGCGCCTGGGCGTGCTCACCCCGGGGCGGGACGGCGCGCGCGGCACGCGACCTCGGACGCTCGACGGGTTCAAGGTGCTGGCCGAGGGCGGGAACGACGCGCCCGCCAGGCAGCGGACGTTGCGCGCGGTCATCGACTGGAGCTGGGACCTGCTCGGTGACGCCGAGCGGGCGGTGCTCCGCAGGCTGGCCGTCCACGCGGGCGGGTGCACGCTGCGCGCCGCGGAGGCCGTCGGCGGCGGCGCAGGGCTGGATGTCGTCGACCTGATGGCGGGCCTGGTCGACCACTCCCTGGTCACGGTCTCGACCGGCGCGGAGCCGCGCTACCGGCTCCTCGAATCGGTGGCCGCCTACTGCCGTGAACGCCTGGCGGAGGCGGGCGAGCTGGAGGAGATCGAGCGGCGGCACCTGCGCCACTACACCGAGCTGGCCGTCTCGGCCGAGCCGTACCTGAGGGGGCCCGAGCAGCGGGAGTGGCTGGCCAGGCTGGACGCCGAGAGCGCCAACCTGCGCGCCGCCCTCGACGCCGCCGTACGGCACGGCGGCGCGCCGCGCCTGGTCAACGCGCTGGCCTGGTACTGGGTACTGCGCGGGCGCCTGGGCGAGGGCCGCAGGTGGCTGGCCGCGGCCGTGGCGGCGGGCGGTCCCGGCGACGAGACGGGCACCACTCGCGTCTGGCTGAGCGCGTTCGCGCTGCGCATGGGCGAGGTGCTGGCCACCGGGACCGGCGAGCGGCCCGGCGACCTCGAAGGGCTGGCCGGGCGGGCCAGAGCCGAGTGGTTCCTCGCGCTGACCAGGCTCGGGGTGGGTGACGCCAAGCAGGGCGAGGACGAGATCGAGCGGATCCTCGACCTGTTCCGCGCCATCGGCGACGACTGGGGCGTGGCGGCCGCGCTCAGCACCCGCTCCAGGCAGGCGCTCGTGCGCGGCGACCTGCGGGCGATGGAGGCCGACGGCAGGCGGAGCATGACCATGTTCACCGCGCTCGGCGACCGCTGGGGCCGGCTGCACAACACGCTGACGCTGGGCGCGCACGCCGAGTACGTCGGCGACTACCCGCGCGCGGCGAGCACCCACACGGACGGCCTGCGCATCGCCGAGGAGCTCGGCCTGTGGAGCGAGGTCGCGGACAAACTGTCGGAGCTCGGCAGGATCGCGCTGCTGGAAGGCGAGCACGCCAGGGCCGACGACCTGCACGAGCGGGCCGGCCGCCTGGCGAAGGAGCAGGGCTACACGATCGGTGAGGAGTACGCCGCGCTCGGACTCGCCCTCGGCGCCCGCCGCCAGGGCAGGCTGGAGGTGGCGGAGGCGCACCTGCGCACGTGGCTGGCGTGGAACCGTCAGGTCGACTCAGCCATCGCGATGGCGCTGATCCTGGCCGAGCTCGGCTTCGTCGCCGAACTGCGCGGCGACCTGGACGCCGCGCTCGCCCTGCATCTTGAAGGGCTCGCCGCCGCACGCGAGAGCGGCGGCTCACGCAGCGTCGCCCTCGCCTATGAGGGGCTGGCGGGCGCGCACGCGGCCAAGGGCCGCCCAGCGGAGGCGGCCCGCCTGCTCGGCGCGGCGGCGGCGATCAGGGAGTCGGTGGGCGCGCCGCTGCCCCCGGCCGAGCGTGGCGACGTCGACAGGATCACCGCCGCCGCGGTGGCGGCGCTCGGGCAGGAGCGCTTCGGCCTGGAGTACGAGACGTCGCGCGCCGACCTGCCCGCGGCCCTCAGTGGCGAGGGACTCTACTTGGAGGAGACCCCCACGCCCAGGTCGAACTCGCGGTAGACGCGCGCCCAGAACCCGTCGCGCAGCCACACCCGTGCCTCAGGGTAGGGCCGCAGCGAGTGGCCGAGCTCCTTCTCCGCCTCGATGAGCAGTTCGGTGTCGATGACCGTCGGCAGGATCGGCCCCGGAAGCAGGTCCCTGATGTTGTCGCGACCGCGGGTGAGTATCCACTTCTGTGCCACGTGCTCGCCGACGTCCTCCACCCTGGGCCTGGACGGCCCGAGCTTGGCCACCTGGCCGGGCTTGACGTGCGGCTTCGGCGCGGCCGTACGGCCGGCGAAGACCTGCGCGGGCGACGGGGCCGTGACCGGCGGTACCACCGCCACGGGCTGCGGCGCACGGCTGAAAAACGGCCTCAGGAAGTCAGCGGAGATCACTTCGACGGTGTCGGACTCCCACACCAGGCGCTCGGCCTGGTTGGTGCCGTACGGCGGCTCGACGCCCCACAGGTGGATCCGCACGCCGTAGGCCTGGGCGGCCTCGACCGCGGGCACCATGTCCTCATCGCCCGCCAGCAGGATCGTGTCCGTCACCGCGTGATGCCTGGCCAGCGCCTCAAGGTCGCTCCTGATCTGGGCGTCAACGCCTTTCTGCTGGCCACGCGCGTTCAGATTGCCAAGCCGTACCTTCACCCAGGGAAGCTGGGCGATGACCCGCTGGTCAACGGTGGGCACACGGTCACGGGCGGCGTCATACCAATAGATCCGCAGGAGTTCGCCAGAAATACGTTGCTCCGCATGCTTCTGCAACGATTGGATGAGCTCATCGGCGGCAACCCGGTATTCCTTGCGCTCCTTGGCGCCGAGCAGTACTTCACCTGCCGCGGCATAGAGATAACCGACGTCCACAAGGACGGCGTACTTCGCCGCGACAGGGTGCGGCGTGAGGTCTGGGATGGCCATGTCGTCCTCCAGGCCGCGGTGCTCGTTGATCGGCTGACTATATACGCCTACTTTTCTAGATAGTCCCAACTCCCGGCGAACTTGACACCCGTTTCTCAGGATCCTCTAGGGCAAGGCGCTGTTTCGCCACGCCGACTTCCCAGGTACGAGCGGTTTACGCATGGTTCTGACCGGGTTTCGCCACGATTGGCGTTGTGGCTCCGGACGAAGATCGGGCTCGGCGTGTCGGGAAGCCAGAACCACCACCAGAGCCGCGATCTCCTCGGCGGTCGCGTTACCGCGAATAATTCGCAGATGAGACGTCATAGCGGGATGTTCCCATGTTTCTTCGGGGGCAGCGACGCCCGCTTGTTCCGCAGCGCGCGCAGCGCCCTGATGACCTGGACCCTGGTATCGGACGGCCGGATCACGGCGTCGACGTAGCCGCGCTCGGCGGCGAGGAACGGGTTGGCCAGAGTGTCCTCGTACTCGGTGACCAATCTGGCGCGCTCGGCGTCAGGGTCGTCGGCCCCGGCCAGCTCCCGCCGGTAGAGGATGTTGACCGCGCCCTGCGCGCCCATGACCGCGATCTGCGCGGTGGGCCAGGCCAAGTTGATGTCGGCGCCGAGGTGTTTGGAGCCCATGACGTCGTAGGCGCCGCCGTAAGCCTTGCGGGTGATGACCGTGACCAGCGGCACGGTGGCCTCGGCGTACGCATACAGCAGCTTGGCGCCCCGCCTGATGATTCCGTTCCATTCCTGGTCGGTGCCCGGCAGGAAACCCGGAACATCGACAAATGTCAACACGGGGATATTGAAAGCATCACAAGTGCGTACGAATCTTGCGGCCTTTTCGGATGCGGCAATATCGAGCGTTCCAGCGAAACTCATCGGCTGGTTGGCGACGATCCCGACCGAGCGGCCCTCGACCCTGCCGAAACCCACCACGATGTTCGGCGCGAACAGGGCGTGGACCTCAAGGAACTCGCCCTCGTCGAGCACGTGCTCGACGACCGTGCGCATGTCGTAGGGCTGGTTGGCCGAGTCGGGGATCAGCGTGTCGAGCTCGCGGTCCTCCTCGCTGACCTCCAGCTCGGCGTCGGCCTCGTAGGCCGGCGCCTCGTCCAGGTTGTTGGACGGCAGGTAGGACAGCAGCGCCCTGGCCAGGTCGAGGCAGTCGGCCTCGTCGGCCGCCTCGAAGTGCGCGACGCCCGACTTGGAGTTGTGCGTGTGGGCCCCGCCGAGCTCCTCGAAGCTCACCTCCTCGCCCGTGACCGTCTTGATCACGTCGGGGCCGGTGATGAACATGTGCGACTTCTCCTGAACCATCAGGATGAAGTCGGTCAGAGCAGGGGAGTAGACCGCCCCGCCCGCGCAGGGGCCCATGACCAGGGAGATCTGCGGGACCACGCCCGAAGCGTGCACGTTGCGCTTGAAGATCTCGGCGAACAGGCCGAGCGCGACCACGCCCTCCTGGATCCTGGCCCCTCCGCCGTCGTTGATGCCGACGATCGGGCAGCCGACCTTGAGCGCGTGGTCCATGACCTTGACGATCTTCTCGCCGTAGACCTCGCCGAGCGAGCCGCCGAAGACCGTGAAGTCCTGGCTGTAGACGGCCACGGGCCGGCCGTCCACGGTGCCGTGGCCGGTGACCACCCCGTCGCCGTACGGCCTGTTGTTCTCGATCCCGAAGGCCGTCGCCCGGTGCCTGGCGAACTCGTCGAACTCGACGAAGGACCCCTCGTCGAGGAAGGCCGCCAGGCGCTCGCGGGCGGTCATCTTGCCCTTGGCGTGCTGCTTCTCCACGGCGCGGGCCGAGCCGGCGTGCACGGCCTCGTCCTGCCGCCGCTCGAAGTCGGCGAGCTTGCCCGCGGTGGTGTGGATGTCGATCTCTGGGGGCTCGGACGGCAGTGCGGCACTCATGTCCGTAAGACTAGTCCTGGGATCAAGACTCCTTCAGGCCGAACGGTCGCACCACTCGCGCATGGACCGCTCGGGCCGCCGTGCGACCACTGACTCCACAAGGGAGCACTCACCTCATAAGCGGTCCGAGCCGTGCGCAACAGTGCCAAAAAGCACCAGACTGGTTCTCATGACGGAGGCAGTGCGCACAGAAGGCCTGTTCAAACGGTTCGGACAGCAGGTGGCGGTGGCGGGGGTGAACTTCACCGTGCCCGCGGGCAGCTTCGCGGGCCTGGTCGGCCCCAACGGCGCCGGCAAGACGACCACGCTCAGCATGATCACCGGCCTGCTCCGTCCCGACGGCGGCCTCGCCCAGGTCGGCGGCGTCGACGTGTGGCGCGACCCCGTCCAGATCAAGGCCCGCATCGGGGTGCTGCCCGAGGGGCTGCGGCTGTTCGAACGACTGTCGGGCCGCGAGCTGCTGCAGTACAACGGCCGCCTGCGCGGCATCCCCAAGGCCGAGGTCGAGCAGCGCGCAGAGGAACTGCTACGCGTCATGGACCTGGCCGACTCGGCCGACAAGCTCGTCGTCGACTACTCCACCGGCATGCGCAAGAAGATCGGCCTGGCCGCCGCGCTCCTGCACAACCCATCCGTGCTCTTCCTCGACGAGCCCTTCGAGGGCGTCGACCCCGTCAGCGCCAACACGCTCACCGAGGTGCTCCAGCGCTACACCGCCTCCGGTTCCACGGTCATCTTCTCCAGCCACGTCATGGACCTGGTCGAGCGGCTGTGCGACTGGGTGTCGGTGATGAGCGGCGGCCACATCGTCGCCCAGGGCCCCATCGACGAGGTCCGGGCCGGACGCAGCCTCAACCAGGCCTTCCTCGACCTCGTCGGCGTACGGCAGGGCGGAGAGGAGGGGCTGACGTGGTTGGGCTCTTCGTCGCACTGAAGATCAGGCTGATCGCCGGAGGCCTGCGCGGCGACACCCAGCGCATCCTCGGCTTCGTCTTCTCCCTGCTCGCCGCGCTCGTCGTGGCGGCCGGCGGCTTCCTGCTGCTGACACTGCTCCGACTGGCCTCACCGCAGGTCGCCGCCGACGTCGGGATGATCGCCTTCACCGGCCTGCTGGTCTGCTGGGCGACCGTGCCGCTGCTGGCCTTCGGGCTCGACGACACCCTCGACCCTGCCAGGCTCGCCCTGTTCCCGCTGCGCACGGGACAGCTGGCGACCGGCATGTTCGCCGCCTCGGTCACCGGCGTGTGGCCGATCGTCTCGCTCGTCGTCACGGCGGGCGCGCTCGTCGGTCTCGCGAGAGGGGCAGGCGGCTTCCTGCTCGGCGTCGTCGCGGTGATCCTGCAGTTCGCGCTCTGCATCGTCACCTCCCGGCTCATCACGACCGCGCTGTCGGGGCTGCTGCGCTCGCGCAGGGGCCGCGACCTGCTGGCCGTCGCCGTCATCGTGGTCGTGCTGATGGCCCAGCTGCCCAACCTGATCGTCAACCGCGGCCTGAGCGGCGACCCCCTCGCGATGCTGCACAGCCTCGCCTCCGTGCTGCGCTGGACGCCGCCCGGCTGGGCCGCCCACGCCATCAGCGACGGCGGCGCGACCGGCGCGCTCGAACTGGCCGCGCTCGCCGTGCTCGTCCTCCTGCTCGGCTGGCTGTGGATCAGGGCGCTCGGCCGCGCCCTCGTCACGACCGACGCCTCCACCCAGGCGGCCTCGGTGCGCAGGTCCAGCGGCGTGCTCGACCGGTTCCTGCCCGACGGCCAGGTCGCGGCCGTGGTGTCGAAGGAGCTGAAGTACGCCAGGCGCGACCCGCGCGGGCGCGTCGGCTGGTTCGCCTCCATCGCGGTGACATGCGTACTGGCCTTCTCCATCAACGGCGACGGCTCGGCCGGCGGCGCCGGCGCCGCGATCGGCCCCGCCTGCGTCGGCGCGCTGCTGATCGGCATGCAGCAGTGCAACAGCTTCGGCATCGACGGCCGCTCCCTGTGGATGAACGCCGTCGTCTACGGCGACAGCCGTGACCTGCGCGGCGACCTGGCGGGCCGCCACCTGGCCGTGGCGATCATCGCGGTCCCTCTCCTGGTGGCGCTCGGCGTCATCGGCGGGGTGTTCGCCGGCAGCATGGCCTGGGCCGTGCCCGCCGTCCTGACCGCGTGGGGCGTGCTCGGCATCGGGCTCGGCGTCGGCGCGGTGACCAGCGTGCTCGTGCCGTACACGGTGCCCGACCGGCTCAACGCCTTCACCGGCGCCGCGCCGGGCCAGGGCGGGGTGGCCTTCGTGGCCTCGTTCGGCGCCATGATCGTCACCGCGCTGCTTGCGCTGCCCGTCGCGCTGCCCGTGCTCCTGGGCGTCGGCTGGATGAGCGCGGTGGCGCTGCCGTACGGCTTCGCGCTGGCGTGGGCGGGCAGGCGGCTGGCGGGCATGTGGGGCTACCCGCGCATGCCCGAGCTCCTCGCCGCGGTCTCCAGGCCCACCTAATGGTCTAGTCCATTTGGTGAGACCGGTCTCCAGTCGCGCGAGACGAGTAGATATCGTGCGAGACATGATTGACCAGGCCATCCCGCGCCACAGTGCCGTCAGCGAGATGCCCGACGAGCTCCGCCGCGACGTGCGGCTGCTCGGCGAGCTGCTGGGCCAGGTGATCGCCGAGCAGGGCGGTCCCGGGCTCCTGGAGGATGTCGAACGCCTGCGCAAAGCGGTCATCGGCGCACGCCGCCGCGAGGTGTCCCACGAACAGGTGGAACGCCTCGTGGGCGAGTGGGAGATCGACAGGGCGGTCCAGATCGCCCGGGCGTTCACCTGCTACTTCCACCTGGCCAACCTGGCCGAGGAGCACTACCGCATCCGCACCCTGCGCGAGCGCGACGCCGGCGCCGCCGTCCAGCGCGAGTCGCTGGCCTCCGCCGTCGAGGAGCTGGGCAAGGAGCGCGTCGCCGAGCTGGTCGAGGACCTCGAACTGCACCCCGTGCTGACCGCGCACCCCACAGAGGCGCGCAGGCGCGCGGTCGTCACGGCCATCCAGCGCATCAGCGGACAGCTGACCGAGTTCAACACACCGGGCCGCGGCTCCTCCGAACGTGCGGAGAGCAGGCGCAGGCTCCTGGAAGAGATCGACATCCTCTGGCGTACGGCCCAGCTGCGCAACACCAAGCTCGACCCGCTCGACGAGGTGCGCACCGCGATGGCCGCCTTCGACGAGACGCTCTTCCGCGTCGTCCCGCAGGTCTACCGCTCCCTCGACGCCGCCCTCGACGAGGGCACGGGCACCCGCGCGCCGCTGGCCAGGCCGTTCATCCGCTACGGGTCGTGGATCGGCGGCGACCGCGACGGCAACCCCAACGTCACCGCCAAGGTCACCAGAGAGGCCGTCCTCATCCAGGCCGAGCACGTGCTGACCGCGCTGGAGACCGCCACCTCCCGCATCGCCCGCACGCTCACCGCGGCCGCCCAGTTCACACCGCCCTCCACCGAGCTGCGCAAGGCGCTGGCCGCCGCCCAGGACGCCAACCCCGACCTGGTGTCCGAGCTGGCCACCCGCTCGCCTGCCGAGCCGCACCGGCAGTGGCTGCTGTTCGTCGCCGCCCGCATCGGCGCCACCCGCAGACGCGACCTCGACCTGGCCTACCGCGCGCCGTCCGACCTGCTGTCCGACCTGCGCCTGGCGCAGGAGTCGCTGGCCCAGGCGGGCGCCGGCAGGCAGGCCTACGGCGAGCTGCAGCACCTCATCTGGCAGGTGGAGACGTTCGGCTTCCACCTCGCCGAACTCGAGGTGCGCCAGCACTCCCAGGTCCACGCCGCCGCGCTCGAAGAGATCCGCGCGGGCGGGACGCTGTCGGAGCGGACCGAGGAGGTCCTGGCCACGATCAGGGTCATCGCCTGGATCCAGGAGCGCTTCGGCGTCACCGCCTGCTCGCGCTACGTCGTGTCCTTCACCCGCAGCGCCGACGACATCGCCGCCGTCCACGAGCTGGCCTTCCACGCGCTGGGCGAGCGCGCGCCCGTCCTCGACGTGGTGCCGCTCTTCGAGTCCGGACAGGACCTCGACAACTCGGCCGGCGTGCTCGCCGGCATGCTCGACCTGCCGCAGGTGCAACGCCGCCTGGCCGACAACGACCGCCGCGTGGAGGTCATGCTCGGCTACTCCGACTCCGCCAAGGAGCTCGGCCCCGCCGCGGCGACGATGAAGCTGTACGAGGCGCAGGAACGGCTGACCGCGTGGGCGGTGGCCAACGACGTCAAGCTCAGGCTCTTCCACGGCCGCGGTGGCGCGCTCGGCCGCGGCGGCGGTCCCGCCAACAGGGCCGTCCTCGCCCAGGCACCCGGATCGGTCGCGGGCCGCTTCAAGGTGACCGAGCAGGGCGAGGTCATCTTCGCCCGCTACGGCCACCAGGCCATCGCCCGCCGCCACATGGAGCAGGTCGCCAACGCGGTGCTGCTCGCCTCCTCCCCGATCATCGGCGAACGCACCGCGACCGCCGCCGCCCGCTTCAGAGGCCTGGCCTCCCGGGTGGCCAACGCCTCCGAGCAGGCCTACCGCGCTCTCACCGAGGCTCCTGGCTTCCCCGAGTGGTTCGCGCTGGTCAGCCCGCTGGAGGAGATCGGCTCGCTGCGCCTCGGCTCCCGCCCCGCGCGGCGCGGGCTGGGCGCGCCCCGCTCCCTCGACGACCTGCGCGCCATCCCGTGGGTGTTCGCGTGGGCGCAGACGCGGGTCAACCTGCCCGGCTGGTACGGCCTGGGCAGCGGGCTCGCCTCCGTCGAGGACATCGGTGAGCTGCAGGCCGCCTACAAGGAGTGGCCGCTGTTCGCCTCCCTGCTCGACAACGTCGAGATGTCACTCGCCAAGACCGACCGGTCCATCGCCGCCCGCTATCTCGGCCTCGGGGGCAGGCCCGACTTCGAGGCGCAGGTGCTGGAGGAGTACGACAGGACCAGACGGCTCGTGCTGACGGTGACCGGGCACTCCAGGCTGCTGGAGAACAGGAAGGTGCTCTCGCGGGCCGTACAGCTGCGCGACCCCTACGTGGACGCCCTGTCCCACCTGCAGCTGCGCGCGCTCACCGCGTTGCGGACCACCGAGAACCTCACCGACGACGAACGCGAACGGCTGTCGACACTGCTGCTGCTGTCAGTGAACGGCGTCGCCGCGGGATTGCAGAACACCGGATGATCAGACTCGCTCGCGCCGAGGATCTGCCCACGATCGAGAAGATCGTCGCCGAGGCGTACCAGCCGTGGGCGGAGATCATCGGCATCCGCCCCAAGCCGATGGACGACGACTACGCCGCGCACCTGGCCGCCGGGCACGTGTTCGTCCTCGACGACCTGCGCGGGCTGATCGTGCTGGTGCCCGAGGACGGCGTGCTGTACGTGGACAACGTGGCGGTCCGGCCCGACCAGCACGGCCAGGGTCTGGGCAGGCGGCTGCTCGCCTTCGCCGAGGCGCGGGCGGCGGAGCTGGGCCTGCCCGCGCTGCGGCTCATCACCAACGCCAAGATGACCCCGAACATCGCGCTCTACCAGCGGCTCGGCTACACCGTCACCACGGTGGAGCGGATCGGCGGGCGCGAGGTGGTCTTCATGCGCAAGGAGCTGTAGCTCAACACAGAGTTACCGAAATGTCGTGAAAGGTGGCAACACTTCGCGGCTGCGGGACCACAATGTCAGTGAGCGCCCGTACGCCAGGGTGCTGTCCGCGCGTGCCCCAGGCCCTTCCCCCTCGCCCGGGGCCCGCGCGGCCCTCTTCGCGCGGGCCGGTCACCTCAGGTTCGTCAGGGCGCGCAGGGCGTACTCGATGGGGCCGTAACGGTGGTCGCGCAGCCACCACGCGCTCAGCGCCGCCAGCACCGCGTAGATCAGCACGGCCACGCCCATGACCGCGACCGGCGCGAGCTTGCCGCCCAGCGCCAGGCCGTACCCGGTGAAGACCAGGCACATCAGCACCGACTGGCCGATGTAGTTGGAGGCCGCCACCCGGCCGGGGTTGGACAGCACCGCTCCGACCGCGGGGAAACGTCTGACCAGCTGGAGCAGCGTGACCACGTAGGCGGCGGACAGGAGCAGCGAGGCGATGTCGTTGACCGCCAGGCCGACCAGCTGCCAGGAGCCGGAGGCGGTGTTGGACCAGGTGAAGAACACCGCGGCGGGCAGTCCGACGCCGAAGCCCACCAGCTGGACGCGCGGCACGAGGTGCGCCCAGCGCTCGCGCTCCTCGAACAGGCGCGACTTGCCCGCCGCCATCCCGAACAGGAACAGGGCCATCGCCATCGGGCCCTGCCCGAGCCAGACGAACGCCGCGAGCGTCGGGTAGGTCTCGAACTGGTAGGTGAGGAAGTCCAGCGGGCTCCCTGTGACCAGTGCCTCCGCCCTCGCGACCGCCGCGTGGTCGACGGCGGCGGCCGTACCCGCGGCGGGGTCGAGCAGGGTCAGCCCGGCCAGCGCCAGCCAGACAACCGTGAGCACGCCGATGATCGCTGACCCGGTGATGACGGCGGTCCGCGGGCGGACGTTGCGCATGGCCAGCAGGATCAGGCCGAGGGCGGCGTAGAGGGTCAGGATGTCGCCGATCCACAGCAGGAACCCCTGCGCCACGCCCAGCGCGAACAGGCCGAGACAGCGGCGCAGCATCCTCCCCTTGACCTTGTCGCCCCACGAGCGCATCTGCAGCGTGAAGGAGTAGCCGAACAGGAAGGAGAAGATCACGTAGAACTTCGTGAGGACCAGGGTGCTGACGAGGGCCGCGACGGGGCCCTCGGTGATCGGCATCGCGCCGCTGCCCGTGGCGTAGCCGGGGTCGGCGAAGAAACCGATGTTCGCCAGCAGGATGCCGGCGAGGGCGAAGCCGCGGACGGCGTCGATCTCGTGGATGCGCCTGGTCGGGGGTGCCACGGTCTGCGTCATGACCTCGACGCTAGAGATCGTCTACGGCCCGCGCATCGAACCTCGGACGCTCCCGCATCCGACCAAAGTCGCCGTTCGGTTCGTTCTTAGGACCGTGGCGCCCTCGGTGCTCCCGAGCCGCCGCCCACATCGCGCCCTCGGGTCCCCGGCCCGGCGTCCACGTCGAGTCTCCGGTTGCCCGGCCCGGCGTCCACGCCGGGCCCTCGGTGCTCCCGAGGTGCTGCGGGTCGGCCCGCGGAAGACCTCACGGCCCGGCACGCGGGGGACCCCGGACACGCGGAGGACCCCGGACACGAGGTGTCCGGGGTCCCGGGTGGGTCTGTCAGAGGGCGGCGAAGAACGCCCTGACGTCCTCGACGAACGCCTCGGGCTGCTCGAGCGGCAGGAAGTTCCCGCCCCGCTCGAGTTCCGTCCACCGCACCACCGGAGCGTCCCGCTCGGCGAACCGGCGGATCGTGATGTCGGTGCCCTTGGCCAGCGCCACTGCCGTCGGGACGGTGCTGCGCTCCTTCGGCGCCCATGCGGCGGGGTCGTGCGCGTTCTCGTAGTAGAGGTTCGCCGACGAGCCCGCGGTCCCCGTGAACCAGTACACGCTCACGTTGGTCAGCAGGTTGTCCAGCCCGACCGCGTCCTCGGGCAGCTCCGCCGCCGGGTCCGTCCACTCCTTGAACTTCTCGACGATCCACGCGAGCTGCCCCACCGGCGAGTCGTGCAGGCCGTACGCGACCGTCTGCGGCCTGGTCGACTGCTGGACGTTGAAGCCCATCATGTCGTCCCTGAAGTGCTGCAACTTGGCCAGCCGCGCCTGCTCGTCCTCCGTCAGCCCCGCGAAGTCCTGCGGGTCGTCGGAGGGGAAGGTGACGTATCCGTTGACGTGGGCGCCGATCACACGCTCGGGAGCCTGGCGCCCCATCTCGATCGCGTACCAGGCGCCGCCGCCCTGGCCCTGCACGCCGTACCTGTCGTAGCCGAGCCGGTCCATCAGCTCGACGAACGCGGTCGAGATCTTGCCGGTGCTCCAGCCGGGACCGGCCAGCGGTCCCGAGAAGCCGACGCCGGGGGCGTTGGCCGCGACCACGTGGAAGTCGCGGGAGAGCTCCTCGATCACCTCGACGAACGCCACGAACGAGGCGGGCCAGTCGTGCAGGAGCAGCAGCGGCGTGGCCTCCGGGTCGGCGGAGCGGACGTGCGCGAAGTGGATGTTCTGGCCGTCGATCTCGGTGGTGAACTGCGGGAAACGGTTCAGCCGCGCCTCGTGCGCGCGCCAGTCGAATCCGTCGGCCCAGTAGGCGGCCAGCTGCTTCAGGTAGCCGACGGGCACCCCGCGGCTCCAGCCCTGGCCGGGGATCTCCCCGCTCCATCGGGTACGGCGCAGCCGCTCGCGCAGGTCGTCGACGTCGGCCTGGGGGATCTCGATGCGGAAGGGGTGAATCATGACGGGTCCTTTCAGGGAGGTGTCGGTCCAGCGGGGCGGGAGCGTGGTCAGTGCACGAACTCGGTGTCGGTACGGCCCTGCTTGGGCAGCATCAGGCCCACGAGGAAGGTCGCCGCGATCATCACGGCCGCCACCGCGAGGGTGGTCTCCACACTGTTGGTGCCGAAGTAGACGGTGCCGAGGACGGCCAGGCCGAGCGCGTTGCCGACCTGCTGGATGGCGGTGAGGGTGCCCGAGGCCGAGCCGGTCTCCTGCGGGTCGACGGCGGCCATCACGATGGTGAAGTAGGGGCCCATGATCAGCCCGCTGCCCAGGCCGACGAAGGCGAGCGCGGGGGCGAGCTGCCACGGGGTGACGCCGGGCTCGGCGATGACCAGCAGGGCCAGCACGGCCAGGCCCATGACGACCGCGCCAGCGAGCAGGACCTTGCGTCCGTACTTCTGGGTGGCCTGCGCGACGCCCATGCCGGCGATCATTCCGATGGAGGACGGCACGCCGGTCAGCGCCGCCTTCAGGGGAGAGAAGCCGAGGCCGAGCTGGGTGTAGAGGCCGATGACCAGGAACACGCCGCCGAACGCGGCGAAGTAGATGGCGCCGACGGCCAGGCCGGAGACGAACGCGGGCTTGCGGAACAGCGAGGGGGCGATCAGTGGGTCGCGGTCGCGGCGCTTCTCGTAGGCGACGAAGGCGGCGAAGGTCGCGGCCGAGGCGGCCATCATCGCGAACGTCCAGATCGGCCAGCCGTGCTCGCCGCCCTGGACCAGCGGGAAGACGATCAGGACGGTGCCGAGGGAGGCGAGGATCGCGCCGGGCAGGTCGAGCTTGACGCCGCCCGCGGGAGGGGAGGAGGGCAGGAAGCGGGCCGCCGCGATGACGGCCGCGATGCCGACCGGGAGGTTGATCAGGAAGATCATCCGCCAGCCGGTGCCGAACAGGTCGGCGCTGACCAGCCAGCCGGCGAGGATCGGACCGCCGATCGCCGACAGGCCCATGACCGGGCCGAACAGCCCGAATGCCGCCTGCAGTTCCTTCGGCGGGAACATCTCCTTCATGAGCCCGAGCCCCTGCGGGATCATGGCCGCGCCGAACAGGCCTTGCAGGACCCTGGCGGCGATCATCGTCTCGGGGGAGACGGCGACCGCGCAGAACATCGAGCCGATCGTGAAGCCGGTGACGCCGATGAGGAACATCCGCTTGCGTCCGGCGATGTCCCCGAGCCTGCCGCCGATCAGCAGGCCCGCGGTCATGGCCAGCGTGTAGGCGGCGCCGAGCCACTGGATCAGCGAGGTGCCGCCGCCGAGCTCGGTGCGCATGGTGGGGCCCGCGATGTGGGTGACGGTGGCGTCGAGCAGTTCCATCACCGAGCCGGCGAGGATCACGAACAGCGCGGGCCAGCGCCGGCGGTAGGCGACGTTCTCCTGGGGGGTCGTCACCACGGGGCGGGTGTCGAGGGCGGTCATCGCAGGCCTCCTGCATTGGAACGGCTTGTTCTGTTCCAGAATAGCAGAACGGAATGCTTCATTCCATAAAAGAGCCAAGATCCTTTGTGATGGGCGCGGTCGGGGTGGGGCATGCGAACGGCCCGGCATCGTGAGCACGATGCCGGGCCGTCGATCGCCCTTGTCAGGAGTGGGTCTTGACCCTGAACTCCTGGTCGGTGCCGCAGGACGGGCCGTTCGGGCCGCCGATGCGAACAGAGCTGAAGAAGTCGCGGTAGGTGCTGAAGAAGTTGCCCTTGCCGCCCGGGGTGGTCACGGCAGAACAACCGCCGAAGTCGGCTTCGGAGTAGAGGTGGATGTAGGAGCCGGTTCTGTTCCAGTCGGACTTGGCCCTGTCGTCCATGTTCAACGCGGCCAGAGAAGGCGTGCTGGCCTGGATCTCGATGATGTCACCCGTGCCATCGAGGCCCGAGAACATGCAGTAGTAGCCGGCGCGACAACGGTCGTAGCCATCGGCGGCATGGGCGGGAGCGGTCGGCAGGATGGACAGCGCAACGGCCGCGATCGGTAACGCCAGCATGTGAAGCTTCTTGTCCACTACCTCTCCTTTAGTGAAACTTTTCTTCGACGGACTTTACGAAGATACATGACTCGATCTTGCTGGTGAAGAGGGCGTGAACGGCTACAGAGCGATGCGCTCCCTGCCCGAGTAGACGTTGCACCGCTCCTCGCGCAGGAACCCGACCAGCGTCATCCCGAACTCCCTGGCCAGGTCGACCGCCAGCGACGACGGGGCCGACACCGCGCACACCATCGGGATGCCCGCGGCCAGCGCCTTCTGCATGATCTCGTAGCTGGCCCTGCCGCTGACCATCAGCGCGTGCCCGGCGAGCGGCTTCCCGGTCAGCGACGCCCACCCGACCAGCTTGTCGACCGCGTTGTGCCTGCCGACGTCCTCTCTGAGCGCCACCAGCGCGCCGTCCGCCGTGAACAGCCCGGCCGCGTGCAGGCCGCCGGTCTTGCCGAAGCCGCCCTGCGCCTCCCTCAGCCGGTACGGCATGCCGTACAGGATCTCGGGGGTGATCGACAGCTCGCCCTGGGGGAGGGGGCGGCAGCGGTCGCGCAACGCGTCGAGACTGGCCGAGCCGCAGACCCCGCACGCGCTGGAGGTGACGAAGTGGCGGTCGAGTGCGGGCAGGTCGGGGAGCGGGCCGTCGAGCGCGACCGTGACCGTGTTGTAGCGGGCCTCGGGCATCACGTCCTCGTCGGTGCAGTAGCCGATGGCCTTGATCTCGCCGGGCCTGGCCAGCCCCTCGCCGTGCAGGAACCCGGCCGCCAGCTCGAAGTCGTGGCCGGGCGTGCGCATGGTGATGGCCACGGTTCTGCGCTCGCCGCCCTGAGCGGTGACACGGATCTCCATGGGTTCTTCGGTGGCCAGGTAGTCCCGCCGGTCTCTGGCGCGGTTTCCGGAGATTTCCGTGATGTGGGCGCGGGTGGTCGGGGTCGTCACCTTTCGTACCCTACTTTCGTCACCTACGCCGTACCGCTCGCGGAGGTGGCCGCGTCACCGTCGCCGATCCTGCCGAGCGTCGCGACGGCGTTGACGGAGGAGATGCGGGCGTCGGGAGAGCTCACCCCCTCATCTTCCTCCGGGGGGAGGGCCCGGCGAAGGACCCCGGCCTACGGCCGTTCCGAAACCTGCCGTCTGCCCGAGAACCTCCGGCCGACCGCCGCCCCGCGCGCCGCCGGTGGCGACGACCCCGCGCTCGGGAGAAGACGCCCGCCGGCTACCGGTCCGCACTTTGGGCGGTGACTTGGAGCGAACCCCCGAGATCGGGGGTTGCGGTCGGCCGAATCGGGCGCGGTAGGGGGTCAAACTGGGGGAAGATGGTCAGGTGTCCGATTCTCGCTTCGCCGACCTCGACCGCCCGCCGCTGAACCAGGCGGCGCTCACCCGCGCCCTGGTCAGGCCGGGCAGCCTGTGGACGGACCTCACGGTCGTGGACCGCACCGGATCCACCAACGCGGACCTCGCCCGGCGGGCCAGGGAAGGCGTGAGGGAGGGGGCGGTGCTGATCGCCGAGGCCCAGTTCGCGGGCCGCGGCAGGCTGGGCCGCGTTTGGAACGCGCCACCTCGCTCGGGGCTGACCTTCTCCGTGCTGCTGCACCCCCAGGTGCCGCACGCGCGCCAGGGCTGGCTGCCGCTGCTGTTCGGTGTGGCCGCGGCCTCCGCCGTACGGCGTGTCGCGGAGCTGGACGTCAGGCTGAAGTGGCCCAACGACCTGCTGGTCGGGGAGAGGAAGCTGGCGGGCATCCTGGCCGAGCGGCTCGAGAGCGGCGCGGTCGTCGTCGGCATGGGGCTGAACGTCTCGCTCCGCACGACCGAGCTGCCCGTCGACACCGCCACCTCCATCGCCATCGAGCTCGAGGCGACGCACACGGAACACGACCGCGAACGCCCGCAGGGCACCGACAGGGACCCGCTGATCAGGGCCATCCTGAGAGAGATCGAGAGCCACTACCGCGACTGGACCGCGGCGGACGGCGACGCCGACGCCTCCGGCCTGCGCGCCGCCTACCTGGCCTCCAGCGCCACGATCGGCCGTGAGGTGCGGGTGGAGCTGCCGGGCGAGCGGATACTGGCCGGCACCGCCACGGGCGTCGACGTGTCGGGGCACCTGCAGGTCGCGGGCCAGACGTTCAGCGCGGGCGACGTGGTCCACGTTCGCCCTTCTTCGTAGCGTTCGGCGAGGGTCCGTGCCACGATTTCTGCCATGACTCTCCCGGATCACCACCTGACTCAGGGCGAACGGCGCATCAGGTCGTTCCACCCGCACTGGAAGCGGCTCGTCGGGCCCGCGGTCGCGCTCGTCCTCATCCTCGCCGCCACCGGTGTCGGGCTGTACCTGATCCCGGGCGGCTGGGAGTTCGCGCTGTACGGCAGGGCGGCGGTCATCGTGATCGCGGTCATCCTGCTGACGATCTGGTCGTTCGTCCCCTACCTGCAGTGGAAGAACACCGGCTACGTGCTCACCACGCACCGCTTCACGATCAGCACCGGCGTGCTGAACAAGTCGACCGACGAGATCCCCCTCACGAAGGTCAACTCGGTCAGTTCCGACCAGTCCTTCGCCGAGCGGATGCTGGGCTGCGGCACGCTGACCGTCGAGTCGGCCAGCGACCAGGGCCAGCTCGCCCTCCGTGACATCCCGAGGATTCAGGACGTGCGGGCCGACCTGTTCCGTGCCGTCGAGGACGTCTCCGACGGCGACGTCGACGGAAGGTAGTCGTCACGACGATGAGGCCGACGGCGGAGGAGATCGAGCGGCTGCTGGTCGGCGCCACGCCCCGCTACACCAGGGAGCAGGTCGCCGCGGGAGCGGGCGTGTCGCAGGAGCTCGCCGAACGGATCTGGCGCGCCCTGGGGTTCGCGACGCACGCCGACGACGCGGTGGCGTTCTCCGACGCGGACGTGGCCGCGCTGCGCAGGGTGCGCAAGATGCTCGAGGGCGGGCTGCTGGACGAGCCCACGGTCATCCGCCTGGCCAGGGCGCTCGGCCAGACCACCGCCAGGCTCGCCCAGTGGCAGGCCGAGATCATGATCGGGGCGATGCTGCCGGAGGAGGAGCCGTCCGACGGCGACCTCGCCAGGATCCTGGAGACGTCACAGCAGCTGCTTCCCGACTTCGAGCACGTGCTCGTCCACGTCTGGCGGGCCCAGCTCGCCGCCGCGGGGACCCGCCTGCTCGCGATGGCCGACATCAACGACGAGCGGGTGCCGACGCGCGTGTCGATCGCGGTCGGATTCGCCGACCTGGTCTCCTTCACCAGGCGGTCGAGGGAGCTGTCGGAGCGGGAGCTCGCCGAGCTCGTGGAGGGGTTCGAGTCGCGGGCCTCCGACGTGGTCGCCGCCCACGGGGCGAGGCTGGTCAAGACGCTGGGCGACGAGGTGCTGTTCACCGCTCCCACTCAGGCGCAGGCCGCCGAGATCGCGCTCGACCTCATCGAGACGGGCCAGCTGCGCATCGGCATGGCCTACGGTCCTGTGGTGCCGATGATGGGCGACGTGTTCGGCACGACCGTCAACCTGGCCGCCAGACTGACCGCCATCGCCAGGCCCGGCACGATCGTCATCGACGCGGAGCTGGCCGAGGGGCTGGCCGACAAGGACTTCGGCCTGCACAAGATCCGCCGCCGACCTGCGAGAGGTCTCGGCGTGGTGCAGCCGTATGTCTTGCGGAGATCATCGTCCTGAGCAGATGATGAACGGCATGCCGTACGAAGTCCAGGGCGTCATCGCCCGAGGTAAGGGCCAGGATGTCTCCGTCGAGACCGTACTCGTGCCGGACCCGGGGCCGGGCGAGGCGGTCGTGGCCGTGAAGGCGTGCGGCGTCTGCCACACCGACCTCCACTACCGGGAGGGCGGGATCAACGACGACTTCCCGTTCCTGCTCGGCCACGAGGCGGCGGGTGTCGTCGAGGCGGTCGGCGAGGGGGTCACCGAGGTGGCGCCGGGCGACTACGTGATCCTCAACTGGCGCGCGGTCTGCGGCAACTGCCGCGCCTGCCTGCGCGGCCGGCCCTGGTACTGCTTCGCCACCCACAACGCCACACAGAAGATGACGTTGAAGGACGGCACAGAGCTCAGCCCCGCGCTCGGCATCGGCGCCTTCATCGAGAAGACGCTGGTCGCGGCGGGCCAGTGCACCAAGGTCTCCGCCGAGGCCCCGCCCGAGGTCGCCGGCCTGCTCGGCTGCGGCGTGATGGCGGGCCTGGGCGCCGCGCTCAACACGGGCAACGTCTCGCGAGGCGACACGGTGGCCGTCATCGGCTGCGGCGGTGTCGGCGACGCGGCCGTCCTCGGCGCCTCGCTCGCCGGAGCCGTGAAGATCATCGCGGTGGACGTCGACGACCGCAAGCTGGCCTGGGCCCGCGACTTCGGCGCCACCGACGTCGTGAACGCGGGCGAGCAGGACCCCGTCGCCGCGATCCGCGCGCTGACCGGCGGGTTCGGCGCCGACGTCGTCATCGAGGCGGTCGGCCGCCCCGAGACCTACAAGCAGGCCTTCTACGCTCGTGACCTGGCGGGCGTCGTCGTCCTCGTGGGCGTCCCCACGCCGGCGATGGAGCTGGAACTGCCGCTGCTGGACGTCTTCGGCCGCGGGGGCGCGCTCAAGTCCTCCTGGTACGGCGACTGCCTGCCCTCACGCGACTTCCCCATGCTGATCGACCTCTTCCTGCAGGGCAGGCTCCCGCTCGACAAGTTCGTGTCGGAGACGATCTCGCTCGGCCAGGTCGAGGATGCCTTCGCCAGGATGCACAGGGGCGAGGTCCTGCGTTCGGTGGTGACGCTGTGATCGACAGGGTCGTCACCTCGGGCACGTTCTCCCTCGACGGCGGCACGTGGGACGTCGACAACAACGTCTGGCTGGTCGGCGACGCGCGCTCGGTGATCGTCATCGATGCCGCCCACTCCGCCGAGAAGATCGCCGAGCGGGTGGGCGGCAGGACCGTCGCCGCGATCGTGTGCACCCACGCGCACAACGACCACATCAACGCGGCCGCCGCCCTGTCGGAGCTGACCGGCGCGCCGATCCTGCTGCACCCCGCCGACCAGGTGCTGTGGGAGATGGAGTACGGCGACGACGTGCGGTACACGCCGCTGGAGGACGGCCAGAAGCTGGCGTCGGGCGGCGTGGAGCTCCAGGTCATCCACACGCCTGGCCACGCGCCGGGCGCGGTGTGCCTCTACGCGCCCGAGCTGGGCGCGGTCTTCACCGGCGACACGCTGTTCGAGGGCGGGCCCGGCGCGACGGGTCGGTCGTTCTCCTCCAGGGAGACGCTCGTCGAGTCGATCAGGACCAGGTTGCTGGTGCTGCCGCACGAGACCGTCGTGCACACCGGCCACGGCAACTCCACCACCATCGGCGCGGAGAGCCCCTCCTTCTAGGAGCCCCGCGTACGCCTCCGGAGGGAGTGGCGCCCCCATCCGGAGGCGCACGGCCGCCGCGCGGACGTGCGACCGGGGGCGGACGCGTCGGCGCGCCCGGCGCGGCATGCTTGGGGAAAGCGTGACCGGATCCTGATCCGTAGCCGTCCTGCTACCCAGCGAAACCTATCCCGAGGGAGCAATGTCCCCTCGTGGGTGATTTATGCCTGTGTCGCACTCCACATAGGCAAGCCTAACCATCATGGGTTATCTTAGGTGTGCCTAACCTTTTAAGTGCCGTTCCTGCGAGAGGTCTGTCTCCCCGATGTACGTATGCGTCTGCCGCGCCGTGACCGAGAACGAGGTCCACGACTGCATCGCCGCGGGCGCCAAGAGCGCGCGGCAGATCCGCGACACCACGGGCGCCGGGGCGGACTGTGCCTCTTGCGTGCGGAAGATCTGTGCGATCCTGAAGCGGTCAGAGGACTTGATTCCGACCGCATAGCACGAGGAGCCCAGTTCAATGCAGGGCGACAAGCAGATCATCGAGCTGCTCAACGAGCAGCTGACCGCGGAGCTCACCGCTATCAACCAGTACTTCCTCCACGCGAAGATGCAGGAGAACTGGGGCTACACCAGACTGGCCAAGCACACGCGCGAGGAGTCCATCGACGAGATGCGCCACGCCGAGCGGCTCACGGATCGCATTCTCTTTCTCGAAGGCCTGCCCAACTACCAGCGGCTCGGCACCCTCCACATCGGCCAGACCGTCGAGGAGCAGCTCAGGGCCGACCTCGAGGTCGAGTTGAGCGTGGTCGACCGGCTCAAGCCGGGCATCAAGCTGATGCGCGAGAAGGGCGACACGACCTCGGCGCGCCTCTTCGAGGACATCCTCGAGGACGAGGAGCACCACATCGACTACCTGGAGACGGAGCTGGGGCTCATCCAGAGCCTGGGCGAGCAGCTGTACCTCGCCCGCTACGCAGAGCCTCCGTCCGAGTAGCACGCCGTGGGTCGCCCGCCGTGACATCCGTTCCGGCGGGCGTTTCGCTGCCCGGATGGCAAAGCTTTCGACAAAGTGGGCGATTCTCGGACGATGTAGCGGCGAGAACCGGAGTCCGCTGGAGTGGCGTGCTTGACGGGCGGCCGGCGGTGACCACGGTGGCCTGGCGGGGGCTTGCCGTAGCAGAGGAAACAGCGGACGCTGAGGGCCCGGCAATGTGTGGGGCATTAAATTCGCACTAGCCGTCATTTATCAGCGTTTGCCCAGGTCAATAGATAGGTCAAACGCGAGTCAAACCGCGCGCTGTGCCCGGGAAACGATCGCCTAAGGTCCTACGATCGCTTCATGACCTGCGTACTTCTCGCCGAGGATGACACCTCGATTTCCGAGCCACTCGCGCGCGCCCTGCGCCGTGAGGGCTACCAGGTTGAGGTGAGCCCCGACGGCCCGCAGGCCCTCGAGAGGGCTCTGTCGGGAGGCATCGACCTCATCGTTCTCGACCTAGGCCTGCCCGAGATGGACGGCCTCGAGGTCGCCCGCCGGATCCGCGCCGAAGGGCACGGCACGCCGGTGCTCATCCTCACCGCACGCGTCGACGAGGTCGACACCGTCGTCGGTCTCGACGCCGGTGCCGACGACTACGTCACCAAGCCGTTCCGCCTCGCCGAACTCCTCGCTCGCGTCAGAGCGCTCCTACGGCGCGGCACCTCGGAGACCCCTGTGGTCCAGGGCGTCCGTATCGACGCCGACTCCCGTCGCGCATGGATGGGCGAGAAGGAGCTCCATCTGACGACCAAGGAGTTCGACCTACTGCGCGTCCTCGTGCGCGACGCCGGCAAGGTGGTCACCCGCGAACAGATCATGCGCGAAGTCTGGGACACCAACTGGTGGGGCTCCACCAAGACCCTGGACATGCATATCTCCTGGCTCAGGCGCAAGCTCGGCGACGACGCCGCCAAGCCGCGCTACATCACCACCGTCAGGGGAGTCGGCTTCCGATTCGAGCGAGAGTAGGCAGTGCGCCGCCGCCTACTCTCCTCCACCCTGGTCGTCGCGGTCATCGCCGTCCTCCTGCTCGGGGTGCCCCTGGGCGTGGTGGTCAGCCGCCTGATCGTCGAGGACGCCAACCAGCAACTGAGGGCGGAGGCGACCCGCCTCGTGGGTGAGGTGGAATACGCCCGCATTCAGGAGACTCCACTCGATCCGCAACAGCTCAAACAGAAGTATCCGGACCGATACATCCAGATCTATGTGAACGGCAACCCGCCGACGGCGACCGTCGTCGGCGCCTCCCCGCCGTCCGGCCACTCCATGCACGAGGAGGCCAAGTCGGACAGCGGCATCTACGTCAGGGTGAGCCGCGACAAGGATCAGGTCGAGCGGGACGTACGCGCTCGCCTGCTCCTCATCGTGGCACTGGCCGCCGCGGCTCTCGCGGTCGCGGTGGGTCTCGCCATCGTGCAGTCCCGCCGGCTCACCCTCCCCCTCCTCGACCTGGCCAAGATCGCTGATCGGCTGGGCTCGGGAGACGCGAGGCCGAGCAAGCACCGCTACGGCATTCCCGAGCTCGACCGTGTCGCCGAGGTGCTCGACCGCAGCGCCACGCGCATCGCCGACCTGATCACGCGCGAGCGCGAGTTCGCCACCGACGCCTCGCACCAGCTGCGCACCCCGCTGACCGGGCTCACCATGCGTCTGGAGGAGATCGTCGCCGCCTCGGACGACCCCGCGATCGTTCGCGAGGAGGGCGAGGCCGCCATCGTCCAGGCCGAACGCCTCACCGCGGTCATCGACGAGCTTCTGGCCGCCGCGCGCCGCCAGCGCATCGCCCAGGCCGAGCCGATCTCCGTCGACGAGGTCCTCGTCCAGCAGGTCACCGAGTGGGAGCCCGCCTTCCGCCGCGCGGGCCGTTCCGTCTCCCTCGACGGCGCCCGCGGACTCAAGGCCCTGGCCACCGGCGGCGGCCTCGGCCAGGTCGTCGCGTCCCTCCTGGAGAACTCCATCCAGCACGGCGGCGGCGCCGTGTCCGTGTCGACGAGCAGCAGCGACAACTACGTCGTCATCGAGGTGGCCGACGAAGGCCCCGGCATCTCCGACGAGATCGCCCCCAAGGTCTTCGAACGCAACGTCAGCGGCGGCGGCGGCACCGGCCTCGGCCTCACCCTCGCCCGCGCGCTGGCCGCCGCCGACGGCGGACGGCTCGAACTCGTGCGCCGCAGGCCCGCGGTGTTCGCCATCTTCCTGCGCCCCGCCGACAACCCGAGCCGCCGCCGCGTGGTGACCGGCCCCGCCTGAACCGTCAACGGTAGGGGTCGGTTATCTCGCGGAGGCGGGTGAGGGCTCGGCGCAGGTGGCCGGCGTCCCGCTTGCCGAGGTGCCGCGTCCACTCGGCCTCGACCTCGGCCTCGATCACCCTGGCGACCGCACCGGCCGCGTGACCGCGCGCCGCGATCCGCACCAGCCTCGCCCTGGCGTCGGTCGGATCCTGCACCCGCTCCACGTAGCCGGCCCGTTCGAGCTGGTCCACGAGGAACGTGGTCGTCTGCTTGCTCACCCTGGCCTGCTCGGCCAGCTCGCTCACGCGCGTGCCGTGCGGGCCGATCCGCTGGAAGACCCGGCTCTGGGCGGGCGTGATGTCGTCGAACCCGGCCTCGGCCAGCGCCTCCATGACCCTGGTCTCCATGGCGCGGTAGGGGATGAAGCACAGCACGCCGAGGTTCAGCTCGTCCTCGCTCACGAAACGCCCCTTGACGTTGGACAGATTATCGAACCAAAATAGTTCCATCATCGTACCAAGTTGCGGACGGCGGGAGGCCGGGATGGACCGCGATGAGGTGTGGCAGGCGATCGACCGCGAACGGTCAGGGCTCGCGGACCTCCTCGACGACCTGTCCGAGCAGGAGTGGGAGACGCCCAGCCTGTGCGAGGGCTGGCGGGTGCGCGACGTCGCGGCCCACCTGACGCTGGCCCACATCCGCCCGCTGACGGCGGTGGTCGAGCTGCTGAGAGCTCGTGGAGACCTCAACCGCATGATCCGCGACACCGCCATACGGCAGGCCGCGCTGCCCGTGCGGCAGTACGGCGTGCTGCTGCGGGAGATGGTCGGGTCGCGGAAGAAGGTGCCCGGCATCAGCGATCTCGAGCCGCTCATCGACGTCCTCGTGCACGGGCAGGACATCGCGATCCCGCTCGGCCGGGAGCGGCCCATGCCCGCGCGGCCCGCCGAGGCCGCGGCGACGCGGGTCTGGACGATGAGAGGGCCCTTCCACGCTCAGCGGAAGCTGGACGGCCTCGAACTCGTCGCCACCGACTGTTCCTGGTCCGTGGGGCGAGGGTCGCGGGTGGAGGGGCCGATCGCGGCGATCCTGCTCCTGCTGACCGAGCGTCGGGCCGCCCTGCCGCAGCTGGCCGGTCCAGGCCTGGCGGACCTGCGGTCCCGCCTGTCCGGCGCCACGCGCGGATAGTCCCGCCGGTCGGCCGGCTAGCGCCTGCGGGAGGGGACGGTCTCGGGGAGACCGGTGGCGGGCTCGACGGGCGGGTCCTCGGGGGCGAGGAAGACCCACCGCTTGTAGGACCAGAACCGGAACAGCGTGCCGAAACCGACGCCGACGATCTTGGCGATGTTGTAGCTCACCGGGTCGTGCAGGCCCAGCGTGTAGGTCGTGAACCCGATGAAGATCAGCGCGATCAGCAGCCCGATCCCGTTGAGCAGGAAGAACAGCGCGTACTCCCTGGCCAGCCCGCTCTGCTCCCTGTGCCGGAACGTCCAGTAGCGGTTGCCCAGGTACGCGAACGTCGCGGAGATGCAGGTGGCCAGGACCGCCGAGATCAGCGGGCCCCAGCCGAATCCGAACCTGAAGAGGTTCGTCGCGCCCATGTCCAGGAAGAAGGCGATGCCGCCGATCGTCCCGAACTTCGCCAGCTCGTGAACCATGTGGACGAACCGGTTGTAGGCGCGTCTGAGGAACTCCACGTCTCCTGCACGTTCCTTTCCGCGTTCACCTGCCGCACCTTTGAACAGGTCCGACGACACCAGGCTACCGGTCAAGGGGCACGGCACGGGCGCGAAGACCCTGCGAAGCGGCCCAGAACGCCACGCATCGCACCCACTCAACCAGCATTTCTAGAAATATCGTCTTATGGCGGGTAGAGCGGCTCGATGGCCGTTACGCTGACGCAGGTCGCGGGGTCGGGGGGCTCGCGACGGACGGCCGTCACCCTGGGCGACGCGTGCCGGACTCCCGCGAGAGGCCGGGCGGAGCGCCGTCCCATCCGCATCCGATCGGGCGGCTGAGCACGCCGGACGGAGTACGCGCTGGGCGGTCGTGCTGTGAGGCGACCCGGAACGGCCGCCCAGCCCTGCCCGGCGGATCAGCCCGTCCGCCGGATGGGAACAGCTCGCCTGCCGGTATGCTTCGGGCACGTGAGCAGTACCTCTTCGCATGTCGGCCCCGTGGTGGGCGTTGTCGGCGCGGGCCAGTTGGCCCGCATGATGCAGCAGGCCGCCATCCCGCTCGGGATCGAGCTGCGGGTCCTGGCCAACACGCAGGACGAGAGCGCCGCCAAGGTGATCGTCGACACCAGGCTCGGCGACTACCGTGACCTCGCCGTCCTGCGCGACTTCGCCGCAGGCTGCGACGCCGTCACCTTCGACCACGAGCACGTCCCCACCGAGCACATCGGGGCGCTGACCGACGAGGGCGTCCAGGTGCATCCCGGAGCGGACGCGCTGGTTCACGCCCAGGACAAGGCGGAGATGCGCAGGCGGCTGACCGCCTTCGGCGCGCCGTGCCCCGCGTGGCGGGCCGTGGAGACGGTCGCCGACGTCGAGGCGTTCGCCGCCGAGAACGGCTGGCCCGTCGTGCTGAAGGCGATCAGAGGCGGCTACGACGGCCGCGGCGTCTGGGTGTGCGACGACAGGAGCGAGGCCGCCGAGGTCGTCGCGACCGGCATCCCGCTGCTGGCCGAGGCGTTCGTGCCGTTCCAGCGCGAGCTGGCCGTGCTGGTCGCCCGCTCGCCTCACGGCCAGGGCGTCAGCTACCCGGTGGTGGAGACCGTCCAGGAGAACGGCATCTGCGTCGAGGTCCTCGCCCCCGCGCCCGGCCTCGACCCCGAGGACGCCGCCCAGGCCCAGCGCATCGCGCTCAAGATCGCCGACGAGCTGGGCGTGACCGGGCTGCTGGCGGTGGAGATGTTCGAGACCGCCGACGGCCTCGTGGTCAATGAGCTGGCCATGCGGCCCCACAACAGCGGCCACTGGACCATCGAGGGCGCCCGTACCTCCCAGTTCGAGCAGCACCTGCGGGCCGTGCTCGACCTGCCGCTCGGCTCGCCCTCGCTCACCGCGCCGTACGTCGTCATGGTCAACCTCCTCGGCGGTGACGACCCCGCCATCTTCAAGCGCTACGAGCACGTGATGGCTCACGACCCCGGCGTCAAGATGCACTTCTACGGCAAGGAGGTGCGGCCGGGACGCAAGATCGGCCACGTGACCGTGCTCGGCACCGACCTCGACGACGCCAGAGCCCGTGCCAAGCACGCGGCCGTCTACCTCACCACAGGGGAGTACACATGATCGGCATCGTGATGGGCAGCGACTCCGACTGGCCGGTCATGAAGCTGGCCGCGGAGGCGGTGGCCGAGTTCGGCGTGCAGTTCGAAGCCGACGTGGTCTCCGCGCACCGCATGCCGATCGAGATGATCGAGTACGGCAGGCAGGCCGCGCCGCGCGGCCTCAAGGTGATCATCGCGGGCGCCGGCGGGGCGGCGCACCTGCCCGGCATGCTGGCCTCGGTCACTCCGCTGCCGGTGATCGGCGTGCCGGTTCCGCTGAAGTACCTCGACGGCATGGACTCCCTGCTGTCGATCGTGCAGATGCCCGCGGGCGTACCCGTGGCGACGGTCGCCGTCGGCGGGGCACGCAACGCGGGCCTGCTGGCCGTCCGCATCCTGGCCGCCTCCGACGAGGGGTTGCGCGGGCGGATGGAGGCCTTCCAGGAGACGCTGCGCGAGCAGGCCCAGGCCAAGGGCGAGAAGCTGCGCGCCGAGGCGGCCGAACTGGGGCGCTAGCGCGCTGCGTGTGGCGGGCGGCCCGGTTTGACGGCCGGCCCGGTTTGAGGGCCGGCCGTGCACGCGCACGGTGGGTCAGGCGCCCGGCACGCGCGCGGTGGGCTGGTCCGGCGCGGTGGGTCGGGCGCCCGGCACGCGCGCGGTGGGCTGGTCCGGCGCGGTGGGCTGGGCGGCCCGCCGCGCCGGGAACGACGGGCAGCGGCTACGGCCGGCCGAGAGCGCGGTAGTGCCAGCCCGCCGAGCGCCACGCCTCGGAGTTCAGCGCGTTACGCCCGTCGACGATCTTGCGGGTGACGACCGCCTCGCCCAGCTCCTCCGGGTCCAGCTCCACGAACTCCTGCCATTCGGTCAGCAGCAGCACCACGTGCGCGCCGCGTACCGCGTCCAGCGCCGAGCTGCCGTAGGAGAGCTCGGGGTGCGCCTTGCGGGCGTTGTCCAGCGCGATCGGGTCGTAGACGGTGACCTTCCCGCCCTGCTGCACGATCGTCACGGCGACGTCGAGCGCGGGAGAGTCGCGGATGTCGTCGGAGTTCGGCTTGAAGGCGGCGCCCAACACGCCGACCGTGCATCCGCGGAACGAGCCGCCGGCCAGTTCCCTCGCCAGGTCCACCATGCGCGCCCTGCGGCGCATGTTGATCGCGTCGACCTCGCGCAGGAACGTCAGCGCCTGGTCGGCGCCCAGCTCGCCCGCCCGCGCCATGAACGCGCGGATGTCCTTGGGCAGGCATCCGCCGCCGAACCCGAGCCCGGGGTTGAGAAAGCGCCCGCCGATCCTGTCGTCGAACGACAGCGCCCTCGACAGCTGCTGGACGTCCGCGTGGGACGCCTCGCACACCTCGGCCATGGCGTTGATGAAGGAGATCTTGGTCGCGAGGAAGGCGTTGGCCGCGCTCTTGACCAGCTCGGACGTCGGGTAGTCGGTCACCACCATCGGGATGTCGCCGAGCGGCTCGTAGACCTCCCGCAGGATCTTCTCCGCGTGCTCGGAGGCGACGCCGACCACGATGCGGTCGGGCTTCAACGTGTCTTGCACAGCGAAGCCCTCGCGCAGGAACTCGGGGTTCCACGCCAGCTCGGCCGCCGCGTTGACAGGAGACAGCCGCGCGAGCTTGGCGGCCAGGCGGGCCGCGGTGCCGACGGGGACGGTCGACTTGCCGACGACCAGGCACTCCCGCTCCAGGTACGGCGCGAGCGACTCGACGGCCGCGTCGAGGTAGGAGACGTCCGCGGCGTACTCACCCTGCTTCTGCGGCGTGCCCAGGCAGAGGAAGTGGACGTCGCCGAACGCGCCCGCCTCCTCGTAGGAGGTCGTGAAGCGCAGCCGCCCCGACGCGAGCCCTCGCCTCAGGATCTCTTGCAACCCGGGTTCGTGGATCGGCAGCTCGCCGTTCTGCAGGCGACGGATCTTGTCAGGATCGATGTCGAGGCCGAGAACCTCGAACCCGAGGTCCGCCATGCAGGCCGCGTGAGTGATGCCCAGATACCCGGTTCCGATCACCGTAAGGCGATATGGCACGAGTCAGCTCCTTTCATCGCCAAGGCATGTTACCGGTACCCGTAACTTCCACTGTGCCACCTGGGTAAACCGAGAAACCGTACCCGCTGGTAACAAGATGCTTGGACGTCCTAGTATTCGGGTATGACCTACGCCCTCACCGAGGAGCACGAGATGCTCCGCGAGACCGTCCGTGCCCTCGCCGATGAGAAGATCGCGCCCCGCGCCGCCGAGGCCGACGAGCGCGAGGAGTTCCCGTGGGACGTCTACAAGTCGCTCGTGGCTGCTGACCTGCACGCGATCCACGTCCCCGAGGAGTACGGCGGTGCGGGAGGCGACGCGCTCGCCGCGGTCATCGTCATCGAGGAGGTCGCCCGCGCCTGCGCCTCCTCCTCGCTGATCCCCGCCGTGAACAAGCTCGGCACCGTCCCCCTCCTGCTGTCGGCCTCGGACGAGCTGAAGACGCGCTACCTCACGCCCGTCGCCACGGGCGAGGCGATGTTCTCCTACGCGCTGTCCGAGCCCGAGGCCGGATCCGACGCGGCCGCCATGAAGACCCGCGCCGTCCTCGACGGCGACCACTACGTCCTCAACGGCGTCAAGATGTGGATCACGAACGCGGGCGTCTCGGAGTACTACACGGTCATGGCCGTCACCGACCCCAGCGCGGGCGCGCGCGGCATCTCCGCCTTCGTCGTGGAGAAGTCGGACGAGGGCGTCTCCTTCGGGCCCAAGGAGAAGAAGCTCGGCATCAAGGCGTCGCCCACCCGCCAGGTCATCCTCGAGGACGTCCGCATCCCGGCGTCCCGCATGATCGGCGCTCCAGGGACCGGCTTCAAGACCGCACTGGCGACCCTCGACCACACCCGCGTCACCATCGCCGCCCAGGCGCTGGGCATCGCCCAGGGCGCCCTCGACTACGCCATCGGCTACGTCAAGGAGCGGAAGCAGTTCGGCAAGGCGATCGCCGACTTCCAGGGCCTGCAGTTCATGATCGCGGACATGGGGATGAAGCTGGAGGCCGCCCGCCAGCTCACCTACCACGCCGCGGCCAAGTCGGAGCTGGCGATGCACGGCCGGCCCCAGAAGGACCTCACGTTCCTGTCCAGTGCCGCCAAGTGCGCCGCGTCGGACGCCGCGATGGAGATCACCACGGACGCGGTGCAGCTGCTGGGCGGATACGGCTACACGCGCGAGTTCCCGGTGGAGCGCATGATGCGCGACGCCAAGATCACCCAGATCTACGAGGGCACCAACCAGATCCAGCGCATGGTCATGGCCAGGCAGCTCCTGAAGTAGGGGATGAACTGCGGAAACCCGGCTCCTTTCGGTGAGGGGACCGGGTTTCGCGCTGTGGGGTGGATCTCGACGTGGGTTCCCGTTCCGTGATCCTGGCTTCGGAGCCATGAACCGCCACGAAGGTGCCTTGCGCACGTCGACGGCGTCTGGAATCTGATCGAGCGCTCTGGCCGGGAAACGGGTGCCAGGCGCGCGCGTCGTCGAGGAGATCCTCGACCACGAGGCCCCCTCGACGATCACCACCGACCGCGGCCGCACGTGGGATTGCGGTCGGTCCGGCCTTTCAGTTGCCGAGGGCGGCGAGGAGCAGGCGCTGGGCCACTGCCGGTGCGCCGTTGTTGCCGGAGGACGAGGTGCCCATCGAGTAGACCGCGCGCCGGCCGAGGTCACGGGAGGCGAAGACGCCGCTCCGGTAACCCGGGTCGGAGCCCGTCTTGCCCCACAGGAGCGAGCCGTCGGGCAAGGGCACGTACGTCAGGCCGACGCTGAAGCAGGCCGTACCCTTGCCGGGGCCGGTGTTGCAGTTGGAGTCGTCGGCGTACGGCAGCGGCTTGCCGTCGGCGCCCTTCGGCACGGCGAACAGCTCCGCGGCCTGTGCCGGGCGCAGCAGCCGGCCGTCGAACAGGCCGGAGATGAAGCGGTCCAGGTCACCCGTCGTGGAGGTCATGCTGGCGGGCAGCCCGCCCTGCACGTTGACGTCGACCGGCTCGCCACTGCTCCTCGTCAGGTAGCCGGGCAGGTACGGCCGGGGCACGGCCATGCTGCGGCCCGGCACGGCGGCCCTGGTCTCCCGCATCTTCAGCGGCTTGAGGATGCGGGTGGTCACCTCGTACTGGTACGGGTGCCCGGTGATCTCCTCGATGAGCTTGCCGGCGACGCGGTAGCCGAAGGAGTTGTACTCCTGCCGGGTGCCGGGGCGAGAGCGCGGTCCTGGAGCCGGCCGGCCCTCGGGGTGGAGCGTCCGCTGGATCGCCTCGTCGAAGGTGACGTAGTCGAGGCGGCGCTCGATCTCCTCGTCCGGGGAGGTGGCCGGGGCGCCCTCGAGCTCATGGGGCAGGCCGCTGGTGTGGTTGAGCAGCTGCCGTACGCTGATCGGCTCCTTGAACCGGTCCTCCGGCAACAGCCCGGGCAGGTAGTGCTGGACGCTCTGGTCCAGGTCCACCCGGCCCTCGGCGGACAGCTGGAGCAGGATCACCGCGTCCATCGACTTGCTGATGCTGCCGATCCGGAAGTGGGCGGCGCGGCTGACGCGCTTACCGGTGACGACGTCCCCGGACGAACCCCGCCACGCCTGCCCGTCCTTGTGCACCTCGGCCACGACACCTGAGGCGCCGTCGTCCGGGCGCACGGCGATCGCCTCGCGCAGGGCGGCACGGTCCAGGCCCGTGGCGGGCCCGCCGGTGGCGGCCTGCGCGGGGGCGACGACACCGAACGTCGCGGCGGCGGCCAGGGACAGGGCCAAGGAACGGCGCATGGGGGAACTCCACTCGGAAGCGATGATCAAGTCCCTTCGAGTCTGTCCGCCCAGCTCATCTGATTCGACGGGGATCACCCCGGCCCGACCCCGAACCGACCCTGACCCCTGCTTTGGGGCTCATCGCGCGAACCCGCGTGGACGGCCGAGCCTGGGGGCAACCGGTCCGGCAGGCACGCCGGTGGGAGCGCGGCTGCACGACCATCGAGGGCGGTGCGGTCCACGTGGGCATCGGCGGGAGCAGCCGGGTGTGTGTGCTGTCCAGTGGCGCATCGAAGGGGACGGGAATGGCCGCTTGTGCTAAATTTTGGCCAGGCGGTCAAAATTTGGTCTGAGAGGCCAGAAGCTGTGCGCTGTAAGGAGACAGGATGAGACTCGAACTCCGGCCACCCCGGCATCCCATGGACCCGAGGGCGGTCCGCTGGTGGACGGCGCAGGCGCTGGTCCCTGTGGTGCCTCCGGTGCTCGTGCTGGGCCTGCTGGGTCTGCTGATCCCGCCCGCCCGGGAGTGGCTGCTGCTCTCGGCGGCCGTCATCGGGGTGCCCGGTCTGGCATACGTGCTGGCCATGCCACGCCTGCGCTACCGGGTGCACCGGTGGGAGACCACCGAGGACGCGGTCTACGCGGCCTCCGGCTGGGTGTGGCACAAGGCGAGGGTGGCGCCGATGTCGCGTATCCAGACCGTCGACACCGTGCGCGGCCCGCTCCAGCAGATCTTCGGGTTGTCCGGTGTGAAGGTCACCACGGCCTCGGCCGCGGGGTCGATCAAGATCCAGGGCCTGGATCGTCTGCTGGCCGCCGACCTCGTCGAGCGGCTGACGGCAAGGACACAGGCCGTTCCCGGAGACGCGACGTGAACCGTCAGGACGCGGGGAGTTCCGGGAGAAGCGACGCGAACCGTCAGGACGCGGGCAGCTCCGGGAGACGCGAGGTGAATTGTCAGGACGCGGTGGACCGGCCGGATGCGGGACGTGCCGACGGACATGACCTGAGCCGGGCGGGACGTGCCGACGGGGGCCGTCCCGCCCTGGGCGAGGGGTGGGAGCGGCTCGACCGGCGGACCGTCGGGGCTGGGCTGAGCTACGTGATCGGGCCCGCGATTCCCGCGGTGGCCGTCGTCGCGATCGCGGGGCCGAGCCTCCGGACCGTCGTCCCACTGCTCACGCTGCTGGCCGTGCTCGTCGGGGCCGGGGTGCTCGTCTCGATCCGGTACGCCACCACCCGCTACCGGATCGCCGGCGATCGGGTCGAACTGCGGTCGGGGCTGCTGTTCAGGCGGCATCGCTCGATCCCGCGTGACCGCGTCAGGGCCGTCGACCTCACGGCCGGGCCCGCGCATCGGCTGCTGGGTCTCGCGGTGGTGCGGGTCGACGCGGGCGAGCAGCAGGCGGGGCTGCGCCTGGACGCGCTCGCCGCGGCCAGGGCCGAGCGGCTGCGGGCGCTGCTGCTCGACAAGGGGGGTACGGCCCCGCCGGAGTCCACGCTGGCCACGTGGCGGCCTGGGTGGATCGGGTTCGCGCTGCTGAGCAGCTGGACGCCGCTCATCGGGCTCGCCCCGTTCGGCGCGTTCTTCCGGGTGCTGGAGATCTTCGGCGTCGAGCCGGGAGAGGTCGGCTTCCTGCGGGACCTCTGGGGCGAGGCGACGGCGTCGCCCGTGCTGGTGGCCGTGCTCGCCGTCCTGGCCGTCGCGGTGATCGGCCTGGCGGGGGCGGTGGGGCTGTATGTGGAGGTGTGGTGGCGGTTCAGCCTGTCGCGTGAACCCGACGGCACCTACCGGGTACGGCGCGGCCTGATCAGCACGCGGTCGCTCTCGCTGGAGGAGGCGCGGCTGCGCGGGCTGGAGATGGCCGAACCGGTTCCGCTGCGGTGGGGTGGCGGGGCCAGGTTGCGGGCACTGGTCGCGGGTGTCGACCCCGACGACGACGAGGAGAGGACGTCTGCCACGCTGCTGCCGCCCGCGCCGCGGGTGACGGCATTGCGGGTGGCCGCGCAGGTGCTCGGCGGGCCCGCGCTGACGGTGTCGTTGCGTCCGCATCCGCGGGCGGCGCTGCGGCTGCGGCTGTTCCGGGCGGTGTGGCCGCTCGCGCTAGTGACACCGCCGCTGGCCTGGCTCGGCGTGTGGCTGAGCTGGATTCCCGACGCGGTGTGGGTGATCGCTCCCGCGAGCCTGCTGGTGACGTTGCCGCTGGCCGTTGACGCCTATCGCAGTCTCGGTCACGGGCTGGCGGGGCCGTACCTGGTGACCAGGCACGGCGCGGCACGACGCAGGACGGTGGCGCTGCGGAAGGACGGCGTGATCGGCTGGGTGGTCGGCCGGTCGCCCGCGCAGCGGCGCAGAGGGTTGATGACGCTGACGGCGGCGACGGCCGCGGGGGCTCATCGGGTGAAGGACGTGGGTGTGGGCGAGGGCGTCGGGTTCGCCGAGGAGGCGGTTCCCGGGCTTCTCGCTCCCTTCCTCGTCTCGAACTCCCCGTCGGCGTCGGTGTCCCGCTGAGCGCGACGGGGTCGTGGGGGAGCCGGGGGGAGAGGAGCCGGGTGGCTCAGAAGATGCTCCTGCAGTCGGTCCCGATGATCCCGTCGGGGGTGTACGCCTGCCCGGAGTGGCAGATGATGATCTGCAGCAACCGGAGCGGCGACCAGACGGCGAACGGCCCGACGATCGGCCCGGTGGCGGGGGCGCCGCCGCTCGGCCTGCAGCGGATGCCGGTCAGGTCGCCGTCGTCCGACAGGTCAACGGTCGTGCAGACGTAGGACGGGTTGTCGGAGGCCTGGGCGGGCGAGACGAGACCGACGAGGAAGAAGAGGGAGAGGCTGAGCGTGGCGACGATGAATTTCACGGAAGATTCCTTTCCGAGAGAGTGATCAAGCTGGAGCCGTAGGCGCCAGGTCACAATGTATGATTGATCGATCACTCTGTGTAGTCACCACGAGGGGATGCTGGTCAGGTCATGGGCCAGGCTCTCCGAGCCGCGAGATCGAGTATCAGGGCGGCGATGTTCCACGCGTCGTCCTCGCCCCGGTGGTGCCGCCCCTCCAGAGGAAGTCCCGCGACCCGCAGGGCCTGCGCCATTCCCGGCCGCTTGCGCAGCCCGTGCGCCTGGGTGAAGACCGCCTTGGCGTTGGTGTGGCGGTTCCCGAACGGGTAGGCCGTCCCTGTGGCGCCGCACTGCCGGGTGAACTGGTGGCGGTCGTAGTCGCCCCAGCTCGCCCACGGTCGCGACCCCGCCGCGTGCTCGGCCGCCAGGATCCCGCACGCCTCGGCGAAGCCGACCCCCGTGTCGACCTCGGCCTGGGTGAGCCCGGTCAGCTCGGTGCAGAAGGCGCTGA
Source organism: Nonomuraea sp. bgisy101 (assembly GCF_057708945.1). Lineage (NCBI taxonomy): Bacteria > Bacillati > Actinomycetota > Actinomycetes > Streptosporangiales > Streptosporangiaceae > Nonomuraea > Nonomuraea sp. bgisy101. The sequence continues at coordinate 355,790 of NZ_JBYITD010000002.1, forward strand.
CCGTGGAGCGCGACGGCCGTACCAGGATGCGGTGGCGGGAGATCCGCTCACGCGAGCCGAGGTCGACGACGGTCAGCCCGATCTCGATGATCTCGCTGACCGTCCCCGGTGGCGGCTCGCCGTCCCAGCACGTGGCCTCGACGTCGACGACGTTCAGTCTCATGCCGGCGAGCGTAGAGAGGCGACAGGTCCCCCGTCATCTCAGTTTCCGCCGAGCACGGGGTAGTTGCTGCGGAACAGGCCGTCGGGGTCGTGCCTGCGCTTGATGTCGCGCAGCCGCTCCAGGGTCTCGGCAGGGAAGGCGTCGGCGGCGCTCTCCCCGCGGGACAGGAACGTGTACGGCCTGCGCCCGCCGTCGATGATCTCCTGCTGGCGCTCCTCGACGCCCGGCAGGCCGAACAGGTAGAGCAGGTAGGGGTCGTCGAGCTGTCCCGCCGCGCTGTCGGACGGCCTGGCGAGCGCGCCGCCCAGATGTCTGATCTGCACGCTGATCAGCGGATCGATGGGCATGAGCCGCTCCAGGATCCCGTCGAGGTCGCCGATGAGCTGGGCCTTGGACGCGCCGGGCCCCGGGTCGGTCGGCTCGCCGGTGATGTCCCCGAGCGCGGCGATCGGCATCCGCCCGCGGGTGTCGGACAGCGTCCCGCCGATCCTGTCGAGCGGCGCGAGCAGCCGGCTCGCGTCCTGCCCGAGGTAGGTGGAGTCCACGGCGACGAACGGCGGCGCGCCGGGGAACTGCAGCAGCTCGAACCAGAGTGTCAGCTCGTCGGGCGCGGTCGCGGTGATCTCCTTGAAGGCCTCCAGCACCTCGGGCGCGCGCTCGGCGGGCCACAGGACGCGCCCGCCGTACAGGTCGGGGGCGGGGTGGAGGTCGAACTCGATGGCCGTCACGAGGGCGAAGTCCCCGCCGCCGCCGCGCAGAGCCCAGAAGAGCTCGTCGTCGCGCGTCACCGTGGACGAGCGCCCTTCGGCGTCGACGATGTCGAAGGAGCGAACGCTGGAGGAGGCCCAGCCGTGCGCGCGGGAGAACCAGGACAGGCCGCCGCCCAGCGTGTAGCCGGTGACGGTGACGACGGGGGAGCTGCCCGGCAGGCCGGTCAGGCCGTGCGCGCCCGCGGCCGCCTGCACCTGTCCCCACGCGACGCCGGCGCCGACGCGCGCGACCCTGGCGGCAGGGTCGATCTCCAGTGTGGACAGCCCGCGGGTGCGCAGCAGGATCGCGCCCTCGACGTCGCCGCTGGCGCCGTGCCCGCTGGGCTGGGCCGCGATGGCCAGCCCGGCCTCGCGGGCCAGTTTGACCGCTGCGGCGACGTCGTCGGCGTCGTGCGCCTCGGCGACCGCTCGGACGGGCTGGTGGACGGCCAGGTTCCACGGCCGGGTGGCCTGCTCGAAGCCCTCGTCGCCGGGGAAGTGGATGTTCAACATTCTCGCTATTCTCTCTGTTCGATATCCAGAATTTTGCCAGGAACCGATCAGGTTCGCAGGTTCGCGAACCATGACCGGGTGTTGTCGGGCGTCCCGGGGAAGCGGCCCTCGACGGTCTTCCTGATGTCGGCCAGCGTCTGACCGGCCAGCTCGTGCCGCCAGGCCAGCTCCGCCCTGCGCATCGCCTGCGCGATCACGCACGACTCCCTGTAGTCGACGTGCGGGCTGCCGCCGGGGCCCTCCCGCAGGATCTGCTCGCACCTGAACGCCTCTTCGGCGCCCTCGATCGCGGTGACCACGTCCATCAGGGTGATCTTGTCGAGCGGGCGGGCCAACCGGAACCCTCCCCTCGGGCCCGAGGTCGAGGTCAGGATCCCGGCCTTCGCCAGCGACTGGAGCTGCTTGTTGAGGTACGCCGTCGGCAGGCTGTAGAAGGCGGCCAGCTTGGCTGCCGTCATCGCCTCGCCCGTCTCGATCCACGAGAGGTTGAGGCAGCTGTGGAGCGCCCACTCGACGCCCTCGCTCATCCGCATATTCTGGATATTACACGTCTAGAATAGGCCGCGCCATAGTGGAGCCCCAGGAATCGGGCCGGATCACGCTGAAGCCCATGGCCTGGTAGAACGCGAAAGCTCCAGGATTGCCCGCGCCCACGCCCAGGTGCACGCCCGGAACCCGCCGCACCCGCAGCGCGTCGAGCAGCGTCTTCATCAGCTGCCGCCCCACCCCCGCGCCCTGCCCCCTGGGCAGGACGTCGATGTGGAGATGGGCGGGGTAGCGGTCGTAGAGCTCGTCGGGCGTCGGCCTGGCGTCGTGGATCCGCTGGACGCACCACCAGTCCTGCGTTCCGTCGGCGGGGTTGGCGGCCATCCCGCGCGGGTAGCGCGCCCGCAGCCCTGGCCACCAGTGCTCCTCCATCCAGTGCTCGAAGGCCAGGGTGTCGGCGGTGGCGATGATGTAGCCGAGCACGCCCTGCTGGTCCACGGCGACGAAGCTCAGCTCGGGGTCGGCCACGGGGTAGGGGCCCGCGTAGATGTGGGCGAGCAGGTCCGGGTCGTGGTACAGCGAGGTGGCGTCCTTGCCCGAGTCCCCCGTCTGCAGGCACACCCGGTACATGCCCGGCAGGTCATAAGGCTGGAACGGTCGAATCTCCACCATCTGCTCCCCCTAGCGCAAAGTCGAGACTGCGCGAACGTATCAGGCGTCGAGCGTGATACCGCTCAAGACGTCTCCGTGGAGATCGACTCCACCCCCCTCCTTGTCTCCTCGATCCGGGTGGCGGGGCAGCCGTCGACCAGGGCTCCGGCTGCTTCGCCGACAGGCCCGAGGGCTTCGTCACGTGCGTCGTGACCCCTGCTACGCCCTGGAGATCCTGACGTCTCCGTCGAGGCTCCTGGCCACGATGGTCCTGACGCCGGCCTTGCCCGCGTCCTTGAACTCCGACCGGGCACGGCCGTTGCGGCTCTCCGCGGTGATGCCGTACTCGCCCTGGGGCACGGTCACCACCACGCCGCCCTCCCGTGACTGGGTGTCGACCTTGCCGGGCGGCGTGGCGAACTGCACCCTGATGTCGCCGTCGCGGGACTTGGCCCGCACGTCGGCCGAACGGGTGGCCGTCGACCTGATGAGCCCTTCGCCCGTGCGCAGCCGCAGCACGCCCGACAGGCCGTCGGCGAGGATGTCGCCACCGGTGGTGGACACCGAGACGTCCTGGGCCAGGCCGGACAGCGTCACCCGCTCGTCCCCTCCCTCGACGACGAGCTTGACCCCAGGCGGCAGGTGCACGGTGTAGCGCGCCCCGCAGGTGGAGAAGAAGACCGTGCAGTCGGTGCGCAGCGACAGCGTGCCGTTCTCGAGCGCCCACGTGGACCTGCCAGGGTCGCCGCCCGTGCCCTGCAGCCACCGTTCGACCTTCACCCCCGAGGCGTCGCCGGGAACCACGCGCAGGTCGCCCACCCTGGCCTGCACGGTCAACGTGCCGCCCGCGTGGGGGAAGGTCGTGGCCTGGTGCTGTTCCTTCGTGTCGGGCTGGAAACCGCAGGCGGTCAGAGTGACGAGCCCCGCCGCGGCCAGTGCGATCATCCGCTTCATGTAAGCGATCGTGACGCCGATCGGCCGCGGTGCTATCGGCCATGTGGACGATCCGCCATCGGCCGATCGTCCCTAGAGGGCGGACAGGAGCCGCTCGACATGGGAGAGGGGATCGTCGCCGAACGGGCGCAGCACGACGGTGCTCGCACCAGCCGCCCAGAGCGCCTTGACCGCGTCGGCGGCCTGCTCGGGCGTGCCCTCGGCGTTGAAGACCTCGGACGGGTCCACGCCCAGGAACGCGGCCACTTCCTGTCGCGTCGCGTCCAGCGCCGAGGAGTCGCCTACGCACAGGTGGGTGAAGACGATCAGCTCGTGCTCGTCCTGGGCGGAGATCCGCTCCAGCGTCGCTCCGATCGAGTCGGGGCCGATGCCCTCAGGGAGGATCGTGCCCTGCGCCACCCTGCCCGACAGGGCCAGCGAACGCGGGCTCTTCACCCCCGCCACGATCGGGGGCACCACGGCGGGCGGGTGCACCAGCCGTACCTCGTCGAGGTGGACGGACCTGCCGTGCACGGTCACGCTCTCGCCGCGCAGCAGCCCGCGCACCGCGGTGATCGTCTCCTCCAGCAACGCCAGGGGAGAGGGCGCCGCCGCGCCGACCTGGCGCATCCAGTCCTGTACGCCGTGACCGACGCCGCCGACGAACCGCCCGGGGAAGAGCCTGGCCAGATTGGCGAACTCCATGGCCAGCAGCATCGGGTTGCGCAACGGGGCCGGAGCGATGCCGAGGCCGACCCTCACCCGCGAGGTACTGGCGAGCGCGGCGGCGGCCGAGGTGAGGCCGCCCGTCCAGCCGAGGTCCTCCACCACCCAGAGGTCGTCGATCCGCGAGTCGAGCCCGGAGTCGAGCGTCTGCGCGAACGGGACGAGCCGCTCGGGCGGCAGACCGCGGTCGAACATCACGCCAAGCCTCATACGGGCATCCTCCGGTGGTCGCGGGTCGCGCTCGGCAGCGGAGTCCCGCGCCTGCGTGAAGGCGTCGCCGATGCTAGTGAAGGGCGTTCGGCGGCGGCAAGGCTCAGGCCGCCAGCTCCTGACGCGCCTCGTCGATCGAGCCGGTCACCTCGAAGTGGCGGTCCAGGTTCGTGATCGTCAGCAGATGGGGGATCATGCCGCCGCCCACGACCAGCACCATCCTGCCGTGCTGCTCCCGCACCCGTGTCAGCGTCGAGACCAGCACTCCGAGACCGACCGAGTCGCAGAACGGCACCTCGGTCAGGTCGATCGCCAGGTGCGGCTCCTCCGTGGCCAGCACGGCATCGATCTCGGCTCTCAGACGGGGGGCTGTCGTCAGATCCAAGTCACCGACCGCCTGGAGGAGTGCGAAACGACCGTCCGCCCAGGACCTGACCATCATTTTCAGCCACCTCCGCTCGTGGTCTCTCCCTCTGCCCGAAAAAGGGAGACTTATTCCTCTCTCTTGCAGATGTTCTGGCTTGCGGTGCGGGTGGTGGGGGTCGCTTGGGGTGACGGTGAGACGGACGGAGTCGCGGCCGATTTGGGTTTGCGGATCTTTGGCTGGTCCTGCCCGATCACGACCTCGATGCCCTTGACGTCGCTCTCCTTCAGCTGCGCGCCAGGGATCGCCGCGGCCACCACCTTCGCCTCCTCGGCCTTGCCGGGAGCGTGGCGCACCAGCGTCGTCGCGAAGTCCTTGCGGGCGGTGTTGCCCGGCTCGTCCGGCACCTTGAACCCGTAGGCGACCAGGCCGGCCTTGGTGCGCGCGCCGAGCCCGGTGATCAGCGTGCCGTTCAGCACCTTGACCGTGATCTGGTCCGGTGGCACGGTCCGCGTGCTCAACGTGGGGACGGGCGACGGCTTCGGGGCGGGTTTGGCCAGGTCCTGGTCGGCGGCGATCCGCCGGAACAGGTCGGCGGCCCGCTCCTTGTCCCACAACACGGCCGACTCGCCCGTCGGCGTCTTGAAGTCGACGTTCGCCAGCGGTACCCCTGCGAACCTCACGTCGTTCAGCGAGACGTCCTTGAGCTGCTCGACCAGCGGCACGAGCCCGTCGTCGGGATCCACCTTGATCGTCGCCAGCGAGGCGTTGACGAAGGAGATGAGGCTGGCGGGGTTCGACAGCGCCTCCTTCAGCATCGCCGAGATGACCTGCTGCTGGCGGTCGATCCTGTCGAGGTCGGAGCGGGCGGTCGCCCTGGTGCGGGCGTAGCCGAGCGCCTTCGCGCCGTCGAGCCTGTGCGTGCCCGCCCGCAGGTCGAGCCCTGTCTTCGGGTCGTTGATGGGCACCGGAGTGCAGACGGTCACGCCGCCCAGCCTGTCGACCACGTCCACGAACCCGAGGACGTTCACCTCGATGTACCTGCTGATCGGCAACCCCGTCAGCTGCTGAACGGTCTTGACCGCCAGCTTGGCCCCGCCGAACTGGTAAGCAGAATTGATCTTGTGCTGGCCCTTGCCGGGAATCGTGGTCCAGGTGTCGCGCGGCAGGCTCACCACCGTCGCCTTGCGGTGGTCCTCCGACAGGTGGATCACCATCATCGTGTCGGTGCGCTCGCCGACCTCGCGGCCCAGCTTGAGCCTGTTCTGCTCCTTGCGGGTCAGGTCGTCGCGCTTGTCGACACCGACCAGAAGGATGTTCATCGCCCCCCGTGGGGCCTGCTCGACCGCGCCGAGCCCCGCGTCGACCGAGCCGATCTGCCGCGGCGTGGCCCACACCCAGCCGGTGCCCGCCAGGATGGCGGCCGACAGGGAGCCCGAGACGATCAGATTGCGCCTGCGCGCCCTCGCGCCACGGCCCGGCTTGCGCGGAGTACGGCGGGCCGCGAGCCGGACACCTCCGGGAGCGTCGCCACCCACGTGCACACCCGCGTCATCCTCCTCCGGGTCGCGCATGCCGTGCCCCCTCCAAACGCCGCCGGAATCGGGCTTTGGATTGCCCTCCTCCCCTGGTCGTACAGTAGCGTGAGCCCCGCCATGAAGCAGTTCCCCGACTCGCCCGCGCAGCCCGCGTTCCCACAGACGCGCGCCTGGCCGGCGATCTCCGTCGTGATGCCGATCCTCAACGAGGAAAGGCACCTCCGCGAGGCCGTCGCCCAGATCCTCGCCCAGGCCTACCCAGGCCCCATCGAAGTCGTGCTCGCCGTCGGGCCCTCCCATGACCGCACCCAGGAGGTGGCCGACGCGATCGCCGCGGCCGACCCCAGGGTGATCGTGGTGGCCAACCCGACAGGACGCACGCCCAACGCGCTCAACGCCGCCATCGGCGCCTCCCGCCACGAGATCATCGCCAGGGTCGACGGGCACGCCATGCTGCCTGACGACTACCTCAAGGTGGCGGTCGAGACCCTGGAGGAGACCGGAGCCGACAACGTCGGCGGCGTCATGGCGGCCGAAGGCATCACCCCCTTCGAGCAGGCCGTCGCCCGCGCGATGACCTCCAAGATCGGCGTCGGCGCCGCCGCCTTCCACGTGGGAGGTACGGCGGGGCCCGCCGACACCGTCTATCTCGGCGTGTTCAGACGCAGCGCCCTGGCCAGGGTCGGCGGCTACGACGAGCACTTCCAGCGCGCCCAGGACTGGGAGATGAACCACCGGATCCGCGAAACGGGCGGCCTGGTGTGGTTCCAGCCGCGGATGCGTGTCACCTACCGGCCGCGGCCCAACCTCAAGGCGCTGGCCAAGCAGTATTTCCACTACGGCCGCTGGCGGCGGGTGGTGGCCCGCACCCACGAGGGCACGATCAACCTCCGCTACCTGGCCCCGCCCGCCGCGGTCGTGGCGATCGCGCTGGGGCTGCTGGTGTCGCCGGTCTTCCCGCTGGGACTGATCGTCCCCGGAGGGTACGCGCTGGCGATCGTCGGCGGGTCCGTGCTGACGGGCAGCGGTCTTCCCGGGCGCGCGAAGGCGGCGCTGCCGTTCGTGTACGCCGCGATGCACATGTCGTGGGGCTGGGGCTTCCTCACGAGCCCCCGCAAACTCTCCCGCCCCCGACCCTGACCCCGTGCCTTCGGGGGTCAGGGAACGGCTTCCCACCCCCGAAGGACACCCTTCGGGATTCGGCGGTCAGGCGTCGACGACCTGGCCGGTGAGGTCCGAGGCCAGCACGTCGATCACGGCCTGCGCGGCCCCCGCCCGTTCGGCGCTGACGCAGTTCACCGCGATCCCGTCGGCGGCCCACTCCTCGGCCAGCGCCAGGGAAAGCTCCACGACCGCCGCCGCGCCCGAGCGCGCCAGTCCCGTGCCGGCCAGGCGTGACGAGGTGAGCAGCAGCAGCCTGCCACGCGACTCCCGAAGGAGCGGATGCGCGGCACGGGCCACGGTCACCGCCGTGAGGTAGTCGTCCCCCGCCTCCGCCAGCCCGCCCGCGGGCCTTACGGGCGCGGCGTTCACCACGCAGTCCACCCTGCCCACGTCGGGCAGCGTCGTGGAGACGGAGGCGGGCGGAAGGAGGAGTACCCGCGCGGCGCCGTGCGCCCGCGCCAGTTCGGCCACCTCCGCTCCTGCCCCCAGGTCGTCGCCGAGGACCGCCACAGTCCTCCCCTCCAGCGCCTGGCCGGAGGCCGGTGGGACGGCGGTGGGACCCAGCCGGAACAGCGTCTCCGCGATGTGCAGGTCGACGGGGTGCGTCACCTTGATGTTGCGCTCGCTCCCGTGCACGACCACGATCGGGACCTCGGGCAGGTACCGCAGCACCACGCCGCAGTCGTCCGTCGGCGGCTGCCTGCCGAAGTCCGGGTCGGCGAAGGCCCGCTCGTAGGCCTGCCTGATCACCGACAGCCTGAACCCCTGCGGCGTCTGGACGCGCCGCAGCCGCGCCCTTTCCGGCACCTCGCGCACGACGTCTCCGCGCGGCCCAGGCTCCACCACCACGACGGTGTCCGAGCTCGGGATGGCCACCTCCACAGCCGTGTCGCGCTCCAGCGCCTCGACACACTCCGTGATGATCCGGGGCTCCAGCAGCGGCCGTACCGCGTCATGGAGCAGCACGTTGCACTCCTGCGGCCCCAGCGCGTCCAGGGCCCGCCACGTGGTCTCCGTGCGCGAGGCGCCGCCCTCGAGGACCTGGACGACCTTGCCGAAGCCGCGCGCGGCCACCAGCTTCTCGACCTCGGCGGTGAAGCCGGGCGTCATCAGCACGATGATCTCGTCGATCTCGGGCGCGGCGTCGAACAGGGCCAGCGTGTGCTCGATGATCGACTTGCCGGCGACCGTGACGAGTTGCTTGGGGGTGTTCAGCCCGACCCGCTGACCCACGCCCCCCGCGAGGACCACTCCCACGGTGCGCAGTCGAGATTCCATACGGCGAGGGTAACGGTACCGCGCGTCGCGGCCGCGCACTCGTGATTTGCGGTCGCCCTCTCGCTACGCTGGGCAACGCACTCCTCGTGTCCGAAGGAGAACTGCGCGTGCCAGAACCCACCGTCATCCGAGAAGGCGTCACGGCCGCGGCCGTGGTGCTCGCGACCACTCCTGCCGCCAGGCTGGCGTGCGCGGACGGCACCCTGCTCGACAGGATCAACGACCAGCTCGTGCTGATGCCCGTCAGAGACGTGCACGTGGTGCCGCAGGGTGGGGGACTCGGCGCCGACCTGCGCGGCGTGGCCAAGATCGCGCGCATCTGCACGGGAGCGGTCGTCCTGCTGCCCGCCGACCTCATCGCGCACACCGAGGCGCTGGCCGTCCTCATGGAGCACCCGGCCCGCGGCACGGGCGCGCTGGTCAGCTCCGACACGACGGTCGGGCCGCTGCGCCCGCCCGTCAGGATCCAGCACGCCAGAGTCGTCGCCGCGGGGAGCTCCTTCCACATCGTTCCCGAGGCGAACGCGACATTCCGCGGCGTGCTCCAGGTGGGGGAGGCCGACCTCGGGACGCTGGCGGACATCGCCGACGAGCTCGCCGAGCTCGCCGACACGGGCAGGCTCGGCCCTGTGACCCCGATCGAGGCCATCGACCTGCTGCTGGTCGGGCTGGTGCGTTCCGGGGTGCCGGTGCGGGCGGCGCAGATCGGCCGCCTGCACGCCGACCGCGTGACCGCCCAGTCCGCCGCCGACCTGGCTGTGACCAGGCTGGCCGACGTCGACGAGGCCAAGGTACGGCTCGACACCGCGGTGAAGAGCGACGACGGCTTCTTCGCCACCTTCTTCGTCAGTTCGTGGTCCCCGCATCTGGTCCGTCTGGCGGCGCATCTGGGGCTGACGCCCAACGCGGTGACCGGCATCTCGGTCGGCGTGGCGGTGCTGTCGGCCGTGTGGTTCTCTGCGGGCACCAGGGACGCCCAGATCGCCGGCGCGGCGCTCCTGCTGCTGTCGTTCGTGCTCGACTGCGTCGACGGCCAGCTCGCCCGCTTCACCAGGACGTTCACGCCGCTGGGCGCATGGGTCGACGGCATGGCCGACCGGTTCAAGGAGTACGTCGTCTACATCGGCCTGGCCCTCGGCTACGCCTCGGGGCTGGACGCGGGCGACGGAGGGCCCGACGGGATCTGGCGGTTCGCCGTGGCGGCGATGATCCTGCAGACGCTGAGGCACTCGCTCGACTTCTCCTACAAGGGGGCGGTGGCCGACGCCAAGCTGATCGGCGCGGCATGGGCCAGGCCGGCGAGGTCGCTGCTGGAGTCCGCGGACGGCGGGCGCCTCGCCGTACCCCATCAAGGGGTGCTGGGGCTGGCGCAGCGCCTGGAGCGCGAGTCGCTCACCCGGTGGGCGAAGAAGGTGATCGTGCTGCCGATCGGGGAGCGGATGGTGTTGATCGCGGTCACCGCGGCGCTGTTCAACGCGAAGACCACGTTCACCGCGCTGCTCGTCTGGGGTGGCTTCGCCTTCCTCTACCAGCTCGTCGGCAGGATCGCGAGGTCGACCGGATGAGGTGGGTGCGACCATGATTTCCGTTCACATGATCCCCGTCCCCCGCAGCAGGGTCGTCTCCTACCGCGACGACGGCCCCTTCTCGCGAGGCATGGGCGCGCTGGTGGCAGGCCAGCTGCCTCCTCTGCCGCCCGCGATCGCGGGCGCGTTCGTGACCGGCATCCTGCTCCTGGTCGGGCTGGGCGGCACCGACGGGCTGGCGGTGTTCGCCCCCGCGGTGACGCTGCTGCTGGCCGGACCCGGCAGCTCGCACGCGCACGACGGCAGGGTCGACTGGCTGGTCCCGCCGATCCTGCGGCTGACGGAGTACGTCTTCGTCGCGTCGGTCTGCTTCGGCCACGACGTCCACCCGCTGATCATCTTCGCGCTGCTCGGCGCGATGGCCTTCCACCACTACGACCTGGTCTACCGGGTGCGCCAGCACGTCTACCCGCCGCCGTGGCTGTCGACCGCGGGGCTCGGATGGGACGGCAGGATGCTCGCCGTGTCGGTCGGAGTGATCATCGGCCAGGTGACGGTCTGGTGCGTCCTGCTGGCCCTCTACCTGTGGTGCCTGTTCGGCTGGGAATCGATGACGTGCTGGCTGGCCGCGCCCCGGTCAGGGCTGGATGCGGCCGACATCGGAACTCCAGACTAAGAGCGGATTACACGATCAGGGCCTCGAGGCAACTAACCTTTGGGGTCTTACATAGTCATGCTCGACTGAGGAGTGCACGTTGCTGGGAATGGTGCTGGCCGCCGGGGCCGGACGACGCCTGCGGCCGTACACCGACACGCTGCCCAAGGCGCTCGTGCCGGTCGACGGAGAAACGACGATCATGGACATCTCGCTGCGCAACCTCGCCGCGGTGGACCTGCGTGACGTCGTCATCGTGGTCGGTTACGCGGCGCAGGCCGTACACGAGCGCAAGGCGGAGCTGGAGAAGCGGCACGGCGTGCGGCTCACTCTCGTGCACAACGACAAGGCCGAGGAGTGGAACAACGCCTACTCCCTGTGGTGCGCGCGCGACTACTTCGCCCAGGGGGCGCTGCTGGTCAACGGCGACACCGTGCATCCCGTCTCGGTCGAGGAGACGCTGCTCTCGGCCCCCGCGACCAGCGACATCCTGCTCGCCGTCGACGACGTCAAGTCGCTGGCCGACGAGGAGATGAAGGTCACGCTCAACGACGGCTCGCTCAAGCGGATCACCAAGCTGATGGACCCCTCCGACGCCTACGGCGAGTACATCGGCGCGACCCTGATCCGCCCCGGCGCCGCCGAGCGCCTGGCCGACGCGCTGCAGGCCACGTTCGAGCGCGACCCGCAGCTCTACTACGAGGACGGCTACCAGGAGATGGTCGAGCGGGGCGAGAAGATCCACGTCGCGCCGATCGGCAAGGTCGAGTGGGTCGAGGTCGACAACCACGACGACCTGAACAAGGCCCGCGACATCGCCACCCGCTACTAGAGGAGGCTCGATGCCGCTTCTAGCGAGGATGCTGCCCGCCCCCCTCACCATGGAGGTACGGCGGGGCGCGGTCGCCCAGCTCGGCGCGCTGCTCGCCGACAGCAGGGTGGCCACTTCGGGCAGGGTCGCCGTGGCGGTCGGCCCGGGTCAGGGCGACCACATCGAGGGGCTCATCGCGCCGACCCTCGAAGAGGCAGAGGTGTTCCGCGTCGCCGACGGCTCGGTCGAGGCGGCCGTCTCGCTCGGCGCCGACCTGCGTAAGGGCGCCTACGAGGTGGTCGTCGGCGTGGGCGGCGGCCGTACGATCGACGCCACCAAGTACGCCGCCTCGCTGGCGGGGATCCCGATGGTCGCCGTGGCCACCAACCTCTCGCACGACGGCATCTGCTCGCCGACCGCGTCGCTGGTCTACGAGGGCGGCAAGGGCTCCTTCGGCGTGCCGATGCCGCTGGCGATCCTCGTCGACCTCGACTTCGTCCACACGGCTCCCGACGCGCTGGTCAGGTCGGGCGTGGGCGACGTCGTGAGCAACCTGTCGGCGATCGAGGACTGGCAGCTGGGCAACATGGAGCGCGGCGAGCCGATCGACGGCCTGGCCTGCTCGATGGCGCGTACCTCGGCCGAGGCGCTGATCGGCCGGTCCGACTCCATCGAGTCGGACGCGTTCCTGACGGTGCTGGCGGAGTCGCTGATCCTGTCCGGGATGTCCATGGTCATCGCCGGGTCTTCCCGTCCATCCAGTGGCGGAGACCATGAGATCCTTCATGCCGTGGATCAGCTCTTTCCCGGCACCTCCAACCACGGCGAGCTCGCCGGGATCGGTGCCGCCTTCTGCTTCTTCCTCAGGGAAGACCAGCCCAGGCTGACGCAGGTGGTCGGCTGCCTCCGGCAGCACCAGTTGCCCGTCACGCCCGGCGACATCGGCCTCAGCGCCCAGCAGTTCACCGAGGCCGTCATGCTGGCGCCCTCCACTCGTCCGGGTCGCTACACGATCCTCGAGCACCTGCGTCTGTCGGAGTCAGAGGTTCGCGATCGGGTGGAGAGCTATGTCCGGGCCTTCGGTAGCTGAGCTCCGGGCGGTCGCCCAGCCCGCCGGCCACCTGGAGCGCAGGAACGGCGAGCACTGGGCCGGCGTGCTCTACATGCGCTGGATCTCCCTGCGCGTCACCTGGCTGCTGACCAGGACGTCGGTCACGCCCAACCAGCTGACCTGGGTGATGACGGCGGCCGGCGTCGTGGCGGGTGTGGTGCTCGCGCTGCCCGGACTGTGGGCCGCCGTGGGCGCCGTCCTGCTCGTCCAGGTCTACCTGCTCCTCGACTGCTCCGACGGCGAACTGGCTCGCTGGACCGGCAAGACCTCGCTGACCGGCGTCTACCTCGACCGGATCGGCGCCTACTTCACCGAGGCCGCGCTGCTGGCGGGCCTCGGCTGGCGGGCGTCGAGCGTCCTGCCCGACTGGTACACCGTGCTGGGGTTCGCCGCCGCGCTCGGCGCGATCCTCATCAAGGCCGAGACCGACCTCGTTGACGTGGCGCGGGCCAAGGGCGGTCTGAAGGCCGCCACCGAGGCCTCCGCAGGGCAGCTCCGCTCGGGCCTGCTCGGGTTGGGCCGGCGGGTGCTGGGGGCGACGAAGTTCCACCGGATCGTGCAGCCGATCGAGCTGTCACTGCTCGCGCTGGTCGCGGCCGTGATCGATCTGGCCCTCGGCGACCTCACCGCCTCGAAGGTGCTCATCGTGGCCTGCGCTGCGGCGGCCGGAATTCAAATGATCCTCCATCTGGTCAGCATCCTGGCCTCCAGGCGGCTAGCGTGACTCGGAACCGTCAGGGCACCACGCCCGTCGAATTGATCAGACGCCCGCTGTTCGGTGGGGGTTCACTGACGGTTCCGATACTCTTGTCTCCATCAATCCGGATATTGGCAGACCCCAACAAACTCGGTGATCATGAAAGAATGCTCCGCTCGTGCTCTCGACGCGTCAAGGCGATGACCCGTTGAAGATCTCGTGCGTCATCCTCACCATGGGCAACCGGGTCGCCGAGCTGAACCGGGCGGTCGAGTCCGCGCTCAACCAGGTCGACGGCGACGTCGAGGTGGTCATCGTGGGCAACGGAGCCGACGTGCCCGCGCTGACGGCGACACCGCCCGAGGGCTCTGCCGCGACCGTGAAAACCGTTCGCCTGGCCCACAACACCGGCATTCCCGCGGGTCGTAACCGCGGGGTCGAGGAGTGTTCGGGCGACGTGGTGCTGTTCCTCGACGACGACGGCTGGTACGCCAACCAGAAGGTCGTCGCGCACGTGCGCGACCGCTTCGCCACGGAGCCCGACCTCGCCGTCATCTCCTTCAGGGTGATGGACCCCGACGGCGGCACCGGCCAGCGCCGCCACGTCCCGCGCCTGCGCGCGGGCGACCCCGAGCGCTCCTCGCCGGTCACGACCTTCCTCGGCGGCGCCTCCGCCATCCGCCGATCGGCGTTCCTGCAGGTCGGCGGCCTGCCCGAGCGGTTCTTCTACGCGCACGAGGAGACCGACCTGGCCTGGCGGCTGCTGGGCGAGGGCTACCGGATCGAGTACGACGCCCAGACGGTCATGTACCACCCTCAGGTGCCGCCGACCAGGCACGCGGAGTTCTACCGGCTCAACGCCCGCAACAGGGTGTGGCTGGCGCGGCGCAACCTGCCGTGGCCGCTGGCGGCGTGGTACCTGCTCGACTGGGTGGTGCTCACGCTGTGGCGCGAGCGGCGCTCGGGCGTGGCGCTGCGGGCCTGGTTCCAGGGCTTCTTCGAGGGGCTGCGCACCCCGGCGGGCGAGCGCAGGCCGATGGCGTGGCGCACCGCGTGGCGCATGGTGAAGCTGGGCCGTCCCCCGATCGTCTGACCTGCCCCGCGTCAGGCGTCGCCGGCCGTGTCGAAGGTCATGGCCGCCCGCAGGGTCGTCGTCATCAGCGCCCGTTTCGGCAGGCCGAGCTCGCTGAGCTCCTTGGCGACGGGATGGTTGCCCAGGCGGACGAGCGCCCCTCCAGGGCGCACGCGCATCCCTCTCGCCCACATCTTGGCGGGAACCCTGCGGGTGACGCCGTCGAGGTGCGTGTACGCCGTCAGCGGCGTCGCGGCCGCCGCGCCCGGTACCGGCACTCCCGGTTTCAGCAGCATGTCGATGATCAGCCGCCCGTCCTTGCGCACGATGCAGCGCTTGTAGGGCGACGACAGGCGCAGCTCGATGTCGGCCAGTTCCTTGGGGAAGCCCCAGATCGTCCGGCCCGCCTCCAGGGTGAAGCCCTGGTTCACGGGCAGCCAGTGGACGAACGCGCCCGCCGACCTGAGCGTGGCGGGCCCCGCCGCTCGCGTGCGGCCGCTGCCGGGCGGTCGCACCAGGAAGGCGACGCCGAACTCGTGGTAGGAGTCCAGGTCGCTGTCGCGGTACTGGACGAACACCAGTGTGCAGATGGCCTTGCCGGGCAGGACCTCGGCGACGTCGAGCCCTGAATAGGCGATCACCGCGCGGGCCGCGTCGGCACGGACCGGATACATGGCGCTGCAGACGGTGGCGTCGGTCACCCTCACGGGCATGGTGATCGTGCGGCCCTGGATCAGATGCGAAGCCATGACTCCAGTACATGTGACCATCAGGCCGCCGTCCACGTCTTCGGCCGAATCTCCGGGGAAGGGCCCCATCGTCAGACGGCGAGCTCGTGGGCGACGCCCGCCCACTTCTCCAGGCGCGCCACGAAGGCCGTGGCGTGGTCGGGCCAGTGGTGGTGGAGACGGGCCAGGGTGTTGCCCGCCGCGCCGAGCTTCGCGCGCCGCGCCGGGTCCTCCTTGAGGTCCAGCACCGCCTCCAGGGCCGCGTCGACGTCGCCGTACGGCACGACCGAGCCGCACCCCGCCTGCCGCACCACAGCGGCCGCCACGGGGGTCGTGACGACGGGCACCCCGCGGCCCATGTAGTCCAGAACCTTGGTGGGCGGCCTGGCCGATGGCTCGCGCCACAGGCAGAGTCCCGCGAGTGCGCCCTCGGCCATGCGGAGGGCGTGGCGGTTGGGAACGTAGCCGAACCAGTCCAGCAGCCCGACCCGCTGGGCGTCCCGCAGGACGGGCCTGACCTCGCGGTCGGCGGCCCCGATGAGGTCGAGCCTGATGCCGTGGGGCGCCAGCCGCTGCGCGAGGCCGACGAGCTCGTTCACGCCCTTGTCAGTGGTCAGCCGCCCGATGTGGACGATCCTGGTGTCTCCGGGCGGCGGCGGTTCGGTGGCGGCCAGGGTGGCCTCGGCGGCGGCGGGCTCGAGCACGTGGTGCAGCCGCCGCGCCCGCGCGACCAGCCTGCGGCCGAGTGGCCCCTCAGGCTCGTCGCGCGTGTCGAGCACGACGGGCGGGTGCCGGAACGGCAGCGCCACCAGCAGCTCGGGCTCGTGCAGGATCAGCAGGTCGGCGTCCTTGGCCCCGCGTCTGAGCGCGGCACGTGGCACGCCGCCCCGCCTGACGTCGATCGCGGTGATCGGCGGCACCGGGGTCACGTTGAAGTGGGTGAAAGGAGCGACGTAGGTCACCTCGTGGCCCGCGTCGAGCAGCGCCCTGATCTGCCGATGCATGATCCGGGCGTCCTCGGGATGGTGAAGGGTGGTGGCGACGCAAACGCGCATAAATGTGATGGTGCGTGGCTATGCCATCACGTGCGTGAATGCGGGGGGAACTGCCGTTTAACTTCCTGACGGACGGCGGTAGAGCCACGTCAGGCGCGGCTCCAGCACCCACTTGAAGACCGTGCGGGTCTCCGGCAGGCACAGCACGATGGCCAGGGCGAACGCGCTGGTGCTGATCGCCAGCACACCCAGCGGCCCGTGCAGCCACGGGAAGTCGAGCCAGCCCATCTCCTTGGCGATCAGCACGGGAATGCCGTGGAGCAGGTAGCAGTAGAGCGTGCGGGTGCCGAGATCGGTGAACCAGGTCTCCCCGCGCGGCACCAGCGCGAGGAAGGCGAAGCACATGGCCAGCGAGGCCAGCAGCAGGCCCGCGCGCAGCCCGAGGCCCATGTACCAGGAAAGATCCATGTCCTGGTAGCTGTGCTTGAAGTAGAACGGCTTCAGCGACCACTTGCCGAGCCCGATGTAGATCGCCACCCCGGCCGCGCCCACCAGCGTCACGGCCGAGACGACCTTGACCCAGGTGCGGTTGAGCATCTCGAAGTGCTCGGGCTGCATCACCAGGCCGATCACGAAGAACGGCAGCAGGCCGAAGAAGCGGTCCATGCTGAAGTCGCCCGAGATCTGCGAGAACCCGGCGAACAGATAGATCGCGATGGCCACCGGGATCGGCTGCTTCATCCGCTTCCACACCGGCGTCGACAGCCGCCAGAACAGCAGGGCCAGCAGGTACCAGTTCAGCCAGGCCGGGTCGATGATCGTCAGGCTCCACTTCTGCCCGAGGGAGAAGCGCAGCGCCGCGTACCCGACCTCCACGATCACGTACGGCACGACGAAGGTGTCGACCAGCTTGTTGGTCTTGGCGTTGGAGTTCCAGAAGTTCCTGGACAGGTACCCGCTGACGATGACGAACAGCGGCATGTGGAAGGTGTAGATGAAGACGTAGAGCGCCTTGGAGGAGTTCGCGTTGAGCGTGGGCACCAGCGAGTGGCCCATCACCACGAGCGCGATCAGCAGGAACTTGACGTTGTCGAGGTACGGCTCGCGCTTGCGCGGCGCCGGCTTCGGCTCCTCCTCCTCGGCTTCGGCCGCCTGCTCGTCCGAGCGGTCCTGGGTGGCGAGCGAGCCCCAGAAGGAGGCCTCGGCGGGCTGCTCGCCCCACACCGGCCCCTGCTGCTGCGGTGCGCCCTGCCGCGGCGCGCCCTGGTGTGCGCCCTGCCTCGGCGCGGACCACGGAGCGCCCACTCCCTCCGTCTCGGCAGGTGGCGCCTCGGAGGCGGCGCTTCTCGTGCCGTTCCTCCTGTTGGCCGGAACCGGGAAGGATGGGGAGTCACTCACGGTAGAGACGCTCAGCTATCTGTCGGGGGCCGGGGATCGCAAAGCCACGGTAGCCAGGGCTCCTTGCAGACGCCTAGCAGGATGCCGACTCGCGTTGGCGGTCTGACAACAGTAACGGTCAGTGGGACCCATGTCGCGGTGGAGACATGACAAACAACGGGAATCCACAGGGAATTCGGAGGTTGACGAGGTTTGTCCAGTCGAGTCAAGAGGGCATGCTCCGCACCCCCGCGAGCGGGGGTGCGCGACCGGCAGGGTCAGGCGCAGATGTTCTTGGTGTCGGCGGAGATGCCCGTCTCCTTGATGGCGTCGGGGATCTCCGTGCGGACGCCGGTGAAGTCCTCGCCGATCAGCAGCTGGATGACGGGGGCCTTGTCCGCGCCGGTGTCCGAGACGGTCTGGGTCGTGCCGCCGCCGGTGAACGCCGCGGGGTTGGTGACCTTCACCTTGCCCTTGGTGGAGGGGCGCTTGGTGCCGGACAGCTTGGCGGCCAGCACGTCGGCGTAGTCGGGCCCTGTGGTGTCGCGCTTGCCGTACAGGAGCTTGGTGGTCGGCTGGCTGGTGCCCGTGGCGGTGAGGGCGTTGCCCGTGCCGACGACCTGGAAGCCGAGCTCGGACAGCTGCTGGGCGACCTCACCCGCCTTGCCCGAGGTGGTCGTGCCGTTGATGACCTGGACCTTGACCTGCTCGACCTTCGGGACGACCTTCTTGACCGTGGAGCTCGGGGCCGGCTGGGGGAGCTCGGTGTCGTTCTTGAGCGCCTGGAAGAGCTTCGGCGCCCTGGCGGGGTCCCAGATGACGCGGTTGCTGTCCTCGGGGTCGGGCAGGATCGGGACCGTGTAGAACTGCACCTTGCTGGCGGTGAGCGCCTTCGCGCTCTGCGCGATCTCCAGGAGCTTGCCGGTGTTGGTGGCCAGTTCCTTGTCCATGGTGACGGAGGAGGCCGCGGCGTTGATCAGGCTGATCAGCTTGGCCGGGTTGGCCAGGACGCCGCCGGTGGTGACCTTCTTGACCACCTGGCTGGCGAAGAGCTGCTGCCGCTGGATCCGCTGGAGGTCGCTGCCGTTGCCGTAGGCGCGCAGGCGGACGTAGCCGAGGGCCTGCTCGCCGTTCAGCGTCGACCTGCCCCTGGGCAGCTTGAGCTTGGACTTTCTGTCGTCGACCGCGGTGTTCAGGCAGACCTCGATGCCGTCGAGGGCGTCGACGATGGCCTTGAAGCCGTTGAAGTCGATCTCGACGTGGTGGTCGATGCGGATGCCGGTCAGCGTCTCGATCGTGGTGATCGTGCACGCGATGCCGCCGGTGTTGTAGGCGGAGTTGATCATCCCGTGGGCGGTCGGAAGGATCGCCCCGTTGGCCTCGCTCTTGCACCGGGGGATCTCGACCATCGAGTCGCGAGGGAGGCTGACGAGCTGCGCCTTGTCCCTGCCGGGCGAGATGTGCATCAGGATCATCGTGTCGGTGCGCTTGCCCGAGTCGCGCTGCGAGTCGATCTTGCCGTACTTGGCGTTGCCGTCGCCGTGGCGAGTGTCGGAGCCGACGATGAGCACGTTGAGCGCGCCGGTGGCGTTCACGGGGCGGGTGTTGACGATCTTGCCGTCGACGTCCTCGGTGTGGATGTTGGAGAACGCGTTGCGATAGACCGTGTAGCCGGTCAGCGAGCCGGCGACCATCAGGCCGGTCACCGCGATGCCCGCCCATGCCATGCCGCTCAGGCGCTTGCGACCGCCACCGCCGCTCCTGTGGCCTCGCGGCTCCTCGGGCGGGCGCGGTGGCGGGGGAGGAGTGGCGGCGGCCCTTCGAGAGGACCGGTAGCCGGGAGTGGCGGGCGCGACCAGGCGGTCCTGGACGTCGACACTTCTGTGATTGCTCATACGACCCCCTCGCCCGGCGGCGTGGAGTCCGTGTTCGGCATCCTGCTCACCACGGCCTCCTCGTCCGGAGATTCGGAGCCCGCTTCACGCTGGCTCGGTCGATCGCTCATCGCGCCACGAGACTAAGTCACTGTAAGCGTTGCCGGAGCCATGATCGACCGAATCGGTCGTGACCCGAGCGTGATGATCCAGCCCCAGAGCTTACTCAGAACCGGACATTTCATGGAATGTAGACGTGAAAAATTTTACGGAACAGGCCTGGAGCAGAGCGCCGCCGCGAGGCACGCCAGGGGGACGGCCGGCAGCGTGTAGCGATAGTCGAACTCGGCCACGGCGGGCGGCACGATCAGCAGCACCCATGCCGTTGACCAGGGTAGAAGCCATGCGCCCTGGTAAGTCCTGCGCCTGATCGCCACGACGGGCGGAACGAGCAGGATGGCCAGGAGCACGGCGCCCGGCAGGCGGGCCACGTCCTGGTAGGCGCGCATCCAGCCGGCGAACGGCTCCACGATGTCCGTGCCAATAGCGCCTTTTTCGTATTTTTGTGCGAATTCAGCTCCGACTTGTGCGGGATAACGTCCCGGAGGTCCAGGGGGATTCACAGGAAACTCGTAGTAGCCGTAGATTTCCGCGTCCGGATAGACCGGCCTGCCCAGGGTGAACGTGCGGGTCAGCTCCGACAGGACCGAGCCCGCGTAGTCGAGCGGCTGGCTGCGGATGGCCAGCATCGCGAACCGGCCCGCCAGCTCGTCGTTGGCTCGGGAGAAGGTGATGCCGGGCAGCTTCACCAGCGGCGAGTCCTTGGCCCAGATGTACTCCTGCGACGGCGGGCGGTCCCGCGCAGGGCGCGGGTCGCACAGCACGGCCAGGTCGGCCGGCGGCTCCATCCGCGCGCAGTCGGCGAACGACATCGTGCGGGCGTAGAGGAAGACGCCGTTCGCGCCCACGATGCCGACCCGGTCGTAGGTGGCGTGGAACCAGCCCCCGTAGGCGAGCACGGGCAGGAGCGCGGCGGCGGCCATGATGCCCGCGAGAGCGATCCTCCTGCGCAGCAGCAGCCACGCGCCGAGGACCACGATGAGCGGCTGGCCGACGGTCCTGGTGAGGGAGGCGCAGGCCAGCAGCAGCCCGATGGCCAGAGCCGTACGCCAGGTGAGTTCCCTGCGGATCGCCAGGACCACGGCCGCGACCACCAGGAACGAGAACAGCGCGTCGGAGACCAGCAGGTGCTCCAGCTCGATCTGGTAGGCGTCGAGCAGCACGGGAGCGGCGGCCGGCGTGGCCGCCCACGTGGGGACCCTGCGGGTGGCTCTTCGGGCGGCCACGTAGACGAGGACGCCGGTCGCCAGGCCGAGCAGGTGCTGGACGGCGGTGACGGCGCCGAAGCTGTGGAAGGGCTGCAGGAGCTTGAGGAAGAGGGAGTAGCCCGCCGGACGCACCAGGTCGGGCCGAGGGTGGAAGACGGTGACGATGTAGGTGTAGGAGTCGGGGAACCACAGGGCGGGCCGGTAACCCACCATCGTGATCGCCCGCAGGAGGGCGCCGAGCCCGAACACGATCAGGAACCAGCGGTGCCGCCCCATCATGGGACGTGCCCGCGTCCACGCCCTTGTCGCCGCGTCGCGCGTCGCCTGGGCCGGCCGTCGCGTCCAGGCCGTCAGCCCGGTCTCCACCCCGCGTGCCCTCCGTCCCCGACGCTGCCCCACCGGCCGGGCGGCACCCGACGCCAGCCGTACGCTACCGGCTCCCGACCTCATCGCGGCCCGCTCCCATCCTCGTGGTCGGTGGAGCCGGGAGGGTGGTGAGTGGAGCCGGAGGGATCACCGGTTGGGGGAAACCGGCCGCGGGAGGCGAGGTGCCGGTCGGGTTGGATAACCTCGCGATCACCGATGAGACTCGCCTGGCTCGATCAGACGCGCAGACCGTCGGCGGGCAGGGTGCTCGCCGTCGTCTCCGTGCTGCCCGTGCTCGCCGTGGCCGCATGGCTCCTGGGCGGTCTGCCTCTCCTGTTCGCCGGATGGTTCCACCCGCTGCCCGCGCTCGTCCTCGGCACGGTGTTCTTCGCGGTGCTGTGCAGGACCACGCTCACCGGGCGGGCCGACCTCGACGCCACCGCCTGGCAGGTGACAGGCATCGCGGGGGTCGCGCTCGGCTCGCTGGTCCTCAACGCGATCATGCACAGCGAGCAGCTCATCGTCCGCCGCGACCCCGCCACCTACGCCCAGTACGCCATCTGGATCGCCAGGCACGGCTCCCTGCCCATCCCGCAGCAGGTGGAGGCGTTCGGCGGCCCCGACCCCGCGCTGCGCTTCGGCAGCATGGGCTTCTTCGACTCGGGCGGCGCGGTCGTCCCGCAGTTCCTGCCGGGCCCGCCGATGCTGTTCGCGGCAGGGGAGTGGCTGGGCGGCATGCTGCTCGCGCCTCCCGTGCTGGGGGCGCTGGCCGTGCTCGTCCTCGGGGGGACCGTCGCCAGGCTCGTGGGCGGCCGCTGGGCCGTGCCTGCCGCGCTGGCCTTCGCGATCAGCATGCCGATCCTCTACACGTCGCGGGCCACGTTCAGCGAGATCCCCTCCCTCATCCTGATCTTCGGCGGGATCGCCCTCCTCCACGACGCCCGCGGCAGGTGGGAGACGGCCGTGGCGGGGCTGGTGTTCGGGCTGGCCGTGCTGGTGCGCATCGACGCGCTGCGCGACGTGCTGCCGGTGCTCGCGTTCGGCGGGCTGCTCGTCGCGCTGCGGCGTGGCTTCGCCTTGCTGGTGGGGCTGGCCGCGGGCGTGGGGCTCGGGTTGGTCGCGGCGTGGGTGTTCGCGGGCCCCTATCTGGCCTATCTGTCTCGTTCGGTGTGGCCGATGCTGCTGATCAGTGTCGCGGTCCTGGTGCTGACCGCCGTGGGGACGGCGCTGGCGGGCCGCCTCGCGCGTGTCCGCCTGCCCAGGCGCCTGCCCGGGGTCGGCGCGGCCCTGGTCGTGCTCGTCATGCTCGGCCTGGCCGTACGCCCGTGGGTCCAGACGGTGCGCCGCGTGCCGACGACGAACCCTGACTGGCTCACCTACCAGTTCCTCGAGGCGACCCAGAAGGCCAACGGCCTGCCCGTCGACGGCACCCGCCTCTACTTCGAGGACTCCCTCTACTGGGTGATCTGGTACGTCGGCGTCCCTGTCGTCGTGTTCGCGACGCTGGGCGCTGCCGTGCTGGTCAGGCGGCTGCTGCGCGGCGGGGCGGCCTTCGAGTGGCTGCTCCCGCTGGCCGTCGTCGGCTGGACCACCGTCACCACGCTGCTGCGGCCGGAGATCACGCCCGACCACCCGTGGGCCGCCCGCCGTCTGGTGCCCGTCGTCATCCCCGGCCTGATCCTCCTGGGTGTCTGGGGGCTGGCGTGGTCGCGCGACAAGCTGCGCAGGCTCGGGTACGGCACGCGCTGGTTCGCCGCCGCGGGCGCGGTGCTGGTCGTCGTACCCGTCGCGATCACCTCGATCGGCACCGCCTTCACTCCCGTCGAACGGGGCGAGCGCGCCGCCGTCGCCGGGCTGTGCGCGCGCATCCCCTCCGACGCCTCCGTGCTGGTCATCGAGCGCGTCACCGGCGACCGCCTCACCCAGGTCGTGCGCGGCACATGCGGCGTTCCCACGGCGCAGGTGCGCAGGACGGCGGGCGACGTGGCCGCCGCGGGTGACGTCCGCCGTCTCGTCGACGGGATCCGCGCCGCGGGCCGTACCCCTGTGCTGCTGGCCGCGGAGGCCGGCCAGCTCACGCCCTACGGCACGCCGTCGCAGGTGATCGACCTCAGTACCCGCCAGGACGAGCGCTCGCTCGTCGAGCCGCCCAACGGCACGTGGCGCCTGCAGGTGGACGTGTGGATGACGTCCCCGGTGTAAGACCGGCGCGGAGGGGCACTCGGGAAGGCGAGGTCAAGGCGGCCCGAATCTCCGCTCAGCCACGATCACATTCCAGGTAACGGTAACCTCGTCCCACGTGAGCACGCTTGAGCCCCCCGAGACTGGATCCGCTGTGGAAGCTACGCCGTACGTCACGATCGTCCTGCCCTGCTACAACGAGCAGGACCACGTCATTGACGAGGTCGAACGCATCACCAAGGCGATGGACTCGAGCGGCTACACCTACGAGCTCGTCGCGGTCGACGACTGCTCGACCGACGCGACGCTCGCCAGGCTGCATGAGGCGGCGCCCCGATTCCCGCACATGCGCATCCGCGCCTTCCACCGCAACGGCGGTTCGGGCACGGTGCGCAGGATCGGCACCCAGGAGGCGCGCGGCGAGATCGTCGTGTGGACCGACGCCGACATGACCTACCCGAACGAGCGGATCCCCGAGCTGGTCCAGATCCTGGAGAAGGACCAGACGGTCGACCAGGTCGTGGGCGCGAGGACCACCGAGGAGGGCTCGCACAAGCTGCTGCGGGTGCCCGCCAAGTGGGTGATCCGCAAGATCGCCGAGAAGCTCGCGGGACAGAAGATCCCCGACCTCAACTCGGGTCTGCGCGCGTTCCGCAAGTCGGTGGCCAAGCCGTACCTCAGGCTGCTGCCGCCCGGGTTCTCGTGTGTCACGACGATCACGCTGTCGTTCCTGTCGAACCAGCACGACGTCTACTACCTGCCGATCGAGTACGCCAAGCGGGCAGGCAAGTCGAAGTTCAGCTTCATCAGCGACGCCTACCGCTACATCCTGCAGGTGCTGCGGATGGTGATGTACTTCAACCCGCTCAAGGTGCTCATGCCGCCCGCGTTGTGGTTGGTGGTCATCGGCCTGGCCAAGGGCGTGTTCGACGTGACCCGCTACGGCTTCTACCTCACCAGCAACACCATCGTGATCTTCCTGTCCGGCATGCTGATCGGTTCGGTGGCGCTCTTGGCCGACCTGATCGTGAGGTCGCGCGGCGAATGAGGATCGCGATCGTCGGCCCGACATACCCGTACAAGGGGGGCGGCGCCCAGCACACCACCGAGCTGGCGCACCGGCTCGCGGCCCTGGGCCATGACGTGGTGATCGAGTCGTGGAAGGCGCAGTATCCGTCCTTCCTCTACCCAGGGCAGCAGACGATCGACGTTCCCGAGGGCGAGCCGTACCCGAGGACGCGCAGGGAGCTCGACTGGCGCAGGCCCGACGGCTGGTTGGCGGCGGGGCGCCGGTTCAGGAGCGCCGACCTGGTGATCCTGGCCGTGCTCAGCCCGGTGCAGGTGCCCGCCTATCTCGGCATGCTGTACGGCCTCGGCCTGAGGAGCCGGCGACGAAGCGGCACGGCCCGCAGGACGAGGGTGGTGGCGCTCTGCCACAACGTGCTGCCGCACGAGCGCAAGCCATGGGACGAGCCGCTGATGCGGGCGCTGCTGAAGCGGGTCGACGGCGTGCTGACCCACTCCGAGCAACAGGGCGACCTGGCCAGGACGCTGACGGGCAAGCCGGTCGCCACGGTCGCGCTGCCCCCGCACCTGCCCGCCAGGAGCGGGGCCAGGGGCGAGGGCATCCGCAACAAGCTGCTGTTCTTCGGCATCGTCCGCCCTTACAAGGGGCTCGACCTGCTGCTCAGGGCGCTGCCCGAGGGCGTCTCGCTGACCGTGGCAGGAGAGTTCTGGGGCGGGATGGAGCAGACCAAGGAGCTGATCGCCGAGCTGGGCATCGGTGACCGGGTGGAGCTCAGGCCGGGCTACGTCGCCGCCGACGACGTGCCCGAGCTGTTCGCCGGGGCCGACGCGCTCGTCCTGCCGTACAGGAACGCGACGGCCAGCCAGAACGTGTGGCTGGGGCACGAGCACGGGGTGCCGGTGATCGCGACCAGGGTCGGAGCGCTGGCCGACAACGTCCGCGACGGCGTCGACGGGCTCCTGGTCGAGCCTGGTGACGCCGAGGCGCTGCGCAAGGCGATCGAGCGTTTCTACGAGGATCCCGAGCGGCTGCGGGCGGGCGTGCGGGCCGTCGATCCCGAGCCCTACTGGAGCGACTACACCGACGCACTGCTCAGGGCCTGAGAGGATGCGGGTGTGGTGAGGGAAAAGCAGCTGGAGTACTCCGAGTTCCAGTCGGCGATGCTCGACGAGGCGAAACGCCGGCGCAAGGCCGCGAAGATCATCGCGGTGCTGGAGCACTTCAACGGGCCGCTCGACGGGCTGACGGTCGGCGACGTCGGCTGCTCGGCTGGGTTCATCGCCGACGAGCTGGCGGGAGCGGGCGCCGGGCACACGCTGGGCATCGACATCGACGTGCCCGGCCTGCGCAAGGCCGCCGACAGGTTCGGCAAGCGGGTCGCGTTCATCTGCGGCGACGGCACCGCGCTGCCCTTCCCCGACGGCTCGCTCGACGTGCTGGTCTTCAACCACATCTACGAGCACGTCGTCGACCCCGACGCGGTCGTCGCCGAGATGCACCGGGTGCTGTCCGACGACGGCGTCCTCTATCTGGGGCTCGGCAACAAGCTCGGCATCATGGAGCCGCACTACAAGTTGCCGTTCCTGTCCTACCTGCCGCCGGCGCTCGCCGACCGCTACGTCCGGGCCTTCGGCAGGGCCGACCACTACTACGAGCGATACCGCACCAGGCGGGGGCTGCGGCGGATGACCCGCGCCTTCCACGTCTGGGACTACACCTTCCCCGTGCTGGCCACGCCCACGGCGTTCGCCGGAGGCGAGCTGTTCCCAGGAGCGCTGGGCAAGCTCGCCACGACCTTGCTGGCCAGGACGCCCCGTGCCGTGCTCAAGCTGATGCTTCCGCTGGTGCCCACCTACCTGTGGGTGGCGACCAAGCGGCCGCGCACCCCCGCGGGGGCCGCGCTCCCGCAGCCGCCGGAGCGCCTGTGAAGAAGGCGGTACGGCTCGGCTTCCTGCTGGTCGCGCTCGGGTTCGGCACCTGGGCCGTCGTCTCGCAGTGGGACGCCGTCGCCGCCGGATTCGCCAGGCTGACCTGGCCGATGGTGGCGGGCTCGCTCGTCTCCGTGGTCGCCGCCCTGCTGGCCGCCATGCTGACCTGGCGCACCCTGCTGGCCGACCTGGGCTCCCCGCTGCGGCTCAGGCCTGCGGCGAAGGTGTTCTTCGTCGGCCAGCTCGGCAAGTACATCCCCGGCGCGGTCTGGCCGATGCTGGCCCAGATGGAGATGGGCAAGGACCTCGGCGTGCCGCGCTCGCGCAGCGCGGCCGCGTTCTTCCTGATGATGCCCATCCAGCTGGCCACCGGGCTGCTGGTCACGATGGTCACGCTCGGCTGGGACCGCTTCGGCTGGGCGCTGCTGCTCATCCCCGTGCTCGCCGTACTGCTGGAGCCCAAGGTGATCAACTCGTTGATCGGCTTCGGGCTGCGCAGACTCAAGCGCGAGCCGCTGGAGCGGCCGCTCACCCGCAGGGGCATGCTGACCGCGCTGGCGTGGGCGGTGCTCGGCTGGTGCGCCTACGGCGCGCACCTGTACCTGCTGGCCTCCGACATGGGCGCGTCGGGAGGGCTGCTCTACTCCGTCGGCGCGTTCGCGCTGACGTGGTGCCTGGGCATCATGACCTTCGTCGTGCCCGCGGGGGCGGGAGTGCGGGAGGCGGCGATGGTGGTGGTGATGTCGCCCGTGCTCGACCGGGGCTCGGCGATCGCGCTCGCCTTGTGCTCCCGCATCGTGATCATCCTCGGGGACCTGATCTGCGCCGCAGCGGCGGGCGCCGCGGCCAAGGCCGCCGTGGACCGCAATTCCGTGTGATTTACCCCACGCGGTCGTAGGGTTGAGGCAGGCGAAGGTCTTCAGGGGAGGGATCTTTCGTGATACCTCGAGTGCTCATCGACGCGGCCGCGGTGCCGGCCGACCGAGGCGCGCTGAACAGATATGTCGATGGGCTGGTCGGTGGACTCCACCGGGCGGGTGCCGACGTGAGCGTGGTGTGTCAACGGGCCGACGCCGAAAGGTACGGCAGGATCGCGCCGTCGGCTCGGGTGGTCCCGGGGCCCGTGGCCATCACCAACAGGTCGGCCAGGCTGGCGTGGGAGCAGACGGGCGTGCCGGTGATCGCCCGGCGGGTGGGCGCGCAGGTGATCCACGCGCCCTACTACTCGATCCCGCTGCGCTCGGGCCTGCCGACCGTGGTGACGGTGCACGACGTCACCTGGTTCGGCGAACCCGAGCAGCAGAACTCGGTCTTCTTCCGGTCGGCGATCCGCACCGACGTACGGCACGCCAACCGCGTGATCGTGCCGTCCAAGGCGACGCGGGACGAGCTGATCAGGCTGCTGACCGCCGACCCGACCAGGATCGACGTCGCCTACCACGGCGTCGACCATGCGATCTTCCACACGCCGAACGACGTGGAGGCCAGGCGGGTCGCCGACCGGCTGGCGCTGCACGGCCAGCAGTACGTCGCCTTCCTGGGGGCGCTGGAGCCGCGTAAGAACGTGCCGAACCTGATCAGGGGCTTCGCCAGGGCCGTCGAAGGGCTGCAGGATCCGCCCGCGCTGGTGCTCGGCGGCGGCATCCACGAGTTCGACGTCGACGCGGCGGTCAGCGAGGTGTCGGAGAGGGTGAAGGTGGTCAGGCCCGGCTACCTGCCCTATTCCGACCTGCCCGGCTTCCTGGGCGGCGCGCTGGTCGCGGCTTTCCCCTCCATGGGCGAAGGGTTCGGCCTGCCGGTCCTGGAGGCGATGGCGTGCGGGACACCGGTGCTCACCACGCGGCGCACCTCACTGCCCGAGGTGGGCGGTGACGCGGTCGCCTACACCGAGCCCGATCCCGACAGCATCGCGGTGGCGCTCGGGCAGTTGCTGGCCTCGCCCGAGCGGCGCGCGGAGCTGGCGGCGGCGGGCCTGGCGAGAGCGAAGGAATTCAGCTGGGACACCTCGGCGCAGGCACATCTGTTGTCCTATCAACGCGCGGTCGAATAGTTGGGTAACCTCACGGGGTGATGGAGAGCTCCTTGCCAGGTCTCGAGGCGATACTCCTGGTCGGAGGCCAGGGCACGCGCCTGCGCCCGCTGACGATCGGCACGCCGAAACCGTTGTTGCCGACAGCCGGGGTTCCGTTCCTGGCGCACCAGCTCGCCCAGGCGCGCTCGTTCGGAGTACGGCGGATCGTCTTCGCCACCTCCTACAAGGCCTCGATGTTCGAGCCGGTCTTCGGCGACGGGTCATCGATGGGTCTCGAGCTGGTCTACATGACCGAGGAGACGCCGCTCGGCACCGGTGGAGCGATCCGAAACGCGGCCCAGGCGCTGACCTGCGGCCCCGACGACCCGGTGCTGGTCCTCAACGGCGACATCCTGTCCGGGCACGACGTCGGCGATCAGGTGAGGCAGCACGTCTCCCGCGGGGCGGCGGTGACGCTGCACCTGACCGAGGTGGACGATCCTTCGAGGTTCGGCTGCGTGCCGACCGATGCCGACGGGCGGGTCACCGCGTTCCTGGAGAAGACCCCCCATCCCGTGACCAACCGCATCAACGCCGGGTGCTACGTCTTCACCCGCTCGGTGATCGACTCGATCCCGCCCGGGCAGGTCGTGTCGGTGGAGCGGCAGACCTTCCCCGGGCTGATCGACTCGGGAGCGCTGGTGCTCGGCTACGCCGACAGTAGCTACTGGCTCGACGTCGGCACCCCCGCCGCCTTCGTCAAGGGTTCGCGCGACCTGGTGCTCGGCCGGCTCGGCTCGCCGGCGTTGCCAGGGCCGACGGGCGAGTCGCTGACGCTCGACGGGGCGGTCGTGTCCTACGAGGCCGAGGTCACCGGCGGTTCGGTGATCGGGGCGCGGGCCGTGGTCGAGGCGGGCGCCTCGGTGAGCGGCAGCGTGCTCGGCGACGGGTGCGTGATCGAGAAGGGGGCGACCGTGGTCGACTCCCTGATCGGGCTCGGCGCGCGGATCGCCAAGGGCGCCGTGGTGCGCGACTCGGTGATCGGCGACGGCGCGACCGTGGGGCCTGGCAACGAACTGCAGGCGGGGGCGCGGGTCTGGCCCGGCGTGGTGCTGCCCGAGTGCGCGGTCCGCTTCTCCAGCGACGCGTAGCCTGCTGCCATGGACGGCCCCTCTCCAGCGATGGACCCGACGTCCGTAGACAGCCTGCCCGGGGAGGCGGCTCAGCCGGGCGAGGCCGTCCTTCCCGCCGAGAGGGTGGCGTTCCCCGCGGAGGGGCCACGGTCCTCGCTCGTACGGCCCGTCCGTTCGGCGGTCGCGCCCACCGGTGCGGTCGCGGGCTCCTTCGGCAGGCTCGCCGTTCCGCGTGAGACCTCGTCAGGGCCGGCGGCCGGTGCGGGGACGCGTCTCTCCGGCGGCGTCACCCGTGGCCCGGTGGGCCGGTCGGGGCAGGCGGGGCGAACGGTTCCGGCCGGTACTGCGGCCGTGATGGAGCGGCGGCTGGAGGTGCGGGGGGATCCCGGGCTGATCCTGGGCCCGCACCAGCACGGCGGTCACGACCCGACGTGGCAGCGGGCGGCCGACGGCACGATCTGGCGCACCTGCCGCACACCGGACGGCCCCGGCACCCTGCGCGTCACCAGGCGGGGCGGGCAGGCGTGGGGTCCAGGCGCGGCGTGGCTGCTCGAATCGCTTCCCTCCCTGCTGGGCGCGGACGACGACATCTCAGGCTTCGAGGTGCGTCACGAGGTGCTCCAGGGCTACGGCGTGCCCAGGATCGGGCGCACGGGCCGCGTGTTCGAGGCGCTCGTGCCTGCGGTGCTCGAGCAGAAGGTGGTCGGGCGTGAGGCGTGGCGCGCGTGGCGGTGGCTGCTGCGCAGGTACGGCACGCCCGCGCCGGGGCCCGCGCCCGAGGGCATGCGGGTGATGCCGGAGCCCGAGGTGTGGCGGCAGATCCCCGCCTGGGACTGGCACAGGGCCGGTGCGGAGGCCGTGCGCGCACAGACGATCGCGACCGCGGCTTGGCACGCGGACAAGCTCGAGGCCGCCGCCGACTCCGCCTCGCTCGATCGACTCCTGAGGGCGTTGCCCGGCATCGGAGTGTGGACGTCGGCGGAGGTGCGGCAGCGCTGCATGGGTGATCCCGACGCGGTGAGCGTCGGCGACTTCCATCTCGCCACGATCGTGGGTTGGGCGTTGACGGGGCGAAAGGCCGACGACGCCGAGATGATGCGGTTGCTGGAGCCGTACAGGGGGCATCGGCACAGGGCCTGCCTGCTGGTGGGGCTCACCGGGTTGCGGCCACCCGCGAGGGGGCCTAGGCAGTCCGCCCGGGACTACCGCTCCTTCTGAAAGGGAGCTTGCGCCAGTCCCTGCTGTCGCGCGTGTCGGTGCCGAAGAACGGGCCGGCGATGGCGAGGACGGCGATCAGGCTGATGATGAAGATCCAGGACATTGCGTGCTCCTTTGCTCACCTCCAATTATTGCCTGTACATGTATTTACGTCCATCGAGACTTTCTACGGACCACCCTTCAGCTTTGCTTAACGACTAATGTGCCGGTATGACCCAAGTCAGCGATTCCGCACTCCGTCGGGCGCTCGCCAGAGCCCGCGACGGGAAGGCCCTCGATCTCACCGAGGCCGCTGTGCTGCTCCAGGCCCGTGACGAGCATTTGGACACCCTCCTGGAGCACGCCTCACGGGTGCGTGACGCCAACGGCCGCAACGGCGTCATCACCTACAGCAAGAAGGTGTTCATCCCGCTGACCAGGCTGTGCAGGGACAGATGCGGCTACTGCACGTTCGCCACCGCGCCGGGCAGGCTGCCCGCCGCCTTCCTCAGCCCCGACGAGGTCCTGGAGATCGCCAGGCAGGGC
Organism: Nonomuraea sp. bgisy101; assembly: GCF_057708945.1. Classification (NCBI taxonomy): domain Bacteria; kingdom Bacillati; phylum Actinomycetota; class Actinomycetes; order Streptosporangiales; family Streptosporangiaceae; genus Nonomuraea; species Nonomuraea sp. bgisy101. Next base: position 387,128 of record NZ_JBYITD010000002.1, read on the forward strand.
GCGGCCATGGGGTGCAAGGAGGCGCTGTTCACGCTCGGTGACCGGCCTGAGGACCGCTGGCACCAGGCCCGCTCCTGGCTGGACGCCCACGGCTACGACGACACGCTCTCGTACGTGCGGGCGATGGCGATCAGGGTGCTGGAGGAGACGGGCCTGCTGCCCCACCTCAATCCCGGCGTCCTCTCGTGGCGCGACTTCCAGCGGCTCAAGCCCGTCGCCCCCTCGATGGGCATGATGCTGGAGACCACCTCCCGCCGCCTGTTCGAGGAGAAGGGCCAGCCGCACTACGGCTCCCCCGACAAGGACCCCGCGGTACGGCTGCGCGTGCTGGAGGACGCGGGCCGCTCGAACGTCCCCTTCACCACGGGCATCCTGATCGGCATCGGCGAGACCATCGAGGACAGAGCCGAGTCGATCTTCGCGATGCGGCGGGTGGCCAGGGAGTACGGCGGGATCCAGGAGGTCATCGTCCAGAACTTCCGTGCCAAGCAGGACACCGCGATGCGCGGGCTGCCCGACGCGTCCCTGCAGGAACTGGCCGCGACGATCGCGGTGACCAGACTGGTGCTCGGCCCGAAGACACACGTCCAGGCCCCGCCGAACCTGGTGGACGACGAGTACGCGCTGATGATCAGGGCGGGCATCGACGACTGGGGCGGGGTCTCGCCCCTCACCCCCGACCACGTCAACCCCGAGCGCCCCTGGCCGAACATCGAGGAACTGGCCGCCCGCACCGCCGCGGCCGGGTTCGAGCTGAGGGAGCGGCTGACCATCTATCCCGAGTACGTGCTGGCGGGCGAGCCGTGGCTCGACCCCAGGCTCTTCGCGCACGTGTCGGCGCTGGTGGACCCCGACACCGGGCTCGCCAGGCAGGACGCCCCGCTGGTGGGGCGGCCCTGGCAGGAGCCCGACGGCGGCTTCGCGGCCTCGGGACGCACCGACCTGCACGTCGAGGTGGACACCTCGGGGCGCACGAACGACCGGCGCGACGACTTCGACAACGTCTACGGTGACTGGGAAGCCCTCCGTGACCGGCTCCCCACGCCCGCGACCGCCGTCGGGCTCCAGGGTGACGGCTCCCCGCAGGAGGCGCCCGACTTCCCGGCGACGCCGACCTCCGCGGAGGCCGGCGGCTTCCCGGGCTCGGGAGCGTCCTCCTCTGAGGCGGCGCTCGGGCGCTCTCCTGGCGTCGGAGTCATGGGTGACGTGGCCGAGGCGCTCCGCCAGGCTGAGAAGGACCCCGCGAGCCTGACCGACGCGCAGGCCGTCGCCCTCCTCGGCGCGGACGGCGAGGCCCTGGAGGAGCTCGCCCGCCTGGCCGACCACCTCAGGCGCGAGGCCGTGGGCGACGATGTGACCTACGTCGTCAACCGCAACATCAACTTCACCAACGTCTGCTACACCGGGTGCAGGTTCTGCGCGTTCGCCCAGCGCAGGACGGACGCCGACGCCTACACCCTGTCCCTGGACCAGGTCGCCGACCGCGCGCAGGAGGGCTGGCAGGCGGGCGCCACCGAGGTGTGCATGCAGGGCGGCATCCACCCCGACCTGCCCGGCACCGCCTACTTCGACATCGCCCGCGCGGTGAAGGCCAGGACGCCGGGCATGCACGTGCACGCCTTCTCCCCGATGGAGGTCATCAACGGGGCGAGCCGTACGAACCTGTCCATCGAGGACTGGCTGACCGCGGCACGGGAGGCGGGTGTCGACTCCCTGCCCGGCACCGCGGCCGAGATCCTCGACGACGACGTCCGCTGGGTGCTGACCAAGGGGAAGCTGCCCACCAGGGAATGGATCGACGTCATCACCACCGCGCACCGCGTGGGCATCCCGACGACCTCGACCATGATGTACGGGCATGTCGACACGCACCTGCACTGGGTGCAGCACATCAAGCTGATCAGGAGCATCCAGGAGCGGACCGGCGGGTTCTCCGAGTTCGTGCTGCTGCCGTTCGTGCACCACAGCGCGCCCATCTACCTGGCCGGCATCGCCCGGCCCGGCCCGACCGCCCGCGAGAACCGCGCCGTCCACGCGCTGGCGCGGATCCTGCTGCACGGCGCGATCGGCAACATCCAGTGCTCGTGGGTCAAGCTGCGCGACGACCTGTGCCGCCAGGTGCTCACGGGCGGTGTCAACGACCTCGGCGGCACGCTCATGGAGGAGACGATCAGCCGCATGGCGGGCTCGGAGAACGGCTCCTACAAGACGATCACCGAGATCGCCGAGATGGTCGCCCCCACCGGGCGGCCGCTGCGCCAGCGCACCACCGAGTACGGCACGCCGTCGGCGGAGCGGCTGGCGGCCTCGGCGGCCAGCGACGGCGTCTGCCGGAGCGTCCGCCGCACACTGCCGGTCGTCTGACCGGACGGCCCGGGGCCCTGGTCCGTCCGGAACCAGGGCCCCGCCACGGCCGGACCGTCAGCGGGTGACGTAGAAGTCGGCCGCGTCGCGCGGGGCGCGGTCGCGCGGCGGCGCGGCGGCGTGCCCGATGGCGACGCAGCCCATCGGATCCCACGACTCGGGAAGGTCGAGCACCTCCCGCACCACGGGGCGGCAGAACATCGTGGACGACACCCACGCCGAGCCGAGCCCCTCCACCGCCAGCTGCACGAGGAAGTTCTCCACGCCCGCGCCCATCGCGACCACGAACATCTCCCGCTCGGCGGCGTTGCGCCTGTCGTCACGGTAGGTGTGGGAACCCTCCATCACCAGGCACGGCACGGCGAGGTAGGGCGCGTTGCGCAGGACGTCGCCGCGCCTGATCCGCTTGGCGATCGACTGCTCGGTGAACCCGTCGCCGCGCAGGTCGGCGATCCACGCCTCCCGCATCGCGTCGACCAGCCGCGACCGGGTCTCGGCCGACTCCACCAGGACGAAGCGCCACGGCGTCGTGTGGTGCGGCGCGGGGGCCGCGATGCCCGCCGCCACGGCTCGCCGTACCGCCTCGGGGTCGACGGGAGCGGCGGAGAACTCCCTGATCGTCCGGCGGGCGAAGACGACGTCACGGGAGCCGTAACGGAACAGGTCCTCGTCGGCGGGGCGGATGAGCGGGCGCACCCCGGGCCCGTCGTCGGCGGTCACCAGATGGGCGAGCCCGCGCACGATCGCCACGGGCACGCCCGCGAGCTTGCCCTTGACCAGCTCGGCCGCCGCGGCGATCTCGTCGATCAGCGCGGTGACGGTGGCGTTGAGCGGGTTGCCGTGGGTGTCGGTGCCACCCCTGAAGTCCTCGAGCGGACGCACGCCCGCCGCGCCGATGGCGACGTCGGTGAGTCCGTGACGCCACGGACGGCCGAAGGTGTCGGAGACGATCACGCCGACGCGTCCGCCGAGGGCGGCCCTGATCCGGCGGGCGGAGGCGTCGGAGTCCTCGGGCAGCAGCAGGACGGTGCCGGGCTCGGTGTTGGAGGCGTCGACGCCCGCCGCTGCCATGACGAAGCCGTGGCGCGTCTGGGAGATGACGGTGTCGCCGCGCCTGGCGACCACGCGGTCGGTCTCCTCCTCGATGGCCTCGGTGCGGTCGCTTCCCCGCCGCACGCGACCCTCGGCCTTGCTGACGATCTTGGAGGTGATGACGACGATGTCGCCGTCGCGCAGATCCTGCTCCTTCAGCAGCGCGGCGAGGTCGTCCCCCGGGCGGACCTCGCCGATGCCGTGGACGCCGAAGACCTGGATCGCGGTCGTCTCGGTCATCGGGACAGCTCCTGGGCCATGGTCAGGGCGGCGCGGGCGATGTCCGCGGCGGCGTCGGCGTCGTGCATGATCAGCGGGCGGGCCTCGACGCGTACGCCGTCGAGGGCGACCGACGCGTCCTCCTCGGCCACCAGCCAGCCGTCGATCAGGTCGGCGCCGTAGAGGGACAGCACCGCCTGCGCGCTGGTCTCCACGCCGATCGCCGTCAGGCAGGCGTCGGCCATGCCGCGGACGGGCGCGCCGCCGATGATGGGGGAGACGCCGACGACCGTCTTGGCGACCAGGGCGTCGCGGATGCCGGGGATCTGCAGGATGGTGCCGATGCTCACCACCGGGTTGGACGGGGGCAGGATCACCACGTCGGCCTCGTCGATGGCGTCGAGGACCCCCGGAGCGGGAGTGGCGGTGTCGGCGCCGATCAGCGCGATCGACTCCGCGGGGACGGAGGCGCGCAGCCGTACCCACCACTCCTGGAAGTGGACGGCGCGGCGGCCCTGGTCGTCGGTGATGACGACATGGGTCTCGCAGCGGTCGTCGCTCATCGGCAGCAGCCGCACACCCGGCTGCCAGCGCGCGCACAGGGCCTCGGTGATCTGGGAGAGCGGGTAGCCGGCCTCCAGCATCTGGGAGCGCACGATGTGGGTGGCGAAGTCGCGGTCGCCGAGCCCGAACCACTGCGGCTCGACGCCGTAGGCGGCCAGCTCCTCCTTGACGACGTGGCTCTCCTTCTCCCGCCCCCAGCCCTGCTCCTCGTTGATGCCGCCGCCGAGCGTGTACATGACGGTGTCGAGGTCGGGGCAGACCCGCAGGCCGAAGAGGGTGATGTCGTCACCGGTGTTGCCGATGACCGTGATCTCGGCGTCAGGGGCGGCGGCACGCAGGCCACGCAGGAAACGGGCGCCGCCGATGCCGCCGGCTAGGGACACGATACGCATGCCGTCAGTCTCGCATCCGGGTCTCGGCGACCTGTCCGGAGAGGCAGCGTTCCATGTCCATGTGTCACGAAATTTCGGTGTATAGGACCTGATCAGGGACTATTGGGATAGATGAGCTTGCTGGGACTCCCGCCACCAAAGTCAGCTATGTGGCAAACTCACCCCGGGTGGTAAGCCACCAGCTGGGGGTTAACAGTGAGCAAAATAGACGTCAGCCGGCTGAGAGAGCCGGCTGCATGGATCATGCTTGCCGTCGCGGCGGGGAACGTCCTCGTCGCGCTTTTGCAATTGCTGGTCGCGGAGTCGGGAGCGGTGACCTCTCTGCTGGTCAGGGCGCGCCTGGTCCAGGGCGACCTGACGAGCCCCGTGGCGGCCGCGCTGGCCGTCGGGGCCGTGGTGCTGGTCACCAAGCTGGGTGATCCCACGCCCAAGGCCAAGACGATCGCCTACGGCGCCGCGGGCACGCTCGCCGCCGGCGCGTTCTTCGGCGCCATCTCGCTGCTCCTGGGGCTCTTCTCCGGCATGGGCTTCATGAGCCTGCTGTCCTTCGTGCTCACCGGCGTGCCCACGCTGGCGCTCACCGGGATCGGGGTGGCCTACCTGCTGCCGCAGGTGCTGGCCGCGCGCCCGGCAGCCGCCTTCGGCGGGTACGGCCAGCAGCCGGGCTTCGGTCAGCAGCCCGGCTTCGGTCAGCAGCCAGGCGGCTTCGCCCAGCAGGGGTACGGCCAGCAGCCCCCCAGCCAGGCCCCCGGAGCGCAGGCCCCGGGCCAGCACGCGCCCGCGCAGCAGCCGCCCGCCCAGCAGTACGGCCAGCAGCCGCCGAGCCAGGCCCCGCAGTACGGCCAGCCCGCCGGTTACGCGCAGCAGCCCGCCTCCTCCGGCTACGGACAGCAGCCGCCCAGCTTCGGCGGCGCCCAGGGCTACGACCAGCAGGCCTACAACCAGGCCGCCCCCGCTCCGCAGCAGGCCCACCAGGACGCCTACCAGCCGCCGCAGCCCAAGCCGGAGCTGCCCGCCCTGCCGCCTGCGCCCACGCCGCAGCCCGAACCGCAGAACGTCTACGCGGCCGCCGCCGAGGCGCCGCACAACGTCTATGCGGCCGCCGCCGAGACGCCGCAGAACGTCTACGCGGCCGCCGCCGAGACGCCGCAGAACGTCTACGCGGCCCCCGCTGAGGCGCCGCAGAGCGCCTACGCACCGCCGGCCGAGACGCCGCAGAACCCGTACGCCCCGCCCGCGGAGGCTCCGCAGAGCGTCTACGCACCGCCCGCCGAGCCCCAGCAGAGCCCGTACGCGCCCGCGGAGAGCCCGTACGCGCCCGCGGAGGCCGCTCCGACCGCCTACGACACGCCGCCGGCCGCGTACGAAACCCCGCCGGCCGCGTACGAAACCCCGCCGGCCGCGTACGACACGCCGCAGGCCGCGTACGACACGCCGCACAACGCCTTCGCGCCGCCCGTGGAGACGCCGCAGCCCTCCTACGCGCCGGCCGAGACCCTCCAGAGCGCCTACGCCCCCGAGCCCCAGGCCTACCAGCCGGAGCCGAACCCCTACGCGCCGCAGGAGCCGAGCGGCTACACGCCGTCGGAGACGCTGCCGACCAACGGGTACGCGCAGCAGCAGGAGTACCAGCCCGCGCCCTACGTGCCCGCCGACAGCCTGCCCAACGCCTACACCCCCACGCACAGCGCGCCCAACGTCTACGAGCCACAGCCCTACCAGCCCGCCGACACCGCGCAGGGCGCGCCGTACCAGCAGCAGCCGGAGCCCCAGCAGCCCTACTACGAGCAGGCTCCCGCCTTCGAGCACCAGGGCGGCACCCCGTTCACCGGCTACTCGGGCCAGGAGTACGCCCAGCCGCAGCAGCCGCTCTACACCGAGCCCGATCCGCCCGTGGACCCGCGCTCGCAGCAGATGCTGCACGCCTACCAGCAGGCGGAGACGTACCAGCAGTCCACGGCGGGCACCCACCCGCAGCTGCACTTCGATCCCGCGCAGCCGTACCAGCAGCCGTACGACGACCCGTTCGGCCACCCACAGTCACCGCCCGCGGCCGGCTACCCGTCGCAGGCCTCGCCCGCCGAGTCGACGATCAGGTTCGACCAGGGCGCGTACCGCCCCGGTGACGACCCCATAGACCCGACGGCCATCTACACGCCGAACGATCCGCGCAGGTAAGAGATCGGTCATTACCGGATAGAGAGAAGGTGGGCCCTGGGCGGGCGTCAAGCCTGCCCTGGTACGGTTCCGACCGCTGACAGCGTTGAACAAGTCACGTCAAGGCCATGGATCCCGGTTTCACCCGGTCCTGAACAGCACATGGCAAGCACACCGGGGCGAGGTGGTCTTTCCCCGGATACCGGCATGCCGCTTGACGTCACCTACAGCACGCGCGTGTAATTACAGCCATGTTGTTACGCCTCCAGGGTGGGTATGTAAGGAGGCGTCCATGGGGGGCTCCATTGCGGGCGGGCGGCAGGGAGGTGTGCAGTGACCGAGTTGGTGGTCATCGCACAGGATCAGCTTGACGCTGAAGAACTCGGCTGGCAGGAGCGTGCGTTGTGCGCTCAGACTGACCCGGAAGCGTTCTTCCCGGAGAAGGGTGGCTCCACCAGAGAGGCCAAGAAGGTCTGCCGTTCCTGCGAGGTGCGGGCCGAGTGCCTGGAATACGCACTCGAGCACGACGAGCGGTTCGGCATCTGGGGTGGGCTGTCCGAGCGGGAACGCCGAAGGATCAAGAAGCAGGCCGTTTAACAAGATATCTCCAAGGGTCACGCGGCGGTTTCGGTGTCTGCCGCGTGACCCTTTTCACTGTTATGGTGTCCGGCGCTGATCATCCCCCCTGGTTGGAGCCGTGCCGATGTCCGCACCTGTCGTCACCGCGATCGTCGTCGCTCATGACGGCGCCCGCTGGTTGGGGGAGACGCTGCAGGCGGTCCTGCGGCAGAGCCGTCCGGCCGATCGGGTCGTCGGCGCGGACAACGGCAGCCGCGACGGCTCGGCCGAGCTGCTCGAGCACGCCCTCGGCCAGGGAAACGTGCTGCGTCTGCCCCGCTCGACCGGTTTCGGCGCCGCGGTCTCCGAGGTGCTCGGCAAGCTGAAGGCCGTGCCAGGGGAGTGGATCTGGCTGATCCACGACGACTGCGCCCCCGAGCCTCACGCGCTGCGCCACCTGCTGATGGCCGCCGAGCGCGACCCCGCGGCCGCCGTCCTCGGGCCCAAGCTGCGCGACTGGCTGGACCGCAGGCTGCTGCTGGAGGTCGGCGTCACCGTGGACCGCAGGGGCAGGCGCGACACGGGGCTCGAACCGCGCGAGTACGACCAGGGACAGCATGACGGCGACCGCGACGTGCTGGCGGTCTCGACGGCGGGCATGCTGGTCCGCCGCGACGTCTGGGAGGAGGTCGGCGGCGTCGACCACGCGCTCGCGCTCTTCCGTGACGACCTCGACCTGTGCTGGCGGGTGCGCAACGCGGGCCACAGGGTCGTCAACGTACGGCGGGCGGTCGCCTACCACGCCGAGGCGGCGGCGCGCAGGCGACGACGGATCACCGCGAGTGGCGACCACCCGAGGCGGCTGGACCGGCGCAACGCGATGTTCGTCGTCATGGCGAACCTGCCGTTCGCCGCGATGCTGAGGGCGCTCGCCCGCAACGTGGCCGGCTCCACGTTCAGGGTCCTGCTGTTCCTCGTGGCCAAGCAGCCGGCGAACGCGTGGGACGAGGTGGCGGCGGTCGGCTCGGTGGTGCTGCATCCGGGCCGCATGATCAGCGCGCGCCGCCGCCGCAGGAACGGCAGGAAGCAGGGCTACCCCGCGGTCAAGCGGCTGTTGACGCCGCCGGGCGCCGGCTACCGGCGCCTGCGCGACCTGGTGCAGGGCTTCCTGGCCGGTGAGGGGCCCGTGGAGTCCGCGGGCCGGCACCACGCCGTGGTGGCGCCCCCCAGCGAGGACGACGAGGTCATCCTCGACGACTCGGGCTTCCTCCGGCGCTTCCTCAGCCGTCCTGGCGTGCTGCTCACGCTGGCCCTGACCCTGGTCGCGCTGGCCGCCGAGCGGCACGTGCTCGGTTCCCTGGCGGGCGGCCCCTCGCTCGGCGGAGGGGCGCTGGTGCCGGTCGTCGGCGACGCCTCGGACTTGTGGCGCTTCTACCTGGAGGGATTCCACGACAGCGGGCTCGGCTCGACGGCGTGGGCACCGCCGTACGTCGCGGTCGTCGCCGCCCTTTCCTCGCTTCTCCTCGGAAAGACGTGGGTGGCGGTCGCCGTGCTGCTGCTCGGCTCGGTCCCGCTGGCGGGCGCCTCCGCCTACCTGGCCACCAGGAAGATGGTCCCCGCCGTGTCGGCGCGGATCTGGCTGGCCGCGACCTACGCGCTGCTGCCCGTCGCCACCGGCGCCGTCGCGGCCGGGCGGCTCGGCACGGCCGTCGTGTTCGTGCTGCTGCCCGTCTACGCGGGGCTCGGCGTCCAGCTGCTGTCGGCCGAGCCGCGGCGGGCACGGCGCGCGGGCTGGGGCCTCGGCCTGCTGCTGGCGGTCGGGACGGCGTTCGCGCCTCTCGTCTACGTGCTGCTGGCCGTGCTCGGCGTGCTCGCCATGATCGCTTTCGGCAGGGTGCGGCAGCTCGCCACGGCGCTGGTCGTCCCGCCGGTGCTCCTCTACCCGTGGCTGCGCGGCTTCGCCGACCACCCAGGCCTGCTCCTTCTTGAGGCGGGCCTGCACCGGCCTGAGCTCATCGACCCCGCGCTGCCGCCGCACTCCTTCCTCACCTTCAGCCCTGGCGGGCCTGGGCTGCCGCCGTTCTGGATCACCGCGGGCCTGATCGTGACCGCGCTGGCGGCGCTGCTGTTCCGCCGCCAGCGCATGATCGTCGCGATCGGCTGGGGCATCGCCGTGTACGGCGTGCTCGTCGCGATCCTGGTCAGCCGGATCACCGTGACCCCCGCGGCGGGGGGCGCCGCTGCGAGGGCCTGGCCCGGCATCCCGCTCGCGTTCGCCGCCACGGGGTTGCTCGTGCTGGTCGCGCTGACCGCGCACCGCCTGGCCGAGCTGCGCGCCGCGGGCGGCCTGCGCAGGCTGTGCGCCGTGGGCGTCGTCGCGCTCGCCTTCAGCACGCCGGTGCTGGGCGCCGCCTTCTGGATCGCGGACGGCACGCGCGGCCCGCTCAGCGGCTCGACGCCCGACCCCGTGCCGGCCATCGCGGGGGCGGGGTCGCCTGAGGGCCTGCGCACGCTGCTGCTGCGCGGCCACGAGTTCACGGTGCTGCACCGCCGTACCCCCTTGCTGGGAGAGGCGGAGCTGCCGGTGACGCAGGCGGCCCGCGAGCAGGTGGCCCGGGCGGCGGCAGGACTGGTCGCGGGGCGTGGCGGCGCCGACGCCGCCACGCTGGCGAAGCTCGGCATCGCCTACGTCGCCGTGTCCCATCCCACGGCGGAGATGACCAAGGCGCTCGACTCCCAGCCGCAGCTCGTCCACCTGAGCCTGAGCGAGACGGAAGGGCTCTGGCGGCTGGTCGAACCGCCCGCCCGGGTGGGACCGCCCGCCGACGATCCCCTGCGCGCGCCGATGCTGTGGGCGCAGGCCGTCCTCACGCTGCTGGCGCTCGTGCTGGCCGCTCCCGGTGCCCGTACGGCCGACCCTCTCGTCGTGGCGGTGGCGTGATGAAGAGATTCGTCGAGAACAGGTTCGGCCTGATGCTGCTGGTCCTGGTCGCGCTCGGCGCGCTGTACGGCGTCGCTTTCCTCACCAGGCCCGCGCCCACGCCGCCCCCGGCCAAGGCGCCGCAGAAGGTGGTCGTGGAGTCGGTCATGGCCGTGTGCCCCGCCCCGCGCGGCGCCGAGGTGTCGGTGCTCAGCGAGCCGGGGGCCGGGCAGGTGACCGTGGGCGGCAAGGCGGTGGCCGAGCCGTCGTGGCGATCGGCGATCAAGGGCGACGAACCCGTGGTCGTGACGGGCACGGGAGCCAGGGCGAGCGGGCTGGAGGCGTCGATCGGCACGCGCGTGACCAAGGGGCGCTCGCGCGGCCTCGCCGGCGTGCGGTGCACCGAGCCCGCGGGCAGCACCTGGCTCGTCGGGCCGGGCCCCTCGGCCGCCGACGTGGAGCTCCACCTGACCAACGCCGACGCCTCCCCCGCGCTGGCCGACGTGAACGTGTACTCGGCCGAGGGGCCGGTGATCGGTGACGCGGGGCGCGGCATCACGATCAAGCCAGGCGCGCACCTCGTCCTCGACCTCAAGACGATCGCTCCCTCCGCGACCGTGGCGGCCGTCGAGGTGACGACGATCAGCGGCAGGCTCGCCGTCGCCGCGCGAACGGAGCTGGACGCCGGCGGCGTCGACTGGCTGCCCGCGGCCCTGCCGCCCGCGACCAGGGTCGTGGTGCCCGGCATCCCGTCGGGGGAGGGGCGGCGCGAGCTGCTGGTGGCGGCGCCGGGAGCGGAGGACGCGCGGGTGCAGGTGCGTGCGGTGAGCACGGACGGCAGTTACGCGATGAAGGGGCGTGAAACGATCGACGTCCCGGCGGGGAGCGTCGCCGTCGCGGACCTGACCAAGGGGCTGGACGGGCACGCCGCCGCGCTGGTGCTGACGTCGGACGTGCCCGTGGTGGCGGGGATGGCGGTCTCGACGTCGGCGGACGTGGCGTTCACGGCGGGCACGCCCGCGCTGGACCTGGGCAGCGCGGCGGCCGGGGACCGCAGGGGGTCCTCGCTGGTGCTGAGCGCGGTGGGCGGGCCTGGGCGGGTGCGGGTGCGGACCACGCGGGAGACCACGACGGTGGACGTGCCCGCGGCGCGCACGAAGGTGGTGAAGGTGTCCGGCGGGGTGGTGGTGACACCGGTCTCGGGCGAGGTGTACGGCGGGCGCGTGACGAGGGAACGGGTGAAGGGCGGAGAACTGATCACCGTGAGCACGCTGTCGCCCGGGCGAACGTGGACGATGCTTCCGACGTTCACCGCCGACCCGGCTGTCATCCTCCCGTAACCGGCGGGTCCCGGCCTTCCGGGCGACGGTGAGATACCGGGGACACGCCCTGGAGGGTGACGACCGGGTCAGCGTTCGTCGTAGCCGGGGTCCACGGTCTCGGGCGACACCCCGAGCAGCGAGGCGACCTGCTCCACCACGGTGTCGTGCACCAGCGCCCCCAGCATGTCGCGGTCCCTGGCGCGCGCCTCCAGCGGCCGCCGGTAGATCACCACCGATGCCGGCTCGCCCGCCGCCGCCGTGTCGGCCCTTCCGAACGGGATGGGATCCGCCCCCATCCGCCCAGGGCCGTCGCCGAGCTCGCTGACCGGAGGCACCTCCTCCACGGCGAACTCCACGGCGGCGAGCTGCTTGCCCCACTTGGGTTTGAGCCGGTCGACCGCGTCGAGGACGAGGTCGTCGAAGCGCTCGCTGCGCGAGCGGGCGAGAGGAACGTACGAAGGGGCGAGCGGGCCGCGCAGGCCGCGCCCGTGGCGGTCGCGCCGTCGAGGGCCACGCGTGGGTGTCACCACCCCAGCTTAAGCTTTCGGTCGCACCTAATCAGGGCCAACATCGGTACAGGTGGGTGGAAACAGTGGGACAGGTGTCCGAATTGTGGCGACACGCTCGTTAAGAGCGCTCAGGTAGTGGCGCCTCGCACGCATAGCAGATACGGTCCCTCCGTGAGCCCCGTCCGTCGCTGTTCCCGCACTGCTTGCAGTCAGCCTGCCGTTTTCACGCTCACGTACGTATACGCCGACTCGACCGCTGTTCTCGGCCCCTTGGCGACGTACGCGGAGCCGCATTGCTATGACCTGTGCGCCGAACACGCCGAACGGCTGACCGCCCCCCGCGGGTGGGAGGTCGTGCGCCTGCCGACGGACGGTGGCAGCCCCAGCACCGACGACCTCGAGGCGCTGGCGAACGCCGTCCGCGAGGCGGCCAGGCCGGCGCCGTCCGGCGGAACCGAGCCCGTCGGGCAGGGCGTCGAGGTCGGCCGTCGCGGCCACCTGCGAGTTCTGCGCTCCGCCCAACCCCACCGGGACCGCTAGTAGGCTCGTCCCAGTAGGCAGGCGACCAAGGGGCGGACGAGTGGGCGATCTCTCCAGGATCTTCAAGGCGTACGACGTGCGCGGCGTGGTGCCCGAGGAGCTCGACGAGGAGAGCGCCGAGGCGGTCGGGGCGGCGTTCGTGGACGTGCTCGGCGCGACGCAGGCCGTACTCGCCCATGACATGCGGGTGTCCTCGCGCGCGCTGGCCGACGCCTTCATCCGCGGCGCCACCGCCAGGGGCGCGGACGTGATCGACGCCGGGCTCGGCTCCACCGACCTGCTCTACTACGCCAGCGGCAGCCTCGGCCTGCCGGGCGTGATGTTCACCGCCAGCCACAATCCCGCCCGCTACAACGGCATGAAGATGTGCCACGCCGAGGCGGTGCCCGTCGGCACCGACACGGGGCTCACCGAGATCCGCGACAGGGCCGCCGCCTACCTGTCCGCCGGCATCCCGTCGGGCAAGTCCGGCAGCAGGATCGAGAAGGACCTGCTCAGCGGGTACGGCGAGCATCTGCGCTCGCTCGTCGACCTGTCGGGCATCAGGCCGCTCAAGGTGGTCGTCGACGCCGGCAACGCGATGGGCGGCCACACCGTCCCCGCCGTCTTCGAGGGGCTGCCGATCGAGGTGACGCCGCTCTACTTCGAGCTCGACGGCACCTTCCCCAACCACGAGGCCAACCCGATCGAGCCGGACAACCTGCGCGACCTGCAGCGAGTCGTGCTCGAGACGGGTGCCGACCTGGGGCTCGCCTTCGACGGCGACGCCGACAGGTGCTGGGTGATCGACGAGCGCGGCGAGTCGGTCTCGCCGTCCACGATCACCGGGCTGGTCGCGGCGCGCGAGCTGGCCAAGCACCCAGGCTCGACCGTCATCCACAACCTGATCACCTCGCGCGGGGTTCCCGAGATCATCGCCGAGCACGGCGGCGTGCCCGTGCGCACGCGGGTGGGCCACTCCTTCATCAAGGCCGAGATGGCCCGCACGGGCGCGGTCTTCGGCGGGGAGCACTCGGCCCACTACTACTTCCGTGACTTCTGGTACGCCGACTCCGGCATGCTCGCCGCGCTCCACGTGCTGGCCGCGCTGGGCGAGCAGGATCGGCCGTTGTCGCAGGTGCTGGGGCCGTTCGCCCGCTACAGTGCCAGCGGCGAGATCAACAGTACGGTCGCGGACCAGCAGGCCGCCCTGAGTCGGGTGCGGGAGCGGTTCGCGGGGCGTGGCGAGTTCGACGAGCTCGACGGCCTGACCGTGACGGGGTCCGGCTGGTGGTTCAATCTGCGTCCGTCCAACACCGAGCCGCTGCTCAGGCTGAATGCCGAGGCGGCCGACACGAGCCAGATGGCGGCGATCAGGGATGAAGTCCTCGCCGTTGTAAGGAGCTGAAGAGTGAAGATCGACGACTGGCTGCTGGAGATCCTGGCCTGCCCGGCGTGCAAGTCACCGCTGCGCGCGGAGGACGACCCTGCCAACGGCCCGGACGAGCTGGCCTGCACCGGCTGCGGCCTCATCTACCCGGTCAGGGACGACATCCCCGTGCTGCTCGTGGACGAGGCAAGGAAGCCGTGACCTGGGAGCCCGAGCGGCTCGACGACCAGTCCCTGCTCGCCGAGGCGGACCAGGGCGCGATGCTGCCCGCGATCGCCGCGGCGGCCGCCCAGGTGCGCACCGCCCACCGCGACGCGAGCGAGGCGGGCGTCGCGCGCCTTGCTCGCGACGGCAGGCCGAGGGCGATCGTGGTGGCGGGCATGGGCGCGGCCGCGCTCGCGGGGGACATCCTGGCGGTGATCTGCGGGTACGGCGCGCCGCTGCCGATCGTCACCGTGCGCTCCGGAAGGCTGCCGGGCTGGGTGGGCGCCGCCGACCTGGTCATGGCGGTGTCGAGTTCGGGTCAGACGACGGAGACGCTCGCCGTGGCGGCCGAGGCCGTACGACGGGGCGCGTCGCTGATGGCGGTGGGCGCTCAGGGCTCGCCGTTGCAGGCGGTCGCCACACAGTCGTCGGCGCTGTTCGTGCCGGTGACGGCGCAGGGCCCGCCGCGTGCCCGCCTGTGGAGCCTGGCCGTGCCGCTGCTGGCGGGCGCTGGTGCGCTGGGGCTCACGCAGGACGGCACTGACCTGTTCGAGGGGGTGGCCAGGGCGCTGGAGGACATGGCGCACCGCTGTCGTCCTTCGAGCGAGTCGTTCGTCAATCCTGGCAAGGCGCTGGCCATGGAGCTGGCCGAGAGCGTGCCCATGGTGTGGGGCGCCTCGCCGTTGACCGCGGTCGCGGCCCACCGGCTGGCGCTCCAACTTCATGAGAACGCGAAATATCCAGCGATCTGGGGCGAGCTCCCCGAGGCACTTCACAACCAGCTCGCGGTGCTCGACGGCCCGCTGGCCGAACGCGACATCTTCGCCGACACCGCCGAGCGCACGCTGCGGCTGGTCGTGCTGCGCGAGGCCGACGACCGGCCACAGGCGCTGTTCAAGGTGGCCGAGGACCGCGGTGTACCGGTCAGCGAGCTGATCGCGGAAGGCGTCAACCCGCTCGAACGGCTGGCCACGCTGATCGAGCTGGTCGACTACGCGAGCGCCTATCTCGCGCTCGGCTACGGCATCGATCCGACCCCGGTGACATCGATCACAGAGCTAAAGGCGAGAATTTCCCAATAAGATCCCATGTCCGGGAATTCAGTGGCATGAGTGGAGAAGTGCGTTGAGCGCCAGCGGCGGTACGAAAGCGATCATTGCGGCATTGGGGGCGAATCTCGCGATCGCCGTGGCCAAGTTCGTCGCGTTCCTGTTCACGGGCTCCTCCTCCATGCTGGCCGAGTCGATCCACTCGGTGGCCGACTCGGGCAACCAGGCGCTGCTGCTGCTCGGCGGCAAGCGGGCGCAGCGGAGCCGCACCAAGGAGCACCCGTTCGGCTACGGCAGGGAGCGCTACTTCTACGCCTTTGTGGTCGCGGTCGTGCTGTTCACGATCGGCGCCGTGTTCTCCATCTACGAGGGCATCCACAAGATCGGCGACCCGCACGCCATCGAGTCGCCCGCATGGGCGTTCGGCGTGCTGATCTTCGCGATCATCGCGGAGGCCTTCTCCTTCAGGACGGCCATCAAGGAGTCGAACGAGCACCGCGGAAGCCAGAGCTGGGTGGCGTTCGTCCGCCGCTCCAAGTCGCCCGAACTGCCGGTGGTGCTCCTGGAGGACCTCGGCGCGCTGCTCGGTCTGATCTTCGCGCTGTTCGGCGTCACCATGGCCGTGATCACGGGCGACGGCGTCTGGGACGGCATCGGCACCCTGATGATCGGTGTGCTGCTGGCCATCATCGCGATCATCCTGGCGATCGAGACCAAGTCGCTGCTGCTCGGCGAGGGAGCCTCGCCCGAGGTCGAGACGCAGATCAGGACCGCCCTCGAGAGCGCGCCCGAGGTGGCTCGCGTCATCCACATGCGCACGCTGCACCTCGGCCCTGAGGAGCTGCTGGTCGCCGCGAAGATCGCCGTCGACCACGACGACACGGCCGCCGAGATCGCCCGCGGCATCGACGAGGCCGAGCAGCGCATCCGCGCCGCCGTCCCCATCGCCCGCGTCATCTACCTCGAACCCGACCTGGACAAGGCCGCCGCCAGATAGCCCCCTCGGCGGCCTCCCCCCTGGAAAGCGGCGAACGGGTCACTCGTGCCCGGTGATGCAGGAGGTCCCCGCGTCGGTCTGGTCGAACAGGCAGCGCCCGCCCTTGTCGAGCGTGATGACCTTCTTGACGGTGCTGAACTGACGCAGCGTCCTGTCGATCGTGTGCAGGACGCGCGCGTCGGCGCCGATGCCGAGCCCGACCACCGTGCGGCAGAAGCGCAGAGTCGCGGTGCCCTTCGTGATCGAGAGCTTGAAGTCGGCGCCGCAGTTCGACTTGCCCTTGATCTGCGGGCCGAGCTCCGAATGCAGGCCGCGCTTGCGCTCTGCCTTGGTCGGGCCCTTGATGAGCTGCTGGACGGCGAACGTGGCCACCCCGCTGTTGGGGGCCTTCCTGGTCACGGCGACGACCTTGCCGGGAATGTCGAAGTCGGCGGAGAAGTAGACCTTCACCGTCGGCCCCGAGGAGGCCGCTGACGCCGGCGCGGGCATCAGGGCGAGCGCGGGGGCCACCGCGACGGCGGTGGCGAGAACGAGAGCCTTCATACCCGATTGGACGATCTGTTCCCCGCTCTGGTTTGCAGCAGTCGCAGCGCCTTCTCCTTCTCGAAGTCCAGGGCCCTCCTGGGCGCCTGAAGGCGGCCGACGCGCAGGCCCAGATCCCTGACGGCCTGCGTCACCGCGGGCTCGGCCAGCGCCCGCAGCGCGAAGGCGAGCTCGGCGGGAGAGACGTCGAACCGCTTCTCCAGCTCCACCGCCTGGGCCACGGCCGTCAGGTCCTCCTCGGTGAACCTGCGATGGGCGCCCTGCTCCCTGACCGGCGGCAAGAGCCCCAGTGCCTCCCTGTAGCGGAGCATCCGAGGGGACATCCCCAACCGTCTCGCTGCCTCCGTGATGCGCATCCTTACATTCTTGTGGAAGATTCGACCCCCGTGGGATGCGACGTGGAGAACCCGCGCTTAAACTCAACGGCGACAACTTCGTGTATCGAGGGGTAAAACAGATGGACTTCAAGGTCGCAGACCTTTCACTCGCCGACTTCGGCCGCAAGGAGATCCGGCTCGCCGAGCACGAGATGCCCGGCCTCATGGCGGTTCGTAAGGAGTACGCGGCCTCCCAGCCCCTCCGCGGCGCGAAGATCATGGGCTCGCTGCACATGACCATCCAGACCGCCGTCCTCATCGAGACGCTCGTCGCGCTCGGCGCCGAGGTCCGCTGGGTCAGCTGCAACATCTTCTCCACCCAGGACCACGCCGCCGCCGCGGTCGCCGTCGGCCCCAACGGCACGGTCGACAACCCGCAGGGCGTGCCCGTCTTCGCCTGGAAGGGCGAGACGCTGGAGGAGTACTGGTGGTGCACCGAGCAGGCGCTCACCTGGCCGGGCGGCGAGGGCCCGAACATGATCCTCGACGACGGCGGCGACGCCACGCTGCTGGTCCACAAGGGCGCCGAGTACGAGAAGGCAGGCGCCGTCCCCGCCGCCTCCGAGGAGGACCCGGAGGAGTGGCACGTCATCATCGACCTGCTCACCCGCACGGTCGGCGAGGACAAGAAGTGGACGAACATCGCTGAGCAGATCAAGGGCGTCACGGAGGAGACCACCACCGGTGTCCACCGCCTCTACGAGATGTTCAAGAGCGGATCGCTGCTGTTCCCGGCGATCAACGTCAACGACTCGGTGACCAAGTCGAAGTTCGACAACAAGTACGGCTGCCGCCACTCCGTCATCGACGGCCTCAACCGCGCCACCGACGTCCTCATCGGCGGCAAGGTGGCCGTGGTCTGCGGCTACGGCGACGTCGGCAAAGGCTGCGCCGACGCGCTGCGCGGCCAGGGCGCACGCGTCATCGTCACCGAGATCGACCCGATCTGCGCGCTCCAGGCGGCCATGGACGGCTTCCAGGTCACCACGCTGGAGGACGTCGTCGGCATCGCCGACATCTTCGTGACCACCACCGGCAACTTCGACATCATCACGGCCGACCACATGGCCAAGATGAAGCACCAGGCGATCGTCTCCAACATCGGCCACTTCGACAACGAGATCGACATGGCCGGCCTGGCGAAGACCCCCGGGATCGTCAGGAACAACATCAAGCCGCAGGTCGACGAGTGGATCTTCGAGGACGGCCACTCCATCCTCGTGCTGGCCGAGGGCCGCCTGATGAACCTGGGCTGCGCGACCGGCCACCCGTCGTTCGTGATGTCCAACTCCTTCACCAACCAGGTCATCGCGCAGATCGAGCTCTTCACCAAGACCGAGGAGTACCCGATCGGCGTGTACACGCTGCCCAAGCACCTGGACGAGAAGGTCGCCCGCCTCCACCTCGACGCGCTCGGCGTGAAGCTCACCACGCTGACCAAGGCGCAGGCGGAGTACATCGGCGTCGACGTCGAGGGCCCGTACAAGCCGGAGCACTACCGCTACTGACCGGTTTCGCGACGGCGGGCGCCCGGCTCCGGGCTCCCGCCGTCTTCCCATATCCCGGTCCGCGTGGCCGCGGATGGCCGTCCTCTGATGACCGTCCTTCATCCCGTACGGCAGGCGGGGCCGGCGCCTCCGCGGTGGGGAATCCGGGCGTGGGAGCCACGTGACGGTGGCCACCGGAGTCCTGCTGGAGTGCTGTGATGGACGGGCGGTCACCGGTGACCACGGTGGCCGTGAGCCGGCGTGCCGTACGAGAAAGTGGAGTTGTCGTGGGAGAGCGGCGGATTGCCTGGGCGGGCAGAGGGATGCCCGTGCTGACCGCGATCGGGGAGCGGTTCGCGCGCGAGCGCCCGTTCGACGGTCTCAGGATCGCCGCGTGCCTGCACGTGACCGCCGAGACCGCCGTCCTCATGGGCGCGCTCAAGGCCGGCGGTGCCGAGATCGCGCTGGCCGCCTCCAACCCGCTCTCCACCCAGGACGACGTCGCCGAGGCGCTCCAGGGCTACGGCATCGCCGTCCACGCGCGCGCGGGCGTCGACAGGGCGACCTACTACCGCCACATCCACCAGGCGCTGGACCTGGCGCCCGACATCGTCCTGGACGACGGCTGCGACCTGGTCAACATCCTCCACACCGAGCGCACCGATCTGCTCGACGGTGTCAGCGGCGGTTGCGAGGAGACCACCACCGGCATCATCAGGCTGCGGCAGATGGCCGCGGAGGGCGCGCTGAGGTTCCCCGTGGTCGCGGTCAACGACACGCGGACGAAGCGGATGTTCGACAACAGGTACGGCACCGGCCAGTCGACGCTCGACGGCATCATGCGCGCCACCAACGTGATGCTCGCCGGCCGCACGGTCGTGGTCGCCGGGTTCGGCTACTGCGGGCGGGGCGTCGCCGAGCGGGCCAAGGGTCTCGGCGCCCGCGTGATCGTCACTGAGATCGACCCTGTCAAGGCGCTCGACGCCTCGCTCCAGGGCTACGAGGTCCGGGCGATGGGGGCCGCCGCGCCGGTCGGCGACCTGTTCGTCACCGTCACCGGCAACCGCGACGTCATCACGGCCGAGCACCTGGCGGCGATGAAGGACGGCGCGATCCTCGCCAACGCCGGGCACTTCGACATCGAGATCGACGTGCGCGCGCTGGAAGGGCTCGCCGTGGCGCTGAACCCGGGGGTGCGGCCCAACACCGACGAGTACGTGCTCGCCGACGGCCGCCGCCTGCTGCTGCTGGCCGAGGGCCGCCTGGTGAACCTGACCGCCGCGGAGGGCCACCCGGCCGCCGTCATGGACATGTCCTTCTCCGCGCAGGCCCTCGCCGTCGCCTGGCTGACGACCGAGCGGGTACGGCTCGCGCCGGGCGTCTACGACGTGCCCGAGGACATCGACGTCGAGGTGGCCAGGCTCAAGCTGGCCGCGGCCGGCATCGAGATCGACCGGCTGACGGCCGAGCAGGAGGACTACCTCCACTCCTGGCGGACAGGCTCCTGACCCTTCGCGTCACAGTTCCCGGACAATCACTTGGTTGATCTCTGGACTACATGGATAATCCAGGGCATTTCCGTCTCTGGAGGCTCCATGAGATTGCGTGGCTTATCCGCCCTCGTGGCGGGGATCGTCGTGGCGATCGCCCTGGTCCCCGTCCCCGCCTCGGCCGCCGATGAGGTCACCAAGAGTGACAACATCCGGCACGAAGCCCACCTCGATCTGCCCACCGGTGTGCAGATCAATACCGACATCGCCTTCCAGGGCGACTACGCCTACGTGGGCAGTTACACCGGATTCTCGATCTACGACATCAAGCACCCCAAGCGCCCCAAGCTGGTCAGCGCGGTCAGCTGCCCGGGTGGCCAGATGGACGTCACGATCTACGGCGACCTCCTTGTCACCTCCGTCGACGAATCGCGCAAGGACGACTCCTGCGCCAGCACGCCGCAGCCGGCGAGCGAGAAGAGCTCGTGGGAGGGCCTGCGGATCTTCGACGTCAGCGACAAGGCCAACCCCAGGTACGTCAAGTCCGTGGAGACCAACTGCGGCTCGCACACCCACACGCTCGTGCCCGGCAAGTCGCGTGACGCCTTCTACGTCTACGTCTCCTCGTACTTCCCGGCGGCCAACCTCCCCGACTGCCAGCCGCCGCACGACCGCATCTCCGTGGTCAAGGTGCCCGTACGCAACCCGAGCGCGGCCGCCGTGGTCAACATGCCGGTGATCTTCCCCGACGGCGGCAACGACCGCACCCAGCAGCCCAACCTCCTCGCCGACACCACCGGCTGCCACGACATCACCGTCTACGCCGAGAAGGACCTCGCCGCGGGCGCCTGCATGGGCGACGGCGTGCTCATGGACATCTCGGACAGGGAGAACCCCAAGGTCATCGACACCGTACGCGATACGAACTTCGCGTTCTGGCACTCGGCGACCTTCAACAACGCGGGCACCAAGGTGGTCTTCACCGACGAGCTCGGCGGCGGCACGCAGGCCCGCTGCACCGCGGCCGAGGGCCCGACCAGGGGCGCCGACGCCATCCTCGACGTCGTCGACAAGAAGTTCGTCTTCAAGAGCTACTACAAGATCTCCAGGATCCAGGCGAGCACCGAGAACTGCGTCGCCCACAACGGGTCGCTGATCCCCGTGAAGGGGCGCGACATCATGGTGCAGGCGTGGTACCAGGGCGGACTGTCGGTCTGGGACTTCACCGACTCGGCCCGCCCGCGGGAGATCGCCTTCTTCGACCGGGGCCCGATCAACGACACCCAGCTCACGCTCGGTGGATTCTGGTCGGCGTACTACTACAACGGCTACATCTTCGGCAGTGAGATCTTCCGGGGCTTCGACGTCTTCCGGGTCAGGGACCCGCGCGTGAACCCGGCCGACGGTGTCCACACCGACCGGCTGAACGTGCAGACCCAGACCCGCTACAGAGGAGGCCACGGCCACTGACGGCCCTCCACGCCCGGGCCCGCGCCCTCCCCGGCGCGGGCCTTCCCGCACGACCACCCCTCTACGGCGCGCGCTCCCTGGGGCCGGTGCCGTCTCCCTCGGCGCGGGCCGGGGCGCGGTGGACGGGGTGTGGTCGTCAGGTGGGCGGTGCGAGCGGGCCGGGGTGGGCGGCGTGTGGTCGTCAGGTGGGCGGTGCGGCGGTCAGCGGGCCGACTGCATCTCGCGCATCCGGCGGATCTCCGCGGTCTGCTCGACGCCGATGTCGGTGGCGAGCTCGGTGATCCGCTGGTGAGAGCCCTCGCCCAGCACCTTCGTCG
The DNA here is from genome assembly GCF_057708945.1 of Nonomuraea sp. bgisy101. NCBI lineage: Bacteria > Bacillati > Actinomycetota > Actinomycetes > Streptosporangiales > Streptosporangiaceae > Nonomuraea > Nonomuraea sp. bgisy101. Next base: position 409,068 of record NZ_JBYITD010000002.1, read on the forward strand.
ACATCGTGATCGCCCCTGTGTGGTGAGCGATCATCAGCTCGAGGAAGAGCTTGTCGAACGCCGCCCCCGACGCCGCCTTCAGCGCCTCCATCTGTTCGGGCGTGGCCATGCCCGGCATGTCGGCGTGTCCCGCGTGGTGGTCCGGCACCTTCTGGCCCTGGTCCTGGAGCCACGTGGTCATGTACTGGATCTCCGGCCCCTGCGCGTCCTTGATCCGGGAGGCGAGCCCCTTCAGCTTCTCCGAGCTGGCCCTGGAAGGGGCGAGGATCGCCATGTCGAGCGCCTGCCGGTGGTGAATGATCATGTCCTGCATGAACGTCACGTCCACCGCGTTGGCCGTAGGCGTGGGAACGGCGGTCGCGGCCTCGGCAGGCGACAGCGTCCGTGCCGGCTCGCCCGGTTTGCCCGGCGCGAGCACCGGTGCCGTCGACGTGTCCGTGGCGGCGACGGGACGGCTGTCACCACTGCAGCCCGAGAGGGCGATCACCGTACCAGTGATGACAATGAGCGCGGCGCGCACCTGACCTCCCTGTGTCGAGAGAGCGAACTGTAAACCATAACCGTGATCATTAAAAAGACGGCAAAGCGCAATATCATCTGACATTCTGGACGCTAGTCACCAGACGGGTCGCGGGTGAAGATTCTCTACATTTATGTCCCCTTTACGGAGGCAACTGAGTGATCACCCCCCGCAAAGCCCTCGTCATGCTCGGAGCGGCGAGCGCCTTGGTCCTGACGGCGATGCCCGCCCAGGCGTCTGACATCCCCGCCCCCGGCGAGATCGTCATGAGCCCGAACATCGAGCACGTCACCAACGTGCCCAGGCCGGGCGCACTGACCGACATCCACACCGACATGGCCTTCCAGGGCGACTACGCCTACGTCGGCAACTACGCCGGTTTCTCGATCTACGACATCAAGCACCCGAAGCAGACCAGCCTCGTCAGCTCGGTGGTCTGTCCGGGTGGCCAGATGGACGTGTCCGTCTACGGCAACCTGCTGTTCGGCTCCGTCGACTCCTCCCGCAACAACGACTCGTGCAACAGCACGTCGCAGAGCGCGTCGATCAAGGAGTCGTGGGAGGGCGTCCGGATCTTCGACATCAGCGACAAGACCAACCCGACATACATCAAGTCGGTTGAGACCAACTGCGGTTCGCACACCAACACCTTGGTGCCGGACAAGACGGGCGAGAACGTCTACATCTATGTCTCGTCCTACAGCCCGAACGCCAACTTCCCGGACTGCAAGCCCCCGCACGACCTGATCTCGGTCATCAAGGTGCCGCTGAACAACCCGACGGCCGCCGCGGTCGTCGGTACGCCGGTGCTGTTCCCGCCCAAGGACACCAACGGCGACGGCATCCCCGACGAGGACGGCTACGGAGGCGTGCCGCTGCCGTACCCGAACGGCAAGTCGGCGACCAGCGGCTGCCACGACATCACCGCCTACCCGGAGAAGGACATCGCGGCCGGCGCCTGCATGGGTGACGGCATCCTGCTCGACATCTCCGACCGCGAGCACCCGCGCGTCACCGAGGTGGTCCGCGACACGGAGAACTTCGCCTTCTGGCACTCGGCGACGTTCAACAACGAGGGCACCAAGGTCATCTTCACCGACGAGCTCGGCGGCGGCACCCGTGCCACCTGCAACGCGGCCATCGGCGCCAACCGGGGCGCCAACGCCTACTACGACCTCGTCGGCGGAAAGCTGGAGCGTCGCGGCTACTTCAAGATCGCCCGCCACCAGGCGGACACCGAGAACTGCGTCGCGCACAACGGCTCGCTGATCCCGGTCAAGGGGCGCGACATCATGGTGCAGGCCTGGTACCAGGGCGGCATCTCCGTCGTCGACTTCACCGACTCGACCCGGCCTGAGGAGATCGCGTACTTCGAGCGCGGTCCTGACAACACCGCTCCCGCGCTGTCCGGCGGGTTCTGGTCGGCGTACTACTACAACGGCTACATCTACGGCTCGGACTTCAACCTGGGGCTCGACGTGCTGCGGATCAATGACCCGCGCACGAACCAGGCCAAGCACGTCAAGTTCGACGCGCTGAACGCCCAGACGCAGATGTCGTACCGCGAGCACGGATACGACGACTAGGAACATCACACCCCCAAAGCCGCCAGGGCCCGCCCCTGGCGGCTTTGTCATGTCCACGGCTCCTCCGGGCGTCCACCTCTGCTGCCGGGCCGTAGTGATCCGGCCTTGCCAACCATTGTCGACACCTGTTATTCATTTAACAAGTGTCGACGGGAAAGAGGGTTGGGATGAGCACCCGGTACCACCCCCGGATGATCAGCTTTCACGGCGTCGAGGCCGTTGGCGGCTGGAAGGTGAAGATGTACGGCATCGCCGCACATACCGAGACTCCTCGTGCCGCTCTGATGGAGGCGACCGCGAAGATCGCGGCGTCGGCGCTGCCGTCTCCGCTCGGTCACGGCCGCCACGGCGTGGGCTTCGCCATCGCGCACGACGCGGCGGACTACTGCTTCGCGCTGGTGGACTGGTGGTCCGGCGAGAACGAGATCCACCAGCGGCTGTTCTCCGCGCCCCTCGCCCAGCCGCAAGCGCTACGGCCCCATCCGAGTGAGGCCATCGGCTGCGTGTGGGAGCTGGCCGTCACCGACTTCGAACGGCGGGCGTGGCTGCGGCACGTGCTCGCCAACCCGGACGGCCCGGACCTGGACGCCTACGTGGCGGCCACCTTCCAAGAAAGGATCTGACATGGGCATGACGCTGGAACGGCTGGCGGACTTCGGCGCGGCATGGAAGAAGAAGGACCTCGATCTGCTCATGGAGTTCATGACGGACGACTGCGTCTTCCACGCCTCCGTCGGAGTCGAGCCCGGCACGACCTTTCGCGGGCGGGACGAGGTGCGTCGCGGGTTCGCGCTGATGATCGCCCATGACGAGGGGCTCGAGTCGCAGGGCGGAGACGCGTTCATCGCCGGTGACCGCGGCGCCTCTCAGTGGTCGTACTCCCGTACGGACGAGGACGGGCAGGTGCACGAGGTGCACGGCTGCGACCTCTTCGAGTTCGAGGGCGACCGCATCCGGGTGAAGGACGCCTACCGCAAGGTCCACGGGGACATCGGCGATGCTGCCGCCCGCTAGACCGGAGGAGGTCACCGACCTGCCCGAGGACATCGCGCTGCTCCACCACTTCGCCAACACGGAGGATCTACGCGGATTCGTCGCTCACGGGCAGCGGTTGACCGCACATGACGTGCTCGCCACGCCCGCCGATCTCGAACGCTGGCTGCGTGAGCACGACCTGCTGGGTCCCGGCGAGCCGGTGGGCGACGCGCACCTGGCCCGCGCCCACGCACTGAGGGCGGCGCTTCGCGACGCCCTTCGCCAGGACGGTGAGGCCGGCGAGGTGCTGCTGGACTTCCCCTGGCAGGTCAAGCTGACGGCTCTGGGCGCCCAGCCGGTGGTCTGCGGCGACCCGGTGACCACCGCGCTGGCGCGGATCGTGGTGGCGGCGCTCACCGTCACCGCGAACGGAACCTGGCATCGGCTCAAGATGTGTCCCGCGCCCGACTGCCAATGGGTCTTCTACGACCGATCCCGCCCCGGCCGGGCCCGGTGGTGCTCGCCCCTGTTGTGCGGCAACCGGATGAAGACCCAGGCCTATCGCCGACGCGGTGCGACGCAGACCCCGTGACCGAGCCGATCCACGCTTTCCAGCCCGAACCCCAGCAAGGAGTCGCGAGACATGATCCGGCCAGACACTCGCCCCGTTGACCGCGGGGGACCTCCGACATGCGGCAGGAGGCTCCTCACTGACGAGGGCGCACGTCCTGCGCCCCATCACGCACCCCCTCGAGACGCCGGAACGGCGGGGGAACCCGGCGTCCCATGCGTGAGAGCCTCGTCCAGCTTCAGGCCCGCGACACGGGCCGGCCGACGCCGCAGCTCCCGCCGTCGCCAGGCCGCGACGAGTACTGGCCGCTCTTCGCCGGGGGAAGCTGGTCGCCGAGCGACCATGTCGCCGCGGTCACCGATCCCGACACCGGCGACCTCGTGGGCCAGGTCGCCATGGCGGGCCACGCGGAAGCCGAGGCCGCCCTGGCGGCAGCCGTACGGACGATGGAAGGGCCGAGATGGCCCGCCGGCGAGCGGGCCGCCGTCCTGGACGGCGCGGCCGAGCGGATCGGCGACGCCGGCGAGACCTTCGCACGGCTGATCGCGGCCGAGGGCATCAAGACGATCCGCGAGGCACGCAAGGAGGTGGCCCGCGCCGCCCACACCCTGCGGCTCAGCGCGGCCGCCGCCCTGGGGCCCGCCGAGGCCGCCCCACCGGCGGACGACCGGCCGGGCACCGCCGGCTGGCGCGGGTTCGTCCATCGGCAGCCCGTGGGCGTCGTTCTGGCGATCACTCCCTACAACGACCCGCTGAACCTGGTCGCCCACAAGGTCGGCCCCGCTCTCGCCGCGGGCAACGCCGTCGTCGTCAAACCCCACGAGCGCACACCGCTGTCGGCTCTCCTGCTCGCCAGGGCGCTCAGTGACGCGGGCCTGCCCCCGGGACGGCTCAGCGTGCTCCCCGGTGACGCGACCATCGCCTCCTCCATGATCGCCGATCCGCGGGTCAGATTCGTCAGCTTCACCGGCGGAAGGACCGTCGGCGCTCGCGTGCACCGAACCGCCGGCCTGAAGCGAACGCTCATGGAGCTCGGCGGCATCTGCCCGACGATCCTGATGGAGGACACCGACCTCGACCTCGCCGTCCCCGCCCTCGTCGACGGGGCGTTCGGCGCCGCAGGACAGAACTGCCTGCACGTTCAGCGCATTCTGGTGCACCGCTCGCTCTACGCCGAGGCTCGCGAACGCCTCATCGAGGCCACCACGCTCGTGCGCGGAGGACCCAAGTCGCGAGAAGACAGCGAGATGGGACCGCTCATCGACGCCGCGGCGCTCCAACGGGTCAGCGGGCTCGTGAACAACGCCCACGACCATGGTGCGATCGTCCTGGCAGGCGGCGACACCGACGGGCCCCGCTACCTCCCGACGCTGCTCGAGAACCTTCCCGACAGCGCGGACCTCTCCCATGAAGAGGTGTTCGGCCCGGTGGTCGGCCTCGAGGCCTTCGACACCGCATCCCAGGCGATCGAGATGGCCAACCGGAGTGGAGGCGGCATCCAGGCGGGCGTGTTCACCCGCAACCTCGAAGTCGCAGAAACCCTTGCCGCCGCCCTCGACTTCGGAGGGGTCGTCATCGGCGGCACCAGCGACCGCCGCTCCGACGCCCTGCCGTTCGGCGGGACAGGGAACGCCGGCCACGGGCGGGAGGGGGTCGGCTATGCGGCCGCCGCCATGGCGGAGCTCAAGACCGTCCTGATGGTGCCCACCGGTCCCTGACCGCCGCGATCCGGGATCCCTCCACCGCCGCCCGTCCGGCCCGGTCCCCACGTGTCGAAACGCCCGTGGCCGGAGCGGAGGGACCGCGGCGCGGTGTCCTGAGTTCGGGGGACCCGCAGCCGTGGCCGGAGCGGAGGAGCTGTGACGTGGTGTCGTGAGTTCGGGGGAGCGGCAGTTGTGGCCGGAGCGGAGGGGCTGTGGCGTGGTGTCGTGAGTTCGGGGAACCCGCGGCGCCGTTCCCCTGGGGCGGCGGCCCCGAAGGGTGTGAGGGCGGTGCTCTCGTGCGGAGGCAGCCGTGGGTCTGCGACGGTGCCCCGACCCCTTCGCCCGCCCTGGATCATCCGTGGAAGCCCGGGTGGGTGTGGTGGTTGACGGGACCGAGGGGGTGATCGGTGCTCAAATGGTGGGGACGAAGGGAGCAAGCGATGCCGAAACCTCACCCCGCTCTCCAACGGCTGGACGTCTTCGTGGGCGAGTGGGAGATCTGCCTGTCCATCGGCGACCAGGACACCGCCATCGGCCGGACGGTGTTCGAGTGGACGGAGGACGGCGCGTTCCTCGTCCAGCGTTCGGAGGCGAAGGTGGCGGAGGACATTCCTCCGGAGTGGGTGGCCGACTCGCCGTTCCCGGTCACCTCCGTCATGGGGCTCGACGACGCCTCCGAAGAGCTGTCCATGCTGTACGCCGACGGGCGGGGCGTCCACCGCGTCTACCGGATGAGCTTCGACGGCGGCACCTGGCGCGTGTGGCGGGAGGTGCCGGGCTTCGACCAGCGCTTCACCGCCACCTTCAGCGACGGCGGCGGCACGATCAACGGCTACTGGGAGATGTCGCGCGACGGTTCCACCTGGGAGCACGACTTCGACCTGACCTACAGAAAGGTCGCGTAGGCAAGGCGTATCGGCTCGGTATCGGGTCGGAATATGAGTGATTTGCGATGAGATAGTGGGTCGGGTCTGATCATTGTGTCTCGACGGGAGGTCCCGGTGGCGTCCAGACTCGGCCGCTTTCTCATGGTGGCCGGTGCGGCCCTGACTCTGGTGGCGTCCATGACGCCGGCGCAGGCGGAGTCGGCTGAAACGATCATCAAGAGCCCCAACGTCAAGCACATGGCGAACCTGCCCAAGACCGGGTCGTTCGCGGGCGCTGAGGCGTTCAACTCCGATCTGGCCTTCCAGGGCAACTATGCCTTCCAGGGCAACTACAACGGGTTCACGATCTATGACATCAAGGACCCGGCGCAGCCGAAGGTGGTCAGCCGCGTGTCCTGCCCCGGTGCGCAGAACGACGTCTCGGTGCAGGGCGACCTGCTCTTCCTGTCCGTGGACTCCTCGCGCGACAGCGACTCCTGCAAGAGCGACTACGGCGTGCCCACGAGCAAGGCGTCGTGGGAGGGCATCAGGATCTTCGACATCAGCGACAAGGCCCGGCCGAAATACCTCAAGGCGGTCGAGACGGCCTGCGGCTCGCACACGCACACCCTGGTGCCCGCCACGTCGAGCAAGTCGGTCTACCTGTACGTCTCGTCGTACATGCCGGCCGACATCTACGCCGAGTGCAAGCCGCCGCACGACAAGATCTCCATCGTCAAGGTGCCGCTGGACGAGCCCACGGCCGCGAAGGTCGTCTCCACGCCCGTGCTCTTCCCCGAAGGCGGCAACGAGCAGCAGGAGGGCCTGCTGCTGCCCACCAGCGGGTGCCATGACATCACCGTCTTCCCCTCCAAGAACCTGGCCGCCGGCGCGTGCATGGGGGACGGCGTGCTCATGGACATCTCCGACCGCGAGCACCCCAAGGTGACGGCGACCGTCACCGACGAGAACTTCGCCTTCTGGCACTCGGCGACCTTCAACAACACGGGCACCAAGGTCGTCTTCACGGACGAGCTCGGCGGTGGCCTGTCGGTCACCTGCAACGCGCGGATCGGCGGGCAGCGCGGAGCGAACGCGATCTTCGACATCGTGGACGGCCGGCTGACCCATCAGGCGTACTTCAAGATCCCGCGGCATCAGGCGGACACCGAGAACTGCGTCGCGCACAACGGCTCGCTGATCCCGGTCAAGGGCAAGGACATCATGGTGCAGGCGTGGTACCAGGGCGGGGTCTCGATCTGGGACTTCACCGACTCGGCTGCTCCGAAGGAGATCGGATACTTCGATCGTGGCGCGCTGAGCCCGCGCCGCACGGGCGGGTCATGGTCGGCGTACTACTACAACGGGTTCATCTACAGCAGTGACATCCAGCAGGGGTTCGATGTGCTGCGGATCTCTGACAGCCGGACTGACGCGGCGGCCAAGGTGCGGCTGAAGGCGCTGAACACGCAGACCCAGCTCCCGTTCTGACCCTCGCCGCGCGCCGTCTCGGGAGGCGGCGCGCGGCGACGGCCGGACCCGGGAGACCGCGCCTTCGCAACCCGACGCCACCGGCCCGACCCGCCCAATCCGCCAACCGGACCACAGAAACCCGAGCACGCTCCTGATGCCGTGGTGCCGTGGTGCCGTGGTGCCGTGGTGCCGTGGTGCCGTGGTGCCGTGGTGCCGTGGTGCCGGGGTGCCGGGGTGCTGTTTGGTGTCGGCTACTGGGGTGGGGCGAAGCCGCCAGGGGTGACGCCAGGCGTCGTGGGGTCGGGCGACGAGGGACCGGGCGGGGCGGGGGCAGGCCGCGCGGGCCCGGTCGGCGCGTAGCCGGGAGTGGGTCCCGCCGCGGGTCCGTAGGCGGGTCCGGGCGGTGGGCCCGATGCGGGGCCCGGTGTGGGGCCTGTGGGGCCGGGAGCGGGCCAGGCGGCTGGGGCGGGCCAGCCGGGAGGCGGGGGCGGGGCGGCCGGGGCATGCGGATGAGAGTACGGCCCGCCGTACGGCACGGGCGGCGGCTGCGGCCCCGCCTGTGGACGGCCGCCCGCCGCGGGCGCGCCCTGTGGATAACCCAGCCGCGCCTGGTCCCGCCGACGGCGTTCGGCCAGCACCGCGCTCAGGTACGCATGGGGAGGCACCCCGGGCGGCGGCTGAGGGGTGACGTAGGCGGCCACCTGGGTGGCGATCCGCACCCCCATCTCGTGCTGCACGGCGGGTGACAGGTCGCGCCACCGCAGCAGGTACTGCCGAGCCGCCCCCGCCACCTCGCCGGGCAGCTGGGACAGCTCCAGCGTCCGCGCCCACCCTTCCAGCGCGGGCGGCATCAGGACCGGCTGCGAGGCGCCGCTCGGCCCCCGCTCGGAGATCACGATCGTCCCCGCGAACGCGTCGCCGAGCCGTTTGCCCCGCTGCGAGACCAGGGAGGCGATGAGCGCCGGCGCCCCGAAGAACATCCAGAACTCCAGCACCCCCGCCAGGCCCCTGAACAGCGCCTGCCGGAACCGCTCAGGCCCGCCGTCGTCGCTGACGACCCGCAGTCCGAGCGCGAGCTTGCCGAGGCTGCGTCCCCGCGTCGCCGTCTCGAAGATGACGGGGTATCCGACCATCACCAGCACGCTGATCAGGATCGACACCGCGGCTGCGAGGGCGGGGTCCGACACGATGGACGCCGAGGCGATCAGCAGCACGGCCCCGACCAGCAACACGATCTGCACGATCATGTCGATCACGAGTGCCACGGCCCTGATGGGCGGCTGCGCCACCCTGACCTCCACGACGACCGCGTCGCCGGTTACCACCTCGGACATAAGGGGAGCCTAGTGCCAGAATGTCCCGGTGGACATTGACGCCTTCGTCGCCGCGCACCGCCCCGCATGGGACCGCCTGGAGCACCTGGTACGGCGGCGCAAGTCGTTGACGGGCGCGGAGGTGGACGAGCTGGTCGAGCTCTACCAGCGGGTGTCGACCCACCTGTCGATCGTGCGCTCGGGCACCCAGGACGCGGTGCTCGTCGGAAGGCTGTCGGCCCTGGTGGCCAGGGCCCGTTCGGCGGTGACGGGCGCGCACGTGCCCGTCTGGCGGGAGTTCGTCAGGTTCTTCACCGTGTCGTTCCCGGTGGTCGCCTACCGGGCCAGGTGGTGGTGGCTGATCACGACGCTGGCCTTCCTCGCCGTCTCGTGGATCATGGGCGCGTGGGTGGCGGGCGACCCCGCCGTGCAGGCCGCGGTCGGCACGCCTGAGGAGATCAAGCAGCTCGTCGAGCATGACTTCGCCGACTACTACTCGGAGAATCCCGCCGCCTCGTTCGCCAGCCGGGTCTGGATCAACAACGCGTGGTTGTCCATGCAGGTCATCATGCTCGCCATCTTCCTCGGCCTGCCGATTCCGTGGATTCTTTTCCAGAACGCCGCGAACGTGGCGATCGCGGGTGGCCTGATGGCCTCCCGCGACAAGCTCGACGTCTTCTTCGGCCTGATCCTGCCGCACGGCCTGCTGGAGCTGACCGCGGTGTTCCTGGCCTCGGCGGTCGGCATGCGTCTCGGCTGGATGGTCGTCGCGCCAGGCCCGCGCCGCAGGATCGACGTGATGGCAGAGCAGGGCAGGGCGGTGATCAGCGTGGCGATCGGGCTGGTGGTGGTGCTGTTCGTGTCGGGGCTGATCGAGGCGCTGGTCACGCCGTCGGGCCTGCCGACGTGGGCGCGCGTGGGCATCGGCGTGCTGGCCCTCGTCGCGTTCCTCGCCTACATCGGCTACTTCGGGCGGAAGGCGGAGCGGCAGGGGGAGACCGGCGACCTCGAGCGGGCGCCGGACGTGGTCCCGACGAGCTAGAGCCGCCCCGCTGCCTTCAGCGCCAGGTAGGCGTCGGCCAGGGCGGGCGCGAAGTCCTCGGGCAGCGCGTCGACGACCTCGACGCCGTGCCCCCTGAGCCGGGCGGTGATGCGCTTGCGCTCGCCGATGGCACGCGAGGCCGCCGCCGCGTCGTAGACGAGCTCCGCCGTACCCCTGCCGGCCGCCATTTCGGCGACGCGGGGATCGGAGACGCCCGCGACCAGCACCAGGTGTTTGGCGGACAGCTGGGGCAGCATCGGCATCAGGCCCTCGTCGAGCGCGGCGGAGTTGAGATCGGTGAGCACCACCACCAGCGCCCGCCGTCTGGCCCTGGCCAGGATGGCGGCGACCATGCCGGGCGCGTCGGACTCCACCAGCGAGGACTCGATCGGCGCCATGACGTTCACCAGCGCCGACAGCAGCTCGGTGCGGGAGGCGCCGGCCACCCAGGCGCGCACGCCCCTGTCGTAGGCGAGGAAGTCGACCTGGTCGCCCGCCTTGGCCGCAAGGGCGGACAGCAGCAGGGCCGCGTCCATCGACCAGTCGAGCCGCGGCCAGCCCGAGCCGACCCTGCCCGCCGAGGTGCGCCCCGTGTCGAGCACGATCAGGACGCGTCTGTCGCGTTCGGGCCGCCAGGTGCGCACCACGACGTCGTTGCGCCTGGCGGTGGCCCTCCAGTCGATGGAGCGCACGTCGTCGCCGACCACGTACTCACGCAGCGAGTCGAACTCCGTGCCCTGCCCCCTGACCAGCGCGGGATGGCTGCCCTCCAGCTCTCGCAACCTCGCGAGCCGCGACGGCAGGTGCTTGCGCGACAGGAACGGCGGCAGCACCCTGAGCGTCCACGGCGCGCTGTGGCCGCCCTGCCGCGCGGCCAGCCCCAGCGGCCCGAACGCGCGGACGGTCACCGCGACGGACGAGCGGTCGCCGCGGCGGGTGGGCGTCAGCTCGAGGTCGATCCGCCGCTTCTCGCCCGCGGGCACGTCGATGGGGACCGATCGGGCGGCGAGCCCCGCCGACGGCTGCCACGCGTCGCGCAGCAGGCCACGCACCCTGCGCGGCCCCGGGTTCTCCACGACGAGCGACACGGTGGCCGTCTGGCCGAGCCGTACCGTCGTGTCGCCCGAGCGGGTGAACCTGAGCGGCCGCACGGCCCCGGCGAACAGCAGGTCCACCACGACGGCAGCGGCCAGCAGCAGGCAGCAGGCCGCCACCGCGTAGCCAGGGCCCGGCGCGAACAGGACCACCACGACGCAGAGTGCCGCGATCAGCCCCGCACGCCCCGTCAGCGCCATCAGCGGGGAACCGGCACGGCGGCCAGGATGCCGTCGAGCAGGCCGTCGGAGGTCGCGCCCTCCAGCTCCGCCTCGGGCCGCAGCTGGACCCTGTGCCGCAGCGCGGGCCTGGCCAGCGCCTTCACGTCGTCAGGCGTCACATAGGTACGGCCGGACAGCCACGCCCACGCCCGCGAGGTCGCCAGCAGCGCCGTCGCCCCGCGCGGGGACACGCCGAGCTGGAGCGAAGGCGACTGCCTGGTGGCCCTGGCCAGGTCGACGATGTAGCCGAGCACCTCGGGCGCCACGTGCACCGCCGCCACGGCCTCGCGCCCCGCCGCCAGGTCGTCGGCGGAGGCGACCGGCTTGACCTGGCTCAGGTCGCGGGGGTCGAAGCCGCGAGCGTGTCGTTCGAGCACGGCGATCTCCTGGTCCCGCGGCGGCAGCGGCACGGTCAGCTTCAGCAGGAACCTGTCGAGCTGCGCCTCGGGCAGCTGGTAGGTGCCTTCGTACTCGACCGGGTTCTGCGTGGCGCACACCACGAAGGGGTCGGGCAGCAGCCGCGCGTCGCCCTCGACGCTGACCTGGCGCTCCTCCATCGCCTCGAGCAGCGAGGCCTGTGTCTTCGGCGGGGTGCGGTTGATCTCGTCGGCGAGCAGCAGGTTCGTGAACACCGGGCCTTCGCGGAACTCGAACTCGGCCGTCTTCGCGTCGTAGATCAGCGAGCCGGTCACGTCGCCCGGCATCAGGTCGGGCGTGAACTGCACGCGCTTGAAGTCGAGCGACATCGCCGCCGCGAGCGTGCGCACCATCAGCGTCTTGGCGACGCCCGGCACGCCCTCCAGCAGCACGTGCCCTCTGCACAGCAGCGCGATGACCAGCCCTGTCACCACCGCGTCCTGGCCGACGACGGCCTTGGCCACCTCGGCACGCAGCGCGCCGAGCGCCTCGCGCGCGTCGTCGCCGCGTCCCGCCACGCGGGTGGTCTCCTCAGTGTTCACGAACCAGCCTCTCGATTTCGTCCAAGTATCCCGCCAGGGCCACGAGCTCCGCGTCGACGGCGGGCGGCGGGCCGTACAGCGCCGCTCCGAGCCACCCGGGGTCCTGACCCGTCCGTACGGCGAGCGCCGCGACGACCTCGTTGGCCCCCGCGCCCGAGCCGAGCCCGAGCCGGGGGACGAGGCGGTCGAGCGCGCCGCCACGCAGCGCCTCCGCCGCCTGGGCTCTGGCCCTGCGCGCGTTGTAGAGGCGGCCTCTGCCCTCCACGGTCTCGGCCGCCCTGACCACCACGGGCAGCCGCTCGGCCACCACGGGGCCCAGCCGTCTGCCCTGCCAGAAGGCGGCCAGCGCGACCGCGACGGCCGCCATCGCCACCGCCCACGGGATGCTCGCGGGCAGCAGTTCCTGGATGCTCTTGCCGCCGGGACCCGCAACGGAGTCCCCTCCGGGCGGGACGGGCGCGGGAACCAGCCAGGTCACCGCCTTGCGCGTGCTGAGCAGGTGGAGGGCGAGCGCGGCGTTGCCGTCCTCGGCCAGTCGCTGGTTGGTCATGAAATCGCCGCTGCCGACCGCGGTGACCGTACCCGAGACCATGAGGGACCCGTCGTAGCAGGAGGTGCCGCCCGCCTCGAACAGCAGAGCGCCCAGGTAGGCGCTGCCGGCCGCGCGGGCGGCGGGCAGGTCGCAGCCTGGCTCGCGCGAGCGCAGCCGGAGCGTGCCCTCGGCGACGATGTCGGGCGCCAGCACGTCGAAGTACGGCTGGCTGCCGACCACCACCCTGTCGCCGGGGAGCGCGGCCAGCCGCTCGGCCTCGGCGTAGCCGCCGTTCCACGGCGCTCCGACCAGCAGCAGCCTGTCTCCTTCACGCGCCAGCGTCTCGGCGGCGGTCACCGAGTCCACCCTGTCGACCCGGACGCCCTGCGCCCTCAGCAGCTGGGCCAGCGCCTTGGAGCCGCGCAGGGAGGTGTCGTCGGGGTCGAGGTAGCGCCCAGGGCCCGCGCCGCCGGAGATCAGCGCCCCGATCACGGCCGTCGCCACGACCAGCAGCCCGACGAGCACGCCCGCCCTGGCGCGCCGCCACAGTCCCGCCGTGGTGGGGGAGGTCGAGACGCTCACAGCGCCACCGGCCTGGCCACGCGGAGCCGCTCGTCCAGCTCGCGCATCATCGCGTAGGCGTCAGAGGTGCCCGGCACGCCGCCGTAGGCGACGTCGTCGAAGGCGCGCGCGGCGGCGGCGAGCTCGTCCGCGAAGGCGGGCAGCGACCTGCCGGCCTCGGCCGCCAGCTCGTCCGCCGTACGGCCCGGCATGGTGTCGACCAGGGCCCTGTCCTGCAGGTCGCGGGCGATCGCGCGCAGCCGCTCCTGGACGGCCTCGGCCCAGCGGCCCTCGGCGGCCAGACTCTCGGCGGCCAGGCGGTGCTCGGCCGCGGTCATCGCCCTGCCGCCGAACAGGTCGCCTGACTCGGGCGCGTGCGCGCGCGCCGACCTGCGCGACAGCCACACCATCGCCCACACGGCGGCGACGACCACCAGGATGAGCAGCAGCGCCGCGATGACGGGCCCGACAGTGCCGCCGCCCGGCGTGAACTCGCCGAGGTCGCCGAGCCACTGCTGGAAGCCGCGCCAGAGCCTGTCAGGCAACGACTCCGTGGCGTACCCGGCTCTGGCCAGCTCCTCGGCGGCCCTGCGCTGGGCCTCCTCCCGTTCAGGAGGGGTCACGGCCTGCGGGCGTTCGACGGGTGCCAGAGCTCGTCGGCCGAGGCGTGCACCCAGCCCTGGCGCTGCTGTTCGAGCGCGGCGGTCTGCAGGACCAGGTCGAAGGCCTCGCTGCGCATCCGCCTGTCGGTGTAGAGCAGGCCGGTCACGCCCGCCTGCAGCGGATAGGTGATCATCGCGCCGAGGGTGGTGCCGATGGCGAACACGACGGCGACCAGGATGGTCGCGCCCGTGGAGCCGCCGCCCATCACGCCGGCGATGCCCGCGATCAGCCCGAACGGGAAGCTGAGGACCGTGCTGACCAGGTAGGCGAGGACCATCGTGAGCAGGAGGATGCCGAGCACCCGCCAGAAGTCGCCGCTCACCAGCCGCCACGAGCGGCGAAGCGCCTGCACGGGACCGAGACCTTCCAGCACCACGACGGGCGCGGCGAAGGAGAACCTGGTGTTGACGAACAGCGCGTAGCCGATGTAAAGGATCATGAAGAGGGCGCCGAGCCCGACCGCGGCTCCGGGCGACCCGGCCATGGCGACCGCGTAGACGATCAGGGCGATCGGCACGGCGGGCGCCAGCATGATGGCGATGATCAGCAGGATCACCCCGAACAGCGCGGGCACCCGCGACGCGACCAGCCGCCACGCCTCGCCCGCGGTGATCTTCCCGCCGAAGACGGCACGGCCGAGGATCCTGATGAGCACGCCCGTCAGGATCGTGACCGCGACGAGGCTGACCACCGAGGAGATGATCGTGGGAAGCGTCTGCGAGAGGAAACCGCCGCTTTCCAGCGCGTCGGCGTTGGCCTGCGGGTCGGCCAGCACGGTCCCCAGCGAGCTGAGCGCCAGCGCCTGCCCGATCGAGACGGGGATGGCCGCGACGGCCGCCACGATCGCCGACAGGCCGAGCACCGACTTGGGGTTCGACCTGATCAGCTTGATCGTGCCGTCGTAGATGTCGCCGAGGCCGAGCGGGCGCAGGGGAATGATCCCAGGACGCAGCGCGGGCGGTGGCATGTAGCCGTACCCTTGGTGGCCGTAGGGCGGTGGTGGCGGGGGAGCCGGTTGCTGCCAGGCGGACGGTGCCGGGCCGCTGTAGGGGGATCCGGGCGCCTGGTAGGGAGGGGGCTGCTCAGCCGACCAGCCGGGCGGCGTCTCGTGACCGTCTGACATACACCAATCCTGGCATGATGGGCGACTCATTGGTGTAGTCGGTGTTCGGGGATGGCCGAAACGTGCCCTCGTCTTGCAGACTGAGATTACGGGGGTTACCAGGGCGTCTAAAATTCGGCTTTCAATGGTCTGATGGTTATGCCATGAGCCAGGCAAGGGTAACCTTCAGCAACCATGCGGGTATGTCCCACAATGCGTAGAACGAATGAGGGGCCATGAAAGGTCGCGTGCTGGTCGTCGACGACGACGCCGCTCTCGCCGAGATGCTCGGCATCGTACTGCGGGGCGAAGGCTTCGAACCGTCCTTCGTCTCCGACGGCGACAAGGCCCTCGACGCGTTCCGGGATACGCGCCCGGACCTGGTTCTGCTCGACCTGATGCTGCCGGGGGCGGACGGCATCGACGTGGCGCGCAGGATCAGGGCTGAGTCGGGGGTCCCGATCGTCATGCTCACCGCGAAGAGCGACACCATCGACGTCGTGCTCGGCCTCGAGTCGGGCGCCGACGACTACATCGTCAAGCCGTTCAAGCCGAAGGAGCTCGTGGCCAGGGTGCGTGCGCGGCTGCGCCGTACCGACGAGCCGACGCCCGAGATCCTGCAGATCGGCGACATCACCATCGACGTGGCGGGCCACTCCGTCAAGCGTGGCGAGGAGACCATCAACCTCACCCCGCTGGAGTTCGACCTGCTCGTCGCGCTGGCCCGCAAGCCGCGCCAGGTCTTCACCCGCGAGGTGCTGCTGGAGCAGGTCTGGGGCTACCGGCACGCGGCCGACACCCGCCTGGTCAACGTGCACGTCCAGCGCCTCCGCGCCAAGATCGAGAAGGACCCTGAGCACCCCGAGATCGTGGTGACGGTCCGCGGCGTGGGCTACAAAGCCGGTCCTGCCTGACCACCCCTCCTCTCATGTCTCCGTCGAAGAGCAGGATCCGTCGCAGGACGCTTCGCCAGATTCTGGGTGGCGTCCGGCGACGGGCGCGGCGTGCGGCAGGCATGATCCGCCGCACCTGGCGGCGATCGCTCCAGCTCCAGGTCATCACCAGCACGCTGGTGATCTCGGTGACCGTGGTGGCGGTGCTCGGTGTCTTCCTCGTCCAGGAGATCAACACCTCGGTCGTCAACGGCCGCAAGCTGTCGGCGGCCAACGAGGCCACCGCCGACAGGGTGGCCATCATGGCCGCGCTCAACGCCGAGCCCATCGAGCCCGCCAAACAGGGGGAAGGCGGTCCCCCCGCCGCCGAGGCCCCGCTCGACGTGGCGGTCAACAGCATCATCGGCACCGGCGAGAACGGCTGGCGCAAGCGATACCAGCTCCTGGTGCTCAACAGGACCGAGCCGGGGCAGTCGCGCGCGACCGGCAGCGTCCTGCCCGCCGACATCCCGCAGGACCTGCGCAAGCGGCTGGAGGCGAAACGCGACAAGGGCGTGCTCAACGACCCCCTGCAGGTCGTCTCCAGACTCACGTTCTCCGCGAGCCGCGAAACCCAGCTCACGCTGGTCGTGGGCGCCTTCATCGAGGACGGCTACGAGATCTACCACTTCTTCCCGCTCACCGATGAGGAGTCGCTGCTCTCCATCGTCAGACAGGTGGTCGTGGTCGTGGGCATCGGGCTGGTCCTGCTGCTCGGCGCCATCGCCTCCCTGGTCACCCGCCAGGTCGTGACTCCCGTACGGCTGGCCCGCCAGGCCGCCGAACGCCTCGCCTCAGGACGGCTCGACGAGCGGCTGAAGGTGCGCGGCGAGGACGACCTGGCCCGCCTGGCCACCTCCTTCAACGAGATGGCCGCCAACCTGGCGCTCAAGATCCACCAGCTCGAGGAGCTGTCGCAGGTGCAGCGGCAGTTCGTCTCCGACGTCTCGCACGAGCTGCGCACGCCGCTGACCACCGTGCGGATGGCCGCCGACCTGCTCTACGACGCCCGCGAGGACTTCGAGCCCATGGCCGCGCGCTCGGCCGAGCTCATGCAGGCGCAGCTGGAGCGGTTCGAGTCGATGCTGGCGGACCTGCTGGAGATCAGCCGCTACGACGCGGGCGCGGCCACCCTCGACCTCGACTCCACCGACGTGCGCGACGTGGTGCTGCGCGCCGTGGCCGACTCCGAGGCGCTGGCGGAACGGCACGGCACCAGGTTCGAGCTGCGCCTGCCCAGCGAGCCCTGCATGGCCGAGATCGACAGCCGCAGGGTCGAGCGGATCCTGCGCAACCTGCTGTTCAACGCGATCGAGCACGGCGAGGGGCGCGAGATCGTGGTCTCCGTGGGCGCCGACCGCGACTCGGCGGCGGTGGCCGTACGGGATCACGGAGTGGGGCTGAAGCCCGGCGAGGAACAGATGGTCTTCGACCGCTTCTGGCGGGCCGACCCGTCCAGGGCCCGCACCATCGGCGGCACCGGGCTCGGGCTCGCCATCTCGCGCGAGGACGCCATGCTGCACGGGGGATGGCTGCAGGCATGGGGCGCTCAGGGAGAGGGGTCGCAGTTCAGGCTCACGCTGCCCCGCACGGCCGGGGCCGAGCTGAAGGGATCGCCGCTTTCGCTCGTGCCGCCGGAGGTGGAAATGAGGCGGACATGGCGCGGGCACATCACGCCGGTCCTTTCACCGGTCGCGGGTGAGGGGGTTTTCCATGCGGAGTAGGAGGATCCTTCTTTCCGTGATGGCCGCGAGCGTCGTGTGCGGCAGCTCCGCCTGTTCGGTGATCTCGGTGGGCGGCCCGCCCGAGCAGGTCAGGCAGGGCGACGCGGCCGACTCGCTGAGCAAGCCGTTCCAGCGGATGGTCGCGACGGAGCCCCAGCCGGACTGGGACGCCCGCAGGATCGTGCAGGGCATGCAGGCGGCCATGGCCAGTTTCGACGACGTCGAGCAGAAGATCCTGCGCGAGTACCTGACGCCCGAGGCCAAGCGCGCGTGGAAGCCGGGCGAGTCGGTGATCGTGGTCGAGGACAACCCCACCTACCGGCAGGTGGGCGAGAACATCGTCCAACTGGAGGCCACGCAGATCGCGCTCATCCACGGCGACGGTTGGTACGAGCCCAAGAGGGAGAAGCTGACCCTCCAGTTCATGGTGGCCAAGACCCCGCAGGGCTACCGGGTCTCCAGCCTGCGCAACGGGCTGATGCTGCTCACCGCCGCGGACGTGCGCAGGGCCTACGAGCCGGCCGACATCTACTTCCTCGGCGGCTCGGGCTCCCTCGACAACCTGGCCGCCCTCCCCGTCGTCGACCACGTGTGGCTGCCGATCAACCCCACCAGGTCACTGGCGGAGACGATCGTCGACAGGCTGCTCGAAGGCCCCAGCGAGTCGCTGCGCGGCGCCGTGTCCACCGCCTTCGAGGGGATCAGCCTCGACAGGATCGCGACCGACGAGGAGACCGTCGTGGTCTACCTCGAAGGGCAGTTCAAGCAGGACCCGCCGCCGGTCGAGGCGCTGAGCAGGCAGCTGCAGTGGAGCCTGCGCGACGTGATCACGGGCAGGACCATCGAGGTCAGGCTCAACGGCGAGACCTTCTTCGACTCCGCGCCGCTGACCATCGGCTCCAAGGACAACGACATGTGGCTGCGCCGGCCTGACGGCAAGGTCTACTTCGTCCAGAACGGCCAGCTCATGTGGCTCGGCGCCAACGGCGCCGGCATCGCCGTCCCCGGCCCCGCCGGCAGGCTCGGCGACGCGTACAAGGAGCCGGCGATCACCCCGTCGGCCAAAGGCGACCCCACGGAGTACGTGGCCGCCCTCAAGAGCGACGGCCGCAGCATCTGGACCAACAAGCTGTCGTCCGAGAGCCAGTGGCAGGAGGCCATCAAGGGCACCAACCTGACCCCACCCGCCTGGAACTGGAACGGCACGCTGTGGACGGTCGACAGGATCGACGACCACACGTCCTACGTGCTGCGCTACGACATGTCGAACCTGGAACAGCCGGTGACGCGCATCGCCGCGCCCGAACTCAACGGCAAGCGGGTCACGGCGTTCAAGGTGGCGCGCGACGGTACCCGCGTCGCGGCGATCGTGGCCGATAACGGAGCGGTGTCGGTGATGGTGGGCGTGATCGCGGGGGACAGGCTCGACCACTTCCAGACGTTGCTGACGGCCGGGGAGAACGAGGAGATCAAGGATCTGGCCTGGGGGGACTCCGAGCATCTGGTCGCGCTCATGGGCAGCAGCTCGGGCAGCACGCCCACGGAGATCGACATCAGCAACGGCCAGCTTCGGCAGCTGGCGGCCGACAAGCGCATCACCTCGATCTCCGCCCTGAACGGCCGCCTGGTGGCGGGGACCGAGGCGGACGACGAGGGCGGCGGCAAGGTGCTGGAGCTGGTGCAGGACAAATGGGTCGACACCAAGGTCCAGCCCGGCACCTCGTCCCCCACCTTCCCTCTCGACTGAGGCACCCGCTTTCCTCCGTCCGCTCGAGCTCCAGGTTCTGTCGGTGCCGCCCGGCAGGGTGGTCCCCGTGCTCGACCTCCTCCTCCCCGCCCGCTGCCTCGGCTGCGCCGCCCGTGGCAGCCTCCTGTGCGACGCGTGCCTGGTCGTCGCCCCCGCGGTGCGCATGCCCCACCCTGCCCCCGAAGGACTGCCTGTCTGCTGGTCGGCGACCCTCTACGAGGGCGCGGCCCGCCAGGCGGTCCTCCACTACAAGGAGCGCGGCCGTACGGCTCTCGCCGCTCCCTTGGCCCACGCCCTGGCCTTCACCATCGCCACGGCCGTCCCCGAGGGCGGGCTGTCCGTCGTCCCCGTCCCCAGCGCGGGGCGTGCCGTACGCGCCAGGGGTCACGACCCGGTGCCCCGCATGGCCGCGCTCGCCGTACGGCATCTGGGGAGGCTGGGACGCCAGGTCACTCTCCGCACAGACCTCCGCCAGAGCAGGAGGGTCGCCGACCAGGCGGGCCTCAGCGCCGCGCAGAGGGCTGCCAACCTCGCCTCCTCCCTACGAGTCGCCGAGGCAGGTAAAGCGCGCCTGAGCGGCCGCTCAGGCGCGCGCGTGGTCCTTGTGGACGATGTCGTCACCACCGGCGCGACCCTCGCGGAGGCGGCCAGAGCGGTCAATGAGGCGGGAGCGACGGTGGTCGCGGCGGTGACCTTCGCCGCGACACGCCGACGCGTTCGAACGGTTTTCGATCACGGAGGGTAAAGAGAACGCCAAGTCCGGAGCCTCGCCGGTTCGCTACATCTGTCTTCCTCCCGCCCAGCTCATCCCTCTGGAGAGGCAGGTCCAAAGGTGTATTCAGCCAACAAAGCAGGCATCTCGCATCACCCGTCTGCCCGGAGAAAATCACGGAAAGTGATCTTTTGGGCGATCCCCAGGCTGACATTCGGTCGTGATGCAGATAGCGTTCTGACATGGCACCCGTTCGGGTCCGTGGTTGCGCAGAGCCGGGGGTCCCGGCTCCGCTAGCCGATGCCAGCCGCAGGCGAAACGGTCCACGTAAGGCGACTTTTTGTCGACTGATCACGGTGCGGCTTAGAGGTAAGTCCTGCCTTCCCGGGGGTCCAGATGTCCCCCGTAAAGAAGAGAAGGGCAGTAGTGGCACAGAGCCGCGAACCCCTCAGCAGGCGGATGTGGGGTCGAAGACCAGGTCGGCCGAGCGGGTGCCACTGGAGTCGCTGGTAACGACATGTCGAAAGAGGGTAACGGTGAAGCATGACCACGCCCGGCAGGGACATCGTCGGGCGCTCTGTCTCAGTCGTTAGACGAAGGGGGGCTGTTGCATGGACATCATCGTCAAGGGACGGCACACAGGAGTGAGTGACCGCTTCCGAGACCACGTGACGACCAAGCTGGCCAGGATCGAACGTCTGGACAACAAGCTCATCCGAGTCGATGTGGAGGTGTCGAAGGAACGCAACCCCCGCCTCGCCGATCAACGCGAGCGTGTCGAGCTGACCATCCACTCCCGAGGACCGGCCATCCGCGCCGAGGCCTCGGCCGACGACAGATTCGCCGCCCTCGACCTAGCCCTCGACAAACTCGAAGGCCGCCTGCGGCGCATCGCAGACCGGCGCAAGGTGCATCACGGCAACCACGCGACCCCTTCCGTGGCGGAGCTGACAGCCGCACTCGCCGACGTCTACGACACGATGCCCGAGGCCACAGTCGTCCCCGCGCAGCCGGAGTCCGAGGAAGACCTCCTGCCTGACGACAAGGCCTACGACGACATCGTCCCCATCGAGATGGACGGCGAAGGACCCTGCGTCGTCCGGGAGAAGTTCCACAACGCCGAGCCCATGACAATCGACCAGGCCCTCCTCGAGATGGAACTGGTCGGACACGACTTCTACCTGTTCCGTGACAAGGAGAGCGGCCAGCCGAGCGTCGTCTACAGCCGGCGCGGCTACCACTACGGCGTGTTGCGGCTCGTCGAGCCCTGATTCGCGCCAACGAAGATCCTCTCGACCACCCTAGGACCGCAAAAGCCTGGCATCATGGCGGTTCAACGGCTCTGGCCCCCCACGAGGAGGAGACGTGAGCGAGCGCGGCGAGCGAGCCGAGGCGGAGCGCCTCGGCCACGTGAGCGAGCGAGCCATCAGGCAGATGCGGTCCGCTGAGGAGGCCGCATGAGCGACCCGATCCGCGTGATGATCGTTGACGATCACGAGCTGATCAGGCGCAGCCTCGCGCTGGCCTTGGCCGCCGAGGACGACATCGAGGTGGTCGGCGAGGCCAGCGACGGTCAGGAGGCGGTCGAGCTCGCCGACCGCCTGCTGCCCGACGTGGTGTTGATGGACGTCCGCATGCCCCGCCAAGGCGGCATCGAGGCGACGGGCGGCATCAAGGCGTCCGTCCCCAGCACGCGGATCATCATGCTGACGGTCAGCGACGAGGAGGAGGACCTCTTCGAGGCCATCAAGGCGGGCGCCACCGGCTACCTGCTCAAGGACGTCCAGATCGACGAGGTGCCCGACGCGGTGCGCGGGGTGCACGAGGGACAGTCCCTCATCAACCCCGCCATGGCGGCCAAACTCATCACCGAGTTCGCCAACATGAGCCGCAAGGAGGCCGAGCGGCCGCCGCAACTGCCGGTTCCCCGGCTGACCGAGCGGGAGATGGAGGTGCTGCGGCTGGTGGCGAAGGGGATGAACAACCGCGAGATCGCCAAGCAGCTGTTCATCTCGGAGAACACGGTGAAGAACCACGTGCGCAACATCCTGGACAAGCTGCAACTGCACTCCAGGATGGAGGCGGTGGTCTACGCCGTTCGCGAACGCATGCTGGAGATCACCTGAGGCCCGCCCTCCCTCGCTGAGAGGGAGGGCCCAGGGCCGCTCCGTGCGTTCCCTTGCGGGCTGTCCCGGTGTGCGCCCGAGACCTTCGACCGACGTGACCCGCGCGTGAGCCGCGGAGATCAGCGGAGGTCGGACATGGCCAGGGGGAGGGCGTCCAGGAGCGGCCTGGTGTGAGCCTCGGAGGTGACCCGTTCCACCCGCACGTCGTCGCACCCCACCCAGGCGGCCGCCGACCACAGGGCCTCCCGCACCCCCGCCACATCGGCGGGCCGCACCCTGGACGACTCGAACGACACGTGTCTTGCCACGAACGTCTGCCCCTCGCGTGACGGATCGACCCGGGCGATCAGCTTGCCGCCCGACAGCACGGGCATCGTGAAGTAGCCGTGGACTCGCTTGGCCTTGGGGACGTAGATCTCGAGGGTGTAGTCGAACCCGAACACCCGCGACGTGCGGCCACGATGCCAGATGAGCGAGTCGAACGGCGAGACGAGCGTGGTGCGGTGGCGCCCGCGCGGCTCGGACTCGAGCGCCTCGGGGGCGGCCCACGCGTTCGCGGGCTGCTTGGCCGACGGCCAGCCGGCCACCTTGACGGGCACCAGTCCGGCCGCGCCGCCGACCAGCGCCTGGTCGAGCAGCGCGGCATGAGGGCCCTTGACCCTGAGGAAGTCGACGAGGTCGCCGCGGGTGGCCACGCCGAGGGCCGAGCCCGCGACGCGCGCCAGCCGGACGATGCACTCCTCGTCGGTGAGCTCCTCGCCGAGCAGGTCGGCCGGGACGGCGCGCTCGGCCAGGTCGTAGACCCTGCGCCAGCCGACGCGCTTGGTGCAGACGAGTTCGCCGATGTCGAGCAGCCACTCGAGCGCGATCTTCGAGTCGGACCAGTCCCACCATTCGGCGCTCTTCTTGGCGCCGCCGATGTCGGCGGTGGTGACGGGGCCGCTGTCGCGCACCTGGTCGAGCACCTTCTCGTAGCCGGCGGGGACCTCGTGCCAGCGCTGCTTCCTCGCGCGGTAGGCGCGGCGGCGGAAGCCGTACAGCGGCCAGTGCTCGATGGGGAGGATGCAGGCGGCGTGACACCAGTACTCGAAGCTACGGGCGGGGTTGTGCCAGTAGGCGCTCTCGACGTCGGCTCTGCCGACGGCGCCCAGCCTGCCGTAGGCGACCAGCTCGTGGGAGCGGGCCAGGACGGAGATGGTGTCGAGCTGGACGGCGCCCAGCCTGCGCAGCATCCCCTGCACGCCGCCGCGCCTGCCGTCGGCGCCCAGCAGGCCCTGGGCGCGCAAGATCAGTCGGCGCGCCTCGTCGGCGCTCAGCTCGGTCATGTCGTGGATCCGGAGGTACGGCACAGCATGCCGCGATCGTAACGGCGAGCACCGACAGAAAATCGCCCGGGAAAAGGCGATGGCGGGATGCGGGGCGACGGCTCGCCCTGCAACCCGCCATCCGCGGAGTCGTCAGCGATGGTCCTCGGCACGCATGCCGACACGGGGCGCGTCGATGACGACGTCGGAGAAGATGTCGAAGACCAGGGCGAGGATCCCGCCCAGGACGAAGATCCCGACACCGACCCAGACGATCATCCAGTTGGCCATCGTCAGACCGACGCCACCGACGGTGAACCCTGCCAGCATGATGCTGACCGCCAGCCAGGACGACGCGCGCCCGCCGTGGTTGCCAAGGTTGTGACCATCTGCCATGGCCTATCCCTCCTGAAGATATTTCCCGCCCAGCCATGTCAATGGTGCGAGATCAAACCTGTTCGGCATACGCTCTGCCGAAAGACCATTCTCCCAGACGGGTGAAGCGGCCTCCCAGTCGCGGTGGCTGTGTCTGGTGGCGGAACCGCCTACGATGGCAACGGGGAAGTTTGTCTCAGCCTCTCCTCCTGGCGGCCGCCGGGGAAGACCTGCGAGGAGCTTTACACAAAGTGCCAGCCATTCTCGACAAGATTCTGCGCGCCGGCGAGAACAAGATCCTGCGCAAGCTCAAGCGGATCGCCGACCAGGTCAACTCCATTGAGGACGACTTCAAGAGCCTGTCCGACGCGGAGTTGCGCGCGCTCACGGACGAGTTCAAGCAGCGACACGCCGATGGGGAGTCGCTCGACGACCTTTTGCCCGAGGCTTTCGCCACGGTGCGGGAGGCGGCGCGGCGCGTCCTCGGCCAGCGCCCCTACGACGTCCAGATCATGGGCGGCGCCAACCTGCACCTGGGCAACATCTCCGAGATGAAGACCGGTGAGGGCAAGACCCTGACCTGTGTGATGCCCAGCTATCTCAACGCGCTTTCCGGCAAGGGCGTCCACGTCATCACGGTCAACGACTACCTGGCCCAGCGTGACGCGGAGAAGATGGGGCGGATCCACCGCTTCCTCGGGCTCGAGACCGGTGTGATCGTCGCGGGGCAGAGCCCCGAGGAGCGCCGCAAGATGTACGGCGCCGACATCACCTACGGCACGAACAACGAGTTCGGCTTCGACTACCTGCGCGACAACATGGCCTGGTCGCTGGAGGAGTGCGTCCAGCGCGGCCACAACTTCGCGATCGTCGACGAGGTCGACTCGATCCTCATCGACGAGGCCCGCACGCCGCTGATCATCTCGGGTCCCGGCGAGCAGTCGGGCAAGTGGTACACCGAGTTCGCCAAGATCGTGCCGCGCCTCCGCAGGGGCGTCGAGGGCAAGAACCCCGGCGAGCCCAGCACCGGCGACTACGTCGTCGACGAGAAGAAGCGCACGGTCGGCATCCTCGAGACGGGCGTGGAGAAGGTCGAGGACTGGCTCGGCATCGACAACCTCTACAAGCCCGAGCACACCCACCTGGTCGGCTTCCTCAACAACGCGTTGAAGGCCAAGGAGCTCTACAAGAAGGACAAGGACTACATCGTCACCGACGGCGAGGTCCTGATCGTCGACGAGTTCACCGGCCGAGTCCTGCACGGGCGCCGCTACAACGAGGGCATGCACCAGGCCATCGAGGCCAAGGAGGGGGTGAAGATCAAGGACGAGAACCAGACGCTCGCCACGATCACCCTCCAGAACTACTTCCGCCTGTACGGCAAGCTCGCCGGCATGACCGGCACCGCGGCCACCGAGGCGAACGAGTTCCACCAGACCTACAAGCTCGGCGTGGTCCCGATCCCGACCAACAGGCCGATGGTCCGCAAGGACCAGGCCGACCTCATCTACCGCACGGAGGACGCCAAGTTCACCGCGGTGGTCGAGGACATCAAGGAGCGCTACGAGACGGGCCAGCCCGTCCTCGTCGGCACCACCTCGGTCGAGAAGTCCGAGCGGCTGTCCAAGATGCTGACCCGCCAGGGCGTCAAGCACGAGGTGCTCAACGCGAAGAACCACGCGCGTGAGGCGTCGATCGTCGCCGAGGCGGGTCGCAAGCACGCCGTGACCGTGGCCACCAACATGGCCGGTCGAGGCACCGACATCATGCTCGGCGGCAACCCCGAGTTCCGCGCCGATCTCGAGCTGCGCCAGCGCGGCCTCGACCCCGTCGAGACGCCGGAGGAGTACGAGAAGGCGTGGGCCGAGGCTCTGGCCAAGGCCGAGGGCGCGGTCAAGGCCGAGCACGAGGAGGTCACCGATCTCGGCGGCCTCTACGTCCTCGGCACCGAGCGTCACGAGTCCCGCCGCATCGACAACCAGCTGCGCGGCCGTTCCGGCCGTCAGGGTGACCCCGGCGAGTCGCGTTTCTACCTCTCGCTGGGCGACGACCTGATGCGCCTGTTCAACTCGCCTCGGGTCGAGGCGATCATGGTCAGGATGAACATCCCCGACGACCAGCCGATCGAGTCGGGCATCGTCACCAAGGCGGTGGCCTCCGCCCAGCACCAGGTCGAGCAGCAGAACTTCGAGATCCGCAAGAACGTTCTGAAGTACGACGAGGTCATGAACCGGCAGCGCAAGGTGATCTACGCCGAGCGCCACCGCGTCCTGGAGGGCGCCGACCTGCACGAGCAGGTGCGCGGCTTCGTCGGCGACGTGATCGACGAGTACGTCAACGCCGCCACGGCCGAGGGCTTCTCCGAGGAGTGGGACCTCGACAAGCTGTGGAAGGCGTTCGGCGACCTCTACCCGATCACGGTCAAGCTCGACGACCTCGTCGAGGAGGTGGGCGGCCGTGAGGAGCTGTCGGCCGAGATCCTCCACGAGAAGATCAAGACCGACGCTCTGGGCGCCTACGACAGGCGTGAGGAGGAGCTCGGCTCCGAGGCCATGCGTGAGCTGGAGCGGCGCGTCATCCTGTCGGTCCTCGACCGCAAGTGGCGCGAGCACCTCTACGAGATGGACTACCTCCAGGAGGGCATCGGACTGCGCGCGATGGCGCAGCGCGACCCGCTGATCGAGTACCAGCGTGAGGGCTTCGAGATGTTCTCCGCGATGCTCGACGGCATCAAGGAGGAGTCGGTCGGCTACCTGTTCAACCTCGAGGTCGAGGTCCAGGAGAACCCGATCGTCGAGGAGTCGGCGGAGATCGCCGAGACCCGCTCGATCATCGCGCGCGGGCTGCGCGGGCCGGAGCGGCCGACCGAGCTGGAGTACACCGCTCCCGGCGAGGGCGGCGAGGTCGAGCACACCAAGGTCCGCACGACGGCCGCCGAGCGCGCCGCCTACGGCAACGTGGAGCGCAACGCGCCGTGCCCCTGCGGGTCCGGCAAGAAGTACAAGCGCTGCCACGGCGACCCGAAGCACGTCGAAGCGTAACCGCACTCCTGAAGGCCCCGCCCCGGTTCTCCGGGTGCGGGGCCTTCTCGCGTGCCGCCGGGACTCTGCGCCGCCGTGGTGCGACTGGCTCAGGGTGTCAGGCGGTTTCGAAGTCGGTGCACAGCCACTGGACGCCACGCCGTTCGAGCCGGAGCGCCAGCACGTGGCTGCGTTCGCCGCAGTGCACCAGCAGGCACATCTCGATCGCGCCCTCCCTGGGCTGGGTCACGTGCGGAACGCCGACGAGGGGCCGGCCGGTCGTGTGGATCATCTGTCCGGCGCGGACCAGTTCGGCGTACGCCCGCTCGGTGAGCCGGTCGCTGACCGTCTCGGGGGGCCTGCGGCCGGTGAGGATCTCGGCGAGCGCCTGGCCGAGGTGGCGCAGGTGGCGCTCGTCGGGCACGGACCCTGGCGGTCCCCAGACCAGGGGGCGCGGGTCGGCGGGGGCGAGGGCGAGCGCCCCGTGGGTGGCGGGCTCGGGGCCGCGTTGCTCCCCGTCGTACGGCGGGTCGGGGAGGGGGGTGAGGGTGACGCGGGGGAGCGGAACGGGACGCAGCCGTGATGCCATGAAACCTCCAACCTCATGCGGGAGAACGTCGCTATAAGGAGTTTTCGGCCCCACGCTCAGATACATCGGCCGCCAACTTCCCCGCGCCCCGTGACCCGTTTGCGGGCATCGACGAAGAAGATCACAACGAGTTGGATCGGTTGGCGACCAGCTTTACCCGCATTCCGGCGGGCAGGCATTCCGCACCTGACCTGCCGAATTCATTCCGGTCGGTACCGCGGTGCGTTATCGGCGTCCCGTATGTCAGCCCGAGGTCTGGTCCGAGGGGATGGTGTCGTCGTCGGGCTCCCGGCCGGGGGTGGGGATGTCGAGTTTGCGGATGAGGAAGCTGAACAGCAGGTAGTAAAGGACGAAGTAGACCAGCCCGATCACGATGATGAGCGCGAGCTCGTGGGTGTTCGACTTGGTGGCGTTCAGCAGCATGTCGATGCCGCCCGCTGAGAAGCTGAAGCCGAGTCGCGTGTCCAGCGTCGCGAGCAGCGCCATCGAGACGCCGGTGAGCAGCGCGTGCATGACGAACAGCAGCGGCGCCACGAAGATGAACGCGAACTCCACCGGCTCGGTGATCCCGGTGACGAACGCGGTCAGCGCGCCGCCGACCATGATGGAGCCCACCGCGGCCCGCTTGTGGGAAGGGGCGGCCCGCCAGATCGCCAGCGCCGCTGCGGGGATGCCGAACATCAGCACGGGGAAGAAGCCGGTCATGAAGATGCCGGCGCCCTGCTGGCCGATCGCGTAGCACTTGAGGTCGCCCGCGGCGTGCACGCCGTTCACCGTGCATTCGGGGATGACCGTCCAGACGATCGAGTTCACGAAGTGGTGCAGGCCGAGCGGGATGAGGAGGCGGTTGGCCACGCCGTAGACGCCCGCGCCGAGCGCGGAGTGGGTGGCCAGCCAGTCGCCGAAGGCGGTGAGCGCGGT
Organism: Nonomuraea sp. bgisy101; assembly: GCF_057708945.1. Lineage (NCBI taxonomy): Bacteria > Bacillati > Actinomycetota > Actinomycetes > Streptosporangiales > Streptosporangiaceae > Nonomuraea > Nonomuraea sp. bgisy101. The sequence goes on from NZ_JBYITD010000002.1 coordinate 437,700, forward strand.
GCCGATGGGCGGCCAGGCGAAGCCGAAGATCACGCCGAGACCGAGGGCGGTCACGGCGGTGATGATGGGGACGAAACGGCGGCCACCGAAGAACGCCAGCCAGGAGGGGAGCTTGATCCGGTAGTAGCGCTGCCAGAGTACGGCCGCCACCAGGCCGATCATGATGCCGCCGAGGACGCCCGTGGGCTGGGCCGAGGCGGCCTGGTTGATGACCGTGCTGCCGTTCTGGAGTGCGAGGGTGACCTTGGCCTTGACCGCCTCGCTGGTGGAGTCGAAGAACATCCGGCGGGTCACCTGGTCGAACACGAGGTAGCCGACGAGAGCGGCCAGTGCGGTCGAGCCGTCGGACCTCTTGGCGAAGCCGATGGCGACGCCGATCGCGAACAGCAGCGGCAGGTTGTCGAACAGGGCGCCGCCCGCGGCGGCGAAGATGGCGGCGACCCTGTCGAGGAAGGCGTTGTCGGTACGGCCGAGCAGGTCGTCCTGGCCGAAGCGGAGCAGGAGGCCCGCGGCGGGCAGGACGGCGATGGGCATCATCAGCGATCTGCCGACCCGCTGCAGCACGGCGAAGGCGGCAGACCAGAAGGACGTGCCGCCATCGGCGGTCGCTGTGCTCATCCCGACTCCCCCGGCAGATCGTCACGGGGGATGCCGGGTATCTACCACGCCCTGTCCTGCGGAAACGCTCGTCACACCCTGGTGCGGGAGGGTACGGCGGGCCCGCTCACCGGCCGGTCAGGGGTTGGGCGGGGACGGGGTGGCGGCGCTTTCGCCGGAGTCCACGTCGACCTCGGGCTCTCGTCCTGGCGTCATGATGTTCAGGCGTTTGATCAGGAAGCTGAACACCACGTAGTAGATCGCCCCGTAGACCACCCCGATGACCAGGATCCCGATCAGGTTGTGCGTGTTGGACTTGCCGGCGTTCAGCAGCATGTCGAGCAGCCCGGCCGAGAAGCCGAACCCCAGCTGCCCCCCGACCAGCGTCGTCACCGCCATCGCGATCCCGGTCAGCACCGCGTGGACCACCAGCAGCACCGGCGCGACGAAGATGAAGGCGAACTCGATCGGCTCGGTGATCCCGGTGACGAAGGATGCCAGCGCCGCGGAGAGCATGATGCCGCCGACGGCCGTCCGCTTGCCGGGCAGCGCCGCCCGCCAGATGGCCAGCGCGGCGGCCGGCAGGGCGAACATCATGACGGGGAAGAACCCGGCCATGAACTCGCCCGCGTTCGGGTCGCCGCCGAAGTAGCAGTTCCAGTCGCCGGCCAGGGTGCGCCCGCCGACCTGGCATTCGGGGACGACGTACCACACGATCGAGTTGACGAAGTGGTGCAGGCCGAGCGGCACCAGCAGCCGGTTGAAGAACCCGTACAGCCCCGTGCCGACGGCGCCGGCGTCGGCCAGGGCCCTGCCCGCCTGGCCGATCCACTCGCCGAGCACCGGCCAGATCCAGCCGATGAGCACGCCGATCAGCAGCGCCGCGATCGAGGTGATGATCGGGACGAACCGGCGACCGCCGAAGAAGGCCAGCCAGGAGGGCAGCTTGATCCGGTAGAAGCGCTGCCAGAGCATCGCGGTCACCAGGCCGATCAGGATGCCGCCGAGCACCTTGGTCGGGTTCTGCGTCCCGTAGTTGATGATCTCCTTGATCCCCTGGCTCTCGGCCTGGCGGATCATGACGGTGTCCCTGATGGCCGAGTCGAAGAACATGACCTTGGTGACGCGGTCGAAGACCAGGTAACCGACCACGGCGGCCAGTGCGGTGGAGCCGTCGGCCTTGCGGGCGAACCCGATGGCCACGCCGACCGCGAACAGCAGCGGCAGGTTGTCGAACAGGGCGGCGCCGGCGGCGGCGAGGACCTCCGCCACGTGGGTCATCCAGGCGAAACCCGCCACGTCGGCCAGGCCGCCTGGTTCGGCGCCGTTGGCGCCCAGCATGTCGGGCTGGCCGAAGCGCTGCAGGAGCGCGGAGGCGGGCAGGGCCGCGATGGGGAGCATGAGCGAGCGGCCCATGCGCTGGAGCACGGCCATGACGCGGGAGAACGGCGAAGGGATCGCGGCGGACTCGTTCACCGGGAGTTCCTCCGGAGAGTGGGGGTAAGGACCAGGTCCGGCCAAGGCCCTGGCGGGGTGGGGGTGACGAGCAGGACCCAAGCATGCCGTACCCCTGGGAGCCGGGTCAGCCGCGACGGGCGGGAATCTCCAGGATGGTGCGCAACTGGTACCGGTCGGCCCGGTACGTGGAGACTCCCAGCTCGGCGCACACCCCTCCGGCGAACGAGCGGCGCTGCAGCAGCAGCACGGCCCCACCGCGGGGCAGTTTCAGCAGGTCGGCGTCGCTCGGGTCGGCGAGCCCTCCGTCGATGGTCAGCTCGCCCGCGTCCATCACGATGCCGTAGCGCGTCTCGAGAAGCTGGTAGAGCGACTTGCCGGTGAGGTCGTGGTCGGCCAGGTCGGGGGCCAGCGAGACGGGGATGTGGGCGCGCTCGATCGACAGCGGCTCGCCGTCGGCGGTGCGCAGCCGTTCGATGAAGTGGACCTCCTCGCCCGGCTGGATCCCGAGCTCCTTGGCCAGGTGGGCGCTCGCGCGCACGATGCGCCTGTCGAGGTCGCGGGAGCCGGGCTCGAGGCCGCGGGCGCGCATGTCGTTGGTGAAGGAGGTGAGCTGGAGCGCCAGCTCGATCTTGGGCCTGGCGACGAAGGTGCCCTTCCCGGGCACCCTGTGCAGGCGTCCTTCGGAGACCAGGTGGTCGACGGCCTGGCGCACGGTCATCCGCGACAGACCGAAACGCTGGCAGAGCTCGCGCTCGGACGGGATCGCCGCGCCGATGCTGAGCTCGTTGCTGTCGATGAGATCCAGCAGGATCTCGCGGAGCTGGAAGTACTTGGGCACCGGGCTGTCCGGATCGATGTGCGCCACGGATCCTCCCCTCGATCTGGCTTGGGCGATGGGTTATGGTTCGTACTGGTCTAGTCCGGACTAGACCACATGCCGGAATAGCCAGTCAAGCGATGGGGACATGATGACCACCAAGATGCGCAGCGAGATCGCCGAGCAACCGGCCGCGTTGCGGGCCACCCTGGCCTCATTGCTTCCTCGGGTCGACGAGGTGAAGGCGCTCGGCGAGCAGACCAGGCAACTGCTGTTCATCGCGCGCGGCACCTCCGACAACGCCGCAGTCTACGGCCGCTACCTCGTCGAGGCGCACGCCGGGCGTCTGGCCGCCCTGGCCGCGCCCTCGATCGCCACCACCTACAAGCGGAAACTCGACCTCGACGGCGTGCTGGCCGTCGCGATCTCCCAGTCCGGCAGGACCGAGGAGATCGTCGAGACGCTCGCCTGGGCCAAGGACTGCGGCGCGAAGACCGTCGGCATCACCAACGGCGGCGAGGACAGCCCGCTCGCCCAGGCCGCCGACGTCGCCCTCGTCACGCTGGCCGGCGAGGAGAAGGCGGTTCCCGCCACCAAGACGTACACCACGCAGCTGGCGGCGCTGGCCGTCCTCGCGCTGGGCCTCGGCGCGGACGTGGACGCCGCCGACCTGCAGCGGGTGCCGGAAGCGGTCGAGAAGCTGATCGCCGAGCCGGGGGACATCGACGCGGTCGTCGAAGGCCTGGCCGACAAGCCCGGCGTGGTCGTCTCAGGGCGCGGCATGGCCTTCTCCACCGCGCTCGAGACCGCGCTGAAGCTCAAGGAGGCCTGCTACCTGCACGCCATGGGCCTGTCCTACGCCGACCTGCTGCACGGCCCGATCGCCGTGGTCGACGAGGACACCCCCGCGCTGCTGGTCGCCGCCGAGAACAGCCCGACGCTGGCGGGCACGGTCGCCCTGGCCGAGCGCGTGGTGGGCGCCGGCGCCGCGGCCTTCACCGTGGGCGGCGGCAAGGCTCTGGCCCAGGCGGGTACGGCGGCGCTGAACGGCCCCGACCTGCCCGAGTGGGTCGCCCCGATGGGCTTGATCGTCCCTGGCCAGCTCCTCACCGAGGCGCTCGCCCGCCGTCTCGGCATCGACCCCGACGCGCCGCGCGGACTCAACAAGGTGACGCAGACCGACTGATTACTCGCGTTCGTTTAGCCTGGTCAAACAGACGTATCGACGAGGGAGGACAGATGGCGGCGGACGCGAACGCGATCATCGCCGGGCTCGGTGGTGCGGCCAACATCATCGAGATCGAGCCGTGCATCACGCGGCTGCGCACCGAGGTGCACGACGCCTCCAAGGTCGATCAGGCGGCGTTGAAGGCCGCAGGGGCCCACGGGGTGATGGCCGCGGGCAACGTCGTCCAGGTCGTGGTCGGCCCCGAAGCCGACACGATCGCCAGCGACATCGAGGACATCATCGGCTAGGGCGCCGGTGGCGGGGCCTTCCGCCACCGGCGCTCTGGTGCAGGGGGGACCAATGACCAGCGTTCTCGCCCCGGTCGACGGGGCCGCGGTCGGCCTGGGCGCCGTGCCCGACCCGGTGTTCTCGGCGGGCATGGTGGGGCCGGGGACGGCGATCGACCCGGCGCGCGAGCCGGGCAAGGCCGTCGCCCCGATCAGCGGCAAGATCATGAAGCTGCATCCGCATGCCTACGTCATCGTGGGGGACGACGGCAGGGGAGTGCTGGTCCATCTGGGCATCGACACCGTGCAGCTGAAGGGGGAGGGCTTCCAGCTGCTGGCGGCGGAGGGCGACAGGGTGCACGCGGGCCAGCCCGTCGTGGCATGGGACCCCGCCCTCGTCGAGGCGGGTGGCCGCTCGCCGGTCTGCCCCGTGGTCGCGCTGGACGCACTGGCCGAGGCGGTGACCGTCGTCGCCCAGGGTCCCGTGCACGTGGGAGACGAGCTCTTCCAATGGGCGTAGACACGGCGCTGTTCGACCTCGACGGCACGCTGATCAACACAGAGGTGCGCAACAAGGCCATCTGGCAGCTGCTGCTCGACAACCACGATCTCGACCACGACGTGGCCGTCTTCATGGGCCGTAGGGGCCGTGACGTGCTGCCCGAGGTCTTTCCTGGCCACGACATCGACCAGCTGATCGCGGAGGTGTTCAGCTACGACGACCATCCGGGCCTGCCCGAGGTGGTGCCCGTGCCGGGGGCCGCCGAGTTGGTCCGCCGGGTCGCCGCGTACGGGTCGCGCATCGGCCTGGTCACCTCCGCCCACCGGACGTGGGCCGAACACCGCCTCGACCAGTTGGGCGTGCGCGAGCTGTTCGAGGTCCTGGTGACGGCGGAGGACGTCCAGGTCGGTAAGCCGCACCCGGCCGGCTACCTGCTCGCGGCCACCCAGCTAAGGGCAGAACCCGACGATTGCGTAGTCTTCGAGGACTCGGTGGCGGGGATAACCGCGGCGAAAGCGGCGGGTATGCGGTGCGTGGCGGTGGCCACCACCCACGTCGGCGGGGACCTGGCCGGAGCCGATCTCGTGGTCGCTGATCTGACCGCGGTCGGCTGGCCGTTGTTTTCGTGAGTCCAGCTGGTCTGGACCGGCATACCTAGGAGGAATCCCGATGGCCGAGCGCAAGGTGACCGTCGAGGCGGAGGTCGGCCTGCACGCCCGACCCGCGGCGACGTTCGTACAGGCGGCGGCGAAGGCTCCCATCGACGTCACCGTGGCCAGGCTGGGCGGTGAGCCCGTCAACGCCAAGAGCATCCTGATGGTGATGGGTCTCGACGTGCGTCAGGGCGAGTCGATCGTGATCAGGGCGGACGGCGAGGGCGCGGAGGAGCTCGTGGACGAGCTCGCCGCGATCGCATCGGCGCCATGACCATCTCGGGGGTGGGGGCCAGTCCCGGCATCGGGCACGGCCCCGTCTACGTGCTGACCGTCTCGGTGCCCGAACCCCCCGAGGGCGCGACCTACCAGGGCGAGGCGGAGCAGGAGAAGGCGCGGGCGCACGCGGCGCTCGACCGGGTGGCGGGCGAGCTGGAGGCGCGCGGCGTCAGAGCGGGCGGCCAGGCCAAGGACGTGCTCGCCGCCCAGGCGCTCATGGCCCGCGACCCCGGCCTCGCCGTCGGCGTCGACGCGCTGATCGAGCGGGGGACGGCGGCGGCCAGGGCCGTCTACGTGTCCTTCGGCAAGTACCGCGACCTGCTCGCGGCCGCGGGCGGCTACATGGGTCAGCGGGTGGCCGATCTCGACGACGTCAGGGACAGGGTGGTCGCCGTGCTCACCGGGCACCCGCTGCCCAGCGTGCCCACGGTGGCGGCCGAGCCATACGTGCTGGTGGCGAGGGATCTGGCGCCCGCGGACACGGTGCTGCTGACGAAGGACGTGGTCGCCGCCTTCGTGACCGAGGAAGGCGGCCCCACCAGCCACACCGCGATCCTGGCACGGGCCATGGGCGTGCCCGCGGTGGTGGCCGCGCGCGGCGCGACCACGCTGCGGCCTGGCGTCCGCGTGCTGGTCGACGGAGGCGCGGGCACCGTCACCGTCGAACCCGGCGAGGAGCGGGTGGCCGAGGCGCGACGCGTCTCCGACGCCAGGAGGCGGGCGCTCGACGCGGCGACGGGGCCCGGCAGGACGGCCGACGGGCATCCGGTGCCGTTGCTGGCCAACATCGGCGGGCCAAGGGATGTGAAAGCCGCCCTGGACGGCGGCGCCGAGGGCGTCGGCCTGTACCGGACGGAGTTCCTCTTCCTCGACAGGACCGAGCCGCCCACGCTCGAGGAGCAGCGCGACGCCTACAGGACGGTGCTGGAGGCCTTCCCGCACGGCAAGGTCGTGGTCAGGACGCTGGACGCGGGCGCCGACAAACCGCTCGCGTTCCTGCCGCCCCCGACCGCCGAGCCGAACCCCGCGCTCGGCGAACGCGGGATCCGGCTGTTCAAGGCGTTCCCCGACGTCATGAGCGCGCAGCTCCGGGCGCTGGCCGGCGCGGCCGAGGGGATGGCCGACCGGCTCCAGGTGATGGCGCCGATGGTGTCCACCGTCGAGGAGGCCGCCTGGTTCGTCCACGAGTGCGCCACCAGAGGGCTCGACTCGGCGGGGGCGATGATCGAGGTGCCGGCCGCCGCGCTGCGCACGAAGGACCTCGCCGGCGTCGTCGACTTCTTCTCGATCGGGACCAATGACCTGGCCCAGTACGCCTTCGCCGCCGATCGCCAGGTGGGGGCGCTGGTCGCGCTCCAGGATCCGTGGCAGCCCGCGCTCCTCGACCTGATCGCCGCCGCGGTCGGCGACCACGGGGTGCCGTGCGGGGTCTGCGGCGAGGCGGCGGCCGATCCCGCGCTGGCGTGCGTGCTCGTGGGGCTCGGCGTGGCGACGCTGTCGATGAGCGCGCCCGCGCTGCCTGCCGTACGGGCGGGTCTGGCCCGGCACTCGCTGGCGCAGTGCCGTACGGCGGCCGCGGCGGCGAGAGGGCACGTGACGGCACAGGCCGCGCGGAACGCGGCCCGCGCCGAGCTGCCGAGACTGGCCGAGCTCGGCCTCTGAGCCCGCTCCTCCGCGTGATCGGCATCCGGCCGTTGAGTCGGCGTCACCCCGGCGGGCCGGATAGCTTGGGTGGCATGGTTAGAGGCATTCGCACCGCGGGCATCCTGGCGATCGCGACCTCGCTCGTGGCGTGCGCGAGCCCGACGGGTCACGCGGGATCGGCGACGAACGTGCCTCCACCGGCGGCGAAACCATCATCCACACCCTCCACGCCCTCCACCGAGGCGTCTGCCGGGGCGGGGACGGGCACCGTACGGCGGGCGCTGGCGCGGATGAGCACCGAGGAGAAGGTCGGCCAGCTGTTCATGCCGGTCGTCCACGGCACCTCCGCCGCCGGCGCCTCCGCCGGCAACCAGAACGCCTTCGGCGCGAGCACACCCGCCCAGGTGATCGCCAAGTACCACCTGGGCGGGGTGATCCTCTTCCCCGAGAACATCAAGAGCGTCTCCCAGGTGGTCTCCTTCACCAACGGCCTGCAGAAGGCGTCGAAGGGTGTCCCGCTGATCATCGGCACGGACCAGGAGAACGGCCTGGTGTCGAGGATGTCCGCGCTGGTCACCGACCTGCCGGGCGCCTCGGTCATCGGCGCGACACGTGACACGGGGCTGGCCCGCAAGGCGGCGGAGGCGACCGGCGCCGAGCTGAAGGCCCTGGGCGTCAACCTCGACTTCGCGCCCGTCGCCGACGTCAACATCGACCCCAGGAACCCGGTCATCGGCAAGCGCGCCTTCGGCGACAACCCGGCGCGCGTCGCCCAGATGGTGGCCGCGTCGGTGAAGGGCTTCCACGACGCGGGCGTCGCCGCGACCGCCAAGCACTTCCCCGGCCACGGAGACACCCGCACCGACAGTCACACCGGCCTGCCAGTGATCAAGCACACCAGGGCGCAGTGGGAGGCGATGGACGCGCCGCCCTTCAAGTCGGCGATCGGCGCCCGGGTCGACGCGATCATGAGCGCGCACATCGTCATGCCCAAGCTCGACTCCTCGGGAGACCCCGCCACCCTGTCCAAGCCCATCCTGACCGGGCTCCTGCGCGACAAGCTGGGCTTCGACGGCGTCATCTCGACCGACGCGCTCAACATGGAAGGCGTCAGGAAGAAGTACGACGACGGCGAGGTCGCCGTACGGGCCATCCTGGCCGGAGCCGACCTGCTGCTCATGCCGCCGAACCTGCCCAAGGCCCACAGCGCGGTGCTGGCGGCGGTGAAGTCGGGCCGCATCTCGCGCGAGCGCCTCGACCAGTCGGTGACCAGGCTGCTGGAGCTTCGCGAGAAGCGCGGCTTCCTCGAGACGGCCCCCGTCGCCTCGGCCGCGGCGGCCGCCAAGGTGCTGCGCTCGGCCGAGCACCGCAGGCTGGCGGCCATGATCGAAAGCCAGAGTCGCTAGTACCTCTCCCACCAATGCGGGCCGGGGGTGGGAGAGGGGGCGGGCCATGCCTCGGGACCGGGGACGACGACGATGTCGAGGGTGTCGCTGCTGTGGTCCTGGACGGTCTCGACCTTCCAGTCGTCCTTGACCTGGTCGGCCGTGGCCCGCTGCTCGATGTAGGCGTTCTTCTCCGTCCGCCATCGCAGGCGGTAGCCGACCTTGAAACCGCGCCGCTCCACCTCGGCTCTGACCTCGGCGACCGTCCTGCCCTCGACCTCGACGTCCTTCATGGCACGGCTCAGGTGCCACATCGGATGGACGTACGGCTCGCCGGGACGCGCCTCGCGGCCCACGCCGAAGATCATGCGGCCCGGGAAGTTCCTCGGCACGGTGATCTTGACGCACGTCGTGGCCGCGCACGGTTCGATCGGCTCCTGGGAGAACCAGCCCTCGAAGGGCCCCGTGTCCGGCGTGACGGGTCCCATCAGCAGGCCGACCTGCTCCTTCACCACGGGGACCTGCTTCACCTCGGCGTTCAGCCCGATGGCGGCGAAGGCCTCCCTGAACTCCTCAGGCCGGGCGAGCGGGTCCCTGATCTCGATCGTCACCTGGCCCTCGTACCTGGAGACCACGATCGCGGCGTTGGCGTACCTCGTGGTGGGGTCGCCGAACGGCAGGCCGGCGGCGAGCACGACGGTGGCGGCCAGCGCGAGCGCCCCCGCGCCCCAGGCCAGGCGCCGCCGTACCGGCCGCCGCCGCTCGACGGGCTCGGCGGTGATGGCCTCCAGCAGCGCCTGCGCGCCCGCCCCCGACGGCAGGCCGGCGGGATCGCGGGACAGGTCCTCATCGCGTACCCGCGCGAGATCGGTGAGGTTCACAGCGCGCTCCCTTCGAGTTCGTGGTCGTTCATGATCGAGGCGAGCCGCCTGCGGGCGCGGTGCAGCCGCACCCGTACGGCGTTGCGGCTGATGCCGAGCGTGGTGGCCAGTTGGGCGTGGTCGAGGTTCTCCCACGCGACCAGCGTCAGCAGCTCCCTGTCCTCCTCCGGCAGCTCCGCCAGCGCCCCGGCGAGACGGCCGCCGGAGGGCGGTCCTGCCAGCAGGGGAGAGGCGGCGAGCTGGGCGCGCAGGGCGGCCGTGCGCCGCTCGTGCCTGCGCTCGCCGCGGCGGTGGTTGGCGAGGGCCTTGCGGGCCACGCCGTACAACCACAGCCGGGCCTGGTCGCCTTCGGGCACCTTCGCGATGCGCCGCCATGCCACGGTGAAGGTCTCGGCGACGACGTCGGCCGCGTCCTCCGGATCCTGGCAGCGGCGCACCGCGTAGCCGAGCAGGGCGGTGTAGGTCTGTTCGTAGAGTTCGGCGAACCGTTCAGCGTGGCTCATCGGACTCCTTCGGTATGCGCTCCACACCCACCCATGTCCGGAAATTTCAGAGCATTACCGGTGGCTAGTGGTTGCCCTCGATCGCGTCCCCGACGAACATCGCCGCCAGCAGCGTGAACAGGAACGCCTGCAGGAACATGATGAACAGCTCGAAGGCGGTCATCAGGATCGTCATCGCCACGCCGACGAGACCGACGAGCGAGCCGAGCGGCGTCAGGCGCTCGAACAGGAACCAGAAGCCGACCGAGCTGAAGAAGGCCAGGATCAGGTGCCCGGCGAACATGTTCGCGAACAGCCGGACGAAGTGCGTGAACAGCGAGTTCAGGAAGTTCTCCATGAACATCAGCGGCGCGTAGAGGCCGATCGCCCACCTCGGCAGGTCCTTGGGGAACAGCAGCGCGCCGAGGTAGCCGGACCAGCCGTGGTGCTTGACGGCCTGATAGATCTTGACGAAGTAGACGGTGAAGGCCAGCACCAGGGGGAAGGCGATGTTGGCCGCGATCGGGTACTGGATCAGCGGGACGACGCCCATCACGTTCCACACCAGCGCGGTGAAGAAGATCGTGAGCAGCAGCCCCATCCAGCGGTCGGTGTGCCTGCCCAGGAACGGCCTGGCCACATGGTCGCGGACGAACACGTAGCCGAGCTCGGCGAGGTTCTGGATGCCCCTGGGGACGATCTTGGGGTTGGCGAACGCCGACCAGAAGAAGGCGATGAGCAGGAGCGCGGTGAGGACGGCGATCAGCACGGGCTTGGTCAGCCATGCCGGTCCATCGCGGAAGAGAGGAGGGAGCTGGAACAGTTCGGGGCCTGGCGGTGTGAACCTGTCTGACACTCGGGTCCCTTCGTCGCCTCGGACGGAAGGCCACGGTATCGAGGGAAATGACCGGCTCCATTCGCGGGATATAGGCTGCTCCTCATGGTCAAGGGAGTGCTGATCGACTGGGGTGGCGTGCTCACCACGAGCATGTCGGAGGCCGTCGCCACCTGGATCGCCGCCGATCGGCTCGACGCGGAGCACTACCGCACGGTGATGCGCGAACTGCTGCGGCAGGAGAGCGCCGTGCACGCACTGGAACGCGGCGAGATCGGCGCCGCCGACTTCGAGCGCGACCTGGCCGCCAGGCTCCGCACCATCGACGGCACCCCGCCCGTCGCCGAGGGCCTGCTCAGCCGGATGTTCCTCGGCTTCCAGCGGGTCGACGCGATGTACGACATGTTGCTCCACGTCCGAAGGTCGGGGATCAGGACCTGCCTGCTGTCCAACTCGTGGGCCAACGAGTACCCCCGCGACGGCTGGGACGACGTCTTCGACGCCATCGCCATCTCCGGCGAGATCGGCATGCGCAAGCCCGAGCCCCGCATCTTCCAGCACGCCCTCGACCTCATCGGGCTGAGCGGCCCCGAGTGCGTCTTCATCGACGACATCGAGGCCAACATCGCCGCCGCCCGTGAGCTCGGCATCGGCGTCATCCACCACCTCGGGCCCGACACGACGATCGCCGAGCTGGAGACGCTGCTGGGGCGTCCCCTGCGATGATGGTCCCCCTGAACGTCGTGAAAGGTTCCCGATGCGCGTATACCTGCCGAGCACCCTTCCCTCGCTTGCCAGGGCAGCGGCCGAAGGGGAGCTGGGCCCCGCCCCGCTGACCGGCTACGCGGTCACTCCCGCGCTGATCGAGTGGTACGCCTCGGGTGACACCGAAGAGCTGGAGTACGTGGCGCTGACCGAGGCGGCGCGAGCCTCCCTGCGCATGCTCGCCGCCGACCGCGCCGACGGCGTCGTCGCCGCCGCCCGCAGGGTCGTCGTGGCGGCAGAGGTGCCCGACGACGTCCTGTCCATGGGCGCCGACCTGGAGGAGCGGGCCAGGGTACGGCTGGCCGAGGCGGTTCCCATGGCCAAGGTGGCCGCCGTGCACATCGACGACACCTACGCCGCCGACGACATCGAGGCCGCCATCGCCGCCCTTCCCGCCGCCGACCGTGGAGACGACGACGCCAGGTTCACCGTCGACGGCGCCGAGGCGCACGAGCTCATGTGGTACGCCACCCAGGAGATCCCCGACCTGCTCGCCTGATGACCGACAATGGGGACATGACGCAGCACATCGTGTGGGACTGGAACGGCACCCTCTTTCACGACATCGATGCCGTGGTCGGCGCGACGAACGAGGTCTTCAAGCCGTACGGCCTGGCCATGATGACCGCCGAAGGATTCAGGGCCGTCTACACGCGGCCCATCTGGCTGGCCTACGAGCGGCTGCTCGGCCGCCCGCTGCGCGAGGGTGAATGGGAGGAGCTCGACAAGGGCTTCCACGACAACTACTTCAGGCTGATGGCCGCCTGCGGCCTCGCCGCGGACGCCGAGTCGTCGCTGCGGAGCTGGACCGGCACCCAGTCGCTGTGCTCGATGGCACCCCATGAGCACCTGGTGCCCACCATCACCTCCTTCGGCATCGACAGCCACTTCACCAGGGTCGACGGGCTGACCGGCACCACCGGCGGGGAGAAGGCCGAGCACATGGCCACCCACATCGCCGCGATCGCCGTCGACGCCGCCGAGATCCTCGTCATCGGCGACAGCGTGGACGACGGCGTGGCCGCCACCTACGTGGGCGCCAAGGCCGTGCTGTACACCGGCGGCATGACGCCGCGCAGGGAGCTCGAATCGACGGGGTGGCCCGTGGTCGACACCCTTACCGAAGCGCTCAAGCACGCCTGAAACGGGCCGCTGGGCCGTACCCTGGGCATGAACTTCAGGGAGGCCGCCATCAACCGCCTTGTGCTGTGGAACGTCGATCTCACGCTGGTCGACGTCGCGATCGTCACCAGGGACGCGTACGCGGAGGCATTCCGCCACGTCACCGGGCGTCCACTGGTCAAGCTTGCCCCCGCCATGGGCAGGCCCGACTCTGAGATCGTCTTCGAGACGCTCGCCGTCAACGGGATCGTCGCGCAGGACGACCACCTGCCCAGGTTCCTGTCCGCTCTCGCCGTCGCGTTCGCCGACCGGCGCAAGCGGCTGGCCAAGGAGGGCAGGATGATGCCGGGTGCCAAGGACGCGCTGAAGGCGGTCTCCAGGCTCGACGGCGTCGTCCAGTCGGTGCTGACGGGCACGATCAAGGGCAACGCCGTGCACAAGCTCAAGGCGTTCGGGCTCGACAAGCACATCGACTTCGATCTCGGCGGCTACGGCGAGGAGGTCTACCCCAAGGCCACCCTGCTGCAGGTCGCCCAGGGCAGGGCCAAGCAGCGGTTCGGCACGCCGTTCACCATCGCGAACACCGTGCTGATCGGCGATTCCACCCGCGACGTGCAGGCGGCGCGGATCGGCGGTGCGGCGATGGTGGCGATCGCGTCGGGGCGCTCGACGGCGGCGGAGTTGCGGGAGGCGGGGGCGGACGTGGTGCTGCCCGACCTGTCGAACGCTTCGGAGGTCGTGGCGGCGGTGGCGGGCCTGACCTCCCCCGTGGACCGCAAGGCCGGCTGACCCTCGGCCAGGGTGACGCGGTGAACCGGCCGACCGGCCGGGACCCCGCGGAGCGCTGACCTGTACGGCGCCGCCCGAGCCCGCGGCCCGCCTCCGCCGGCAGGGTGGCCGCGGCCCGCGGCTCCTGCCGGGTTGGTCTCTAGCGGACGAAGTCCACGTCAGGGTGGGCGGGGGACTCGCCGAGCAGCAGCCGCTGCGGCCGGCGCTTGAGCGACTGGTCGAAGAAGGCGCTGAGGTAGGCGCGCTGGGCCGCGACGCTACGGTCGGGGTCGACCGTTCCGATGCGCTTGGCCCGCACCTCCTGGACCACGTCCAGTCGCTCGTCGAGCTGCGGCAGGAAGGTCTGCAGGTCCGTGTAGCTGTAGTGCATGGCCTCCGGCATCGACAGGTCGCGCTTCCAGCCCGAGGAGCGCTCCCAGAACGACTTCCACGCCGGCGCGGTCAGGTGGTTCCTGATCCGCCCGTCGGCGGTGCTGCCCGGCGAGCCCATCAGCAGGAACGGCCGGTCGGTTCCCTCGGCGCCGGAGGGGGTGGGCCGCCGCCCGTCGACGTCGTAGGCGAGCCACCCGTCGAGGTCGGCCCCGGCGTCCACGCGCCCGTCGGCCCTCATCACCTCGGCGGCGGTGTCGCCGCCGAAGGAGTGGCCGAACATGCCCACCCTGGACAGGTCCATCGCCTGCGCGAGCCCCTTCAGGGAGGGCAACCGGTCCAGGACGAACCTGACGTCGGCGAGCCTGGTCTCCATCCCGGGACGCAGGTAGTCGTCGCCCTGCGGGCGCTTGGCCGTCTCGAGCCTGCCGCCGGGGAACTCCACGAAGGGAGCCTCGTGGGTGTGGTCCACCGTCACCACCACGTACCCCCTGCTGGCCAGGTCCTCCACGGTGGAGGTGCCCAGCGTGCGCAGGGAGCCCCAGCCCGGCGAGTAGAGCACGACCGGCCACCGCCCCTTCGGCGCCGCGTCCTTGCGGGCGTGCGTCCTGACCCCCGCCCAGTCCACCTGTCCGGGCTTCAGGCCCATCGCGGGCGCGCCCTGGTCGAAGTACCCGGCGGCGTTGGGCGTCATGTACGGCGCGAGCGGCTCGTCACCAGGCCTGGCCGGGTACCAGACGCTCACCATCAGTTCCCTGTTCCGCTTCTGGTCGACCAGGTGAACCTCCCTCATGCCGAGGCGGTGCGGCCCCGTCGGGGCGGGAAGCTCGAAGGTCGCCTTGGCGGGCGGCTCGGCGTCGGCGTGGGCCACGGCCGGGGCGGTCAGCAGGGCGGCGGTGGCGAGCAGGGCGGTCATCGTCTTTCGCATGGCCCTAATCTGGCCGCCGGCCCCACTCCCGCACCTCTGCCGTCCGTCTCCTCACGACCATGACTTTCGTCAGGTCTTCCGAGTGTGGCTACCCCTACCCCCGCTGTGGGGCTGAGCCCATTCTCCGGCCGCCGCCCCGCTTCTAACGTCGAAGAGCAGCAGGTCCGAGACACACCAGGGGGTTGTGGTTCATGAGTGCAGTCACCCGGAGGGGATTCATCGGGAGCGCCGCGGCGGCCGGCGGCGGGGCGATGACGGCGGGCCTGGTCCCCACCGCCACGGCCGGCGCGTGCGCGGCGCCGTTAGGTCCCGTCGTCGTACGGCCGGCCGATCCCCGCTACGAGGACCTGGCCGTCCGCAGGACCAACCACCGCTTC
Source organism: Nonomuraea sp. bgisy101 (assembly GCF_057708945.1). Lineage (NCBI taxonomy): Bacteria > Bacillati > Actinomycetota > Actinomycetes > Streptosporangiales > Streptosporangiaceae > Nonomuraea > Nonomuraea sp. bgisy101. The sequence continues at coordinate 453,038 of NZ_JBYITD010000002.1, forward strand.
AAGCCCGAGCCCGAGTACTTCCACGTGGTCGGCTCGACCGAGCAGGTCGTGAAGGCGGTCGGTGACGCCGTCCGCGCCAACCGCCGCGTCACCGTCCGCAGCGGCGGCCACTGCTACGAGAACTTCGTCGGCGAGGGCGCGCAGGTCGTGATCGACATGTGTGAGATGTCGGAGGTCTCCTTCGACGAGCGCCGCGGCGCGTTCGCCATCGAGGCCGGGGCCACGCTGATGCAGACCTACCGCAAGCTCTACCTCGGCTGGGGCGTCACCATCCCCGGCGGCCAGTGCGGGGGCGTGGCCGCCGGGGGCCACATCGCGGGCGGCGGCTACGGTCCGCTGTCCAGACGCGACGGCCTGACGGTCGACTACCTGCACGCCGTGGAGGTCGTGGTCGTCGACCGTACGGGCAGGGCCCGCGCGGTGGTGGCCACCAGGAACCCGGCCGACCCCAACCACGACCTGTGGTGGGCGCACACCGGCGGCGGCGGAGGCAACTTCGGCGTGGTCACCCGCTACTGGATGCGGGATCCGCGGGCCACGAGCGACGATCCGAGGAAGCTGCTGCCGAGACCGCCCGCCTCCGTGCTGTCCGGCGTGGCGATCTGGTCGTGGAACGGCATGACGAAGGAGTCGTTCCGCAGGCTGCTGCGCAACCACGGCGAGTGGTACGAGCGCAACAGCGCGCCGGACACCCCGGCCGCCTCGCTGTGGGGCTCGCTGCTGATCCCCGGCCGCAAGGTGGGCGCCGACCCTGGCGGCATCATCCTGCCCACCCAGATCGACGCCAGGCTGCCCGGCGCGGAGAAGCTGATGAACGACTACTTCGCCGCCGTCGCCGAAGGCGTCACCCCTCAGGCGATCATCCCGCCGTTCCAGGCGATGCCGTGGTTCTACGCGGCGCGCACGCTGTCCCTCGGCGAGGAGGCGGAGGCCGGGCGGTACAAGGGCAAGTCGGCCTACCTGCGCAGGCGCTTCACCGACGAGCAGGCCGACGTCGCGTACGACCACCTCGGCACCCCGGGCGACGTCTCGTCGAGCGGCCTGCTCTGGCTGCTGTCGTACGGCGGGCGGGTCAACGCGGTGGACCCGGCGGCGACCGCCACGGTGGAGCGCTCGTCGATCCTCAAGGTGATCCACCTGGCGACCTGGGACGAGACCCAGGACGGCAAGGCGCACATCGAGTGGGTGCGCGGGCTCCACCGCAAGACGTTCGAGAGCACGGGGGGCGTGCCGGTGCCCGGTGGAAACTGCGGCGGGGCGTACATCAACTACCCGGACATCGACCACGCCGACCCGAAGTGGAACACGTCGGGTGTGCCGTGGTCGACGATCTACTACGGCGCCAACCACGCCCGGCTCCAGCGGGTGAAGAACCGGTGGGACCCCCGCAACGTCTTCCACCACGCCCTGTCGATCCGCCCCTCAGGCTCGTGACCACATCCGCACGGCGGCGCCCCGCGAGAGCCGGGCGCCGTCGTGCGACCTCTCACCTGGACGTGTCGAGGTTGTTCAGGAATCGGGCGGCGACCGGAGCCGCGACGGCCGCTCCCGCTCCCGCCCCCTCGACGATCACCGCGAAGGCCAGATCCTCCTGGTACCCCACGAACCACGAGTGCGAAGGCGGTTCCTTGCCCGAGCCGTACTCCGCCGTGCCCGTCTTGCCCGCCGATCCAGGCGGGAACCGGACCGCGTGGGCCGTACCCTCGCTGATCACCGCGGGCATCAGGTCACGCAGCGCGCTCACCACCTTGGGTTCCAGCTTGCGCGGCGCCGACCCGCCGGCGGGGAGCAGGTCCGCGGGGACGAGCCGGGGCGGGCGCCAGGTGCCGTTGGCGATGGCGGCCGCGACGGTGGCCATGTTGAGCGGGCTGGCCAGGACCCGCCCCTGGCCGATGGAGGCGGAGGCGAGGTCGGTGTCGTCCTTCGGGTCGGGGAACTCCGCCCGGACGGCCGGCACGCCAGGCGTGATCGGCGCTCCGAACCCGAAGCTGGCCGCGACCTCGCCCAGCCGCCCGCCGTTCAGCGACGAGACCGCCATCGCGCCGAAGGTCGTGTTGCACGAATGGGCGAAGGCGTCCCTGAACGACAGCGTGCCGTAGTCGTGGAACGCGGCGTTGTGGAAGGGGAAGCCGCCGATGTTCTGTTCGGGCGGGCACGTGACGGTCTTGTCGGGCGCGACGCCGTCGGCGACGAGGGCGGAGGCGGTGACGACCTTGAACGTGGAGCCCGGCGGATACTTGCCGAGCAGCGCCCTGTTGAACCCGCCCGGCTTGTTGACGGCGGCGAGGATCTCGCCCGTCGAGGGGCGTAGCGCCACGAGCGAGGCGGGCTTGGTGACGCCTTCGAGCGCGTCGGCGCCCGCGCGGTGGACGCGCAGGTCGATGGTGGTCTTCAGCGGCTTGCCCTCGGTGGCTCCCTTCTCCGCCACCGTCTCGACGAGCTTGCCGTCCCTGTAGAGGTTGAGTTTGGTGGAGGCGCTGCCGGTGAGCCGGTCCTTGTAGGTCTCCTTGAGCCCGTCGACCAGTTGCTGGACCGATCCGGGCGCGTCCGTGCCGTCGATGCGCGTGCCGTCGGCGGCGCTGACGGCGGCGGTCTCAGGCTTGTCGGTCACCAGCTTGAGGACGGCCTGGTGGCCGAGCGACGGGTGGATGGCGGTGGTCGACCAGTCGAGCTTCCACGCGCCGTCCCATTCGCCGACGTGGAGCTTGCCCTCGTAGGTCCAGTCGACGGCACCCTTGAGGGTGGCGGTGAACGGGACGACCCTGCCCTCCTCCGACTCCCTTGCGGGCTCGCCCACCTCGAAGGCCGCGGAAGCGATCTTCAGGTCCTTGAAGAAGCGCTGGTAGGCGCCGGTGAAGTCGGGAGGAGGTTCGTGGACGAGCGCCCGCATGGCCGGGTAGTCCCGCCTGGACCAGGCGGAGAGGAACGCCTCCGCCGTCTCTTCGGGGGAGCTTGTGGTGCGCGTCACCCAGATCACCCCTCCCCCGACGAGGAGCGGCGCCAGGATCCCCGCGGTGACCAGCGGCCACTTCTTCCTGCGCCTGCGCTCCACTCTGAGGTTGCCGAGTTCGTGCATGGTGGTGAGCAGACCAGACGCTCGCTGGGCTGTCCAATATGGATATCAAACTACCATTCATCCGGTTTTCGATATCATTCCTGATCGTGGACCTTGTGCGCCATCTCTATTACTTCACGGTCGTGGCCGAAGAACGTCACTTCGGCAACGCCGCGATCCGCCTCGGCATGGCCCAGCCCCCGCTCAGCCAGCGCATCAAACGGCTGGAGGAGGAGCTGGGCGCGCGGCTGTTCGACCGCTCGTCCCGCCAGGTCAGGCTCACCGAAGCCGGACGGCTGCTGCTGCCCGAGGCGCGCGAGGTGATCGCCCGCGTCGACCGCCTTCGCGAGCTGGTACGGCACGGCGAGGCTCGCACGCTCAAGGCGGCACTGCCTCCCGACCTCGGGGCGACGGCCATCGCCGCGCTCGTGGCGCGCTTCCGCGAGGAGAATCCCGGGCTCAGGCTCGTCCCCGCCGAGATGTGGACGGCCGACCAGGTGACCGCGCTGACCGACGGCACGATCGATGTCGGCGTCGTCCGCCACCCCGTCACCGCGCCGGGCCTGCGCTTCGGCGAGGTGCTCGTGCAGACGCCCGGCGTGCTGCTGGCCGAGGCCGACCCGCTGGCCGCGACCTCCACCGTGCACCTGCAGGACCTGGCCGACAGGGAGCTGCTGCTGTTCCCGCAGGAAGGCGAGCCTGGGGCGCATGCCGAGACCCTGTCCGACTGCCGCAGGCACGGCTTCGTTCCTCTGGAGGTGCATCATGGGATCGGCCTCGGGCTGGTGCTCGCGGGCTCGGCCGTCGCCTTCGGGCCCAAGACGGCCGAGCAGCTGGCGCCGCAGGGTGTGGTCTGGCGGCCGCTGCTCGGCTCGCCACTGACCTGGCGGGTCTCGACGGCGTGCAGGGCGCAGACGCCCGAGGTGGCGGCTTTCGCGGCGGCGGCCGTACGAACGCTGAAGGAGAGTGCCGGGATGACCGAGGAAGGCGTGGCGCCCGCGCGGCAGGTCAGGAGGCGTCCTGCGATGGGGTTCCTGGCATGAACATGGAGGAGCTCTTCAGGTTGGCGGGTGTGGCGGGCTGGCTGCACGCGATCGACATCGACGGGGGCGCCGAGGTGTCCTTCCGTGCGGACGAGCTGGTGCCGATCGCATCGGTGTTCAAGGTGCCCGTGCTGGTCGAGCTGGCCCGGCAGGCGGACGCGGGCGTGCTCGACCCGCGCGAGCCCGTGACGATCACCAAGCGCACGTTCGGCGACACGGGTGTGGGCGCCATGCTCGACGACGCGACGATGTCGCTGCGCGACCTCGCCTACCTCATGATCGCGGTGAGCGACAACACCTCGGCGGACGCGATCACGGCCAGCATCGGACTGGAGAGCGTCAACGCGATGCTCGACGGCTTCGGACTCGGCAAGACGCGCGTGATCGACGACTGCGAAGGGCTGCTCACGAAGATCAGGGAGGACGCCGGCGGCGAATGGCCGGTGGTCGACCCCGAGTCGCTCGCCCGGCTGCGGGCGCTGAACCCCCTGGCCACCAACAGGAGCACCCCGCGCGAGATCACCCGCCTGCTGTCCATGATCTGGCGGGACGAGGCCGCCTCCGCCGAGCAGTGCGCGTGGATGAGGCGCCTGCTCGGGCTGCAGGTGTGGCCGCACCGGCTGTCGTCCGGCTTCCCGTACGACGACGTGGCGGTCAGCGGCAAGACCGGGACCCTGCCGACGCTGCGCGCCGAGGTGGGGGTGGTGGAGTATCCCGACGGTGGACGCTACGCGGTCGCCGTCTTCACCCGTTCCTTCAGTCCCGCGCTGAACCAGCCGCGCGCCGACGCGGTCATCGGTACGGCCGCGCGTATGGCTGTGGACCACCTACGCGGGTAAGGGGATGTGTGGTCAGCGGTGATGACTTTCCGTTCAGGCGGCGACAGGATGGGACACATGGTTGCTGAAGGTGCACTGCTGTGGGAGCCGACCCCGTCGGTGGTCGCGAACGCGAGGATCACCCGCTATCTCGAAGACATCGGGCGTGACGGCTACCGGGACGCATGGCAGTGGTCCGTCGAGAACCCCGAGGAGTTCTGGACGTCGATCTGGGACTACTTCGGTGTGATCGGTGAGCGTGGTGACGGGCCCGTCATGACTGGGACGATGCCGGGCGTCGAATGGTTCACCGGAAGCTCGCTGAATTATGCGGAGAACGCTCTCAGCCGCGACACCGGCACCGCCGTGATCTTCCACTCGGAGGACGGCACGCGCCGCGTCATCTCCATGGCGGAGCTGCGCGAGGAGGTCGCGCGGGTCAGGCAGGGCCTGGTCAAGCTGGGTGTGCGCAAGGGCGACAGGGTCGCTGGCTACCTGCCGAACATCCCGGAGGCGCTCATCGCCTTCCTGGCCACCGCCTCGCTCGGCGCGATCTGGTCAGCCGGATCTCCCGATTTCGGTGTGCCCAGCATCGTGGACCGTTTCACGCAGATCGAGCCGAAGGTGCTGATCGCCGTGGACGGCTACCGCTACGGCGGAAAGTCCTTCGACAGGTCGGCCGCCGTCGCCGACATCGCCGCCGCGCTGCCCTCCCTGCACGCGACCGTGTGGATCCCCTACCTGGCCACGGCGGCGGACGGACTGCCTCCTCAGCAGGGCGAGTCCGCGCCCACCCGCGCGGCCGCCGTCCCGCACGGCCATACGCTCGGCTGGGAGGAACTGCGCGCCGAGCAGGGGCCGCTGGAGTTCGAGCGCGTGCCGTTCGGCCACCCGCTGTGGATCCTCTACTCCAGCGGCACGACGGGGCTGCCCAAGCCGATCGTCCACGGGCACGGCGGCGTGGTGCTCGAACACCTCAAGTCGCTCTCCTTCCACCAGGACCTGGGGGAGGGCGATGTGTTCTTCTGGTACACCACCACGGGCTGGATGATGTGGAACTACCTCATCGGCGGGCTGCTGGTGGGATCGAGCGTGGTGCTGTACGACGGGGCGCCCACCGACCTGTGGGCGATCGCGGCGGCCGAGAGCGTCACCTACTTCGGCACCGGCGCGCCGTACATCGTCTCGTGCATGAAGAACGACAAGCGGCCCGGTGACCTTCCGGCGTTGAAGGGCGTCGGGTCGACGGGCTCGCCGCTGCCGCCCGAGGGGTTCGCGTGGCTCGCGGAGGCCCTGCCCGGCGTGCCGGTGGGCTCGTTCTCCGGCGGCACCGACGTGTGCACCGGGTTCGTCGGGGCCACGCCGCTGCACCCGATCAGGGCGGGCGTCATCCCCTGCAGGTCGCTGGGCGCGCGGGTGGAGTCGTTCGACCCTTCGGGCAAGCCCGTCGTCGGCGAGGTGGGCGAACTGGTGCTGACGCAGCCGATGCCGTCCATGCCGGTGATGTTCTGGAACGACCCGTCGGGGGAGCGGTACCGCGACAGCTACTTCGACGTGTATCCAGGCGTGTGGCGGCACGGCGACTGGATCAAGATCGAGGAGGACGGCTGCTGCGTGATCTACGGGCGCTCCGACTCGACCCTGAACAGGGGCGGCGTGCGCATGGGGACGAGCGAGTTCTACCGGGTGGTGGAGCGGTTCCCCGAGATCGCCGACAGCCTGGTGATCGACACGGGGCAGCTGGGGCAGGAGGGACGCCTGCTGCTGTACGTGACGGTGGCGTCCGGAGAGGTGACGCCCGAGCTGGAATCACGGTTGAAGACGGCGCTGAGGGAGGAACTGTCGCCGCGCCACGTCCCGAACGAGATCATCGCGGTGCCGGGGATCCCGCGGACGCTGTCGGGCAAGAAGCTGGAGGTGCCGGTGCGCAAGATCCTCCTGGGAACGCCGGTGGACCAGGCGGCCAACCGCGACGCGATGGCCAACCCCGAGGTGCTGGAGCACTTCAAACCCTGATCGTCGGACGACGATCCCTGGAAGGCCGACGGCCGCCGTCGCCGACGCGAGGGCGGCCGTTCCGCTGGGGCCCGAGGTCAGGCGGAGGTGGCGCCGAACAGGGGCAGGCAGGCTTCGAGTCCGTGGATCGAGACGTCCTCGGCGGGCGTCCAGTCGTCACGGGACATGCGGAACCTGAGCGTGGTGGCCGGCTTCCCCTGACGGTTGTGGATCTCGACCCCGTCCTCCCGGTACCCGAGCTTGCGCGTCACCCCCAGCGACGGCAGGTTGTCCTCGAACGCCTCCGTCCTCGCGTACCGCGCCCCCAACCCGTTGAAGGCGAAGTGCAGCGCCGCGCGCCGCATCTCGGTCCCGATACCCTTGCCCTGGAAACGCTGCCCGATCCACGACCCGGTGTGGACCTCACGGGTGATCGCGAAGTCCTTGCCCGTGACGCCCTGGCTGCCGATCACCTCGCCGTCGAGGAACACCGCGAACTCGCACCCCCACGATTCGGGCGTCCAGGCGCCCCACGTGCGGAAGTGGTACTGGATGGTGGAACGGGCGCGCTCGTCGGGCGAGGCGTCCGTCCACGGGACGAAGAACGGCATGAACCCCGCCTCGTGGACGCCCTCCGCCGCCCTGTCTCCGAGGGCGTCGAGCTCCGCGAGACTCGGCAGGCGAAGCTCCAGCCTGGGCGTACGGATGGACAGCTCGAAAAGCGGCAGATGACGCATGCGCTCCATTATGGCCATCCACCGGCGACGGCGATCTACATTTTTCCCGCCCCCGCCCCCGCCCCCGCGCCCGCGGCACCGGGCGCAGACCCTCGCCGACAGCGCCCACAGGGGCCGAGGCCGGCTCCGGGCTCCAGGAGGGTGCGCGCGGTGGAGATCGACGGGGAGCTACACACCCTGGGGGAACGCGAACAGCCGTCCGGGGTCGTAGGCCGCCTTCACCGCCGACAGCCTGGCCGCGTTCGCCCCGTAGTAGGACTGCCGCCACTGGGCGATGTCGGGGTCGATGTAGTTCACGTACGCGTGCTCCCCGAGATGCGGCCCCATCGCCTGGCGGGTGCCGCGCAGCCACGCCCGGTCGGACCCGTCGGCGTAGTACTGCACGCTGAACAGCGCCTGCCGGTGCGGGAAGGCCGTCGCGTCGGAGCGCACCCTGCCGATCGCGCCGCCCATCGCGTCGATCAGCACCGAGTGACCGCCGGGGCGCGCTACGCGCGCCACGAGCTCCTTGGCCGCCGCCGTGGACAGCTTCGCGTAGGCGAGGTGCGAGGAGGCGACGAAGGCCTCGCGCGGCATCTGGCGGCACTGCGCGACCGTCCTGCTCGCGCACCCCGCCATGATCATGGTCGCCGCCGTGTAAGAGCGTTCCACGACATACCGGGACGACGGCGCCCCCGTCACCCTGAGCAACTCGTCGAGCAGCTTCGCGCAGCCCGCCCTGCCGCCCAGGTAGAGCCCGCCCACCTGCACGTCCAGGCCGCTGGAGCTGCGGGTGAGGTGGAGGTTGGACCACATCGCGTCAGGGGCGGTGGGCGCCCACGACTGCCACGCCTTCACCACCGAGGTCGCTCTCGACCACGGCCAGTGCAGGAAGAACACCGTGACGTCCCTGGTCGGGTGGGTGCGGAAGGTGAAGGAGACGGCCACGCCGAAGTTGCCGCCACCGCCGCCCCTGCACGCCCAGAACAGGTCGCTGTGGGTGTTCTCGTCGCAGGTCAGCACCCGGCCGTCGGCGGTCACGATGCGTACGCTCTGCAGCGCGTCGCAGGTCAGGCCGTACATCCTGGACACGACGCCGATCCCGCCGCCCAGCGTGAGCCCGGCCACGCCGACGGTCGGGCAGGTGCCGGCGGGGATGCTGACGCCCTTGGCGTGGAGCCGGTCGTAGACGTCGATCAGCTTGGCTCCCGCGCCGACCGTCGCCAGGCCCGAGCGGTGGGTGACGGTGTTCATCCGCGACACGTCGATGACCAGGCCGGGGCCCGTCGACCAGCCGGCATAGGAGTGGCCGCCGGAGCGGGAGGTGAGGGGGATCCGCTCCCTGCGGGCGAAGGCGAGGCAATCGGCGACGTCCGAGGGTGTGACGCAGGAGGCGACGGCGCGTGGCCTGACCGTGTCGAAGGTGGGGTTGTAGAGGCGGCGGGCGGCGTCGTATCCGGCGTCGCCCGGCCGTACCAGCCGGCCGTCGAGGCCTCTGCCGAGCGCCGCCCAGTCGGGCGCGCCCAGGGTCGCCCCGCCCACGGTCGCCCCGCCCACGGTTGCGGAGCTGCCCAGCGCGCCGAAGGCGGCGGTGCGGAGGAAGCTGCGACGGTCCATGTGATCTCCCTGACGTCCTGCTGAACCGAAGGGTGAGACGCACGAAGAGAGCGACTGGTTGGTCACATTCGGATCACTGGCCCGACACCAGACGGAGGGCGAGAGCGGGACACATCTCCACCGCCCTTCGCGCGTCCCTGCCCATCCAGCCGGGCACCTCGCGGAAGGACGGGTAGCCGTGGTCGTCCAGGTCCACGAACTCAGGCAGCAGGTGCGCGCACAGACCGTGACCCTGGCAGCGGGTCCAGTCGACGTCGAGCTGGTAGCGCGGCTCGTCCTCCGCCTCAGGAAGCGGCAGCGCGCCGCGGATGGGCCGCCCGCACGAGACGCGCTCCTCGTGGCGCTCCACGTCCAGGGCGAAGGCGTCCAGGGCCGACAGCACGAATCTCGCGGTCCCGTCGGGGTGGAAGCAGGCGCCTCTGCGCTCCACCGATCGGACGGCACGCCGCACGTCGTCGGCGGAGCCCGAGCCCTCGGTGAGGGCGCACAACGTCCTGGCGACCTCGGGCAGCCCCAGACGGCAGGGGCCGCACTGCCCCGACGACTGGGCGGCCAGGTAGGCGGTGACCCTGGCCACCTCGCCCAGCGGGCAGGTCGTCGTGGGAAGCGGCACCACGATCCCCGCCCCGAGCACGCCTCCGGCAAGCCGCATCCCCTCGCGGGAGACGACGGCGCCGGCGGCGGCCTCGGCGCTGAGCCACGCCCCGTGATAGCCGCCGACCAGCACCCCTTCGCCCGGGTCGAGCCCGCATTCCTCCAGCACGGTGGCCAGCGGGACGCCCGTCATCACCTCGACGACCGCCTCGCCGCCCACGGTGAGCAGGACGGTGCCCGGCTCGCGCGGCGTGCCCACCTCGGCGTACCCGATCGCGCCCAGCTCGGCCAGGACGGCGAGCTGGGCGAAGGTCTCCGCGTTGGACAGCAGCGTGGGCAGGCCGCCGACGCCCTCCTCCGTCGCCCTGCGCCTGCGCCCGGCGGGGACGGCGTCGAGCCCGTTCACCCCGCGGACGACCGCGCCGCCCTCGCCGCTGATGAACCGCTCGGGCAGGCCGACCACGCGCATCCGCCCGCCGTACCGTTCGGCGGCTCCTGACACGGTCGCCGCGCGGCGTTCCTCCAGTGCCGCGATCATGGAGGCGTGCGCCACCTCCCCTTCCACGGTGGCGATGACCACCTCGCGCGCCCGCAGCGCCTCGGCGGCCAGGAGCGCGCCGTCCAGCACCAGGTGCGGGGTGCGGACCAGCAGCATCGAGTCCTTGGCGCTGGCGGGCTCGCCCTCGACCGCGTTGACCAGCACCACCCTCTCGCCCGGCGTCACCGCGCGGAGTTTGCGCGCGAAGGGGAACGCGGCCCCTCCGCGGCCACGCAGGTCCACCTCCTCGGCCAGGGCGATCAGCGTGTCGAGCTCGCGCCGCGCGGGCTCGCCGTGCAGCGCCCTGTGCGCGGGCAGGTCCAGCCGCCTGCAGTGGTCGAGGCCCGCCGTGAGCCTGGCCGGCGCGAGCCTCAGCACGCGCGGCACCCTGTGCGGAATCATCCCGCCCTCCTTCTGCGCAGGTCATCCAGGCTGACCAGCTCACCGACGACCACGGGCTCCTCCACGACCTCCGGTACGGCCGGCGGCCTGCGAAGCGTCGCGACCGCCCTGATCAGCAACGCGGACACGACCGCCGCGAGACAGGCGACGTAGGACCAGGCCACCCACCCGGCGGGAGCACGGCCCGCGGTCAGCCCGTGCAGGATCGCGGCGGGCCAGGCCAGATAGGCGGCGCCGTGCAGCACCCGCCACATCCACGGCCGCGGTGTGTGCGCGAACCAGCCGCGCGTCACCCCCGTCGTCGTGGCCAGCGCGAACAGGGCCAGCGCGATGAGGCCGGTCAGTGAGGAGGCCTTCAGCGCGGCGTGGACGAGCAGGAAGGCCATCCCCGTCGCCGCGCCGACCCTGTGGGCCAACTGGGCGCGGATCCTGTTGGGGGCCGAGAGGAAGACGCGCTCGGTGGTGATGAGGCCGAGCGCCACGGTGGCGGTCAGCGTGACGAGGGCGAACACGCCCACGTAGAACTCCAGGAAACCCAGGCCGCTGTTGAGCAGCTGGACACCGCGCTCGGTGCGGGCCAGCGCGACGGCCGACAGGATCAGCGCGGTCACCGACGCGGTGGCGCCCAGGCGCATCTGCCTGGTGTCCAGACCCGCGTGGCGCGGCTGCTTTCTGTGGAGCATCGATTCCCTCCCAGGGAGATGGGTGAGGTGTGCCGCCCGGGAAGTCGTCGACGGTGAACCCGCTAGCAGCGCCTGCCGCGGTTGATGCAGTTCACGACGAAGGACATCAGCCGGTCGGGCATGACGTTGGCGAAGTCGGCATGGTCGGTGACCGGGTTGTGCAGCTGCTCGGGAAAGGCGTCGAGCGCGTAGGACGGGCCCTGGGGCACGCTGTAGGTGAGGATCATCCGCAGCTGCGGCACGGCTCTCGTGCCCTGCGGGCAGCCGCCGCCCTGGCCGGGGAAGACCACGTGGGTCCTGTGGTTGGCGCTGTCGGTGTTCTGCCCGTCCCAGCAGCTGGGGAAGTCGAGCACCCTGACCACGAGGCTGCCGCGCGGGCACAGCGGGTACTTGGTGGTGATGCGGTTGGTGAAACCGGTGCACGTCCACGCGGCGCGCGCGTTGGCGCCGCCGTTCGTGGCCGCCTTGGCGTCACCGGTGATCAGCCTGAGGAAGCGGGGCATGGCGCTGACCCTGCTCGCCGCGTTGCCGCGGAACTGCATGATCGCCTGGCGGGGGCGCAGCACCTGGCCGACGTTGCCGTCGGGGTCGTTGAGATTGACGTCGACCTTCCTGTTCCTGAGCACGGGCCAGAAGTAGGTGGATCTGTCGTCGAACCTGCACGTGGTGCCCGCCGCGGCCAGCGACTGGTCGGTGGAGAAGCCGTCGGTGGACACGTTGCCCACGTAGTCGTGCAGGTGGTGGGCGCCGTTCGAGACCCCGGGGGCGACGATGAAGTTGTCGGGGTTGTTGTGGCGGTTGCCGTTCGTGCCGCACTGGGAGACGAACGTGCCCCTCGAGCCCGACCTGAGAGTGGACAGGAGGTTGCCGCCCGGCTGGACGTCGCGGATGTTGACGAAGTCGGTCACGAACGGGCCCAGGTCGGCGCAGTCCTCCCCACCATCGGAAGGGGTGGGGGAGGGGGTGGGGCGACCTCGTCGTGCGTTCTGCGGTTGCTCGGACTCGGTGGGCTGGGCCTCGGGCGGGTCCTGGTTCCGGGGGTCCTGTTGGCTCTGCTGGTCGTCCGGGTTCTGGGGATCGCGCTGGTCCTGCCGGTCTGTCGGGTCCTGCTGGTCGCGCGGATCCTGCGGGTTCTGTGAGTTCTGTGGGTTCTGCGGGGCCTGCTGGTTGCCGGGGTCCTGCGGGTTTCGCGGATCCTGTCCTGTACGGCGGTCGCCGTTCCCTGCCACGGTCGGCGACGGGGTGGGGTCGACCGGGCTGAGCGCGCCGCCTGTCTGCCCTTGGCCCTGGTCACCGTTCTGCCCCTGCCCCTGGTCCTGGCCCTCTCCCTGATCCTGGCCCTGCCCTTGGCGCTGGTTCTGCCCCTGCTGGTTCTGGCCCTGCTGGTTCTGTTCGGGGTGCCCTGCGGGGTCGCAGTGGTCGGCGAAGGCGGGGATGGCGGGTATGACGGCCGCGGACACCATGCCGCCGGCCACCAGGGCCAGCGACGACATGGCCGCGGCCAACCGTCTGGATGCGATCACTGGTTCTCTCTCCTTGAATCGGCCGCCGCGATGGCGACGGGAGCGGGCGAAGGCGTGGGAGGCTCAGGGAGCGCGTCGTAGTCGACCAGCCCCGTGCTCTCCAGCAGCGTCATGTGCTTGAGCACGAACGCGTTGGCCGTCGTGGCGAACTTCCTGATCTCGTCGTTCCTGGTGCCGGCCCTGACCAGGGCGATCACGCTGAAGACCTTGCCGTGGGCGGCCCGCAGCAGGTTCGCGAAGTCCTTGTCGTAGGCGGCGCCGGTCTTGGTGGACAGCTGGGCCATCCAGCGCTGCTGGTCGGCCGTCGGCTGGCTGGGCAGCACCACGCCGAGGCGTGAGGCGACCGCGATGACCTCCTTGTCGAGCTTCTGGTGGTCCTCGACCAGGTGCTTGCCGACGTCCTTGACGCGCGCGCTGAGCGCCCGTTGCTGGGCCTGCTGCCCGGTGGGGATCTCCCAGAGGCCGGCCTGCCGTACCTTGATCAGCAGATCCTGGTCGGACGTGGTCGGCGCCACCGGCGAGGTGAGGGCGGCGGGCCCCGGCATGACCAGCAGCACCGTGACCACGGCCGCCATGGCGAAGCCCCCCAGCAGGAGCAGCTCTCCGGTGGCGGGCATGCGGCGTAGAAGCCTGTGCATGGTCGGAGGTACGCGCTTCCGACGGAGCAGGTTCACGGCAAGTGTCGAGATAGTCAGAAATGACTGGAGTTATCGGAGTGACTACCGAGGCGATAACGAAGGTGTAAAGATGTGCCCCGTGCTAGGTCACCTCGACGACATGGAGCACCGAATACAGGCGCTCTATGAGCAGTTCGGCGGGCCTTTACTCCGCCACGTGCGCAAGACCACAGGGAACGATCTGCAGTGGGCCGAGGACGTCGTGCAGGAGACGATGGTCAGGGCCTGGCGGCACTCCGACCGGCTGCAGTGGGAGCCCGGCCTTGTCTGGGCGTGGCTGCTCACCGTGGCCCGCCGCATCGTGATCGACGGAAGACGCCGCAAGAGCGCCCGGCCGCACGAGGTCGAGCCGCCAGAGGTGGACACCGTCGCCGTTTCCGACGGCTGCGATCGGGCGCTGTCGGCGATCGTGGTCGCCGACGCGCTGCGAAGCCTGTCGCAAGAACACCGCGAAGTCATCGAGCAGACTTATCTAAGGGATCGTACGATTAGTGAAGCGGCGGAGATTCTGGGGATCCCGCCTGGCACGGTCAAGTCAAGGCTCTATTACGGGATCAGGGCTCTGCGGGGGCTGCTGCGGGACAAGGGGGTTGCCGGCTGATGCATCCGGAGGTGGCTGCCTACGTGCTCGGAGTCCTCGATGAGGCTGATCTTCAGGAGTTCGAGCGCCACCTCGACTCGTGTGAGCGGTGTCAGACCGAGCTGAGGGAACTGCGAGATGTTCCCGATCTGCTCGACAACCTCAAGCTCCAGACCTCGGCGTCGGAGGATGACGACCCCCCTATACCTATGTCACGTTGACGTCTGTGGGCTTTTCGGGTGATATCGGGTACGTCCGGTCAACGAGGACCGGGCTGTTGGGGGAGGTGCCCGGTGGTGGGGACAGGAGCCATGCCTCCTGACCGGAGTTTCGGCGAGGAGGGCGCACGCCTGTCCTACGGCGGATACCTCCGGCTGCCCGCCCTGCTCGAACAGCAGGAACCCCAGTCCTCCGTTCCCGACGAACTGCTCTTCATCACCGTTCACCAGGTCTACGAGCTGTGGTTCAAGCTGCTGCTCCACGAGTTGGAGGGCGCGAGGGCCGCGATGGTCGCGGGCGAGCTGTGGCAGGCCAGGCATCTGTTCAAACGGGTCCACGCCGTCGAACGCGTCCTCGTCGAGCAGGTGGAGGTCCTGGAGACGATGACGCCCCAGGACTTCCTCGAGTTCCGCTCGAAGCTGGCGCCCGCCAGCGGGTTCCAGTCGGTCCAGTTCCGCGAGCTGGAGTTCCTGTCGGGAGCCAAGGACCCCCGTTATCTCCAGCGGATGCGCAACGCCAGCGCCGCCGAACTCGCCAGACTGCGCAGCAGGCTGGACGAGCCGACGCTGTGGGATGCTTACCTCACCGCCCTCTCCCAGCGCGGCCTCGCCGTCTCCGATGAGGAGATCATGGCCTCGTTGCTGGTCGTGGCGAGGGACCGCAGGACGCACGACGACCTGTGGCAACTGGCCGAGGATCTGCTGACGCACGACGAGACGTGCGCGTTGTGGCGCATGCGTCACGTCCAGATGGTCGAACGGCAGATCGGCACCAAGTCGGGCACCGGTGGCTCGACCGGCGCGCCGTACCTCCGGGAACGCACGCGTCTGTACTACTTCCCCCTGTTGTGGGAACTAAGAGGCTGGTTGTGACCAGCTTCCGATATGGCGACCCCTCACAAAGGAGTGAGAGCGAAATGCCGCTCGACGAGGCCAAGGATGAGCTGCTCCAGAACGCCGCGCAGGTCAGCGCGGCAGGCAGCGGCGACCACGGGAGCCCCGAGGAGGCTCTGGCCTACCTGCGCGTCTACTACCGGCACGTGGCGGCCGACGACCTGCTCGATCGCGACCCGGTCGACGTGTACGGCCCCGCGATGTCGCACCGGCAGCTTGCCGAGGTGCGGCCGCAGGGCAGGGCGGTGGTGAGGGCCTACACGCCCTCCGTCGAAGAGAACGGCTGGGACCCGGGCCATTCCGTCGTCGAGGTGGTCACCGACGACATGCCCTTCCTCGTCGACTCCGTCACGATGGAGCTCGCCAGGCATGACATCGGTACCCATCTCGTCGTGCACCCGCAGCTGCGGGTCCGCCGCGACATGACGGGCCGCGTCCTCACCCAGGGCCAGGAAGACGTCACGGGGATGATGCTGGTCGAGTCCTGGATGCACATCGAGATCGACAGGCAGGCCGATCCCGAGGTGCTCAGGTCGATCGAGGCCGACCTGCTGCGCGTGCTGTCCGACGTGCGGCACGCGGTCGAGGACTTCCGCAAGATGCGGGCGCTGGCCGTGCAGACGGCCGAGGACCTGTCGATGAACCCGCCGCCGCTGGAGCCCGCCGAGGTGGAGGACAGCCTCGACCTGCTGCGCTGGCTCGCCGACGGGCACTTCACCTTCCTCGGCTACAGGGAGTACCGCCTGGAGGAGTCCGACGAGGGCACCGCGCTGCGCTCACTGCCCGGCGCGGCTCTCGGCATCCTGCGCGCCGACAGACCGGGCTCCGAGAGCTTCTCCGCGCTACCCCCGGAGGTGCGCGCCAAGGCCCGCGAGAAGCAGCTGCTGATCATCACGAAGGCCAACTCGCGCGCCACCGTGCACCGGCCCGCCTACCTCGACTACGTCGGGGTCAAGATGTTCTCGCCCGAAGGCGAGGTCATCGGCGAGCGCCGCTTCCTCGGCCTGTTCACCCACGTCGCCTACAACGAGTCGATCTCCAGGATCCCCGTGTTGCGGCGCAAGCTCGCCGAGGTGCTCGACCACGCGGGGCTGACCCCCGAGAGCCATGACGGCAAGGATCTGATCGAGATCCTCGAGACCTACCCGCGTGACGAGCTGTTCCAGACGCCGGTGGACGAGCTGGTGCCGATCGCGCTCGGCGTGCTGCGCCTGCGCGAGCGCAAGCAGGTCAAGCTGTTCCTGCGGCGCGACGACTACGGCCGCTACATCTCGTGCATGGTCTTCCTGCCCCGCGACCGCTACACCACCAAGGTCAGGCTGCGGATGCAGGAGATCCTGCTCAAGGCGCTGGGCGGCAAGTCGCTCGACTACAGCGCCATGATCGGCGAGTCGGCGCTGGCCAGGCTGCACGTCGTCGTCCGCGGCGAGCGCGGGAAGCCGCTGCCGCACGTCGGGGTCGACCTGGAGGAGCTGGAAGCGCGACTCGCCGCGATCACCAGGTCGTGGGAGGACGACCTCGCCGCCGCCATCGGCGAGATGACCACCGAGGAGGAGGCTCCCCAGCTCGTCAGGCGCTACCACTCGGCCTTCCCCGAGGGGTACAAGGCCGACTTCCCGCCCAAGATGGCCGTCGTCGACCTGCGTCGCCTGGAAGAGCTGGACGGCAAGCCGGACGAAGAGATCGGCATCAACCTCTACGAGCCGTACGACGCGGCCGAGGGCGAGCGGCGCCTGAAGATCTACAAGCTCGGCTCGCCGATCTCCCTGTCCCACGTGCTGCCGCTCATCCAGCGGCTCGGCGTGGAGGTGGTCGACGAGCGGCCGTACGAGATCGACCGCGACAACGACCCCGCCACCAAGAACGCCTGGATCTACGACTTCGGGCTGCGCTACACGCCGTCGGAGGACGTCGACCGCAACGCCTTCAAGCGGCTGTTCCAGGACGCGCTGCGCGCCCTGTGGACCGGCGACGTGCAGGCCGACAACTTCAACGCCCTGGTCCTGGCGGGCGGCCTGACCTGGGAGCAGGTCGAGATCCTGCGGGTCTACGCCAAGTACCTGCGCCAGGCGGGCACCACCTTCAGCCAGCGGTACATGGAACGTGTGCTGGTCGGCAACGTACGGCTGTCGCGACTACTGGTGCGGCTGTTCGAGGCCAGACTCGACCCGAAGCGCTCCGACGACGTGCGCGCCGATCTCGCCGAGGCGCTGCACGAGGAGATCCTCGGTGCGCTCGACGAGGTCGCCTCGCTCGACGAGGACAGGATCCTGCGGGCCTACCTGGAGATGATCCAGGCGACGCTGCGGACCAACTACTACCAGGTGGGGCACGACGGGCGGCGTAAGCCGTACATCTCGCTGAAGGTCGACCCGCAGGCGATCAGCGTGCTGCCGCTGCCGCGCCCGCGTTACGAGATCTTCGTCTACTCGCCCAGGGTCGAGGGCGTGCACCTGCGCTTCGGCAAGGTCGCGCGCGGCGGCCTCCGCTGGTCCGACCGCATGGAGGACTTCAGGACCGAGATCCTCGGCCTGGTCAAGGCCCAGATGGTGAAGAACACCGTCATCGTGCCCACAGGGTCGAAGGGCGGCTTCGTCGTCAAGCGCCCGCCCGCCTCGGGCAAGCGCGAAGAGGTCATGGCCGAGGGCATCGCCTGCTACCGGATGTTCATCTCCGGCCTGCTCGACCTCACCGACAACCTGGTCGACGGCAAGGTCGTGCCGCCCGCCGACGTCGTACGGCACGACGGCGACGACCCCTACCTCGTCGTCGCGGCGGACAAGGGCACCGCGACCTTCTCCGACATCGCCAACAGCGTCTCCGCAGAGTACGGCTTCTGGCTGGGCGACGCCTTCGCCTCCGGCGGTTCCATCGGCTACGACCACAAGGCCATGGGCATCACCGCGCGCGGGGCGTGGGAATCGGTGAAGTACCACTTCCGCACGACCGGCGTCGACGTCCAGACCACCGACTTCACCGTGGCCGGCGTGGGCGACATGTCGGGCGACGTCTTCGGCAACGGCATGCTGCTGTCCGAGCACATCCGCCTGGTCGCCGCCTTCGACCACCGCCACATCTTCATCGACCCCGATCCTGACGCCGCGCGCTCCTTCGCCGAGCGGCAGCGCCTGTTCGACCTGCCGCGCAGCTCGTGGGCCGACTACTCCACAGAGCTGATCTCGGCGGGCGGCGGAGTATTCCCGCGCACCGCGAAGTCCATCCAGATCACGCCACAGATGCGGGCGGCGCTCGACCTGCCGTCCGACGTCAACAGCATGCCGCCGAACGACCTCATCAGCGCGGTCCTGCGGGCCCCGGTCGACCTGCTGTGGAACGGCGGCATCGGCACCTACGTGAAGGCCTCGACGGAGTCGAACGCCGACGTCGGCGACAAGGCCAACGACGCGCTGCGCGTCAACGCGGGCGATCTGCGTTGCAAGGTGATCGGCGAGGGCGGCAACCTGGGCTTCACCCAGCTGGCCCGCATCGAGTTCGCCCTGAACGGCGGGCTGGTCAACACCGACTTCATCGACAACTCGGCGGGCGTCGACACCTCCGACCACGAGGTCAACATCAAGATCCTGCTCGACCAGGTCGTCCGTGACGGCGAGCTCACCGACAAGCAGCGCAACCAGGTCTTCACCTCGATGACCGAGGAGGTCGCCGGCCTGGTTCTGCGTGACAACTACGCGCAGAACGTCGTCCTGGCCGCGGCCCGCGCGCAGGCGCCCGAGATGCTCCACGTCCACGCCCGCTACCTGCGCCGCCTGGAGCGCGAAGGGCTGGTCAACAGGGAGCTGGAGTTCCTGCCGTCGGACAAGACCCTCGCCGAACGCCGCCAGGCGGGCATCGGCCTGACCGCGCCCGAGTTCTCCGTGCTGCTGGCCTACACCAAGCTGGTGGCCGACGCCGAACTGCTCGGCACCGACCTGCCCGACGACCCCTACCTGGCGTCGTGGCTGGTGTCGTACTTCCCCTCCGCCCTGCGCGAGCGTTTCCGCACCTACATGGACGCCCACCCGCTGCGCCGCGAGATCATCACCACCTGCGTGGTGAACGAGCTCGTCAACTCGGCGGGCACGACGTTCATGTTCCGCTTCGGCGAGGAGACCGGCGCCTCCACCCAGGACATCGTCCGCGCCTACCTGGTCACCAGGGAGGTCTTCGACCTGGCCAGCTTCCACCGCGGCGTCGAGGAGCTGGACAACAAGGTCGACTCCCGCACCCAGCTGGCGATGCTCCTGGAGTCGCGCAAGCTCACCGAGCGCGGCACCCGCTGGCTGCTCGCCAACAGGCGCCCGCCGCTGGAACTGGCGAGCTCGGTGAACTTCTTCGTCAAGGGCGTCAACGGCCTGCTCACCCACCTGCCCAAGCTCCTCACCGGGCCCGACCTGCTCGCCTACGAGGAGCGCCGCGACAGCTTCGTCGCGAAGGGCGTCCCGTTCGAGCTGGCCGAGAGGGTCGCGGCCATGGTGCCGGCCTACTCCACCTTCGACCTGGTGGAGATCTCCTCGGTGACGGGGCAGCCCGTCAACGAGGTCGCCGAGGTCTACTTCGACCTCGCCGACCGGCTCCAGTTCGCCCGCCTGCGCGAACGCGTCATCGCCCTGCCGCGTGACAACCGGTGGAACTCGATGGCCCGCTCGGCCCTGCGCGACGATCTGTACGCCGCGCACGCCTCCCTCACCCGCGACGTTCTGGCGCACAGCACGCCGGGCTCGTCGCCGGAGGAGCGGCTTGCCAGGTGGACGGAGGTGAACTCGGCGGCGGTCTCCAGGGCGAGGCAGACGCTGTCGGAGATCTGGGAGAGCGACAACTTCGACCTGGCCACCCTGTCGGTCGCGCTGCGGGCGATCCGCACGCTGGTGGCGACGAGCAGCCTGCCGCCGCACGAGTCCTGACGGCATGGATCCGAGCCGGGGCGCTCCGCGTGCCCCGGCTCGGGCCGGCCCGCAGGGGGCGAAAACGGCGCGGTCGTCGACTCGATCGAGCGGGGATCGCCGGCCTCGGTAGCCTGACGGACGTGGACCACATCCTCACCACCGAGCGCCTGGCCCTGCACCCCGTGACCCCACGGGACCACGCCGGGTTGCTCGCCCACTGGACCGCGGGGGACGTACGGAGGTTCCTTTTCGACGGGGCGATCCTGTCTCCCGAAGAGATCACCGAGGCCATCGAGGACAGCACACGGAGCTTCGCCGCCGCCGGGCACGGCCTCTGGCTCATCAGGGAGAAGGGCGGGGACGATCTGATCGGTACGGCGGGGCTCAGGCCGCTGGAGGACCTCGGCCTCGAGGTCTTCTACAGCCTGGCGCCTGCCGCGTGGGGCAGGGGCTACGCCACCGAGGCCGCTCGCGCCGTGGTCGAGCACGCCCTCGGCCCGCTCGGCCTGCCCGAGGTGCTGGCCGAGGTGGACGAGGGCAACGCCGCGTCGGTCGCGGTCGTCGAACGGCTCGGCATGACCGCCTTCGAGTCGGTGCCAGGCCTGCTCGGCCCGATGACGCGCTACCGCAGGAGTCGCTGACCTGGCGGCGGCTCAGGCCGCCGCCGGCGCGGGCCTGAGCACGCGGGCGAAGCGCACCACCCGCTCGGCCTGGGCGCGGGCGACCAGGCGACCGGCGCGGGTGGCCGGCCGTACTGACCGATGAGGGCCTGGAGCGCTGCGCGCGGCCGCCTCGCCGCACGTGCGCAGTGTGCGGGCGAACCTCATCGACGTGCTCACGGCCGACGAGCTCCGGCAGTTGACGTCGATCAGCCAGAAGCTGCTCGATCACCTCGACGCATGAGGGCGCCGGTCAGGTGCCGTTGGCCCTCGTGATCGCGCCGTCGTAGCCGATCACCGTGGCCGCGGCGGCGGGCGGCAGCGCGGCGACGTACTGCTGCGTCTCGTAGATCTTCGTGTCGTGGCTGTAGGAGTCGCGCGCCAGCGCCCATCGGCCGTCGGGCGGGATGGGCAGGAACGGGTTGACGAACACGACGTTGGTCATCGACGTCGTCCTCAGCAGGGAGTACTGGACCAGCGCACCGCCGTCCACGGTCCGCAGCGCGTAGACGGGGAAGTCCGCGGGAGTGAAGATCGAGTCGTAGCGGAACCCGTCGGTCTTGGCGTCCGTCCTGTTGTCGGCGATCGTGGCGGCCGTCTCGGTCGTGTAGATGCCGGGTGCGACGAGGTTGGCCGCGATGCCCGCAGGCCCGCGCTCGGCGATGGTGGCGTGGAGCGGGGCGACGTAGCGCGGGCTGATCTGGACGCTCTTGTCGTCGAGACCGACGGTCTCGGCGTAGCCCGCCGCGTCGCGCTTCACCTCGGGCAGCTTCTCCCCGGGCATCAGGAGCGAGAGCGAGCTCAGCCGCCAGTCGGTGCCCTTGGCGAAGGTGAGGACGGCGGTGCGCCCGTCGCGCGGGACGACGACGGTGAACCACAGCGGCTCGTCGGGGCGCAGCCTCGGCACGAGGAAGGACGGGGCGCCCCAGGCGTAGCGGGCGGGACGGTCGCGGGTGGAGGCGTACTCGGCGTTGGCCAGATCGGTGCGGCCGTCGCGGGTGATCTCCCTTGCCAGCCGCCGGTCGCCGGCGGCGCGCAGCAGGTCGTCGGTGAGGATGTACTCGGAGAAGGCGTTGGCCGCCTCGCTCAGCGACACCCCCGGAGCGGTGGTGGGAGTGGGGGTGACGGACACGGTGGCCGCCACGGGAGAGGGCTGCGGCGCGCCCGAGGCAGAGCAGGCCGTCGCCGCGGCCAGCACGCCGGCGGCGAGAGCCGCCCATCCACGCCGCCCGTATGCACGCACCTCGCCATGTTATGGGGTGCGCGCAGGTCGCGTACCCTTGGTAGACGTGGCAGACATCGATCCGGCAGAAGAGATCAACGCGCTCGCGGGCACGCTGCGGAGCATTCAGGACGTTCTCGACCTCGACTCCATGCGCAAGCAGGTCGAGGAGCTGGAGCAGCAGGTGGCCGCGCCCGATCTGTGGGACGACCCTGAGCAGGCCCAGAAAGTCACCAGCAAGCTGTCCCACCTGCAGGGCGAGCTCAACCGCGTCGAGGCGCTCGGTCGCAGGATCGACGACCTGACCGTCCTGTTCGAGCTGGCCGCCGAGGAGGACGACGCCGACACCAAGGCGGAGGCCGACAAGGAGCTGGCCGCGCTCCGGTCCGACATCGGCGCGATGGAGGTCCGCACGCTGCTCTCGGGCGAGTACGACGCCCGCGAGGCGCTCGTGACGATCAACTCGCAGGCGGGTGGCGTCGACGCGGCCGACTGGGCGGAGATGCTGCTGCGCATGTACCTGCGCTGGGCCGAGCGCAAGGGCTACTCCACGGAGGTCTACGACACCTCCTACGCCGAAGAGGCGGGCATCAAGTCGGCGACGTTCACCATCAAGTCGCCCTACGCCTACGGCACGCTGCGCGGCGAGCACGGCACCCACCGGTTGGTGCGCATCAGCCCCTTCGACAACCAGGGCCGCCGCCAGACCTCGTTCGCCGGCGTCGACATCGTGCCCGTCGTCGAGCAGACCGACCACATCGACATCAACGAGGACGACCTGCGCGTCGACGTCTACCGCTCCAGCGGTCCCGGCGGCCAGGGCGTCAACACCACCGACTCGGCGGTGCGCATCACCCACATCCCGACCGGGATCGTGGTCTCCTGCCAGAACGAGCGCTCCCAGCTGCAGAACCGCGCCTCGGCGATGAACGTGCTGCAGGCCAAGCTTCTGGAGCGCAAGCGGCAGGAGGAGGCGGAGAAGATGTCGGAGCTGCGCGGCGCCTCGACGACCTCCTGGGGCACCCAGATCCGCAACTACGTGCTGCACCCGTACCAGATCGTGAAGGACCTGCGCACGGGTCACGAGGCGGGCAATCCCACGGCGGTGCTCGACGGCGACCTCGACGACTTCATCGAGAGCGAGATCCGCTGGATGCGCCGCCAGGAGAGCGCGGAGTAGCTCCCGTACGGCACGCACGCGAAGGCGCCCCCGTGGTCATCGGCGGGCGCCTCCTGCCGTCACGTCATGCGGTCCCTTCACGCGCTCTGCGGGCATGCGGGAACACATGCGCTCTGCGGGCACGCGGGAACGGCGTGACGGCCTGCCTGCCGTGCGGAGGGGTCAGACCAGGTGCTGGAGCGCGAGCGCGAGGAACAGCAGCGTCAGCAGGGCGATGAGGATCAGCATGGGGGAGATCCCGTGCTGGTGCATCCGCTCACGGTTGGCGCGGCACAGGGCGCAGCGACCCTCGATGACCGGGTGGGCGCACTGGGCGCAGACGAGGTGTTCGCAACTCATGTCACCATCCACTCTAGACGGTTCTCAGGCAACAGAATCGTTTTGTTTCCGTTATGGACGTTCCATGCCAGTCTTCCCCCTAGACTGTCCTGCAGCCAAGCGGAACGTCGATCATCAGTAAAGATGGGCGTCCCCGCTGGCGGGCGGTGGGAAGTGGGCATGTGCCACCCTCATTTCCGTCCCGACCCCTAGACTGGCACGTCGTGATGCGCTCGTGATCCATTTCGATAATGTCACCAAGGTCTACGCGAACCAGAACAGGCCCGCTCTCGACCACGTGTCTGTAGACGTGGACAAGGGCGAGTTCGTGTTCCTCGTCGGTCCCTCGGGATCCGGGAAGTCCACCTTCCTGCGGCTGATCCTCAAGGAGGAGAAGCCCAACTCCGGCGCGATCCACGTCGCCGGCAAGGATCTCGCGAGGCTGTCCAACTTCAAGGTGCCGCACCTGCGCCGCCGTATCGGCTGCGTCTTTCAGGACTTTCGGCTGCTCCCGAACAAGAACGTGTACGAGAACGTGGCGTTCGCGCTCGAGGTCATCGGTAAGCCGAGGCGGTTCATCCGCAAGGTGGTGCCCGAGGTCATCGAGCTGGTCGGTCTCGAGGGCAAGGCGCACCGTATGCCCGACGAGCTGTCCGGCGGCGAGCAGCAGCGAGTCGCGATGGCTCGCGCGTTCGTCAACAGGCCTATGATCCTGCTGGCCGACGAGCCGACGGGAAACATCGACCCCGCCACGAGCATCGGCATCATGAAGGTGCTCGACCGGATCAACAGGACCGGCACCACTGTCGTCATGGCCACGCACGACGCCGCCATCGTCGACTCCATGCGCAAGCGGGTCGTGGAGCTGGAGGACGGCAAGATCGTCCGCGACCAGTCGCGTGGCGTCTACGGCCAGGCGTACTGACAGGAGTTATAGGCAGAACATGCGGGCGAACTTCATCCTCTCCGAGGTCTGGATCGGCCTCCGTCGCAACCTGACCATGACGATCGCGGTGATCGTCACCGTGGCTGTCGCCATGGCCCTGCTGGGCGTCGGGTTGATGATCAACGCCCAGGTCGGCCTGATGAAGACCTACTGGTCCGACAAGGTCGAGGTCTCGGTCTACCTGTGCAAGAAGGACTCTCCCTTCCCCTCCTGCAAGGCGTCGCCGAAGGGCGTGGGTGAGGCCGAGCAGGCGCAGCTGCAGACGCAGCTGCAGGCGGTGCCCAATGTCGAGAAGGTCATCTTCGAGGACCAGAACATGGCCTTCGACAACTTCAAGAAGACGCAGTCGAGCAACTCGATCCTGGCGCAGGTCGTCGACGTCAACGACATGCCGGAGTCGTTCCGCATCAAGCTGAAGGACCCCGACCAGTACGGGCCGGTGATCGCCGCCGCCAAGGGGATGAAGGGCGTCTCCACGGTCATCGACCAGCGGGCACAGCTGGAGAACTTCTTCGGGATGCTGGAGAAGCTCCGCTACGCCGCGCTTGCGGTGGCGCTGATCCTGGTGCTCGCGGCGATCCTGCTCATCGGCAACACGGTGCGGCTCTCGGCGTTCAACCGGCGCAGAGAGACGGGCATCATGCGGCTGGTCGGCGCCTCCAACCTCTACATCCAGCTGCCGTTCGTGATGGAAGGCATGATCGCGGGCCTGGTCGGCGGCGTGGTGGCGGCGGTCATGCTGATCGTGGCGAAGGTCTTCCTGTTCGAGGGGACGACCTCGGCGTTCGCCGCCAACAGCCAGCTCGGATGGAACGACGTGGCTCAGGTCATCACCTTCACGATGATCATCGGCGTGGTGATCTGTGTCCTGGCGTCGTTTGTGACGCTTCGCCGTTACCTGAGGGTCTGACGAACCCGGGTAAGGTCGAAGCATGCCACGTGAGACCGGGCGGAAGCTCGTCGCCCAGAACAAGCGTGCCCGCCACGACTACCACGTCGAGGACACTTTCGAGGCGGGCCTGGTGCTGCAGGGCACCGAGGTCAAGTCGCTGCGCGCGGGCAAGGCGTCGCTCATCGACGGCTACGCGTCCATCGACGACGGTGAGGCGTGGCTGCTCAACGTCCACATCCCCGAGTACTCCCAGGGGACGTGGACGAACCACGCCGCCCGCCGTAAGCGCAAGCTCCTGCTCAACCGCAAGGAGATCGACAGGCTCGCCGCCAAGGTCAAGGAGGGCGGGCTGACGATCGTGCCGCTGTCGCTCTACTTCAAGGACGGCAGGGCCAAGATCGAGATCGGGCTCGCCCGCGGCAAGAAGGACTGGGACAAGCGCCAGTCCTTGAAGGAACAGCAGGACAAGCGGGAGATGGCCCGGGCCGTCCGCCACCGCAACCGATGAGACTTCACGTTCGCAGAGTCCTGGCGGCGGCCGTCACGATGACGGTCGCCGGCATGACGTTGACCGGGTGCTTCGAGGAGCCCTCCGCGCACGAGGCCGTGCGCGACTTCCTCGTCGGCTGGCAGTCGGGCGACTACGCCCTGGCGGCGAGCCGTACCGACGGCGACCCGACGGCGGTCGCCAGGGCGCTGGAGGACGCCCGCGTGCACCTGGACGCGGCCTCCTTCCGCTTCAAGATCAAGAGCCTGACCGAGAACGGCGGCGAGTCGACGGCCGACTTCGCGGCCGAGGTCGACCTCGGCGAGAACAACTCGCTGTGGGAGTACACAAGCAAGCTGCCGCTGCACCTGGTCGACGGCGTGTGGAAGGTGCGCTGGTCGCCCAGCGTCATCCACCCCCAGTTGCACGAGGGGCAGCGGTTCGCGGTGGAGGCCAAGCCCGAGCCGCGCCGCTCGGTGCTCGACCGGACGGGCGAGCCGCTGCAGAAGGACGCCACGCTCTACGTGGCAGGTGTGACCCCCGTGACGCTCGGCGACAACGCCGAGAAGGCGGTCGAGCAGCTCGCCGCGCTCACGGGCTTCGCCCAGGACCGGCTGCTGAGCCGTGTCAGGTCGGCGCCGCCCAGCACGTTCGTGCCGCTGGTCACCTTCGGCCGGCTGAAGTTCGGCCAGCTCGAGTCCAAGCTGAAGGCCATCCCCGGCGTCACCATCCAGGAGCAGAAGCAGCCAGTGGCGCCCGCCGCGCCCGAGCAGATCGTGGGCACGGTGAGCGCGCTGACCGCCGAGACCGAGCAGGAGCTCGGCGGCCCGCAACGCGCGGGCGACTCCGTCGGCCTGACCGGGCTGCAGAAGGCCTACCAGGACAACCTGACGGGCTCCACGCAGACCTCGGTGGTCACGCTCGACCTCAAGACCGGCGAGCAGGTCGCCGAGCTCAAGAAGTGGCCTGGGCGGCCGAACGCGCCCGTCGAGACCACGATCGACAGCACGATCCAGGAGGCCGCCGAGGCGGCGCTCGCGGGCACCAGGTCGGCGACGATGGTGGCGGTCAAGGCCTCCACGGGCGAGGTGCTCGCGGTGAGCGCCTCCCACAACCTCAACGAGGAGAAGGACGCGCTGGCGGGCAAGTACCCCGCGGGCACCGCCTTCTCGATCGTCGCGGCCGAGGCGTTGCTGAAGAAGGGCGTCAAGCCGAGCCAGCGGCTGTCCTGTCCCGCCGAGCGGTCGGTCGGCGGGGCCAGGTTCGAGCAGGTGGGGCTGTCGGCCACCGCCACGCAGAGCTTCCAGTCGAGCTTCGCCAAGAGCTGTGTCACGGCGCTGGCCTCGCTCGCCCGCAGGGTCACCGGTGACGAGCTGACCGGGGCCGCGGCCGATTTCGGCCTGGGCAAGCCGTGGAAGCTGCCGCTGAAGTCCTTCAGCGGCAAGATCGCCAAGCTCGACTCCGACGCCGACAAGGCCAGGGCCATCGCGGGCCAGAACGTCGAGGTCAGCCCGCTGGCGATGGCGCTGGTCGCGGGTGCCGTCGCCAAGGGCACCTGGCGGCCGCCGCTGCTGGTCGTCAAGCCCGCCACGCCTGACCCGACCGCCGAGGTGCTGCCCGCCAAGCCGCCCGCGCCTGTGACGTTGGACGCCAAGACGCTGCCGGTCCTGCAGGCGATGATGCGCGCGGGCGTCACGTCGGGTACGGCGGCCGCGGCGGCCACGGGAGGCGAGCAGGTCTCGGGCATCACCGCCCCGGTGACGGGCAAGAGCAAGAAGCAGGCGTGGTTCGTGGGGTGGCAGGGCGATGTGGCCGTGGCCGTCTTCGCCGAGGAGGCCGACCCCGCCTCCTACGCGGGCCGCTTCTTCTCGGCGCTTCGCAACCCTGCGTGAAATTATTCTCACACTGAGCAACCATTGGCGGGCGCGGCTGCGTCTTCCAAAGTGACCAGGCCCGATCGGGGGGTTGCGGATCTGGTCGTCGTGATGAGACAGGACTTCATCTCGGGGGAAGTCCTGCCGTCCAAACCGGCACGACCCTGCCGGTCGCCCCCGGGGGTGTTTCGCAGTTGTGCGCGCCTCCGGGGGTTCGCCCCGGGAATTGGGTTGGCGTTCCCCGTGTTGTCACATGTATCTTCGTGTTGCTCGGCCGTTCGCGGTCGTGTTGACAACTGCACAGGGGGTGATCGGTTTCGACTTTGACCTTGCAAGTCAGGTGAAGCGGGCCGAGGACTGCGGACATAACCTCGTTAATCCTGTGACCGCAAACAAACAAGTGCCAACTCTAAGCGCACTGAGGTCGGCCAGGGTTCCCTGGCTCTCGCTGCCTAAGTAGCGAAACCTCTGTCAGCCCGGGCATGCCTTCGGCCCGGGGTCTGGCATCGTCAGAAGGCTCAACCGCTCGACCCGGCCACGGGGGAGAGCGGGAAATCAAACAGTGGCTGAGCCTGTCGGTGACGCGCCTGCGCGAGCGCCGGGGCTGAGAAAACGTTAAGCAGGCTGCGCCCGGAGAAGCCCTGTCTTGGGGTTGAAGGACGCGGGTTCGATTCCCGCCACCTCCACCGATCCAGAAAGGCCCGGTTCCCGATGAGGGAACCGGGCCTTTCTGTTGTCCGGGCGTCCGTTCGCCGACCGAAGGCGTTGCTCTCCTGACCATCATTGGATAGTGTGACTATCCAAGGTAAGGAGACAGTCATGATCGTCCTCATCGCTCTTGTCGCGAGCACTCTCGTCTTCCGGCTCATGGGCGCGCTGGGCGTGCGCCGCTTCGACACCTGGGTGGTGGCCGCCGCGCACGGCATGGCCGTCATGCTCGTGCTGGCGGCCAGCGCCCACTTCGTCCCCGAAGGCGTCACCGTGATGCCCAACCACGCCGACATGGTGGCCATCGTGCCGCCGTTCGTGCCGTTCCCCAGCCTGATGGTCTACCTGACCGGCGTGTTCGAGCTGCTGGGCGCGCTCGGGCTGGTGATCCGCTCGACCCGGTGGGCCGCCGGGCTCGCTCTCGCCCTGCTCTTCGTGCTGCTGCTGCCCGCCAACGTCTACGCCGCCGTCGCCGACATCCCCTTCGGCGGCGAGGCCGCCACGCCGCTCTGGCAGCGGATCCCCGAGCAGATCCTCTACATCGCCATCGTGCTCTGGGCCGCGGCCTCGGCGCCGCGGCCGCAGTGGGCGCAGCGACCCCTCCTGCGCAAGGCGTAGGCGAGAGTGGCGGCGCCGAGAGCCGCGCCCCAGACCGGCCAGAAGCACTCGGGCAGCCACGCGCCCCACTCCGACAGTTCGAAGGCCCCCGCCAGCGACCGCCTGATGTAGGTCAGGCCCGCCTCGGTGATGATGATCGCGACCAGGGTGGCGGGGACGATGGCGAGGAGCGGCGGCACGCGCCTTCCACGCAGGCCGACCATCCAGCGGGGGAAGACCTCGCCCCAGCGCTGCGCCAGCCCGAGGGTCAGCAGCCCGCCGAGGGCGCCGAAGGTCGCCAGGTAGGCCCCCGCCATCCAGATGCCGGGCGCGTCCCTGTCACCCTGCTCCAGGAAGCCCTCGCTCACGCCGAGCGGGATGCCGAGCGCCCACGCCCACCGGGTGGCGCAGTAGAACAGCGGGGTGGCGACGGCGACGGCGACGGCCGTACGCCCCCATCGGGCGGCCGCGGAAGGGCTCGTCCAGCCCCCGCCGTCGTCGGTACGCCCGCAGGGCACGCAAGCGTCGCGGCGGCGGCGCTGGGCGGCCACCGCGGCCGCGGCGAGCAGGGCGCCGCCGAGCACGCACAGCAGCTGGTTGACCACCGGCCACTGCCACACATCGCCGAGGCCGACTTCTCCCCACGGCCCGTCGAGGAAGGCGGACACGCTCAGCAGCGGCGTGTAGGCCACGCCCATCATGAGGCGGGAGTCGGGCACCACCAGTACGAGGAATGCGGCCAGCGGCCACGCGGCCATCAGCGGGGCCCTGCCGCGTCCGCGCAGCAGCGCGACCGAGGTGGCCAGGCAGACCAGGGCGAAGGCGGCGATCCACCAGCCGCCGGGGTCGGGGGAGAGCCACGCCAGAAGGGAGCCCTGGCCGTCAGGATCGGGGTCGCTCGCGCCCCACGGGAAACCGGGTGCGCCCAGCGCCCATGACACGCCGAGCGCCGCGTAGCCGACCGACCAGACGGCCGCCGCGTGGCCCGCCTTCGAGATGATCGTTGTCATGACTCCAGCCTCGGGCCGGCACCCGGGCAGGGACCATGTGCCGTTCGGCAGGTAATGGCCGTTCCCTGGGCCCCGCCGGGTGCCGTTCGGCATGTCCGTATCGTGGCTGCCGTGGAGTTCTCGGTGGTGCCGCTGGTCGCGGCGGTGGGCGTGCTGGCGTGGGGGGTCGTCGGCGGCGCCCGCAGGTGGGTGCGCCTGCCCACGGCGGCCTGTGTGGCCGCCGTCCTGTCCCTGGCGGTCACCTGCTGGTACGTGATCAGCGGCCCGCGCAGGGGCGAGGACCTGATGGGGCTGGCCGAGAGCCTCGCGCTGACCGCGCTGGTCGGCCTGATCGCCCGACGGTCCCCCGCACGGCAGGCCGTGCCGTCCGGCCTGCTGTCGGGCGCCGCCGCGTCGGTGTGGCTGCTGCGCTACATGGTCCCCGCCTCGCCGCTGGAGGGCCTGGGGATGTGCGCGTTCTGGGGTCTCGGCGTGTGCGGCGTCGCAGGCGTGGGCCTCTACCTCCGCTCGCTCGACACCCGGCGGGTGCGGGCGGTCGAGGACGAGCGGGCCAGGCAGCGGCTGCGCCTGGCCAGGGACCTGCACGACTTCGTCGCCCATGACGTCAGCGAGATGGTGGCGCAGGCGCAGGCAGGGCAGGTGGTCGGCGCGGCCGAGCCCGCCCAGGCGCTGGCGGCGCTCCAGCGGGTCGAACAGGCGGGGCTGCGGGCGATGGCGACGCTGGACCGCACCGTGCTGGAACTGCACGACAGTCCTGGCCTGGCAGGGCTCGCCGACCTGGCCGCCAGGTTCACCTCGGCGGGGCCCGCCCGTGTGGAGCTCAGCGTCGACGACGTCGAGGTCCCTGAGGAAGTGGCAGGACTGGGCTACCGGATCGTCGTCGAGGCGCTGACCAACGTCCGCCGCCACGCCCCCGAGGCGACCAGAGTGGACGTCACCGTCCGGGCCGAGGGCGCGGCGCTCATGGTGAGCGTGGCCGACGACGGAGCCGGCGGCGCGAAGCCGGGCGAGGCGCGCGGCGGGTCGGGACTTCCCGCGCAGGCGGACGGTGGGTCCGGACTTCCCGCGCAGGCGCGCGGTGGGTCCGGACTTCCCGCGCAGGCGCGCGGTGGGTCCGGGCTTCCCGCGTTGAGGGAGCGGGTCGAGGCGATGGGCGGGACGCTGCGGGCCACCGCCGTGCCAGGAGGGTGGTCGCTGGCGGCGCGGCTGCCTCTGGGACGATGAGCGGCGTGACAACGCGGATCCTCATCGCCGACGACCAGGAAGGCATCCGGAGCGCGTTCCGGCTCGTTCTGGACGCCCAGCCTGACATGACCGTGGTCGCCGAGGCCGCCGACGGCGCAACCGCGGTCGAGACCGCGCTCGCCATCCGTCCTGACGTGGTGCTCGCCGACATCCGCATGCCCCGTGCCGATGGCATCGAGGTCACGCGAGCCCTGGCGGAGACCGGCATTCACGTCGTGGTCGTGACGACGTTCGGCGAGGAGGCGTACGTGCGGGCGGCGCTGCGCCACGGCGCATCGGGATTCGTGCTCAAGCGCTCGGGGCCCATGCTGCTCGTCGAGGCCGTACGGGCGGCGATGAGCGGGGACGTGCTCATCAGCCCCCAGCTCACGGTCGGCCTGCTGCGCGGTTCGAGCGCGCCCGACGCCCCCGCGGAGGACCCCGGGCTCACCGACAGGGAGGACGACGTCGCCCGCCTGGTCGCCCAGGCCAAGACCAACGCCGAGATCGCCGAGGAGCTCTTCCTGTCGGCGGGAACGGTCAAGAACCACATCGCCAGCATCCAGCGCAAGCTCGGCGTGAGGAACAGGGTCGGCATCGCGGCGTGGGCGTGGAGTACCGGCCGGGCAGATACACCCTGATTCGATAGCATCGCGGGCTATGGCCGCGATCGTGACCAACTGGGCGGGAAACCTCGCCTTCCACGCCTCTGACGTGCACCGCCCGGCCTCGATCGAGGAGCTGAGAGCCCTGGTGGCGCGGTCGTCGTCGGTGCGCGCGCTCGGCAGCGGCCACTCCTTCAGCGACGTGGCCGACACCAGGGGCGCGCTCGTCTCGCTGGACGCGCTGCCGCGCACGGTCGAGATCACGGACACCGGCGTGCGGGTGGGCGGCGCCGTACGCTACGCCGAGCTGGGCCCGACGCTGCACGAGGCGGGATTCGCGCTGCACAACCTGGCCTCGCTGCCGCACATCTCGGTCGCGGGCTCCGTCGCCACGGCCACGCACGGCTCGGGCGACGGCAACGGCAACCTCGCGACCGCGGTGTCCGCCATCGAGCTGGTCACCGCCGACGGCGACCTGGTGACCCTCCGCAGGGGCGACCCGCGCTTCGCGGGCGCCGTGGTCGGGCTCGGCGCGCTGGGGATCGTGGTCGGGCTGACGCTCGATCTGGTGCCCACCTTCGAGATGCGGCAGCACGTCTTCGAGGGCCTGCCGTTCGACGTGCTCGACGACCACTTCGACGAGGTCTTCGCCGGCGGCTACAGCGTGAGCCTGTTCACCAGGTGGGCCGGCCCCGTGATCGACCAGGTGTGGGTGAAGCGGCGCGATGCCGAGCGGCCCGAGATGTTCGGCGCCAGACCGGCCGACGGGCCGCGGCATCCCATCCCTGGCGCGTCGGCCGAGCCGTGCACCGAACAACTCGGCGTGCCCGGGCCCTGGTACGCGCGGCTCCCGCACTTCCGGCCCGAGTTCACGCCGAGCGCGGGTGAGGAACTGCAGTCGGAGTTCCTGCTGCCCAGGAGGCACGCCGTGGCCGCTCTGCGCGCGCTCGCCGAGGCGCGCGACAGCTTCGCCCCCGTGGTGCTGATCTCGGAGATCAGGACCGTCGCCGCCGACGGCCTGTGGCTGAGCCCCGCCTACGGGCAGGACGTCGTCGGATTCCACTTCACCTGGGTCAAGGACGCCGCTCTCGTGCGGGCGGCCGTCAAGACGGTGGAAGCGGCGCTGGAGCCGTACGCGGCCAGGCCCCACTGGGGCAAGCTGTTCACCGTCCCGGCCCGCTACGAGCGGATGCACGACTTCGCGTCGCTCGTGCGGGACTTCGACCCGGAGGGCGTGTTCGCCAACGACTTCCTGCGTAGGGTCATGTGATGCGGTTCGGGATCCTGGGCCCCGTCGAGGCGCGACGGGCCGACGGCGGCGCGATCACCGTCGGCGGCGCCCGCCTGCGCGCCCTGCTGGCGATGCTCGTCCTCGACGCGGGCAGGATCGTGCCCACCGAGCGGCTCATCGAGGGCCTGTACGGCGAGCAGCCCGTGACCGGCGAGACCAACGCCCTGCAGTCGCAGATCTCCCGGCTGCGCAGGAACCTGGACACCCCGATCGAGTTCCACCCCGCCGGATACCGCCTGGCCGTCGACGGCGAGGAGGTCGACGCCCACCGCTTCGAGCGGCTGATCCGCCAGGGACGCGCCACGGAGTCGGCCGCCCAGCGGTCCGCGCTGCTCGCGGAGGCGCTGCGCCTGTGGAGGGGGCCCGCGCTCTCCGACGTGCGCGAGGCGCCGTTCGCTCCCGCGCAGGCGGCGCGGCTGGAGGAGCTGAGGGTCGACGCCACGGAGGACCGCGTCGAAGCCGACCTCGAACTGGGCAGGCACAGGGAGCTCGTGGCCGAGCTGCAGGAGCTGGTGGAGGCGCACCCGGTCAGGGAGCGGCTGCGCGGCCAGCTCATCAGGGCCATGTACGCCGGCGGCCGGCAGGCCGAGGCGCTGGCCGCCTTCGAGGACGCCCGCAGGACGCTGGCCGACGAGCTGGGCGTCGATCCCTCGCCGGAGCTGCGGGAGATCCACATGGCCGCGCTGCGCGGCGAGCTCTACACCCCGGCCACCGGTCGGCCGTCGCCCTCCGCGGTCCCCGACGAGCGCGAGCAGCGATCCGCCCGGACTCCTGCGCCGCCCGCCGCCCTGCCCTCGCAGCTCACCAGCTTCGTCGGCAGGGAGGGCGACCTGGCCGAGGTCGGCGGCCTGCTGGAGTGGGCCAGGCTGGTGACGCTCACGGGGCCGGGCGGCGCGGGCAAGACGAGGCTCGCCATCGAGGCGGCGGCCACGGTGCGCGGCGAGGTGGGCTTCGTCGAACTGGGCGCGCTGGCCGAGGGCGGCGACGTGGCGCAGGCCGTGCTCACCAGGCTGGGCCTGCGCGTCGGCCAGGACCAGCCCGATCCCGCCGAGCGTCTGGTCACCGCGCTGGCGGGCCGGCGGATGCTGCTCGTGCTCGACAACTGCGAGCACGTCGTGGAGGCGGCGGCCGGGCTCGCCCACCGCCTGCTCAGCGCCTGCCCCGATCTGCGCGTCCTGGCCACCAGCAGGGAGGCGCTCGGCATCACGGGCGAGCGCATCTGGCAGGTGCCACCGCTGCCCGGCTCGCTGGCCGTCCACCTGTTCGAGGACAGGGCCGCCGCCGTGCGGCCTGGGTTCGCGGTCGACGAGAGCAATCTCGCCGACGTCCAGCTGATCTGCGCGGGGCTCGACGGCCTGCCGCTGGCGATCGAGCTGGCCGCCGCCCGTCTGCGCTCGCTGTCGGTGGCCGAGGTCGCGGCCAGGCTGGACGGCGGGCTCGGGCTGCTGTCGCGCGGCAGCCGTACGGCGCAGCCGCGGCACCGCACGCTGCGCGCGGTGGTCGAGTGGAGCTGGGGTCTGCTGGACGAGGAGGAGCAGGAGGTCGCCAGGCGGCTGACGGTGTTCGCCGACGGCGCCAGGCTGGAGGCGGCCGAGAGGGTCTTCGGCACGAGGGACGCGGTCGAACTGCTCACGGGTCTGGCCGACAAGTCGCTGGTCGAGGTGGTCGGCGACCGCTACAGGATGCTCCAGACCATCCGCGCGTTCTGCGCCGAACGGCTGGACGAGGCGGGCGAGGTGGCCGCCTACCGCAGGGCCCACGCCGAATACTTCCTCGGCCTGCTGAGAGAGGCGGCCCCGCACCTGCTGCGCGCCGAGCAACTGGAGTGGGCGGCCATGCTCGACCCCGAGCACGACAACCTGCTGGCGGCCCTGAGCTGGGCCACCGCGCACGACCAGGCCATGGCGTTGCGGATCATCGCGGACCTGTCGACGTACTGGTGGCTGCGCGGACGGCGGGGCGTCGGCGTGCGGCCCGCCCGTGAGCTGCTGGCCGCCGTCGGCCCCCGGCCCCCCGAGGGGCTCGAGTCCGAGTACGTGATCTGCGTGACCAGCGCGGCCTCGGGCGGCGAGCACCTCGAGGTGGCGCAGAAGCTGATGCGCGAGATGGACCTGGTCGCCGACCGCCCGCAGGTGTCGTTCTTCTGGGGCAGCTTCGTCGGCCCCTCCTACGAGGACGGGTTCGTCGAGGTGATGATGGAGCGCGTCCAGGCCAGCGGCGACGCGTGGGTCAGGGGCCTCGACCACGTCGGCAGGGGCTACCTCTGCCATCTGATGCTGAGCGACGTCGAGGGCACCGAGCGGGAGTTCTCGCTCGCGCTCGACTACTTCCGCTCCCTCGGCGAGCGCCTCGGCACGGCGATGGCGCTGTCGGAACTGGTGAGGGTGGCCGCGTGGCGTGGCGACAGGGAGCGGTTCACCGAGCTGATCGAGGAGGCGCTGCGCCTGGTCGGCGAGCTCGGCGCGCAGGAGGACATCGCCGACCTGCTGTGCCAGCGCGGCGAGGGCGAGGCGCTGCTCGGCGACCTCGACAGGGCCGAGGCCGACTACCGGCGCGCGGTGGACCTGGCCCGGAGCGTCGGCGCGCTGGAGGGCACCACCAGGGCCAGCTGCGGCCTGGCCGAGGTGGCCAGGCTGCGCGGCGACCTGGACGAGGCGCGCCGCCGCTACGAGGAGCTGCGGGCCAGGGAGCCGAGCGGATCCTTCGGTGAGTCGCTGACGGACGTGCACGTCGGCGTGGCGCTCGGCCGCATCGCGGCGGCCGCGGGCGACCTCGAACGCGCCACGGCCATGCACGAGGAGGCCTTCGTCGCCGCGCTGCACGTGCAGAGCATGCCGGTGCTGGCGCTCGCGGTCGAGGGGCTCGCGGGCGTCGCGGGCCTGCGCGGCGACCACGACAGGGCGGCGACGCTGCTCGGCGTGGGATCGGGGCTGCGCGGCATGTCCCCGGCGGGCGACCCCGACGTCGCGCTGGTGCGCGACCGGGCCCGCTCGGCGCTGGGCGAGCAGGCCTTCGCCGAGGCGTACGCCAGGGGCGCGGCGCTGTCGCGTGAGGACGTGGCGGGGCTGCTGTGACGGCTCGGACGATCGGCGGATACACGCTGCTGCGGGTGCTCGGCCGCGGCGGGATGGGCGAGGTGCACCTGGCGTCCACCCCCACGGGAGGGCTGGCGGCGGTCAAGCTCATCCACCCCGCCCTGGCGCGTGACCCCGCCTTCAGGCGGCGCTTCTCCCGCGAGGTGTCGGCGGCCAGGAGCGTGGCCAGGTTCTGCACCGCGGCCGTGCTCGACGCCGGGCTGGACGGGGAGGTGGCCTACCTGGTCACCGAGTACGTCAAGGGGCCGGACCTGTCGCATGCCGTACGGGAGCAGGGGCCGCTGACCGGCGGGAACCTGGAGGCGCTTGCGGTGGGTATCGCGACCGCGCTGGCGGCCATCCACGGCGCGGGGGTGATCCACCGCGACCTCAAGCCGTCGAACGTGCTGCTGTCGCCCCTCGGGCCACGCGTGATCGACTTCGGCATCGCGCAGCTGATGGGCGCCGACAGCCTGGCCAGCCAGGCGATCATGGGGACGCCCGCGTTCATGGCTCCCGAGCAGGTACGCGGCGAGCAGGCCGGACCCTCGGCCGACGTGTTCGCCTGGGGCGGCCTGATCGCGTTCGCGGGCACCGGGCGGTTGCCCTTCGGCGGGGGAGCGCCCGCCGAGGTGCTGTACAGGATCGTCAACGAGGGCCCCCGGTTGCAGGGGCTCGACGAGCGGATGCGCGGGGTCGTCGAGTGGGCGATGGCCAAGGATCCGGGCAGGCGGCCGACGGCCCACCGGCTGCTGGCAGAGCTGGTAGGCGGTCAGCCGACCCCGGCGGCGGCCACCATGGTCGTCGAACGGACGTGGACCCCCGAGACCTTCCAGCGGGACCCGGAGACCTCTCACCGGAGCCCCGAGGTGGCGGTGCAGGGGTGGGGCGCGGCCGCGGCCTCAGGGCCCGCGGCGGCGCTCCCGCGGAGGAGGGGGCGGCGGTGGCCGTGGGTGGCAGGCGCGGCGGCCCTGGTGGTCGCGGCCGCGGTGGCGGGCCTGGTGATGTTCAGGCCGGGGGCGCCGGCCTGGCCGTACCAGGCCGACTTCACCGACGGCTGGGAGACGGGCCGCACCGACGGCGGCACCGTCGCGCTGTCGGGTGACGGCTACGTGCTCACCGCCAACCCCGGCTGGCGGCTGTGGCGCTCGGCGCCGCTGCCCACGGAGCCCGGCACCGGGGCGGTGATCAGCGCGAAGGGCAGGCAGGTCACCGGCACCGGCGAGTTCGGCGTGTGGTGCAGGGGAGTCGACGCCGCCCGGCGGTACGAGTTCGCCGTGACCAGCGCGGGGCAGGCCACGATCACCAAACGCCGGGCGGGCAAGGGCACGCTCCTCGACAGCGGCGCCGCGCCCGAGAAGTCCGGCGATCGCCGCATCGTCGCCGAATGCAGGAGTGAGGGGCCGAAGACGGTCCTGCGCATGTGGCTCGACGAGGAGCTGGTCGGCGAGGCCGCTGACGCGAACGGCCCGCTCGGCCCAGGACCGAGCGGGGTGTTCGCCGCCCCCGACGGCGACCAGCGGATCAGCGTCAGGTTCGGCTCGTTCGACGTGCGGGCCGCACAAGGATGAGCGCGCGGTTCCTTCTGCTCGGGCCGCTGGCCGTGCGGGACGGGGAACGTGATGTCACCCCCGGCCCCGCCAAGCACAGGGTGCTGCTGGCGGCGCTGCTGCTGCACGCGGGACACGCCGTCACCGTCGACCGGCTGGTCGCCGCGGTGTGGGGCGAGGAGCCTCCCGCTTCGGCCGAGGCGGTGCTCAGGGTGTACGTGAGCGCGCTGCGCAAGGTCGTCGAGGGCATCAGGACCGTGCCCGGCGGCTACCTGCTGGCCGTGGAGCCGGACGAGGTCGACGCGCTGCGCTTCGAGCGCATGGTGGCGTCCGCCCGCAGAACCAGGGACGCGGGAGGCGCTCAGGAGGCGGCGGAGCTGCTGCGGGAGGCACTGGGGCTGTGGCGGGGACCCGCTCTCGACGGGATCGAGGGCGAGCTGCGGCGGGCGCGCGCCGTACCGCTGGAGGAACTGCGGCTGGCGGCGCTGGAGGAGCGGGTCGCGCTCGACCTGGGGCTCGGCAGGGGCGGAGAGGTGATCGGCGAGCTGCGCGCGCTGGTGGCGGCTCACCCGCTGAGGGAGCGGGCATGGACGCAGCTCATGCTGGCCCTTCACCAGGCGGGCCGCAGGTCGGAGGCGCTGGAGGCCTACCAGGCCGCACGCGGCACGCTCGTGGACGAGCTCGGTCTCGAGCCGGGACCCGAGCTGCGCGAGGCGCACGACAGGGTGCTCGCCGAGGACGACAGACCGAGCGTCCCCCACGAGACGCCGCCGGACGTCGCCGACTTCACCGGCCGGAAGGCGGTGCTCGGGTGGATCGCCGCGGCGGTCCCCGCGCCGGGGGCGGCGCCCGTCCACCTCGTCCTGTACGGCCCGGCGGGCTCGGGCAAGACCGCGCTCGCCGTCCACGCGGCCGGCAGGCTCGACCTGCCCGACGGCACGCTGTACGCCTCCCTGCGAGACAGGACGCCTGGCGCGGTCCTGGAGGACCTCGTGCGCTCGCTCGGCTGCCCTGACGGCGCGGTCCCACCGACGCTCGACGAGCGGGTGCGCCTCTACCGCAGCCTGGTGGCGGGCAGGCGGGTGCTCGTCGTGCTCGACGACGCCACCAGCGAGGCGCAGGTCAGGGCCCTGCTGCCGACGGGAGCGGGATGCATGACGCTGGTCACCAGCAGGTCGCCGCTGTTCGGCCTGGAGGCGGCCCGCGCCTATCCGCTCGACGTGCTGGAGCCCGGCGAGGCGGTGGCGATGCTGGAGGGGATCGTCGGCGCCGGCCGCGTCGCCGCCGAGCCCGAGCAGGCGCGGCGCATCGCGCGGCTGTGCGGGGGGCTGCCGCTGGCGCTGCGGATCGCGGGGTCGAGGCTGGCACGGCGCGGGGGATGGACGCTGGAGTACCTCGCCGACCTGCTGGGCGACGAGCGGGGCAGGCTGGACGAGCTGAGCGCGGGCGACCTCGCCGTCCGATCGAGCCTGGCCCTCGGCTACCGGGCGCTGGCCGACGACGAGCGTGTCCTCCTGCGCCGCCTCGGCGCCCTGACCTCGCCCGACTTCGCCCCGTGGATCGCCGCCGCCCTGCTCTCCCGTGACGGCGAACCGCGTGAGGGCAGGCGGGTGCTGGACGCGCTGACGGAGGCGGGGTTGCTGCAGGAGCGCGGCCTCGACCGGTACGGCTGGCATGACCTGACCCGCCTGTACGCCGCCGAGCGCCTGGCCGAGGAGGAGGGCGCGGCCTCGGCCGTCCTCGCGAGGGTCGCGGGGGAGATCCTCGACCGCGCCCGGAGGGCCAGGGAGCTGATGCTGCCCGCCGAGCCGGGGTCGGGGCTGACCCTCGCGCGGACCGCCGAACGGGACCTGGCGACCACCCGGCTGGCGGAGTCGGCCCGCTGGCTGGCGGCCGAGCGCACGTTCATGGTCGCGGCGGTCACCGACCTGCACAGGGCGCGCATGGACGAGGCCGCCTGGCGTCTGGCGTTCTACCTGACCCCGCTGTTCGAGTTGGGCGCCTACCACGACGACTGGCGGGCGACGGCGCTGCTCGGCCTGGAGTCGGCGCGCAGGGCCGGGCACCCGCACGGTCAGGCGTTGCTGCTGCGCTCGCTCGCCGACCTCGACAGGGCGGAAGGCAGGCTGGAGGAGGCCGCGGACGCGCTGCGCGCCGCGCTTTCGCTGACCGAGCAGGGCGAGGTGGCACGCACGACGCTCAGGCTCGGCCTGGTGTATCGCGCCCAGGGCGACCTCGCCGAGGCGGAGCGCTGTTTCGCCGAGTGCCTGGCCGCCTTCGGCGCCGACCCCCGCGGCATGGCCGATGCGCTGAGGGCGCTGGGCGAGCTGCGGGGGAGCGAGGAACTGCTGCGCCGGGGGCTGGAGGGCTACAGGGAGCTGGGCGATCCGCGTGGCGAGGCGGCGGTCCTCCTCGACCTGGCCGCGCTCGTCCTCGGCCTGCGCAGGACGAAGGAGGCGAGGGACGCGGCCGAGCGGGCGCTGGGACTCAGCAGGAGGCTCGGCGACCGGCTGCCCGAGGCGGCCGCGGCGCTGGTGCTGGCGAACGTGGCCATGTCCGAAGGCCGACCCGACACGGCCGCCACGGCGGCGCGGGACGCGCTGGCCGTCTTCGAGACACACGGTGACGGGCGCGGAAGGGCCAGAGCGCTGCTGACGATCGCCGCTGCCAGTCTCGACCTCGATGAGGTGGATGAGGCGGTTGATGCGATTGCATCCGCTATGGGAGAGTTTGACGCTCTCGGTGACAGGCGTGGCCTCACCGAGGCAGAGGAGCTCGCGACAGAGGCGCGTCGCCGCCGTGGCCTGCGATAACAGCTGGCTATACGGATCCTGAACGTCGTCCTCCTAGCGTCGGGCTCGTTGATCCCCCGACCGCAAGAGGTAGAGCAGGATGCGAAGGAAGCTTGCGCTGGCGGCGATGCTCGCCACGACGTTGACCGGCTGCGGAATGCTGCCCGGCCAGCTCGCCGCCGGCGGCGGCGAGGAGAAGCAGCCCGTGCCCACGAAGGAGCAGACGGCCACGAAGGAGCAGACGGCCACCTCGGAACCGCCTTCCGGGCAGCCCGGGACCGGAGCCCCCGCCGCGCGGACCGAGGAACTCCAGGCGATCGCCAGCCGCAAGGTCAAGCACGACGAAAGCGATCTGCGGATCGACATCACCGGTCTCAAGCGGCAGGGCAAGATCGCCACGCTGACCTGGACCATCTCCAATCTCGCCACCTCCGACGCCGCGGGCGACGACTGGTACGTGGGAGCCAACCTGGGCAACGACGCCCTGGACTGGACCGTGGCGGGCGTCACGCTGATCGACCCGGTCAACGGCAAGCGGTACAGGGTGGCGCGCAAGGGGACGGGCGAGGACGCCGCCTGCGTGTGCAGCAGAGTGAACCAGCGCATCAAGGGCGGCGGATCGCTGGAGATGTACGCCGTCTACGGCGCGCCTCCCGCCGACGTCACCAAGCTGACCGTCGAATTCCCCGACCTGGGAGTCTTCACCGATGTTCCGGTTTCCTGAGCTGGCCGTCGCCGCCGTGCTCTCGGGGGCGGTGCTGGCCGATCCCGCCGTCCCGCCCGACGCCGCCTTCCAGGTGGAGGACCTGGTCTTCCCCGTCGAGGACATCGTCCCCGAGATCGAGTCCATGGACGGCTCGGAGAGCGAGTCCAGACTCGGCGAGGAGGTGACGGTGGCGCTCACCAGTGACGTGCTGTTCGCGCTGGACAAGTGGGTGCTGACGGCCGAGGCGAGGCAGCGGCTGGCGGGGGTGGCGGGGAAGGTCAAGGCGGAGTCGGCGGGTGGGGTGGTGAAGATCCAGGGTCACACCGACGACCAGGGCGCCGACGGGTACAACCAGGCGCTGTCGCTGAGGCGGGCGCGTGCCGTCCAGCAGGCGCTGGAACGGCTGGCGGCGGGTGCGGTGACGTTCGAGGCGGCGGGCTTCGGCGAGACCAGGCCCAGGCTGCCCAACCTGGTGAACGGCAGGCCGAGCGAGTTCAACAGGGCGAAGAACCGCCGCGTCGAGATCGTCTTCAACGTCAAGCAGTGAGCTGGCCGAGCGTCACGGTGAGCGTCTCGGTGGCGCCGTTCGACCTGAGCACCTCGATCTTGGCCTGATCACCCGGCTTCAGCTGCGCGAGGACCTCCGAGAGGTCGGACATCTGCGGGGTTTCGGTCCCGTTCACCGAGACGATCACGTCGCCCTCTCTGATCCCCGCCTTCGCCGCGCCTCCTCCGGCGGTGACCCTCACCACTCCGACGCCCGCGGGGGCGCCGTCGGAGCCGATCACCGTGCGGCCTGCGATGCCGAGCGCGGCCTTGCGCGTGTTGACGACCTTGCCGTACTTCACGATCTGCGCGGTGATGTCGGTGGCGGTGTTGCTGGGGATGGCGAACCCGATCCCCGGCGCGCTTCCCCGTAGCTGGGGGTCGGAGGCCACCAGCGTCGGGATGCCGACCACCTGCCCCGACAGGTCGACCAGCGCGCCGCCGCTGTTGCCCGGGTTGATCGCGGCCGAGGTCTGGATGGCGTTGGCGATCGTCGCGGCCGGCCCGCCGCCCTCGTCCTGCGGCTCGGTGATGGTACGCCCCAGTGCCGACACGATGCCGTTGGTGACGCTGCCCGAGAAGCCCAGCGGGTTGCCCATGGCCAGGACGATCTGGCCGACGCGCAGCTTCGATGAGTCGGCGAACCTGGCGGGGACGAGCCCTGCGGCGTCCTCCACCTTGATCACCGCGAGGTCGTCGGGCGGGAAGGCGGCGACCAGTCTCGCCTTGCGCGGCGCGCCGCCCGTCGCCAGCGTGACCTCCATCTCGGTCGCCTCGCCGACCACGTGGGCGTTGGTCACGATGTGTCCTGCCGCGTCATAGACGATGCCCGAACCGAGGCCGACGGCGGTGGTGATCTGGACGATCGACGGCAGCACGTCCTTGATGACCGTCTCGTAGGCCGCCTCAAGCTCGTGCGCCGATCCGGCCGTGGCGCTGCGGGAAGGCGTCGGCGACGCCGTGGGCGTGGGCGACGGCCTCGAGATGGAACCCGTGCAGCCGGTGATGAGCGAAACTGTGGCTGCGAGGGCTGCGACGATCATCCTCATGCGCGGTTATGTTCCCGCGTCAGCTGGAAAGATACGCCTCCCTGACATCGCGCCTGCTCAGCTTGCCCGTCGGAGTGCGCGGCAACCGCGCGCGGTATTCGACCACCCGCGGATGCTTGAGCCTGGCCAGGCGCGGCTCGCAGTGGCGCAGCAGCTCGGCGGTGAGCTCGTCGCCCGGCGTCGCGCCCTCGGCGGGCTGGACCAGCGCGACGATCCTGTGGCCCCACTCCTCGTCGGGCACGCCGATCACGGCCACGTCGGCGACCGCCGGATGTTCGAGCAGGGCCGCCTCGATCTCGGCGGGGTAGACGTTGACCCCGCCCGAGATGATCAGATCGGTCCTGCGGTCCAGCAGGAACAGGTAGCCGTCCTCGTCGAGGTAGCCGATGTCGCCGGGGGTGTAGTCGCGGCCGCGCATCGTCGCCGCGGTCTTGGCGGGATCGCCGTGGTATTCGAACCTGTTGATGCCGCCGATGTAGACCAGCCCGGGCTCGCCGGGGGCGGCTTCGCGGCCGTCGTCGCCCACGATCGTGAACGTCATCCCCTCCAGCGCCCTGCCGACCGTGCCCGGCTTGGCCAGCCACTCCCGCGAGGACACCATCGTCGCCACGGCGGCCTCGGTCGAGCCGTAGTACTCCCACAGCACGGGCC
This sequence comes from Nonomuraea sp. bgisy101, assembly GCF_057708945.1. Classification (NCBI taxonomy): domain Bacteria; kingdom Bacillati; phylum Actinomycetota; class Actinomycetes; order Streptosporangiales; family Streptosporangiaceae; genus Nonomuraea; species Nonomuraea sp. bgisy101. Next base: position 496,655 of record NZ_JBYITD010000002.1, read on the forward strand.
CCAGCCAGTCGATCATCGCGTGCTTGGTCGCGGGCGGGCACGGGGCGGCGCCGTGGTAGAGGTGGGTGAGCGAGGACAGGTCGTACGTCCGCCGATCGGGCACGGCGAGCAGCCGGTGGAACATCGTCGGCACCATGAACGCGTTCGTCACCCGGTGGCGCTCGATCAGCTCCAGAGCCCGCACGGCGTCGAACCTCTCCGGGGCGACGACGGCGTGGCCCAGGTTGAGCGCCATCATCGCCTGGCCGTAGGGAGCGGAGTGGTAGAGCTGCGAGCACACCAGGTGGACCCCGCCGAACGGCAGCCCGAAGTGCTTCCAGCTCTTACGCATGAGGATGGGGTAGAGGTCCTCGGGCGTCAGGTCGAGCAGGCGCCGCCGTACCCCCTTGGGCCTGCCGGTGGTGCCCGAGGTGTAGAGCATCATCGAGCCCGCCCTCCGGTGCGGTGGCGAGCCCGCGGGCCGGTCGTCCACGTCGAGAGGGGAGCGGACGACGACCTTCGCCCCGCTGTCGGCGACGATGTAGTCGATCTCCTCCTCGGTGAAGTGCCAGTTCACCGGGACGTGGTAGGCGCCGAGCTGGTAGGTGGCGAGCATCATGGCCAGCGCCTCGGAGCCGTTGCGCAACACCGTGACCACGGCGTCGCCCGGCCCGGTCCCGCGCTCGGCCAGGCCGTGGGAGAGCCGGTTGGCGCGGGCGAGCAGCTCCCCGTAGGTGCGGCCGTCCTCCCCGAGGACGGCGGGTCGGTCGGGCTCGGCGGCGGCGATCTCGTAGAAGCCCCTCATGCGGTGACCTTACAGAATTACATTCTGTCCAAGGAAGACGGTCGATCACGTAGCCTCGGAACATGGCGCACAATCAGGGACAGGAGCCGTATCAACCCTCCTATGACGCGCCCACCACTCCTTTCCAGCGAGTGGAGCTCTCGCCTGCCGACCGGACCGTCAACGTGCCGATGCCGCCGACGGCGGGGCCGTTCAGGACGCCGCCCGCTCCGCCGCGCAGGGGGTTCGTGGGACGGCTCGTGACGGGCATCGGCGACGTGCCGATCAAGGCCGTCTACCTGCTCGCCGCGGTGATCGCCACCGTGCTCGCGGTGGTCGCGATCTTCGCGCTGTTCTCCGGCGACGAGCCGAACGCGATCGAGCCGCAGCGCGCGCAGGATTCCGGTCCTGCCCCCGCGTCCGGGGCGGGAGAGGCGGGAGTGGCGTTGGCGCCGGTGCCGGAGAGCCTCGCCTTCCCTGCCATGGCGGGCAAGGCCAGCAAGGTGATCGGCACGGTCGTCGACAAGCGGACCGGCATCAGCTACCCCAAGCTCGGCACGCCGTGGGCGGCGAAGTCCTTCGCGCCGTTCGTGATCGCCCAGCGGGTGGGGAAGGTGGAGCTCCCGCACACGATGGTGGCCTCTGCGCCGCTTCCCGTGACCGCGGACAAGCCCGTGACGAGTGCCGACTACAGGGAGCTCGCGGTCAGGGCGGCCCGCTGGTCGCTGCGCACCCAGCATCCCGAGGACGGCACGGTCACCTGGACGGCCTCGCAGAAGCCGGTCAAGGGCAAGGGCTGGATCGTCGGCTTCAAGGTCGACTACACCCTCGACGGCGAACGGCACTCGTCGCAGGCGCTGGCCGCGGTGATCGAGGCGGGCAGGAAGAAGCCGGCCATGCTGCTGGCCACGATCCCCGACAGCGACAAGAGCCACTGGCGCGACCTCAACACTCTCGTGAAGGGGCTACGTTCGGCATAGAAGCATCCTCTAGAATATGGTTCTGGGAACCATAGGAGGCTGACATGGCGATCGGGTTGAGCGAGGAGCACGAGGCGCTCCGCGAGTCGGTGGCGGGCTGGGCGGAGCGCAACGTGCCCGCCGAGGTCGTGCGGTCCCAGGAGGGCGGGCGCCCGCCGTTCTGGACGGGCCTCGCCGAGCAGGGGCTGCTTGGCCTGCACCTGCCCGAGGAGTTCGGCGGATCGGGGTACGGCCTGCTGGAGGCGGCCGTGGCCGTCGAGGCGCTGGCGGAGCGCATGACCCCTGGCCCCTTCGTGCCGACCGTGCTGGCCGGCGCGGTCATCGCCGCGTCCGGTTCCGAGAAGGCGCGCGCCGAGCTGCTGCCCGGGCTCGCCGACGGCTCGCTCACCGGCGCGGTCGCCCTGTCGGCCGCCCTCACCGGGGACGGCGGCGACTCCATGGTCGTCTCGGGTACGGCGACGCAGGTGCTCGGCGGCGCGATGGCCGACGTGCTCGTCCTGCCCGTCGGCGGCGTATGGGTGGCGGTGGACGCCGCGCAGGCCGAGATCGAGCAGGTCAAGTCGCTCGACATCACCAGGGCCGTGGCCACGGTGACGCTGGACGCGGTGGCCGTGCCGGCCGACCGGGTGCTCGGCGCGGTCGACGTCAGGAACCTCGCGGCGATCATCCTGGGCGCCGAGGCGACAGGGCTCGCGGCCTGGTGCGTGCGGGCGGCGGCCGACTACGCCAAGGTGCGCGTGCAGTTCGGACGGCCGATCGGGCAGTTCCAGGGCATCAAGCACAAGCTGTCGCGCATGCTCGTCGCGCTGGAGCAGGCACGCGCCACCGTGTGGGACGCGACCAGGGCCACCGGCGACGAGCGCGACTACGCGGCGGCCATCGCGGGCGTCATGGCGCCCGACGCGGCCGTGCAGTGCGCGAAGGACGCCATCCAGACCTTCGGCGGCATCGGCTACACCTTCGAGCACGACGCCCACCTCTACTACCGGCGCGCCCTCACCCTCAGAGCGCTGCTCGGCTCCTCCGCGACATGGGCCGCCACGGTCGCCGAACTCGCTCTCGCCGGCGTCCAGCGCCCCATGGAGATCGACCTGCCCGAGTCGGCGGCGGCCCTGCGCGCCTCGATCGCCGCCGAGATCGCCGACCTCGCCGCTCTGGAGGGCGTCGAGCAGCGCAGGGCGCTCGCCTCCGCGGGGTTCGTGATGTCGCACCTGCCCAGGCCGTGGGGGCGCGACGCCGACCCGCTGGAGCAGGTCCTCATCCAGCAGGAGCTCAAGGCCGCCAAGGTCAAGCTTCCCAACATGATCATCGGTGCGTGGGTGGTGCCGTCCGTCGTCGCGTACGGCACGCAGGAGCAGCAGGAGCGCTTCCTGCCCAAGACCCTCAGCGGCGAGACGATCTGGTGCCAGCTGTTCTCCGAGCCCGGAGCGGGCTCCGACCTCGCGTCGCTGCAGATGAAGGCGACCCAGGTGGAGGGCGGCTGGACCCTCACAGGCCAGAAGATCTGGACCTCCGTCGCGCACGTCGCCGAATGGGGCATCTGCATCGCGCGCAACTCCTCCGCGGGCTCCAAGCACGAGGGCATCACCTACTTCCTCGTGGACATGAAGTCGCCTGGAGTCACGGTCAGGCCGCTGACGGAGATGACCGGCGAGAACCTGTTCAACGAGGTGTTCCTCGACGAGGTGTTCGTGCCGGACTCGCTGGTCGTCGGGCAGGTGGGCGAAGGCTGGAAGGTCGCGCGCAACACGCTGTCCAACGAGCGGGTGTCGCTGTCCTCGGGGTCGGGCGGCACCGGCGCGTCCGTGCCCGACCTGCTCGGGCTCGTCTCCCGGCTCGGCAGGCCGTTGACGGCGGTGGAGGAGCAGGCGGTCGCGGCCGTCGTGTGCGAGGGACACTCGATCAACGCCCTGTCGCTCCGCGTGACGCTCAAGCAGCTGGCGGGCTCCGAGCCCGGCGCCGACGCCTCGGTCCGGAAGCTGCTGTCGACCTCGCACGCCCAGCACGTGTCGGAGACGGCGGTGGAGCTGCTGGGCGAGGCGGCGACGGTCGCGGCGGACATGAGGCTGGGGGACGCGGGCTACTGGAACAGGGCGGTGCTGGCGACCCGGGCGATGACGATCTACGGCGGGACGACGGAGGTGCAGCTCAACATCATCGGCGAGCGCATGCTCGGCCTTCCCCGCGACCCCGAACCCGGCAAGTAGCCAGGCGTTCCCCGACCGGCCGCCCACCCCGCTTCGTCGCGGTGCGCGGCCGGTCCTTCGGGGACGCTTCCTGAAGCCCGGGAGGGCCGGCGCGCGACCACCGGCTGGGCCACGGCGCTGGGCGATCCGGCGATCATCGCGGCGCTGAACCGACCAAAGGTTCTAGAGTAGAACGCGTTGCAGTTTTCCCGGCCCCGATCGTATCGTCGGCCCATGCGGACACGTGTCACCGACCTGTTCGGGATCGAGTTACCGATTTTCGCCTTCAGCCACTGCCGGGATGTCGTCGCCGCGGTCAGCCGCGCGGGCGGGATGGGCGTGCTGGGCGCCCTCTACTTCACCCCGGAAGAGCTCGAGATGGAGCTCAAGTGGATCGACGACCACGTCGACGGCAAGCCGTACGGCGTCGACGTCGTCATGCCCGCCTCCTACGAGGGGGCCGACTTCCCGCCGGAGGAGCTGGTCTCCCGCCTGCAGGGCATGATCCCCGACGGTCACAGGAGCTTCGTCGAGAACCTGCTCGCCGAGCACGGCGTCCCGCCGCTGTCGGACGACGCCGACCCGGGCAAGGTGCTGCTCGGCTGGACGGACGCCACCGCCAGGCCGCAGGTCGAGGTGGCGCTGCGGCACCCGATCGCGCTGCTGGCCAACGCCCTGGGCCCGCCCCCCGCCGACGTCGTCGAGCTGGCGCACGCGCAGGGGGTCAAGGTCGCCGCCCTGGCCTCCACCCCACGCCACGCCGTCAAGCAGGCCGAGGTCGGCGTGGACGTGGTCGTCGCGCAGGGCACCGAGGCCGGCGGTCACACCGGCGAGATCTCCACGATGGTGCTGATCCCGCAGGTCGTGGACGCCCTTCGGGGCGCGGGTCCTGACGGCTCCGACGTGCCGGTCCTGGCGGCGGGCGGCATCGGCGGCGGCAGGCAGATGGCCGCGGGCATGGCACTGGGCGCGGAAGGCGTGTGGACGGGATCGATCTGGCTGACCGTCGAGGAGGCGGACACGCCCGAGCTGGCCAAGCGGCGGATCCTGTCGGCCACCTCCAGGGACACGGTCCGCTCGCGCAGCTGGACGGGCAAGCCCGCCAGGCTGCTCAGGAACGAGTGGACCGACGCGTGGGAGGCGGAGAGCTCGCCGGGCACGCTGCCGATGCCGCTGCAGTTCATGCTGGTGTCGGACGCGTTGCGGCGCATCGGCCGGTCCGACGCCGCAGAGCTGGCGACCTTCCCCGCCGGGCAGATCATCGGGACGATGAACCAGGTGAAGAGCGCGCGCGACGTGGTGTTCGAGATGGTGGAGGAGTACATCGAGGCCATGGAACGGCTCGGCCGCATCACCGAGTCCTGACCTGGCGGAGGGAGGGGAGCGCTCCTCCGCGGGGCGGCGCTCCCGACTTCCTTGACGGCGAGGGCGAGCCGCCCGGCGGCCGGCGTCCCGCGGGAGGTGACCGGGCGACTCTCCTGGACGGCGAGCCGCCGGGCGGGTCAGCGTCCGTGGAAGGCGGCGGGGCGCTTCTCCTTGAAGGCTCTGGCGCCCTCCTTCGCGTCCTCCGAGCCGATCACCGGCCAGCCGTACTCGTCGGACACCTTCAGCGCCTCGGGCTCCGAGAGCCCGAGCGTGTCCCGGTAGGTGCGCAGGATCGCCTGTACGGCAAGCGGCCCCGAGGCCGCGATGTCGTCGGCGATCTCCCGCGCCACCGCCAGGGCCCGGCCGTCGGGGACGACCCTGTTGACCAGCCCCATGGACAGCGCCTCGGCCGCGGTGACCGAGCGTCCGGTGAGGAGCAGGTCCATGGCGTGGCAGTAGGGGATCTGACGGGGCAGCCTGACGGCGCTGCCGCCCATGGGGAACAGCGCCCGCTTGGCCTCGAACAGCCCGAGTGTGGCCGACTCGGCCACCACTCGCAGGTCCGTGCCGACGAGCAGTTCGGTACCGCCCGCGACCGCGTAACCCTCGGCCGCGCAGACGATCGGCTTGGTCGGCAGCTCCTCGCGCAGCAGCCCCTTCCAGTGGAAGTTCGGGATGGCGGCGGCCCTGGCCTGGACCTCGGGATCGGTGGACGGCCGGCCCATCGCCTTGAGGTCGGCGCCCGCGCAGAAGGTGCCGTTCGCGCCGGTCAGGACGGCCACGCGGACCTCCGGTTCGGCCGAGACGTAGGCCCAGGCGGAGGCGAGGCCGATGAGCATATCGGACGACAGGGCGTTCTTGGCCTCGGGGCGGTCCATGGTGACGATCACGACGTGGCCGTCTCGTTCGACGCGACAGTGGGGGGTGCTGATCGGCAGGGTCTCCATGACTGACCTCCATCATCACAAACCAAGCGCTTGGTAGCGCTGATCCTCTCAGGGAAGGCGCTCCCATGGAAGGGCGGCGGAAGGAGGGGCGTGGCGGTCCGCCCTTGCGTCCGGCCGGGATGTTGCCGACAGTGGGGGGACCGAGCCCGCGCGATATCGCCGGCGGGGGGTGCGGCGCCCGGTGTGGCGGGTGGGGCTAAATCAAGCGCTTGCTAGGCCGCTTCGCTCCGGGTTAGTCTGCCGTCACAAACGAGAACAGGTTCTCGTTTGCCGTGTTGAGGGAGTTCCCTATGGGCACGCTCGGATTCTGGAGGCTGGCGCAGGCGGATCCCGAGTGGATCGCCGCGGTCGATCCCGACGGCGCCGAACATCGCGCGGGGGACCTGCTCGCCAGGGCCAACCAGCTCGTCCACGGCCTGCGCGAGCTCGGCCTCCGGCCGGGTGACGGCATCTGCGGCCTGGTCCCGAACGGGGTCGACGGACTCGTCCTCTACCTCGCGGCGTTACAGGCGGGCTGGTACTACACGCCGATCAACTGGCACCTGGCCCCGCCCGAGATCGCTTACATCGTGGCCGACAGCGAGGCCAAGGCCTTCTTCGTCCACCCGCGCTTCCGCGACATCGCCCCCCTGGTCGAGGGCGGCTCGTTCGCCTTCGGTGACATCCCGGGCTTCAGGCCGGTGGCGGAGCTGACGGAGGGCCGCCCGACCACGGCGCCTGCGGACCGTACGGCGGGCGCCGCCATGCACTACACCTCGGGCACCACCGGCAAGCCCAAGGGCGTCAGGCGCAAGCTGTCCGGCCTGGATCCCGACGACGGCGCCGAGCTGATGACGTTCCTGCTCACCCTGTTCGGCATCACGCCGGGCAGACCCAACGCCCATCTGGTCACCTCGCCGAGCTACCACACCGCCGTCACCCAGTTCGGCGGTACGGCGCTGCACATGGGCCACACCCTCGTCTACATGGACAAGTGGGAGGCCGAGGAGACGCTCCGCCTGTGCGAGCGCTACCGGGTCACCAACTCGCACCTCGTGCCCACGCACTTCAAACGCCTGCTGTCCCTGCCGGAGGAGACCCGCGCGAAGTACGACCTCTCGTCGCTCCGGTGGATGATCCACGCCGCCGCGCCCTGCCCGGTCCCCGTGAAGTGGGCGATGTTCGAGTGGTGGGGTGACTGCATCTACGAGTACTACGCGGCCACCGAGGGCGGCGGCACGATCGCCACGCCCGACGGCTGGAAGAAGCATCCGGGGACCGTGGGCACCGCATGGCCGATCAGCGAGCTCCTCATCGTGGACGACGAGGGCGAACCCGTCCCGACGGGAACGCCGGGCACGATCTACATGAAGATGATGGGCGTCGCCTTCGAGTACAAGGGCGATCCGGACAAGACCGCCGCCGGCCGCCTGAGGGACCACTTCACAGTCGGCGACATCGGCTACCTCGACGAGGACGGCTTCCTCTACCTCTGCGACCGCAAGGCCGACCTGATCATCTCGGGCGGGGCGAACATCTACCCCGCCGAGATCGAGAACGAGATCGTGATCCATCCCTCGGTCGCCGACGTGGCCGTGTTCGGGATCCCCGACGAGGAGTGGGGCGAGCAGATCAAAGCCGTCGTCGAGCCCGCGCAGGGCGTCACCCCCGGCCCCGAACTGGCCGCCGAGATCCTCGACTCGCTGGAGGGCCGCCTGGCCAGGATGAAGTGGCCCAAGTCGATCGACTTCATCGAGGAGATGCCGCGCGAGCCCAACGGCAAGCTGCTCAAACGCAAGCTCCGCGCGCCGTACTGGGAGGGCCGCGACCGTGCCATCTGAGCCGGGTTCCGACGCGCTGACCGCCGACCACGTGCTGGAGTTCCCCGGCGGCTACACCAGGACCACGGGCCCCGTGATCGGACGCTTCCTCACCGAGTTGAGGGACGGACGGCTCATGGGGGTCCGCACCGCCGAGGGCAGGACGCTGGTGCCCCCGCTGGAGTACGACCCCGCCACCGGCGAGCCCGTGACCGACGAGTGGGTCGAGGTCGGCCCGGCGGGTACGGTCACCGCCTCGGCCTGGGTGCGGGAGCCGCTGGACGGTCACCCGCTCGACCGCCCCTTCGCCTGGGCTCTGATCAAACTCGACGGCGCCGACACCTCGCTGGTCCACGCCGTCGACGCGGACAACCCCAAGGCGCTGCCGCCCGGCACCAGAGTCCGCCCGGTCTGGCGCGCCACTCGCACGGGTCACATCTCGGACATCTCCCACTTCGCGCCCGAAGTCACGAAGATCGTCTCGCCGATCAGGTCCGCCTACAAGCTGACCGCCAGCCCCTCCCTGACCAGGTTCCTCGAAGGCGTCAGGGACGGCGTGTTCATCGGCTGCCGCTGCGGCGTCTGCGACAAGGTCTACGTCCCCTACCGCCTGTCGTGTCCCGAATGCGGCAACCCGATCACCGAGGAGGTGCCGCTGCCCGACACGGGCACCATCACCACCTTCGCGATCAACAACCTGCCCGACCCGCGCGCCCCCGAGGTGCCCTTCGTCTCCGCCTACATCCTGCTCGACGGCGCCGACATCCCGATGATCGCCCTGGTCGGCGGGATCCCCGCCCACGAGGTACGGCAGGGCATGCGGGTGCGCGCCGCGTGGGTGCCGGAGCAGGAGCGCACCCTCTCGATGTCGAACATCAAATGGTTCGCCCCCACGGGCGAGCCGGACGTGGAGTTGTGATGCGTGACGTGGCCGTCGTCGCCTTCGCCCAGACCAGGCACACCGCCCACGACACGGGCCTGTCGGAGCCCGAGCTGATCCTGCCGGTCATCAGAGCGGTGCGGGAGCAGTCCGGCCTGTCGGCGTTCGGCTTCACCTGCTCAGGCTCGTGCGATTATCTCGCGGGCGCGCCCTTCTCGTTCGTGTCAGCGCTCGACGCGCTGGGCGCGTGGCCGCCGATCTCCGAGTCCCACGTGGAGATGGACGCCGCCTGGGCACTCTACGAGGCCTGGGTACGGCTTCAGCACGGCGACGTCGACAGCGCGCTCGTCTACGGCTTCGGCAAGTCGTCGCTCGGCGACCTACGCACGATCATGACGCTCCAGCTCGACCCCTACTACCTGGAGCCGCTGGGGCTGGACCAGCTGTCCTTCGCCGCGCTCCAGGCGGGCGCGCTCGGCGCGGACCGCAAGGCGCTCGACGAGATCGCCAGGCGCAGCCGTACGGACGGGCTGAGCAACCCGAACGCGCTCCACCTGCCGCTCGACGAGGGCGAGCCGGTCGTGGAGCCGTTGAAGGAGTGGGACATCGCGCCGATCACCGACGGGGCCGCCGCGGTGGTACTGGCGGCGGGCGACCTCGCCAGGCGGATCCACGCCAGGCCCGCCTACATCAGGGGCATCGCGCATCGCATCGAGCCCCACTACCTGGGCATGCGAGACCTGGCCAGGTCGGCCTCCGCCGCCGACGCGGGACGCGCGGCGGGCGTCGGCAAGGGAGCCGTCGACGTGGCCGAGTTGCACGCGTCCTTCAGCCACGAGGAGATCATCCTGCGGGAGGCGCTCGAGCTGCCGTCCTCGACGGTGATCAACCCGTCGGGCGGGCCGCTGGCCGCCAACCCCGTCATGGCCACGGGGCTCATCAGGATCGGCGAGGCGGCCCAGCGGATCATGGACGGCACCGCCGGCCGTACCGTCGGGCACGCCGCCGGCGGCCCCTGCCTGCAGCACAACCTCGTGACCGTGATGGAGGCGGGATGAGGATCGGCACGCGTTCCAGTCGGACGAGGATCGGTGAGCGGCATGGGTAACCGATGTGCGGTGGTCGGCGTCGGCCAGACGCACTACACCACCAAGCGCAGGGACGTCTCCATCGCCGGTCTGGTGCGCGAGGCCGCGCTCAGGGCGCTGGAGGACGCGGGCCTGACGTTCAAGGACATCGACGCCGTCGTCATCGGCAAGGCGCCCGACCTGTTCGAGGGCGTCATGATGCCCGAGGCCTACCTCGCCGACGCCCTCGGCGCCGCAGGCAAACCGATGATGCGCGTCCACACCGCCGGCAGCGTCGGCGGCTCCACGGCGCTGGTGGGCGCGAGCCTCATCCAGGGCGGCGTGCACGAGCGCGTGCTGGTCGTCGCCTTCGAGAAGCAGTCCGAGTCGAACGCCACCTGGGCCCTGTCCACGCATCTCCCGTTCAGCGCATCCCTCGTGGTCGGCGCGGGCGGCTACTTCGCCCCGCACATCCGCGAGTACATGCGAAGGACGGGCGCCCCCGGCCACATCGGCACCCTCGTCGCCGTCAAGGACCGCCAGAACGCGCTCAAGAACCCCTACGCCCACCTGAGGATCCCGGGGATCAGCCGCGAGATGGTCGAGTCCACGCCCATGCTGTGGGAGCCCATCCGCTACCTGGAGACCTGCCCGTCCTCCGACGGCGCGTGCGCCGTCGTCCTCTCCTCCGAGTCCGCGGTCACCGGCCATCCCGCGTGGGTCCACGGTACGGCGATGCGCTCCGAGCCGATTTTCCGCGCCGGACGCGACACCGTGAACCCGCAGGGCGGCAAGGACTGCGCCGCCGACGTCTACCGCCAGGCCGGCATCGCCGACCCCCGTCGAGACATCGACGTCGCCGAGGTCTACGTGCCGTTCTCCTGGTATGAGCCGATGTGGCTGGAGAACCTGGGGTTCGCGGCCGAGGGCGAGGGCTGGAAGCTCACCGAGTCGGGCGCGACCGCGCTCGACGGCGACATCCCGTGGAACGCGTCGGGAGGCGTGCTGTCCTCCAACCCGATCGGCGCCTCGGGGCTGATCCGTTTCGCCGAGGCGGCGCTGCAGGTGCGAGGGATGGCGGGCGAGCACCAGGTCGACGGCGCCCGCCGCGCTCTCGGTCACGCCTACGGCGGCGGCGCCCAGTTCTTCGCCATGTGGATCGTCGGCTCCGACAAACCCTGACACCGCTCGTCCGCTCCACCCCCTTGAGACCACGCCAGGCCCCCGGCGAACCGGAACCTCGGACCCGAGGGCCACCCGCGGAGGAGGCCCCGATGGAGTTCAACCACGCCGACCTGTTCGAAGGCCTCGCCGACGCCATCGGGGACCGCGTCGCCGTGGTCTGCGGCGAGCGCAGGCTCACCTACGCCGAGCTCGACGCGCACGCCAACCGCCTCGCCCACCACCTACACGACCAGGGGGTACGGCCCGGCGACCACGTGGGCACGCAGCTCTACAACGGCATCGAGTACATCGCCACGCTCCTGGCCACGCTCAAGCTCCGCGCGGTGCCGGTGAACGTGAACTACCGCTACGTCGAGGCCGAACTGCTCTACCTCTACACCGACTCCCGCATCGTCGCGCTTGTCTACGACGTGGAGTTCGACGAGCGGGTCGCCGCGGTCGCACCGCAGGCTCCGGAGCTGCGCCACCTCATCGCCGTGGGAGGGGAGTCGGCGATCGGTGCGGCGGTGCCGTACGAGAAGGCGCTGGAGGGCCGGCCGGACACGCGCGGGTTCGAACCCAGGTCGGGCCAGGACGTCTACATCATCTACACCGGCGGCACCACCGGCATGCCCAAGGGAGTGATGTGGCACTCGGAGGACCTGTTCATGGGCTTCGGCGGCGGCAACCCGTACGGCGAGCCGCGCGAGAGCCCCGAGCAGGTGATCGAGGAGGCGGCCAGGGCCGATCCGCTGATCATGATGGCGGTGGCGCCGCTGATGCACGGGGCGGCGCAGATGGCCACGTTCATCAGCTGGTGGATGGGCGCGACCATGGTGTACGTGCGCAGGTTCGAGGCCGCCGACGTGCTGCGCACGGTCGAGCGGGAGAAGGTGCAGTCGATGAACATCACCGGCGACGCCATGGCCAGGCCCCTGGCCGACGAGATCGCGGCGGGGGCCTACGACCTGGGGTCGCTGTTCGTGATCAGCTCCACGGGGGCCATTCTCACCGGCGCGGTCAGGGACCGGCTGCAGGAACTCCTGCCGAACACGATGATCCTGGACAACTTCGGCTCGACCGAGTCGGGATTCACCGCCTCGGGGGTGGCGGGGTCCTCGCCGGAGAAGGGGCTGCGCTACCAGCCGAACTCCACGGCCAGGCTGGCGGTGCTGGACGAGCGGCTCCAGCCGGTGAAACCGGGCGTGCTGGGGACGGTGGCGAAGGCGGGAAGGATCGCGTTCGGGTACTACAACGACCCGGACAAGACGGCCAGGACGTTCGTGACGGATGAGGAGGGGACGCGCTGGCTGCTCACGGGCGACCTGGCGACGGTCGAACCCGATGGGACGATCAACATGTTCGGCAGGGGATCGCAGTGCATCAACACCGGAGGGGAGAAGGTGTTCCCCGAGGAGATCGAGGCCGTGCTCAAGGGGCATCCGGCGGTGTTCGACGCGGTGGTGACCGGGGTGCCGGACGAGCGGTGGGGCAACAGGGTCGCGGCGGTCGTCGAGGCGCGCAAGGGTGTTCCGGTCACGCGGGAGGAACTGGACGCGCACTGTAGGAACAGCCTGTCGGGGTACAAGGTGCCCCGGACATACGCGTTCGTGGACGAGATGGTGCGGTCACCGGCGGGCAAGGCGGACTACCGCTGGGCTCGGGAGCAGGTCCTGATCCAGGAATGACCCGATCCAGGGCCGGGTTTCGAACGGATGCCTCGAAGCGGAGAGGCACGGAAACGAAGGGATCCCGCGCCGGGCGTCGGCGCGGGATCCTCGGGGTCGCGAGGTCAGGCCTTGGCGGGTTCGCCCGTGAACGCGGCGGCGGCGCCCAGACCCAGGTAGATGACGCCGCTGCTCACGTCGAGACGGCGACGCGCGCGGGTGGAGCGGCGCAGGCGCCCTGACAGGGCCGAGGCGAGCAGGGCGTAGGCGCCGTCGCTGGCCATCCCGAGGGCGATCCACACCACGCCGAGCAGGATGATCTGCGGGGCCACGGGCCCGAGCTCGGGCTTCACGAACTGCGGCAGGAACGCGAGAAAGAAGATCGCGGTCTTGGGGTTGAGGACGTTCACCACGAACCCCTCCCAGAACACCCTGGAGCGCGAGTGGCTTCTCACCGTCGCGAGCTCACCGTCGTCGGACCTGGTCATGAGCTTGCGGATGCCGAGCCACACCAGGTAGGCGACGCCCAGCCACTTGACGACCATGAACGCCGTCGCGCTGGCCGCCAGCAGCGCGCTGATGCCGAGTGCGGCCGCGGCCACGTGGACGATGGAGCCGGTGTGAATGCCGAGCACCGACACCAGCCCCGTGACCCGTCCTTGCGCGACGCTCCTCGTGACGATGAAGACCACGGCGGGTCCAGGGACGAGCAGCAGGGCCATGGTGGCCGCGCAGAAGACGGCGAGGGTTGCGAAGTCCGGCATTCCGCCATGGTAGGAACGTCCTTCTCCGCAGGACAACGGTATTTCGGCCACTGAGACGGACGTGACGCGCCAGGCGGCGCGCAGGGCGTGGACGAGGGCGGTCGTGACGGGCCGAGGGAAGGGCCGTCCGGGAGCGCGGCGGTGGCTCAGCAGGCGGCGCGCAGGGCGTGCAGGAGGGCCGCGGTGGCGGGCGGCAGGGGAGGGGCGCCGTACGTGGCCGCGTACACGTGCCGGGTGGAGCCGGGGATCTCGGCCGCCGACACCGCTTCGTGCCGGTGGGCGCGCAGCGCGAGCCCCGGCAGGACGGTCACCCCCATCCCCGCCGCGACCAGCGCCTGCACGGCCACGATGTCGTCGCTGGTGAACGAGATCGACGGTTCGAAGCCGACCTGCGCGCACAGCTGCAGCAGGTGGCTCCTGCACCTGTCGCAGCCGCCGATCCACCGTGACGTCGCATGGGAGGCCAGCGTTCCGTGGCCGTCGGGCGTGACGAGGTAGCTCGGGTCGTCCAGCAGGTGGGTCATGCTCGTCCCGACCTCCTCCGGTGCCGTGTCGTCGTACCTGAAGATCACCGCGACGTCCACGCGTCCCGCGCGCAGCAGCCTCAGCGCCTCCGGCGGTTCGGTCTCCGTGAGGGTGAGCTGGAGCCCGGGATGCGTGGTGGCCAGTCCGGCGGCCGCGGCGGGGATGAACGTGCCGAGCGCCGAGGGGAAGGCGGCCAGCCGTACCCGGCCCGTGCGCAGGCCGACGTGGGCGGCCAGCTCCTCCGAGGCGGCGTCGAGGCGGCCGATGATCTCCGCGGCGCGGTCGGCGAGCAGCTTGCCCGCCTCGGTGAGGCGGATGCCCCTGCCGACCCTCTCGATGAGCTTGGCCCCTGTCTCGGCCTCCAGCCTCGACAGGTGATGGCTTACGGAGGGCTGCGAGTAGTGCAGCGTCCTGGCCGCCGCCGTGAGCGAGCCGGTGCGCGAGACGGCCAGGAGTACCCGGAGTCTGACCACATCAAGCATATCTATCAATATGCCAAAAAACTTCTGTTGGACCTATCGGTCTATATAGAGGAGCGTGAAAGGTATGGACGAACTGCTGCGAGCAATCAGGAAGATCACCACCAAGGGGCTCGACCCGCGGCACACCGCGTTCGCCGTCGCCGACCTGCTGAGGGCGAACCTCCCCGACCCCGCCGACCTCCTCACACCGGAGGAGCTGCTCGGCCATCCCGACCACTATGTCTCCACGGTCCGCCACGCCGAGAAGGACTTCTCGATCGTGACCGTGGTCTGGGGGCCCGGCCACGAGACGGTGATCCACGACCACGTGGCGTGGTGCGCGTTCGGCGTGCTCAGCGGGAACGAGCACGAGACCCTCTACCGCGACATGGGCGACCACCTGGTCGAGATCGGCCGCGCGGACAACCCGCCGGGAGACGTCTCGGGCTTCGCGCCGCCCGGGGACATCCACAAGGTGCGCAACACCAGCGGCGAGATCGGCGTCTCGCTCCACGTCTACGGCGCAGACCTGAGCGCCTCAGGCACCAGCGTCCGCCGCGTCTACGACCTGCCCGTCCGATCCCTGACCGCTTCGGGCTCCGCCTGACCGCGTACGGCGCGGCCGAGCCCTCGACGTCGGGCGACGCCCGCTCGGCCTCGATCACGCGCGCCTCGACGGAGCCGCCAGGCGGCCCCGCCTCGTCCATGGCGCGCGCTTCCTGATCTTCCTCCACGCCTCGCGGTAGCGCGGACGGCGCCGTCAGTGTCCCGTCGGGAGGGCTTCCGTGAGCTTCATGGGCCCCTCTCCCGGCGCTTCGAGCTCGGGCAGGTCGGCGGCCTCCATGACCAGATCACGCGGCGGTGCCTCGACGGTCACCTTGGCACCCCACCCGGTGAAGCGCAGGTCGGCGCGCACGCCCATCCTGATGTGCTCGTTCGTCCGGTAGGAGAAGCCGGTGGCCAGGCGGGTGACCCTGCCCTCGGCGTCGAACCAGAGAGCCCATGCGAGCTTCCCGCCGGTCCCCGTCCGCACGCCGAGGGGCCGGCCGGGGATCTTGCGGATGTCGATGGCGCCCCTCGCCGAGCGAGGGCCCGTCGACGAGGCCGTGGCGAGCAGCGCCTTCAGCGCGCCGGGCTGGAAGAGATCGACGGTGAGATCCGCGGGACCGGGCGCGGAAAAGCGGTTGCGCAGCCACTTCTTGTCCAGCGGCAGCCTGCCGACCAGCTTCCCGCCCGAGACGTACTCCGTGCCCTTGACCCTGATGAGGAGGGTGGGGAAGCTGAACTCCGTGCCCAGGGCCTCGGTGCCTGGCGGCCTGTGGAAGGTGGTCGAGTCGTCGGTGTCGACGCCCCCTCCCTTGCGGAACCCGACGACGCGGTCGGTCCTGTACGTGTTGGCCTGCCTGCCGTCGAACGTCATGCGGGTGACCGCGGAGACGGTGACGCCCCTGCCGGGGGCCATCTCGGCCTGGAGCGCCTTGACCGGGTCGGGGGCGGCGGCGTGGGCGGGCAGCGGCGCGAGCGCGACGAGACCCGCGGCGAGGCCGGCGATGTAGCTCTTCATGCGGTTCCTTCGACATCCTGGGGGCGAAGAGGAATCGTGCCAAACGAAGATCACGAACCCGTCTCGAACCGGGAGGGTCAGAAGTTGCTGATCACCGCGGTGAAGACCTGGTCGATGCTTCCCGTCTCACGGGAGTCGTAGGCGGCCGCGCTGGTGGTCTCCGAGATCTTCCGCAGCACGTCGAGGTCGGCGTCCTCGCCGTACGCGATGGTGAAGACCCTGATCGTCCGCCCGCGCAGCTCGGGCAGCAGCCTCTCCAGCGCGATGGTGTTGGTGACCTCGTTCTTGCCGTCGGTCAGGAACACCACGGCGTTGATCGCCTTGCCCTCCTTCATGGCCGAGACGTGCTGGTAAGCGGCCAGCGTCGTGTTGTAGAGCGCGGTGCCGCCCCTCGGCGCGAGCCCGCGGATGTCGTGGGTGAGCTCGGACCTGTGGGTCCTGGTCATGGGCCCGATCGGCGACAGCTCGGCGTGGTCGCTCGCGAAGTGCCACAGACCGACTCTGTCCTGGCTGCCGAACTGGGGGAGCGCGTTGACGGCGGCCTGTCTGGCCAGGTCCAGCTTGGTCCTGCCGGTGCCGGGCACGTCGGCGCCCATCGAGCCCGAGGTGTCGAGCACCACCAGCACGTTCGCGGGCTTGCGCAGCTCGCCCCAGCTCCGCAGCAGCTTGTCCAGCACCTTCGGCGCCGGAGGCCGCAGCACCACGGCCGGCTCGTCCGGGAGGAGGCCGTTCTCCTCGGTGATCAGCTTGCCTGCCTTGCCGTCGTGGCCGCGGAAGGCGTACTCGGCGAACCGCGCCTGCTGCTCGGGCTCGCGCAGATACTCGAGAAAGCTCCTGGCGGTCGCCCGCCTGGCCTTGTCGGCCCAGCTCAGCACCGCGTACGGGCTGTCGGAGAAGAGCGTGCCGTCCTTGGGGTAGACGGCCACCAGCGGGACCTTCGGCTTGTCGTGCTTGCCGAGCGTGGCAGGGTCGCCGGTGGGATTGCCCTGGTTGTAGTCCCACAGGGACTTCTCCTCGACGGTCACCGCCGAGATGTAGCCGAGTCCCTCGCCCGCGTCGTCGGCGCGCTGCAGGTTCGACAGGAACGTCAGCGTGGTGTCGCCGTAGTGGACGATCGAGCGCTCGAGATCCTGGATGAAGCGGCGGGTCTTCGCGGCGGCGACGTCCTGCTCGGTCAGGTCGCCCGACAGGCCGCCGGTGGCGGCGAAGTAGGCACCGATGGTGGCGTTCATGCCGCTGGTGGAGAAGTTGGGGTTGGTCTTGCCGAGCCTGAACTGGCCCCACTCGGGGTGACCGTACGCGGCCCAGCCCTTGGGATCGGTGGCGAGCCTGGCCAGGTCGGCCCAGCCGATCGCCTTGTCCGGCCAGCCCAGGGCCTCGGCCATCGGCTTCGGCATCGCGATCACCAGCGGGGACGTGGCGATCGAAGGGTTGTCGGGGCCGACGATCCGGCCCTTGTCGTCGTTCTCGGCGCGCTGGCGGACCACGTTCAGCCAGCTGCTGCTGGCGGGCGACCACACGTCGGGACGGGGGCCGTCACGGCGGACGTCCCATCCACGGGCGAACGCCTGCAGCGCGGAACCGCTGGTGGTGATCCTGACGTCGGCGCAGTACTCGGCCTTGTAGGACTTGGCGAGCTCGCGTAACAGCCCCGCCTTCTCCACCGAGGCCAGCACCGTCAGCTTGGCTCCGCACGCCTGGGGCGGCGTTTTCTCGTCGTCGATGCCGCCGAAATACACCCGCAGGCCCACGATGAGGGCGCCTGCCAGGATGACCGCCACGACGAATGGTGCGAAGCTGCGCCTCATATCAGTTCTACGAACCTCTCATGGTCCGAAGTTCCGCGATCAGATCCCGCAATACCGACCAGCCGGTCATCTCCCCTGTGGTGACGTAGCCGACACTCCGCGTCGGCGGCTCCGCGCCCAGGTCATCCGTCGCGACCTTCGGCGAACAGCCGATCAGCGACAGCAGCGGGACGATCGCCGCCCCCAGCCCGTGGCCGACCATCGACACCAGCACACCGTCGTCCTCCACCGTCATCTGCCCCGCGGGCAGCCACTCCTGCCGCTTCCACCAGCGGCTCGTCTCGGCCGAGCAGTTCTCGTGCCAGTCGATGATCGGCAGGCCGCGCGGGTCGGGATGGCCCGCGGGATAGGCGAAGACGTACGGCTCGGCGAACAGCTCCTTGACCACCAGCCCGTCGACGTGGACCGGAAGGGTGGTGACGCCGATGTCCGCCCTGCCGTCGAGCACCTCGCCCGCGATGCCGCGCCCGATGTCCCGCACGATCCGCACGTCCACCGTCACCTTCGGATGGCGTGCCCCGAACCTGGCCAGCGCCGACGGCAGCAGGTGGAAGGCGGCGCTGCGGAAGGCGGCCAGCCTGATCGTCCCGGTGGCCGGACCGCCGGCGGCGCCGTAGGCTTCGGCCTTCATCACCTCCAGCATGCGCAGCACCCGCCGCGCGTGACCCGCCACGACCTCGCCGGCGGGCGTCGGCGTGGCGCCGTGCCTGCCGCGCTGGAACAGCACCGTGCCGATCTTCCTCTCGGCGGCGCGGACCGCGTGCGAGACGGCCGACTGGGTCAGGCCGAGGTCCACTGCGGCCGAGGAGAAGCCGCGCTCCCGCTCCACGGCGACGAGGGCCCGCAGCTCGCTGAGCGTGAGGTCGTCCATCCATGAATCCTATTCATGCAAGGGGCTCATGTATCGACGAAGCCCTCTACCTGGGCCTCTCGGCCGTTCGTAGCGTTGCCGTACCTGATCTCATCGAAGGGGGATGACGGCCGTGCGCGCTGTCCAGATCACGAGTCTCGGCGGACTCGACCGGCTCCACGAGGCGGAGCTGCCCGACCCTGTGCCCGGCGACGGCGAGGTGCTCGTCGACGTCGAGGCCGCAGGAGTGAACTTCGCCGACATCGAGCGGATCGCGGGCACCTACCTGCCGCCCGAGCTGCCGTTCGTGCCGGGCGGCGAGGTCGTCGGCCGCACCGCCGACGGCACCAGGGTGATGGCGTTCGCCAGAGGGGGATACGCGACCAAGGCGGTCGTCAAGGACCCCGTGGAGATCCCTCCCGCGATGGCGGCCGGCGAGGCGCTCGCGCTGCTCGTGCAGGGGCTGACCGCCTGGCACCTGCTCCGCACGGCCGCCAGGGTGCGGCAGGGCGACAGCGTGGTCGTCAACGCGGGGGCGGGCGGGGTCGGCCACCTGGCCGTGCAGCTCGCCAAGGAGTTCGGCGCCTCACGGGTGATCGCGACCGCCTCCACCGAGGCCAAGCGGGAACTGGCGCTGTCCCTCGGCGCCGACGCGGCGGTGGACGGCTCGGCGGACGGGTACGCGGCGCGGATCACCTCGGCCAACGGCGGGCAGGGAGCCGACATCGTGCTCGACGCCGTGGGCGGCCCGGTGTTCGACGCCGCCGTCGACGCGCTCGCGCCCTTCGGCAGGATCGTCGCCTACGGGACGTCATCGGGCGTGGACCCCTCTCCGGTCGACGTCGACCTGCTGACGAACAGGAACGCGTCGGTGACGGGGTTCTGGGTGGGTCCGACGCTGCGGATGCCCGGCATGCTGGACGAACCGCTGCGGGAGCTGGTGCGGTTGACGGTCGAGGGACGGCTGCGGCCGGTGGTGGGCGGGGAGTACAAGCTCGCCGACGCGCGGCCGGCGCTGGAGGACCTGGCGGCCCGCCGTACCCATGGGAAGATCGTCCTTCTTCCCTGACAGGCCCGGCCGCGCCTCTGGGGCCGTCGCGGAACGGGCCTACCGCACGCGTCCGTGCAGGAGCTCGACCAGGGTCCTGTGCGTCTCGTCGAGCGGGCGTTCGGGGTGCAGGGCGCGCCGCTCGATGGTGACCGTCAGCACCATGCCGAAGATCGCGGTCGCGGCGGTGTCGACGTCGAGGTCGTGCCGTACCGCGCCCTCGGCCACGGCCCTGCGCAGGACGTCCGCGTAGACGCCGAGCACCTCCTTGCGGAGCTTGGCCACGGCCTCCTGCCACGCGGTGCGCCACATCTCGGCCAGCAGCACCCTGGCCAGGGCGCCGTACCGTTCGAAGAACTCCAGCTGCCCGCGCACCGCCGCGTCGAGGGCGGCCAGGCCCGTGTCGCCGACCGCCGCCTCGCCCAGTGCCTGGGCGAGGCGCTCGATGCTGTGGTCGAGGAGGTCGGAGAACAACGCCTCCTTCGAGCCGAAGTTGTAGAAGACGGTGCCCTTGGCCACGCCCGCGCGCTCGGCGATCGCGTCGACCGTGGTGGCCGCGTAGCCCTGTTCGGCGATCAGCTCGATCGCCGCGCCGAACACCTTGAGGCGCGTCTCCGCCCTGCTCACAGCGACAGCTCCGGGTGCAGGCGCTTGACCGACCAGGTGCGGCCCTTGTTCACGGCGAGGACCGTGAGCGCGAGGCCGAGGACGAGGAACAGGGTGAGCACGCCGCCAGCCTGCCACACGACGGTCAGATCGCCGCCACTGATCAGCCGGCGCAGCGCCGACACCAGCCAGCTCATCGGCAGCCATGGCGAGATCGTCTGGAAGAAGCCGGGCGAGGTCTCGATCGGGTAGGTGCCCGCGGCCGACGTCAGCTGCAGCATCAGCAGGGCCAGCGCGACCACCCTGCCGGGCGCGCCGAGCAGCGCGTTGACCGCCTGGACGATCGCCATGAACGCGCCCGTGGCCAGCAGCAGCAGCCCCGCGACGCCCGCCCAGTGCGCCGCCTCCAGGCCGAGCGCGAACCTCAGGACGGCCAGCAGCACGCCGACCTGCGCCGCGCCGAGCGCGAAGGCGGGGATCCACCCGGACAGCGCCACCCGCAGCGCGCCTGCCGTACCGGCGAGAAGGCGCGGGTTGAGCGGACGCAGCACCATGTAGGCCATCATCGCGCCCACCCACAGCGCCAGCGGCACGAAGAACGGCGCGAATCCCGTGCCGTAGTTGGGCACCTCGTTGTCGACGGACGTGGCCAGCCGCACGGGGTCGCTCATCATGTCGGTGCGCCCGTCACGCTCGGACTTGCTGTAGTCGGGGATCTGCTCGGCCCCGTCGGACAGCCCGTCGGACAGGTCCTTGGATCCGTCGGTGAGCTTGCCCGAGCCGTCGTGCAGCTTGCCGACCCCCGTGTGGAGCTGGTCGGCGCCGTCGTTCAGCCGGCCGACGCCGGTGCGCAGCCGGGTCGCGCCGTCGGTCAGCTTGACCAGACCGCCGCCGAGCTTGCCGAGCCCGTCGCTGACCTGCTGGGAGCCGTCGGCCAGCTTGCCGACGCCGGTCGTCAGCTTGCCCACGGCCGTGCCCGACTTGGTGATGCCGGCGTTCACCTGGGCCGCGCCGTCGGCGAGCTTGGCCAGGCCCGCGTCCAGCTGGTTGTACTGATCGCGCAGCGCCGCCACCTGCGGTCCCACCTTGGGCGCGGCCTCGGCCACCTTGCGCGCGTTCGCGGCCAGTTCCCTGGCCTCCCGCTGCAACGCCGCGAGACGTTCGCGCGCGTCGGAGCCCGTATCCTGCCGCTGACCCGCCGAGGACACCCTGTCGACGACCGACTGCGCGGACGAGGCCGCCGCCCCGGCCAGCCGCCGCAGCTCGGGGTCGGCGTCCGGGTGCGACTCCAGATAGTCCTGTACGGCCTGCGCCTTGCCCGCCGCCTCCTCGGCCGCCCCGCTGACCCTGTCCGATCCCTGGCCCTGCGCCGAACCGAGCCCGTCGGCGATCGCGTCGAGCCCGTCGGCGATGCGGTCGGCGGCCTCACCCACGCGCGGGCCCCACTCCTCCAGCACCGGGACGTACTTGTCGGCCGCGGTGTTGACCTTGCCCGAGTTCGCGTGCACCTGGTCGTAGACCTGCTTGTTGCCCGCGGCGACCTTCGCGGCTCCGTCGCCCAGCTTGGTCAGCCCCGTGCCGAGCTGGGTGAGGCCGTCCTGGGCGGTGGCCAGGCCCTTGGTCACCTTGGCCGAGCCGGCCGCCAGCTTGCCCGTGGCGGTGTTGGCGCTGCCCAGGCCCACGGTGAGCTGCTGGGCGCCGTCCTTGGTCCTACCGAGCCCCGCCGACAGCTGCTGCGTGGCGTTCTCCGTCTTGCCGAGCCCCTTGTCGATCTTGTTGGCGCCCTTGTGCAGCTGGTCCGCGCCGTCGGCCGCCTCGGTCGTCTTGTCGTGCATGTCGCCGATGGAGACGAAGACCTGGTCGAAGTAGTCGTGGACGGCGGTCTGCGCGGCCGCCGCCCTGACCTCGTTGAAGACCGCGTCGGAGATCGAGCTCATGATGTAGGAGCGGCCCGCGTCCACCTCGACGCCGAGCTGGGCGGGGCTGGGCGTGCCGTTCTGCGAGGGTGAGGCCAGCCGCGAGCTGAAGTCCGCGGGGACGGTGAGCGACAGGTAGTAGCTGCCGTCGCGCACGCCGTCGGCCGCCTGCGAAGCGGTGGTCGGGTGCCAGTCGAAGACCTCGCGCTCCTTCAGCTCCTCGGCGAGGTCCTGGCCCGCGTGCAGCGTCCTGCCGTCCGCGTCGGCGGGCCGGTCCTCCATCACCAGGGCGACGGGCACCCTGTCGAGGTGGCCCTGCGGGTCCCAGAACGACCACAGGTACAGCCCCGCGTACAGCAGAGGCAGCATCACCACACCCGCGATCGCGGCCCTGGTCAGCCGGGACCGTGAGAACCTGCGCAACTCCTTCATCACAGCTCCACGAGGTGGTCGTAGCGGGCGGGCGGGGTCACGCTGGAGGCGACCACGGTCGTGGGGAGGTCCCTGAGCAGGTTCCACAGCGCGATCTGGCGCTCGGGCGGCAGGCCCGCGTCGATGTTGTCGGCGACGATCAGGGCAGGGGAGTCGAGCAGGGCGAGCGCGACGCCGAGCCGTACCCGCTGCTCCCTGTCGAGCTCCCGCACGAGCGTCCGCCGGTCCACGTCGAGGCCCGCCCCCTCGAGGGCCTCGGCGTGGTGCTTGCGCCCCCTGCGGCGCTCGTGCAGGTGCTCGTGGACGGTCAGCGCCTTGTCGAAGTCGGTCACCCCGTCGACCAGCGCCAGCGCGGCGACCCTGCGGATCGCATGCGGCCTGGTGTGCCCCGCCACGTGCAGGGTGCCCGCCGTCGGCTTCATCCGGCCGGAGAGCGTCAGCAGCAGGCTCGTACGGCCGCTGCCGGTCGGGCCCGCGACCACGGTCAGCGTGTTCTCGCCCGCTTCGAGCGAGACGTCGGCGAACACCCCTTCCACCGACAGACCCTTCGCGACGATCACCACGACTCCCCTTTAGCACTGACCAGTCAGTACAAAAGCTAGCGCATGGGACGGCGACGAACGTCCCCGGATCTGTGTGATGATGCCCACGCGCCCACTGAAAGGTCATGCCATGGCACGGACGATCGCGACCGCCCGCCGCGTGGAGTTGCCCGAGCTGCTCGACTTCCTCCGCCCCCGGCACCGCGGCCTGCTGAGCACGACGCGCTCCACCGGGCGGCCCCAGCTCTCACCCGTCACCTGCGGCGTCGACGAGGAGGGCAGGATCGTCGTCTCCACCTACCCGGCGAGGGCCAAGGCCCGCAACGCCGGGCGTGACGAGCGGGTGTCGATCTGCGTGCTGTCCGACACATGGGACGGGCCCTACGTCCAGGTCGACGGCCGCGCCGAGGTCCTCGGCATGCCCGAGGCCCTCGAACCGCTGGTGGAGTACTACCGGTGCATCTCGGGCGAGCACCCCGACTGGGACGAGTACCGCGAGGCCATGCGCCGCCAGGACAAGTCACTCATCCGCCTTCATATCGACGCATGGGGCCCCATCGCCACCGGCGGCTTCCCTCCCGCTATCGCAGCGGGATGAGGTACGAGATGAATCCGCGGTTCTCGGCCACCTGGTCGTAGAGCCGCCGCGCCGTGGCGTTCGACTCCTGCGTGTGCCAGTAGACGCGCCCGCAGCCGCGTCCCCTCGCCTCCTCCGCCACCGCGGCGATCAACGCCCGCGCCACGCCCCTGCCGCGCACGTCGGCGGCGGTGAACAGGTCCTGCAGGTAGCAGACGTCCGCGTCGGGCGCCGAGGTGCTGGGGTGGAAGAGGAAGTGCGTGATCCCGACCAGCCGCCCGTCCAGCCTGGCGCCGAGCGCGTGCATCCTGGTGTCCTTCTCGAACTCCTCCCACGCTCGCCGGTACATCTCGTCGGGCTCGGTGCGCTGGTAGAAGTCGATGTAGGCGCGGAACAGGGCCTCCCACGCGGGCCTGTCGGACGGGTGGAGCCTGCCGATGCTGATCATGTGCGCTTCCTGGTGGGTACGGCCACGAGCGGACCAATCTACGGACGAGTGGCCTGGCACGACACACCCACTTCCCGCCGAAACCGCAGGACCACTACCTCTTTCCCAGCCGCGGTCGGGACTTCCCGGTCACGGGCGGGACGGCGGCTTCCCGGTCGCGGCGGCGGGTCATGCTCCGGCGGCGGGAAGCCGGTCGAGCGCGATCCCGAAGCGGTCGAGGTAGGCGGGCAGGAGCTCGGCATCCTGCAGGACGCGCTCGGTGCGTTCGCCGTGCACGGTGTGGATCAGCCTGCGGCCGCTGATCGTGATCCTGCCCTCGGCCGTGCGCATCGAGCAGACAGGAGACCTGGTGAAGTGCGACCGCGGGGAGGTCGCCTGCCACCAGGCGGTCGGGACGAAGTCCTCCAGCTCGTACGGCCGGGCGGTCAGCCGGTAGCTCTGGTCGCCCTTGTGCACGATGTCGAGGTCGCCGTGGCCGCTGGCGGCCGGCACGACCTGGAACACGCCCCCGTCGTCCTTCTGCTCCGCGCGCTCGTCGAGCCGCAGCGGCTCGTCGGCGAAGTCGCCGAAGCCGACGTCGACCAGCCACGGCTCGTCCAGATCGACGCGCAGCGCCATGTGGTCGAACAGCGGGCCAGGCCTGCTGCCGTGGAAGACCCTCGCGGCCAGCAGCGTCACCCGATAGCCCAGCGCGGTCAGCAGCTCGGCGAACAGCCCGTTCAGCTCGTAACAGAAGCCGCCGCGGCGGCGGCCGACGACCTTGTCGAACAGCGCGTCGCGCTCGAGGGAGATGGGCTCGCCGAGGTGGATGCTCAGATTCTCGAACGGCACCGCCGTCAGGTGCGCGAGCTGGAGGGCTCGCAGGCCGTCCGCGTCAGGCACCGCGGGCCGGGTTGCGCCGAATCTGTCCAGGTACCGGGTGATCTGCGACTCGTCCATGGGCCAAGCCAACCACGCGCCACGCGCGCGGGCACGCACCGGATCGTGCCCAGGCCGAGCGTCGACGCGCCCTCGACGCGGGTGCGCTCGCGAGAGGCCGGGGAGTCCGCACGCAAGGGGGGCGGGGGAGTCCGCGCGCGAGGGGGCGATGTCCGCGCGAGAGGGGCCGGGGAGCTCGAAGACGCGTCGTGCGCCTCCGACTCCCCGGCCCCTCGCCGGCGATGATCCGATCAACCCGGGCCACGGCCCAGGGTCGTGCTCTCGCGTGTCAGATCCCCAGGGCGGAGGGCGAGCCGTACTCCGCGAGGAAGAGGGCCTCGGTGGTCGCCGTCCTGCGCAGCTCCTCCAGGTTGACCCGCTCGTTGGGCGCGTGGATCGCCGCGTCCTCGTCCTCCGCGCCGAACAGCAGGATCTCGGCGAGGGGGAACTGCTTGAGCAGCGTGTTGACCAGCGGGATCGAGCCGCCCGCGCCCACGTCGCGGGGCGCGCGGCCGAAGGCGCGCTCCATGGCCCTGTTGAGCGCCGAGCGGGCCCTGCCGCCCGAGTCGGCCTGGAAGCCCGACCCGACGACGAAGTCGCTGAAGCTCACCTTCACGCCCCACGGAGCGACCTGCTGCAGGAACTCGGTGATGGCGTCGAGCGTCGTCTTGGGGTCGCCGGCCGGCGGGATGCGGACGGTCACCCTGGCGCGGGCCGCAGGCTGGACGGCGTTGATCGCGCCGGAGACCGTGGGGACGTCCATGCCGGTCACGGTGATCGCGTAGGAGGACCACAGGCGGTCGGCGAGCGAGCCGGAGCCGACGAGGGAGACGCCCTCGAGGACGCCCGCCGTGTTCCTGAACTCCTCCTCTGAGGGGCCGGTGCCGAGGAAGGTGCCGCGGGGCAGGCCGGGGACGCGGATGTCGCCGTTGTCGTCGTGCAGCGCGGTCAGCATGCGCATGAGCGCGGCCAGCGCGTCGGGGGCGGCGCCGCCGAAGGAGCCGCTGTGGACGGGCTCGCGCAGCGTGCGGGTCTCGATGGTGAAGGCGGCCATGCCGCGCAGCGAGGTCGTGACGGCGGGGTCGCCGACGCGCGGGTTGCCGGTGTCGGCGACGATGATCGCGTCGGCGCGGACCAGCTCGGGGTTGCGCTCGACGAAGGCCTCCAGGCGCTCGCCGGCGTACTCCTCCTGACCCTCGATGATCACCTTGATGCCGACGGGGAAGCGGCCGTGGAAGGCGCGCAGCGCGGCGATGTGGGAGATGATGCCCGATTTGTCGTCGGCGGTGCCCCTGCCGTACAGGGCGCCGTCGATCAGGGTGGGCTCGAAGGGCGGGGTGCGCCAGGCAGCGGGGTCGCCTGCGGGCTGCACGTCATAGTGCGCGTACAGCAGCACCGTGGGGGCACCGGGGGGAGCGGGGGCCTCGCCGAAGACGGCGGGGAAGCTGCCCTCCACGGGAATCTGCTGCACGTGGGACAGGCCCACGCCGCGCAGCAGCTCCTCGGTCACGGCGGCGGCGGCGAGGACGGGCTCCTCGGGGTGGCCGGGGAAGGCCACGGAGGGGATGGACGCCAGCCGCTTCAGGTCCTCGATGGCCTGGGGCATTCCCGCCGCGACGGCGCTCTCTAGCTGGTCAGGAGTCACGGGTTGTCCCCCGGTGTCGTTCTGGACAGTACGTCTCATTGCATCACAGAAGGTTCCACATGGTGGAAACGGGTCTAGCGCGCCATGCGGATTTCGTCGATATTACAGAGGCGATCTGCGGATCCCGGATTTCTTGCAGAGTGCTGCCACGCTTTCGCTTGGCAACACCCCATGTGAACATGCACACTGTGGGGAGTTCAGACACGAGGGAAGATACCGATGACGCAGCCCGAAAACGACGTTCTCAAGGCCGCTCAGGACAACCTGTGGTTGCATTTCACCCGCCACAGCTCCTACAAGGAGCACGAGATCCCCACCATCGTGCGGGGTGAAGGCGCCTATATCTACGACATCCACGGCAAGCGCTACCTCGACGGACTGGCGGGCCTCTTCGTCGTCCAGGTCGGCCACGGCCGTAGCGAGCTGGCCGAGGCGGCCGCCAAGCAGGCGCAGGAGCTGGCCTTCTTCCCCCTGTGGTCCTACGCCCACCCGAAGGCGGCCGAGCTCGCACACCGGCTCGCCCAGGAGGCCCCAGGCGACCTCAACAGGGTGTTCTTCACCACGGGCGGCGGCGAGGCGGTCGAGACCGCGTGGAAGCTGGCCAAGCAGTACTACAAGGTCACCGGCAAGCCGCTCAAGCACAAGGTCATCAGCCGCCAGATCGCCTACCACGGCACCCCGCAGGGCGCCCTGTCGATCACCGGCATCCCGGCCTTCAAGCAGATGTTCGAGCCGCTCGTGCCCGGCTCCATCCGCGTGCCGAACACCAACCACTACCGCGCCGACGAGATCACCGGCATCAAGGGCATGACGCCCGAGCAGTACGGCCTGTGGGCCGCCGACCGCGTCGCCCGCGCCATCGAGATGGAGGGCCCCGACACCGTCGCCGCCGTCTTCGTCGAGCCGGTGCAGAACGCCGGCGGCTGCTTCCCGCCGCCGCCCGGATACTTCCAGCGGCTGCGCGAGATCTGCGACGAGTACGACGTGCTGCTGGTCTCCGACGAGGTCATCTGCGCGTACGGCCGGCTCGGCACGATGTTCGGCGGCCAGAAGTTCGACTACACGCCCGACATCATCACCTCGGCCAAGGGCCTGACCTCCGGCTACTCGCCGCTCGGCGCCATGATCGCGCACGACAGGCTGTTCGAGCCGTTCAAGGACGGCGCCGAGATGTTCGCCCACGGCTACACCTTCGGCGGGCACCCCGTCTCCGCGGCGGTCGCGCTGGCCAACCTCGACATCTTCGAGCGCGAGGACCTGCTCGGCCACGTCAGCCGCAACGAGGGCGCGTTCAAGAGCACCCTCGAGAAGCTCAAGGACCTGCCGATCGTCGGCGACGTCCGCGGCTCCGGCTACTTCTGGGGCATCGAGCTGGTCAAGGACAAGGTGACGAAGGAGACCTTCAGCGCAGAGGAGTCCGAGCGGCTCATCCGCGGCTACCTGTCCAACGCGCTCTACTCCAACGGCCTGTACTGCCGCGCCGACGACCGCGGCGACCCCGTCATCCAGCTCGCTCCTCCGCTCATCGCCGGGCAGAAGGAGTTCGACGAGATCGAGTCGATCATCCGCAACGTTCTGGTCGAAGGCCTGAACCTCCTCTAAAGCACCCCCTTCTCAGGAAAGGATCCACCCATGAAGATCGGCGTTCCCGCCGAGGTGAAGAACCACGAGTACCGCGTCGCGGCCACCCCGGCCGGCGTGCACGAGCTGGTTCGAGGCGGCCACGACGTGCACGTCCAGCGGGGCGCCGGTCTCGGCTCGCACATCACCGACGAGGAGTACCTGGCCGCCGGTGCCAAGATCCTCGACTCCGCCGACGCCGTCTGGGGCGAGTCGGAGATGGTGCTCAAGGTCAAGGAGCCCATCGCCGAGGAGTACCACCGCATGCGCGAGGACCTGGTGCTCTTCACCTACCTGCACCTGGCCGCCGGCAAGGACTGCGCCGACGCGCTGCTCAAGGCGGGCACCACCGGCATCGCCTACGAGACCGTCCAGGTCGGCAACACGCTGCCGCTGCTGGCCCCGATGTCCGAGGTCGCGGGTCGCCTCGCCCCGCAGGTCGGCGCCTACAACCTCATGCGCTTCAACGGCGGCCGCGGCGTGCTGCCGGGCGGCGTCCCCGGCGTCGCCCCCGCCAAGGTCGTCGTCATCGGCGGCGGCGTCTCCGGCCTGAACGCGGCCCAGATCGCGGTCGGCATGGGCGCGGACGTCACCGTCCTCGACACCAACATCGACCGCCTCCGCTTCATCGACGCGATCTACCAGGGCCGGCTGAAGACGCTCGTGTCCACCTCGTACGCGCTGGAGCAGGAGGTCCTCAAGGCCGACCTGGTCATCGGCGCGGTCCTCATCCCCGGCGCGAAGGCGCCGACGCTGGTCTCCAACGACCTGGTGTCGCGCATGAAGCCCGGCTCCGTGCTCGTCGACATCGCGATCGACCAGGGCGGCTGCTTCGAGGACTCCCGCCCCACCACGCACGCCGAGCCCACCTACCAGGTGCACAACTCGATCTTCTACTGCGTGGCGAACATGCCGGGCTCCGTGGCGAACACCTCCACGTACGCGCTGACCAACGCGACGCTGCCCTACGCGGTCAAGCTGGCCAACCTGGGCTGGAAGGAGGCGCTGAAGGCGGACGGCGCGCTCGCTCTCGGCCTCAACACCCACGGTGGCAAGCTCACCAACGAGCCGGTCGCCGAGGCCCTCGGCCTGCCGTACGTGCCGGTGGCCGAGGTTCTGGCCGCCTGACGGCCACCCGCGACCATCGTGAACGCCCGCCGGCCTGCCGCCGGCGGGCGTTCGCGCGTGATGGCCCTCCGCTAGCGGGTCCCCAGGCGGTGACGAAGGTCGCGGGCCGTGGCCAGCACGTGCTCCACCTCCGAAGGCGTGGGCCACGGCGACGTGCCTGGGCGCAGGATCGTCGCTCGAACCGACGCCAGGTGCTCCACCGCCGACGGGCGCAGCCCGCTCCGCTCCGCCAGCCACGTCACCACGTCGGCGTGGTCGCGCAGTGGCCGGGTCAGCAGATCCCACGTGCCGAGGATCTCCGTCAGGTCCCGCACCCGCAACGTCACCCCGCCTCTGCGCCCCGTCGCCGCGGCCGCCAGCTCGGCCCGCGCCGACAGTTCGGGTTCGGCGAGCCGGTCCCACGTGGGCGGTGGCGGGTCGGCCAGCCACTTCTCCGCCTCGTGCGCGTTACCGGTGGCCGACAGCAGCCCGCCGAGCTCCATCGCCGCCCGGTGGTGGCCCGCCATCGCCGCCTGCCTGAACCAGTGCTGGCCGCCCTGAAGGTCGCCGAGCTCGGCGATGAGCAGCAGGCCGAAGTTGAAGGCCGACTCCGCGTCGCCGCTGGCCGCCGCCCTGCCGAACCAGTGGCTGGCCCCCTGCGAGTCGGACAGCTCGACGCACACGAACCCCGCCATCCGCTGGTCCTCCAGGCGTCCTGCCTGCGCGGCCCGCTCGAACCACGCGCGGGCCGTACGAAGGTCCCTGCGGGACAGCGCGATGCCGCCGAGCTGGGAGGCCGCGCCTGGATGCTCGCTCTTGGCGGCCAGCCGGTAGTACGCCTCGGCGCCCTCCGGATCGCGGGAGGCCTGCAGGAACAGGCCGAGATGGTAGGCCGCGTCGGCGTGGCCGCCGCGGGCGGCGTACTCCCAGCAGCGGACCGTCTCCTCCTCCTCGCCCACCTGGTACGACAGGAACCCGAGGTCATGGGCGGAGGCGACGTCGCCGTCCGTCGCGGCCCTGCGGTGCCACTCGCGGGCGAGGGGCAGCTCGCCCCCGTCCTCGCAGATCAGCGCCAGCCGCCTGGCCGCCGCCCTGGACCCGGCGTGGGCGGCCGTCTCGAACCACCTGCGGGCCGCGTCGATGTCGCCGCGCTGCTCCAGCAGCAGCGTCGCCAGGTTGACGGCGGCCTCGGCGTCGCCCGTCCCAGCCGCCAGCTCGTACCAGCGGACGGCCTCCTCGAGCGTGCCGTGCTTCTCGTGCCAGACGCCCAGGTTGTAGGCGCTGTCGATGTTGCCGCCCGCCGCGGCCCGCTCCCACCAGTGCCTGGCGGCCGAGCGGTCGCCACGCTGGGCGTACAGCTTGCCCAGCCGGTGCGCGGCCTGGGCGTCGCCGTGCTGGGCGGCGACAAGAAGGTCGGGCTCGTCTCCTGAGCGGGGCGCAGGCACCGGCTCGGACGTTTCGACAGCGTGCCCGGCCGGCGCCCCCACCTCCCGCTCGTTCTGCCACCACGTCATTGCGCCAGAGTGACATGTGATGAAGCGATCGCGGAGTGTAATCGATGAGAACGGGCGGCGTGCGGTTACGACTTCAGCACGGACGAGCGCTGGAGGTACTCCTCGTCGTCCATCTCGCCGCGGGCGTAGCGCTCGGCGAGGATCTGCTCGGCCGACGCGGTACGGCTGGGCGGCGGCCCGCCCCAGCCGCCCCAGCGGCCACTTCGCCTGGCCTTGACGAAGAGCGTCACGGCGGCGATCCAGAACAGGATCCAGAAGATCGGGAAGATGGGCCAGAAGCTGTGCATCGCTGGTGTCCTTTCTTGACGTTGGAACCAGCCTGCTCGCCCGGTGGGCCCGCCGAATCGGACAGCGGTCGCGTTCGGGGATACGACGGGCGGCGTATCCCCGGGCCAGGCGGGATACTCCTCGCCGGGCCGGATCGCGGGATCGCTAGAGCCAGCCGGGCCTGACCAGGCCGGACTCGTAGGCGATGACCACGAGCTGCGCCCGGTCGCGCGCGTGCAACTTCATCATCGCCCTGCTCACGTGCGTCTTCGCCGTGGCCGGGGACATGAACAGCTTGGCCGCGATCTCGTCGTTCGTCATCCCGGTGCCGACCAGCGCCAGCACCTCCCGCTCGCGCTCGGTCAGCAGGTCGAGGCCGTCGGCGGCGACGGGCTCCTTGGCCCGCGTCGCGTACTCGGCGATCAGCCGCCTGGTCACGCTCGGAGACAGCAGCGCCTCGCCGGCCGCCACCACCCGCACCGCCTGGATCAGCTCGGCCGGCTCGGTGTCCTTGACCAGGAAGCCGCTGGCCCCGCCGCGCAGCGCCTCGAAGACGTACTCGTCCAGTTCGAAGGTGGTCAGGATGATGATCCGCGGCCCCGGCGGCATCTGCCTGGTCGCGGTCAGGCCGTCGGTGCCCGGCATGCGGATGTCCATGAGCACGACGTCGGGCGCGTGCTCGCGCGACAGCCGCACCGCCTCCGCCCCGTCGGCGGCCTCGGCGACGACGCTCATGTCGGGCTGCGCGTCGAGCAGCGCCCTGAAGCCCGCCCGCACCAGCGCCTGGTCGTCGGCCAGCAACAGCTTGATCATCCTGTTTCCTCCGGTAGTGGCAGCCTGGCCTCGACCTGGAACCCGGTCTCCTTCGGCCCCGCGACCAGCGTGCCACCGAGCGCGGAGGCGCGCTCGCGCATGCCGGGGATGCCGTTGCCGCTGCCCTCCTCGGCCAGTACGGCAGGCATCGACGACCCCGTGTCGGTGACCGTGATGACCAGCTCGGCCGCGAGGTACTCCAGCCGCACCGACACCCGCGACCCTGGAGCGTGGCGGGCGGCGTTGGTGAGCGACTCCTGCGCGATGCGGTAGGCCGCCCGCTCGACCTGCGCGGGCAGCGGTCGCGCGCCGACCTGCTCGAGCGACACGTCGAGCCCTGACCGCTCAACCAGGTCGCCCAGCCGGTCGAGCCCGGCGGTCGGGGACCGGGGCGCGCCCTCGCGCAGCACGTTCAGCACCGAGCGCAGCTCGCCGAGCACCTCCTTGGAGGCGCCCTTGATCGTGGTGAGCGCGGAGCGGGCCTGGCCTGGGTCGTCGTCCATCAGGTGAAGGGCGGTGGAGGCCTGCACATGGATGAGCGAGATGTTGTGCGCGAGCACGTCGTGCAGTTCCTGCGCCATCGTCAGCCGCTCCTCGCTGGCCTGCCGTCTCGACTCCTCCTCGGCCACCCGCGCCCGCTCGGCGCGGCTTTCGATCCGGTACCTGGCCAGCTCGCCCGCGGCGAGGATCAGCGTCATCACCGCCACGATCGCCAGGATGTGCCACAGGCCGCGCGACGGCGGGTCGACCAGCCAGGTCGAGTAGATCAGGAAGAAGACCGTCGTCAGGGCGGAGGCGATCAGCGCGAGCTTTCTGCGCCCCTCGGTGACGGTCTGGAAGAGCATGATGATCGGGCTGACGAAGACCGGGCCGTAGGGGTAGCCGCCCCACAGGTAGAGGCAGGTCGCCGCGAGCGTGAGAGCGAGCGACGTCTTCGGGAACCGGTGCCTGAAGAGCATCATCGCGGGCCCGACGAGCAACAGCACGATGGCCGTCGCATCGACCTTCTCGCGGTCGGTCTGCCCGTAGTACGCCCCCTGGGAGGCGATCACCTGGAACACGGCGACCACCAGGGCGAGATAAGGGGTCTTGCGCACCTGTCCACGCTAGACGACCCCGGAAGGACACGACATCCTCCCGATGTCGCAGGGGGCCCTACCACCACCGGCGTACCTGGTCCATTGTTGGGATCATGCGCCGACACATCCTCGCTCTCGTCGCCGTCACACCGCTCCTCGTCGCCGCGCCCGCCTTCGCGGGGCCGGCGGATCACAAGCCGCCGCCTCCTCAGCAGAAGCAGCCCGTCGCCGAGGGGTACGGCGGGGCCGTGGCGACAGTCGACCTCGACGCCAGCAGGGCCGCGCTGGAGGTGCTGAAGAAGGGCGGCAACGCGATGGACGCCGCGGTGGCGGCGGGGGCCGTACTCGGTGTCACCGAGCCGTACTCCGCGGGCCTGGCCGGCGGCGGGTTCATGGTCTACTACGACGCCAGGCGGGGCAGGGTCCATTCGATAGACGGTCGGGAGGCCGCGCCAGCCGCGATGGCGTCGACCTCGCTGCAGGGCATCCCGTTCGAGGAGGCCGTGACCAGCGGCCTGTCGGCGGGCGTGCCCGGCGCGGTCGCGCAGTGGGATCTGGCCCTGCGCAGGTTCGGCACGACCAGCCTGCGTGACGCGCTGAAGCCCGCGATCGAGGTGGCGTCCAAGGGCTTCGTGGTCGACCAGACCTTCTACGACCAGACCGCCGCGAACGCCGCCAGGTTCAAGGACATCTCCTCCACCGCCAAGCTCTACCTGCCGAACGGCGCGCCACCGCCCGTCGGGTCCGTGTTCAGGAACCCCGAGCTCGCCGACACCTACCGCGAGCTGGGCAGGCGCGGCCCCGAATGGCTGTACGGCGGGCGGCTCGGCCAGGAGATCGTCAGGACGGTCAAGAACCCGCCGATCACCCCAGGCGCGACCCGCAACGTGCGGCCGGGCCTGATGGAGGTCTCCGACCTGACCGCCTACCGGGCGCTGACGCGGGAGCCGACGCGCGTCGACTACAACGGCATGCAGGTGTACGGCATGTCGATCCCCTCCTCGGGCGGATCCACCGTCGGCGAGGCGCTCAACATCCTGGAGGCGCTGCCCACCATCGGCCTCCACGAGTACCTGGAGGCGTCGCGCCTGTCCTTCGCCGACCGCGGCAAGTACGTGGGCGACATCCCGAACGTGCCCCTGGCCGAGCTGCTCAGCGACGGCTTCGCCAAGGAGCGCGCCTGCCTGGTCGGCGATCGCGCGATGGCGCACCCCGCCGCACCCGGCACGCCCGACGGCACCTACACGGGCTGCGGTGAGCCGCTGGACGAGGCGGCCACCCCGCCCGCGGACGAAGGGCCCGAGACGACCCACCTGGTGGTCGCCGACCGCTGGGGCAACGTGGTCGCCTACAACCTCACGATCGAGTCCACCGGCGGCAACGGCATCGTGGTGCCGGGCCGCGGAGTGCTGCTCAACAACGAGCTGACCGACTTCACCTTCGGCCCCGCCCCCGGAGACCCGAACCTGCCCGCGCCCGGCAAGCGCCCCCGCTCGTCCATGGCTCCGACGATCGTGCTGGCCCACGGCAAGCCGGTGCTGGCGGTCGGCTCGCCCGGCGGGTCGACGATCATCACGACCGTGCTGCAGATCCTCGTCAACCGCTACGAGTTCGGCATGAGCCTGCCCGACGCGCTCGCCGCGCCGAGGGCCACCCAGCGCAACACCGCGCAGACCCAGGCCGAGCAGGGCTTCCTCGACCGCTACAAGGCCGAGCTGGAGGCCAGGGGCCACACCTTCACGCTGAACCCGGAGATCGGCGCGGCCACCGCCCTGGAGTTCACCGGAAGGGGGAGGATCCAGGCCGTGGCCGAGCCCGTACGGCGGGGCGGCGGCAGTGCCATGGTGGTGAGAACCCCATAGCTTGCCGTAGTCGCCCGATCACGTAGAGATCTATTGTGCGGGGGTCCGCGTCTCGCCACGAGAGGAACCCCCGCATGCACACGGTGTTCGCTTCCGCCCTGATCGCCGGCGCCCTGGCCCTGCCCGGAGCGCCGGCCGAGGCC
This sequence comes from Nonomuraea sp. bgisy101, assembly GCF_057708945.1. Taxonomy (NCBI): domain Bacteria; kingdom Bacillati; phylum Actinomycetota; class Actinomycetes; order Streptosporangiales; family Streptosporangiaceae; genus Nonomuraea; species Nonomuraea sp. bgisy101. Next base: position 531,982 of record NZ_JBYITD010000002.1, read on the forward strand.
CCCGCTCCGCCCCCGTGCCGGGCGGACGTGTGCCTGTGGACGGGAGCCGGCTACACGGGCGAGCTCTTCACCTGGCGGGCCGCCGACGGCAACGTGCACATCGGCCCAGCGCACGCCGACAGGGTGGGCTCGTTCGTGGCCGACACCGAGGTCTGCTTCGTCGACACGGGCGAGTCCGAGTGGAGCTGGAACGAGCGGCGGCGGGCGGGCGGCGGCGACTACAGCCCCAGCTACTTCCGGCGTTTCGGTCACCAGATGGACCGCATCGCCCCCGCTCGATACTGCTAGCGTCCGGCCGCGGTGAACACGGCCGGTGACAGCGCCGGCTAGTAGATCAGCTCGAAGGCGTCGGGCTTCATCCTCCTGGTGCGTGCCCAGTACTCGAAGGTGAAGCCCGGCCAGATCGTCCGGTTGACGCCGTGCTCGTCGAGGTACCAGGACCGGCACCCGCCCTCGCTCCACACCAGGCGGTTGAGGCGCTCCTGCAGCCGCTCGTTGAAGGCCCGCTGCCGCTCGGGCCTGACGTCGATGGCCCTCGCCTGCGTCCTGGACAGCAGCCGAAGACAGTCCATGACGTACCGGACCTGCGACTCGATCATGAAGACCACCGAGTTGTGGCCGAGTCCGGTGTTGGGCCCGAGCAGGAAGAACAGGTTGGGGAAGCCCGCGGTGGCGATGCCGTAGTAGGCCTCGATGCCGTCCTGCCAGGCGTCCTGGATCTTCACGCCGTCCCTGCCGACGATCCGCTGCTCCTGCAGCGCGTCCGTGACCTTGAAGCCGGTGCCGTACACGACGACGTCGGCCTCGTGCTCCTTGCCCGTGACGTCGACCACCGCGTGGCCGCGCAGTTCGGCGATGCCGTCAGTGACCAGGGAGACGTTCGGCCTGCTCAGCGCGGGATAGTAGTCGCTGGAGATGAGGATGCGCTTGCAGCCGATCGTGTAGTCGGGGGTGAGCCTGCGGCGCAGCTCGGGGTCGGGCACCTGACGTTCGAGGTGCCGCAGGGCCAGGTTCTCGTGGAAGGCCATCAGCCTGGGATCGACGGCGAAGCCGAGCGCTCTGGTCTCCAGTGTCCAGTAGATGCCGTTGCGCAGGGCGCGGGCGGCTCCGGGGAGCTTGAGCAGCCGCTTCATCCGGTCGGGGACGGCGAAGTCGGGTTTGGGGTGGATCCACGGGGGCGTGCGCTGGAAGACGGTCAGCTGGGCGGCCTCGGTGGCGATCTGGGGGACGAACTGGATGGCGGAGGCGCCGGTGCCGATGACCGCCACGCGCTTGCCCTTGAGATCGACGCCGTGATCCCATTCGGCCGAGTGGAAGGCGGGCCCAGCGAAAGCCCCCGAGATTTCTGGAAATTTCGGTACATGGAGGGCGCCGACGGCGGAGATCACCGCGTTCGCCCGCAGTGTCTGGCCGTCCGACGTGGTGATCTCCCATTCCCTGCCGGCGTACTCGAGGCTCACCACCTGCTTGCCGTACCGGAGGTGAGGGTCGATGCCGTACTTCCACACGCACGCCCGCATGTACTCCCAGATCTCCTCCTGCGGGGAGAACATCCGCGACCAGCCGGGGTTGAGCTCGAAGGAGTAGGAGTACATGTGCGAGGGGACGTCGCACGCGCACCCGGGGTAGATGTTGTCACGCCAGGTCCCGCCCAGGTCGTCCGCCTTCTCCAGGATGACGAAGTCGTGGAACCCGGCCTCCTTCAACTTGATCGCCATGCCGATCCCGGCGAAACCGGAACCGATGATGACGATGCCCGGCTTGTCACTGGCTTCCACGGGACCTCCTGTAGGACTCGAACTCGGCATGCGCGGGTGACAGGGCGATGTAGTCGAGGGCGGCCTTCAGGTCTCCTTCCTGGCTGGGATGGAAGCCGGGGCGCAGGTACCGGGGCACGGCCAGCGCCAGGCTGCGCATCGTCGGCACCCTGCCCTGGCGCGCGCGGTGGAAGAAGTGGGTCCACCTGGCCTCGACGCGCCCCGCCACCACGGGATCGTTGGCCAGCAGGAACCCCGCGCCGCGCTTGACCAGGTAGACGAGGACGGGCCCGGTCGCGAGCATCGTGCGCGCCCTGCGGGCGTAGGAGCCGTCGAGGTGCGTGAACAGGTCGAAGGCCACACTGCGGTGCTCGACCTCCTCGGCGCCGTGCCAGCGCAGCAGGTCCATCATCACGGGGTCGGAGCCCGCCTCGTCCAGCGGCTTCGCGTGCAGGATCCAGTCGCCGAGCACCGCCGTGTAGTGCTCGATCGCCGCGATGATCGCCAGTCGCTCCTTCAGCCAGAATCTCGCGGCCATCGGCGGCATGGTGTGGTCGCCGAGCACGCGCTCGAAGAGCCACTCGATGTTCTCGACGTAGGGCGTGGGGTCGAGGCCCTGCTCCTTCATGCGCTCCAGGACGCGCTGGTGAGCCACCGCGTGCGTGCCCTCCTGCCCCATGAAGCCCTTGACCTCGGCCCTCAACGTCTCGTCCCTGACGTACGGCAGTGCCTGCTTGAAGACGTGCACGAACCACCGCTCGCCCGCCGGCAGCAGCATGTGCAGCACGTTGATCAGGTGTGTGGTGAACGGGTCGCCCGGCACCCAGTGCAGCGGGGTGTCCTCCCAGGAGAAGCGCACTCTGCGCGGCTGGATCATGCCGCCCTCCATCGGTGGACGTGGGGGAGGTCGTCGTCGAGCCAGAACGCGTCGTCGTCGGTGACCACCAGGAGCTCCTCGAACTTGGCCCCCACGGTGCCGTCCTCGGTGCCGAGATGGGGTTCGACCGCCCACAGCCCCGGCGTGGGCGGATGCGCCGAGGCCCTGCCGCCCGCCCAGAGCGGCGAGCGGCCCTCCAGGCGCTCCTTGACCAGTTCGCGGCCGATGGTTCTGAGAGTCCTGAGACCGAAGGAGTCGAAGACGACCAGCCGGGGTCCGCCCACGCGGATCCGGTCGACCCGGTGGCCGATCACCCGCCCCGGGTAGACCTGGTGGCGGTTGTTGCGGCCCTGCTCCTTGATCCGCTCGTCGACCGCCCGGTAGATGTCCTGGAACGTGCGGCGTCGCCGTACCAGGTCCAGGATGTGCGCGCGATGGGCCGACAGGTCGCGATCGAGACGGGTCCAGGCGGCGTTGCCGCCCAGACAGCCGGAGAAGCCGATGTCGGCGACGTAGCCGTCCATGACCGGCGCGGCGTCCAGCACGTACGGCATGCCGGGTTCGAGGCGGCGGCCGGTCGGAAGGAACTGGGTCGGGATCCTGAAGTTCCTGAACGCGGTGCGCTCGCCGAACCAGGCGAACGGCACGTGGAACCAGTCGTCGACGCCGTGGCGCTCCAGCCACCGGCGCAGCACGGCGGCGGCCATCCGCTCGCTCACGCCGGGTTCGAGCCGGGAGGCGACGTGCTCGGCGCCCTGGTAGGCGAGCCGTTGCAGCTCGCGGAACCTGTCCAGGTCGACTCTATTGGACACAAAGTCCAATGTAGTTGGACATGCGGGGCCAGGTCCAGAGGAGGTGACCGTACGGAGGGGATGCGGGACCCGGCGTCACGGTGTCCCGAAACGACAAAAACCCGCCGCGACCTCGTCGAACGGCGGGTGAAGGCCCCTGGCGGCTAGACCAGGAGCATGTAGGCGATCACGCCGACGATGGCGACGGCGAGCACGACCGCGATGATCGGCAGGGCGGCGGAGCGCTTGGGGGCGGCCGCCGACTCCTTCTCGGACCGCTCGGCGAACGCGCGGAACTGCTGGGTGTTCCCCGCGGGGTCGATGTGCTGGTCAGACATGCGATGCACTCTAGCGGGGTCGGCTGGTGGATTTGCACCTTTTAGCATGACTCGGTGGAGGGCAGTCGATTATCGGACCGCTGACATGGCCGGATAGCGTGGACGCATGCTCAGAACCCTGCTCGCACCCCGCATGCTCGGGCTGCACGTGCTCGCGATCGGGGTTCTCGTCTCCTTCATCCTGCTCGGCCGCTGGCAGCTCGGCGTCTTCGAGGACTCGGGCAAGCCGGCCAGCGCCACCGACCCCGCGCCCGTCGCCGTCGAATCGCTCAGCGCGGTCGGCACCCAGATCGAGGGCACGTCGGTGGGGCGACGCGTCACCGCCTCAGGCTCCTACGACGCGGCGCGCCAGTTGCTCGTCGCCGACCGCAGGCCCGACGTGGCCGCGCCGGGCGGCAACGTGTCCAGAGACCAGGGCTACTGGGTGCTGACGCCGCTCGCGCTGGGCGACGGCACGCTGATGCCGGTCGTGCGGGGCTGGGTCGCCAAGGCCGACGACCCCGGCATCGCCGTCCCGCCGGGAGAGGTGACGGTGAGCGGGCGGCTGCGGTCGCCCGAGGGCACCGACAGCGTCCAGCGGCGGGCCGAGGGCGTCCCCGAGGGGCAGGTGCAGACGGTCTCGACGGCCGAGCTGATCAACCTGTGGCGGGGGCAGAAGGTGCGCAACGGGTTCGTGGTCGCCCAGACCCCCGGCCTCACACCCGTCAAGGTGTCGGCCCCGGTCACCGGCGGCACGCTGACCTGGCGCAACCTGGCCTACGCGGCCAACTGGTGGATCTTCGCGGGGTTCGCCGTGTTCATGTGGTTCCACTTCGTCCGCGACGCCGTACGCTCCAGCAAGTCCCCCGAACCCGAAGCCGTCCTAGAAAGTTGATGATCGTGGAGTCCGCACTCAAGCCCTTCCGGGTCCTCGCGTACATCGTCGGCACCATGCTGCTCGTGCTCTGCACGGCCATCGTGCTGAGGTACGGCTTCGACGTCCCGGAACCCTCCAAGATCGTCTCGCCCATCCACGGGTTCCTCTACATGCTCTACCTCGTCGCGGTCATGAACCTCGGCATGAAGGCGCGCTGGAACTGGGGCTACATGCTGGGCATCATGCTCGCGGGCACGGTGCCGCTGCTGTCCTTCTACGTCGAGCGCCGGGTGACCACCAGGGTGCGGGAGGCCATCGCGGCCTGATGGCCTCCTCGTACGGCCGGCTCTCCTTCTCGCGCGGCGGGCTCCCCTTCCCGGGCGCCCGCCTCTCCTCCCGCGCTAGCCGCCGATCCCGCGCCTGCGGGCCCTCTTGAGCCGCTCACGCTGCGAGGGGTCGAGCATCATGTAGCCGACCACGGGCGCGGCGACCACGCCGAGCACGACGAGCAGGGTGAGCCAGCCGGGCAGGAAGAGCCACGAGAACAGGACAGCGATACCGGCGCCGATGGCGTACTTCTGGACGGGCGACATCCTCAACATCCCTCCGAACGCGGAGCACGTGCCCCGCCTCTCCACATTCTGCGTCGTCGGTTCAACGATCGGGAGCCTTCGCGCGGTTCCATCCGCGATATATCTCATTTTTCCGTACGGCGCCCGCGCCGTGGCGGCCCTCTCGACCGTCGCTCTCCCGACCGTCGCTCTCCCGACCGTCGCTCTCCCGACCGTCGCTCTCCCGACCGTTGCCCTCCCGACCGTTGCCCTCACGGCTGGGACGAACTGGACGCCGCGGCGATCGTCTTCAGATCGAGACGCAGCTCATCGGCGGTGAGGCGCTGGCGCGGCGAGCCCGACAGCAGACGGAACAGCACGGGAGCCAGGACCCCCGCCCGCGTGAGCGGTGCCCCGGGCGCGGGCGCGCGCCCCTCGACGGCCGTGAACAGCGTCGCGCCGAGCGACCAGAGATCGGCGGCAGGGCCCACGTTCCCCTCGGGGGCGGTGTAGGCGGACGTCCCGGACGCCGGCGAAGGATCGGCCAGCGTCACCTGCCCACCACCGCCCACCAGGATGGTCTCCGGGCGCAGGTCGCCGTGGAACCGCCCCGCTTCATGGAGCGGGGCCAGCAGGTCGAGCACTCCCAGGCCGACCGCCGCCGCCTCCTCAGGGGCCAGCGGGCCCGCGGCGTGGAGGATGTGCTCCAGGGGGCGCGGGGGTTGCTCAGGGCCGCCCTCGGGCCGGCTCGACCTGCCCTGCGGCTGGTCGGTGAGCACCAGCGGGCCGGTGAACGTCGGCCGCCTGAACGGGGCCGTCGTCTCGACGATCGGCACGGGTTCCGGCTCGCCGGGCATCGAGGCGAGCACGGGCGGTGCGGCGTCGTCGGTGACACCCCAGCTCAGGGGCGCGGCGGGAGGCGGCTCGCCGGGCTGGCCCCCGTTGGGCGGCCCCCAGGGCGTGGGCCCGTTCCCGCCGGGCGGTCCCCACTGCTGCTCCTGCGGGACGTTCTGCGGCGGACCCCACGACCCCGGCCCGTTCCCGTCGGACGGCCCCCACGTTCCAGGGCCGTTCTCGCCGGGCGGCCCCCATGCCGCGGGAGCGTTCTCGCCGGGCGGCCCCCAAGGACCGGAGGCGTTGCCGGGCTGTCCCCACGGACCGGGAGCGTTGCCGTCGGGCTGCCCCCATGCATCGGGGGCGTTGCCGGGCGGCGCCCACGGACCGGGAGCGTTGCCGTCGGGCTGCCCCCACGCGTCGGGGGCGTTGCCGGGCGGCGCCCACGGACCGGCGGCGGCGGGCTGCGGACCCCACGAGCCAGGAAGGTCGCCAGGGTGAGGAGCGGGATGCTCGGGCCCGGGACCCGGCTGTGGTGGCTGGGACACGATGGCCGAGGGATCGACGGGTCCGTGCGGAGGACCCCACGGGCCCGCCGGAGCGTCGACGGGCACCGGCCCTCCCACCACGGGAGGAGCCGCGGGCATGGGACCCCACCCGGCGGGCGGACCGGCAGGCTGGGAGGCGGCCGCCTTGCCGTCCTTGGGGCCCCGTCGCAGGACCCGGCGGAGCAACGAGGGCTTCCCTGCCGGCGCGGGGCCGTTCCCCGTCGGAGGGTATGGCTGGCCGGGACCGACCGGCATACCCCCAGGACCCGGTTGCGCACCCACGGGACCCTGGGCCGCACCTCCAGGACCGACGGGTGCATGAGCCGCACCGCCAGGACCGACGGGCGGTCCGGCGGGTCCATGGGGTGCAACGCCAGGAGCCATGGGCGGGCCGGCGAAACCTGGAGCCACGCCACCAGGTCCCACGGGAGCTTGGGCCGCATCACCGGCGCCCGGCACCCAGGAGGCCGGAGGGGCACCCACGGGATCCGCAGGGTGCTCCACCGGGCCACCCAGCACCCCGTCGGGCCCCAGCGGGTCGAGTCCCGGGTCGTAGGGCGCCTGTTCGTAGCCCAGCGGGTCGAACCCCTGCCCCTGGTGCGACCCTTCCGGTCCCATAGGGCCGGAACCCGGACCGTGGGGTGCACCCTCGGGTCCCGGACCACCGAATCCCGGATCGCCGGGTGCTTGCTCGGGTCCTGGGGTGTAGAAGCCCGGATCGCCGGGTGCTTGCTCGGGTCTTGGGATGCCGAATCCCGGACCGCTGGGTGTTTGCTCGGGTCCTGGGGCGAAGAAGGCCGGATCGCCGGGTGTTCCCTCGGGCCCTGGGGTGCCGAAACCGCCGAGTGCTTGCTCGGGTCCAGGGGTGTGGAAGGCCTGGGCTGGCGGCGTGGCTGTCGGGTCGGTGGGGGCGGTGTAGGGCGTCGCGGGTGGGCCGGAGGGAGCGGCTTCCGGTGCGGCGTGAGGGCCGGACGGGGCCCACGATGCGGCGTGTGGATCGGTGGCGGCGTCCCCGGTGACAGGCGAGTCCACCGGGGCCCCTGGTGTCACGAGTCCAGGGGGAGGCGGCGCGACGGTCTCGAAGCGAGCCGGCGCGACGCTCTGCGGGGCTTGCCCGGCATTCTGCTGGAAGGGAGCCAGGTCTGGATCGGTGGTCTCGGACTTCGGCGCGGGTCTGGTCGCTTCCAGGGCGTCGAGGTGGAGGGCCTCGTGGCGCATCGCGGGGCGGGTGACCTCGAGCGGGTCCTGGTGAGGTGTTCCCGCCGGAGGCGCCGGGCGGATGGCCACGACCCTGGTCTTCTCGGCGTCATCGTCGTCGGCGGCCGTGGGTGACCACGGGCTCGACGCGGGGGTCGCCACCGGGTGCGCCGGGGTGAACGGGTACGGCACGGGCGCTGGCAACGGGTGCGGCCCTGATCCGGGAGCGCCGGTGGCCGGTTCAGGAGGCGCGGACAAGCCCGAGCCGGACGGCGCAGGGGAGGACAAGCCCGCCTCGGGCGCGGAAGGCCCGGGTCCGGATCCTGGTGCTGAAGGGTCGGGTGCGAAGGGGGCAGGGCCGGATGCCGGTGCTGAAGGGTCGGGCGCGGAAGGCCCGGGTCCGGATCCCGGTGCTGAAGGCTCGGGGTCGGGTGCGAAGGGCGCAGGGCCGGATGCCGGTGCTGAAGGTGTGAAGGGGGCCGGGGCGTGCGGCGGAGCGGAAGAGTCCGTGGAGGGGGACGGGTCGGGGGGAGCGGGCTGGTCGGAGGAGGGAGAGGCGGGCGCGGGTTCCCACGGCGCGGGCGACGACGCGGAGGAAGGAACGGCAGGGTCCGGCGAGGTACCGGGAGCGGACGACGGTTCCCAGGGCGCCGACCCCGGCGTGGCGGAGGGATGCGACGACGCGGAGGGCGAGGGCGTGGACGCCGTCCACGGCGAGGGCGTGGAGGGCGACGACGCGGAGGGCGAGGACGCGGACGGCGTCGACAGCGAGGACGCTGAGGGTGAGGTCGCGGAGGGGGGTGGGGTGGCGCCGGCGAGGTCGGCGAAGACGGCGGCGACCGTCTCGGCGGACGGCCGGGCGGCAGGGTCGGGATGAAGCATGTCGGTCAGCAGAGGGCCCAGCGCCCCGCCGATCGGCTGCCCCGGCTGGGGAGGGCGGCCCTCGAGCCCGAAGTGGAGCGTCGCGGCCAGCGACCACAGGTCCGCAGCCGGCCCGACCCCTGGGGGCCGGAACGGGGTGGCGACGCCGAAGCCCGTCAGCACCGCCCGACCGGTCGGCGTGAGGACGACCGTGGACGGCTGGATGTCGCCGTGTACGACCCCGACCCCGTGGACGGCGCGCAGCGCCGCTACCAGGTGCACGCCGATCCTGGCGACCTGGACGGGTGGGAGCGGGTGCCGTTCGAGGACCGTCTGCTCCAGCGTGCGTCCCTGGGGAAGGTCGACGACCAGCCATGGCGTGCCGTCCTCGACGATCACCTCGTGGACCGCCTCGATGGAGGCGTGCCCGAGCCCGGTGACCAGCCCGACCTCGCGCCCTACCGCGCCGCACAACTCCCTGCGGGCCGAGGGGTCGGGCGGGAGCCGTACCTCTCTGATCCCGACGTCGCGGCGCATCAGGTCGTCGGCGGCGAGCCAGAGGGACCCGGCGCCCAGGGGGTTCAGCAGCCGATAGCGTCCGGCCAGCCGGCGTTGGCCGTTCATGGTGATATCTCCGTCCAAACGCGTGCAGCGACACAGCACGATAGCGGTTTGTCGGGAAATGCCACCATCACAGTTGACGGGTAAAGGCGGCGCGGTAGGCGGTCGGCGTGAGTCCTGCCCTGGCCGTGAGGTGTTTGCGGAGGGAGTCCGCGCTGCCCAGGCCGCTGCGGGCGGCGACCTGGTCCATGGGAAGGCTGGTCGTTTCGAGGAGCTCGCGCGCGCGGTCGACGCGTTGATGGAGCAGCCACTGCAGCGGGCTGAGCCCGGTCTCGGCGTGGAAACGCCGGGTGAGCGTACGGATGCTGGTGCCGGCGTGGACGGCGAGGTCCTTGAGCGTGAGGGGCCGGTCGAGCAGGGACAGGGCCCATGCGCGGGTGTCGGCGAGTGAGGTGCCCTGCTCGGGCGGCAGCGGGGTCTCGATGAACTGGGCCTGGCCGCCGGGCCGTACGGGGGAGACGACGGCGAGGCGGGCGGCGGCGTTGGCGGCGGCGGCGCCGAAGTCGAGCCTGACCAGGTGGAGGCACAGGTCGATGGCGGCGGCCGCGCCGGCCGAGGTGAAGACGCCCCTGTCCTCGATGTAGAGGACGTCGGGGCGGACGTCGACGGACGGGAAGCGGGCGGCCAGGTCGCCGGCCAGCCCCCAGTGCGTGGTGGCCGCACGCCCTTCGAGCAGACCCGCCTGCGCGAGCACGAACGCGCCGGTGCACAGCGAGGCGACGCGCGCCCCGTCGGCGTGCGCCGCGCGGAGGGCGTCGAGCGTGTCGGGGTGGGCGTCCTCGCCGCCGCTGCCGACGGCGATCACGGTGTCGGCGCCCTTCACGGCATCGAGCCCGTCGGGGACGTGGATCTGCGGGCCGCCGATGGTCGCCATCGTCCCCGGTACGGCGGTGCAGACCTGGATCTCGTAGCCGGTCGTGCCGCTGAAGACCATGTGCGGGATCGACACGTCGAAGCTCATCACGGGCGGCGTGATGACGACCGCGATGCGGTGCATGGCCAGATCCTCCGGATGGTTGGCATTCAGGCCACTATCGCATGACACGCCGGATCGCGAGGGTGGAGCCATGCAGAAATTTCATGTCATCACTGGTGCGGGTGCGACGGCGAACCGTACGGCGAGGCTCCTCGTAGAGGACGGCGAGCGGGTGCGCATGGTCAGCCGCAAGGGAGCGGGACCCGAGCACCCGCTGATCGAGCGGGTCGCGGCCGACGCCTCCGACACCGCCGCGCTCGTCGACCTGCTCGACGGCGCCGACCACCTGATCAACTGCGCGGCCCCCGCCTACCACCTGTGGACGGCGGAGTTCCCCGCGCTCGCGGCCTCGCTGCTGGAGGCGGCCAAGCGGACGGGCACGCCGTACGTGATGCTGGGCAACCTGTACGGCTACGGCCTCGTGGAGGGTCCGATCAGGCCCGACCTGCCGCTGAGGGCGAAGGGCCCCAAGGGCAGGGTGCGGGCGGACATGTGGGAGTCGGCCGCGGCCTCGGGCGCCCAGGTGACCGAGGTGCGGGCCGCCCAGTTCTACGGCGAGGGCGCGGTGTCGGTGTTCAGCCTGATGGTCCAGCCGCAGGTGCTGGCGGGGGCGACGGCGCTCGTGCCGCAGCCGCTCGACGTCCCGCACAGCTACTCGGCCATCGGTGACACCGCCCGCACCCTGGTCGCCGCGACCAGGGACGAGAGGGTGTGGGGGCGGGCCTGGCACGTGCCGGTGGTCACGCTGTCGGTCCGCGAGCTGGCCGGCAGGCTGGCCGCGATGGCGGGCGTCGCCGAGCCGAGGCTCGACGTCATGAACGACAGGGACATCGCGCTGCTCTCGCTCACCGCCCCCTTCTGGAGCGAGCTGAACGAGGTCCTGGTCAAGCCGGGACACCCCTTCGTCGTGGACTACTCCGAGACCGAGGAGGTGCTGGGGGTCAAGCCGTCGTCCGTCGACGACGTGCTCGCCGAGGTCGTCCACGCCTCGTGAGCCTTGATCAGCTTGCCCCACAGCAGCGACCTGTCGGCGGCGGGCAGGGTGATGCCGAAGACGTCCTCCATGGCGCGGAAGTAGTCGGCGGAGCTCTCCATCGTGGTCGAGCCCGCGTCGTCGCCGATCCTGGTCAGCACGAGGCCGCGCAGGATGTCGGCGCCTGAGGCGTCCCTGCGGTTGAGCGTCGCCACCCTGACGAAGCCGGACGTCGGCGAGGTCGACAGGTGCTCGTGCATCGTCTCGAACGCTGACATCTCCGCCGGCTCCATTCCGAAGTCCATGCCGGCGAACGAACCCCGCGGATCGTGGTCGAAGCGCCATCCGCCGGGCGCGACCTCCGAGCGGCGCAGGCCGTACTCGAAGGGGCCCTGCCGGTAGCGGCCCTCGGCCAGCGGCAGCGGCTCGTGCAGCGCGTCGCCGAGCCCCGCGTCCACCAGCCACTCGTCAGGACCGTCGGACGAGGGCAGCCGCACGGTCAGCACCAGGTGGTTGCCGGTGACGCCGGGCTCGGCGCCGTGGTTCTGCACGCCGCCGACGTGCCTGGTCACCTCGTAGCCGAGCGCGGCCAGCAGTGCGGACATGGCGCCGTTCAGGTGGTAGCAGTAGCCGCCGCGACCGCGCAGGATCCGCGCCGCCGACTCGGCGGGGTCGAGCGTGGTCGGCCGGTCGAGCCAGATCTCCAGCGCCTCGTACGGCACGCGCTCGACGTGCGCGGCGTGCAACGCGCGAAGGTGGTCCACGGAAGGCGGCGCGCTCTCCAGGCCGAGCCTGCGCAGATATGCGGTGATGTCCACGACGGACAAGTCTGCACGGGATGTGCACATCTTGGGGAGTGTCGTCTGCACACGTCCCTTCTACGCTGCTGTCCGTGGCAGACCAGCGACGCATCCTCGTGGTGGAGGATGACGAGACGATCGCGCTTGCCGTACGCAACCGGCTGGCCGCCGAAGGCTTCGACGTGCGCGTCGCGGGCGACGGCGAAGCGGCCCTCAACGCGTACGGCAGAGCGGAACCCGACCTGGTGATCCTGGACCGGCTCCTGCCGGGACTGGACGGCCTGGAGGTGTGCCGCAGGATGCAGGCGGCGCGGCCGGTGCCCGTCCTCATGCTGACCGCGCTCGGCGAGGAGACCGACGTGCTCGTCGGGCTCGGCGTGGGCGCGGACGACTACCTCGCCAAGCCGTTCAGCATGCGCGAGCTGGTGGCCAGGATCCACGCGCTGCTGCGCAGGGTCGAGCGGGCCGCCCAGCTGGCGATCGAGGACACCGTGATCAGGGTGGGCGAGGTCGAGATCGACACGGCGGCCCGCAGGGTGTTCGTGCGCGGCACGGAGGCGCAGCTCACCCGCACCGAGTTCGACCTGCTGCGCCGCCTGGCCGAGCGTCCCGGCCAGGTCTTCGAGCGCGACAGGCTGCTCTCGGACGTGTGGGGGTTCTCCGAGGCGGCCGCCACCAGGACCGTCGACAGCCACGTCCGCGCGCTGCGCCGCAAGCTCGGCTCCGACGTCGTGCGCACCGTGCACGGCGTCGGCTACGCCCTGGTGCGCCGATGAGGCCCCTCGACTTCCTCGGTCGCATCAAGGTCAAGCTGGGCATCGTCATCGTCCTCGCGGTGGGCACGGCGTTCGTGGTCAACGAGGTCGGGCTGAACGCCGGCGCGTCCCGCGAGGCGAGGATCGCCGTCGCCAGCATCCTCGCGCTGATCATGGTGCAGGTGCTCGCGCACGGCATGACCAAGCCGCTGCGCCAGCTCGCCTCCGCGGCCCAGACCGTCGCCAAGGGTCACTACACGCTGCGCGTCCGTGCCACCTCCCGCGACGAGGTGGGCGAACTGGCCAGGGCCTTCAACGCGATGGCCGCCGACCTCGGCGAGGTGGACAGGCAGCGGCGCGAGCTGGTCGCCAACGTCTCCCACGAACTGCGCACGCCCATCACGGGCCTGCGCGCGGTCCTGGAGAACGTGGTCGACGGCGTCTCCGTCGCCGACCCCGTCACCATGGGCACCGCCCTCGCCCAGACCGAGCGCCTGGGCCGTCTGGTCGCCCAGCTCCTGGACCTGTCACGGCTCGACTCGGGCGTGCGGCTCCTGGAGGCGGAGCCCGTCGCGCTGGAGCCCCTGCTCGAACAGGCGGCCCGCGAGGCGGCCATGGCGAGGGACGACGTCACGATCAGGCCCGTCTGCGCGCCCGGCCTGGTGGTGCGGGCCGATCCCGACCTGCTGGCGCAGGTGCTGGCCAACCTCCTCGACAACGCGGTACGGCACAGCCCCCGCTCCGGCCTGGTGACCCTGTCGGCGCGCAGGCAGGGCACGGGGGTGCGGCTCCTGGTGGCCGACAGGGGCCCAGGCATCCCCGAGGGAGCGCGGACCAGGGTGTTCGAGCGCTTCTCCAGACTCGACGCGGCGAGGGCCGCCGACGCGGGGGGCTCGGGGCTCGGCCTGGCGATCGTGAAAGAGATCGTCGAACTGCACGGAGGATCCATCCACATCGACGGCGGCGAGGGGTGCCGCATGGTCGTCGACCTTCCAGAGAGGATCACCATGGAACCCGACCTGGCGCGACTGGGGATCGCCCACACCCCCGAGAGGTCCGAGGCGGACCCTCAGAAAGATCCACAGGACAAGGGGGGCGACCCGATGGAGGAGGGTCCCGCCGAGGCGACGGAGCCCTTAAGGGAGCCGCGATGGGAGCCGGCCCCGACCTGGCAGGTCCCTGTGCACCAGCAGCCGCAGCCCAGACCGGCGGGCTCGGTGGGGCGCACCATGCTGTGGACCGTGGTCGGCCTGGCCGCCGGTTTCCTCATCGGGCTGTTCCTGGCGTTCTTCATCGGGTTGTTCTTCGGGACAGCGGTGAGCATCCTCGTGATGCTGGTGGTCAGCGCCACGGGGGCGGCCGTCGGCTCGGCGATCGGGTCGGCCAGGGGGCAGGCGCTCGCTCCGCCGTACCCGGCGATGACCCACCTGCCGCCACCCCCCGCGCATCCTGCGCCCATGCAGGGACCCGTCCTCGCGGGGGCCGCGGCCACGAGTCCCGCGGCCGAAGGTCCCGCGCCGGGCGGCTCGGCGGTAGGCCCTTCGTCGGTAGGCCCCTCGGAAGGAGCTCTCTCAGCAGGGGCCGCCTCAGCAGGGGCCCTCTCGGCAAACGCCCCCTCGGCAGGAGCACCCTCGGCCGGAGGCCATCCGGCTGGACGGCCTGTGGCCGAGGGCCGCGCGGCCGGAGGCGTCTGGGCAGGGGGGCCGCCGCAGGGGCCGAGGCCGCCCGCGCCGCCGTACGTGCCGCCACCCCTGTTCCCCAGGCCCGAGCTTCCCGACACGCCGCGCTGGCTGCTGCCGGCCGCGCTGGGCGTGGGCGTGTTCGCCGCCGTCGCTCTGCCGTACGCCAGGGCGGGCCTGGGCATCGCGCTGGTCGCGCTCGTGCTCGGCGCGGCCGCGCTGCCCGCCGTCCTGCGCAGGGCCACCCCGTGGACCCTCGCCTTCGGCCTCATCGCCTACGCGCTCGTCGCGATGGTCGCGGTCAGGGACGCGGACTGGCTGGTGATGCCGCTGCTGGCGGCGGCCTTCGGCCTCGGCGCGCTGGCCGTCTCCGGCGCGGGCCGCGGCTGGCTGGCGCTGATCAGGGGCGGCATCTCGGTGGCCCTCGCCGTCTTCCCCGTCCCCTGGTTCCTCGCGGGCCCGCTGAAGACGCTGACCGCGCGGCGGCGCGTCATGCCACTCGTGGCGGGGCTCGGCATCACCGCGGTCCTCCTGGTCGTGTTCGGCCTGCTGTTCGCCTCGGCGGACAAGGTCTTCGCCTCCTTCCTCGACCGGCTGCTCACCGCCCCGGAGTGGGCCGGCACGCTCCCGCTGCGCCTGTTCGTCTTCGTGGCCTTCGCCGTGCTGATGGCCGCGGCCGTCCTGGTGGCCATGCGTCCCGTCTCCGACCCGGTCAGCCCCTCGTTCAGGACCAGGCTGAACCGCAGCCTGTGGGTGGTGCCGCTCACCGGGCTCAACCTGCTGTTCGCCGCGTTCGTCGCCGTCCAGGTCACCGCCCTGTTCGGCAGCAACGCCTGGCTGCTGCGCACGACGGGCCTGACGTACGCCGCCTACGCCAGGCAGGGCTTCTTCCAGCTCATGGTCGTGAGCGTCTTCGTGCTCGCCATCGTCGCCGTGGTCAGCAGCGTCGTGCGGGCCGAGCGCGGCGACCGCTGGGCGCTGGCGATCCTGCTCGGCGTGCTGTGCGCGTTCACGATGGTCATCCTGGTCTCCGCGATGCATCGCCTCGACCTCTACACCGACGCCTACGGCCTGTCGCGCCTGCGCGCCTCGGTCGCGGCCACGATCTGGTGGCTCGGCGCGGTGTTCGCCGCCGTCCTCGTGGCCGGCGGCGTACGGCTGGCCGGCCGCAGCTCGGCGTGGCTGCCGAGGACCATCGTCCTGATCACCGGGCTGGGCCTGCTGACGTTCGCCGTCTGGAACCCCGACCTCCAGGTCGCCAGGACCCAGGTCGACATCAGGGGAGTGGCGCGCATCGACCAGGACTACGTCGGCGACCTCGGCGCGGAGGCCGTCCCCGAGCTGGACCGGCTCCCCGAGCCGTTGCGCAGCTGCGTCCTCGCCGACGTGGTCCGCGTCAACGGCCTGGCCGAGACCGACGCGTGGAACGGCTGGAACCTCGCCAGGGCCGAGGCCCGCGCCCTGCTGGCCAAGCACCCCGTGGTGCCGAACACGACCTGCGCCACCGCCTCGGGCAGGGGCTGACACGGCCCCTGGCCGGTCAGGGGACCCAGTGGTTGCCGGTGACGGTGATCATGGACTGGAGCCGGACGGTCGCGGCGAAGTAGTCCTCCCTGCCCGGCTTCGCCGCGGTCATCGACCGCCACAGCGCGTCCAGCCAGGGCTGCGCGGACGGGTCGGTGAGGGCGGCGACGGCGAACGGGGCGACGAAGGCGGGCTCGGGCCCCTCCTCGATGGGGGTTCCGTCGAGCCGGTAACCGGCGGCGATCTTCTCCGGGTCGCCGCCGGTCCTGCCGGACACCCACCGCGACAGCCTGCGGGCCGCCTCGGTCGAGGCGGGGTCGCCGCTGGTGACCGCGTCGGCGCCGATACGCCACGGGTCGCGCAGGGCGTTCCAGCTGTAGTCGCCGTCGTGCTCGCTCTCCAGCACCTCGCCCTTGACGGCCCTGCCGTCCTTGACGAAGTCGGGCAGCAGGCCGGGGAAGGCGGCGATCGCCTTCTGGTGGGCCTCGCGGATCGCCCGCCACTCCGGGTCGACCTTCTCGAAGGCGCGGAAGTGGTCGAGCATCCAGTCGGAGGTGCGTGACACCTTCGACAGCGGGTCGTCCGAGGTGGCCCAGTCACCGAGCTTCATCAGGCGGGTGTCGGGGTTCACCTCGGACGCCTTGATGGCGGCGATGCGCTTCACGGCCTTCGCGCGGTAGTCGCCGCCCCACTGCCGATCGGCCATGAGCAGGCCGTAGGCGACGTCGAGATCGCCGTCCGTGGCCGAGTCGGAGCCGTTGACGCTCGTGCACGTCCTGTCCTGCTCGGCGGCCAGCAGATCGGGGTCGTTCACCGAGGGATGGGCCTCGACGTAGCGCAGCAGGCCGTCGAACAGCGGCCTGTCGCCCATGGTGGCGGCGATCACCAGCCCGTAGCCCTGCGCCTCCCCGACGTAAGGGTGGTCGGCGTCGGGCGAGATCACCTGCAGGGAGCCGCACTTCGCGGTGACGAACGCGGCCTTCCACTCCTCGTAGAAGGCGCGCACCCGCTCGTCGAGCGTGCGACGGTCGCCTGTGGGGCGCAGCGTTCCCTTGGCGTAGGCGACGCGGTGGCTGCCGAAGGGGACGCCCCGCGCCGCGGCCGTGCTCCTCGCGGCAGGCGGCTCGGCAGATGGCGCGGCAGCCGGTGCGGCAGCCGTCGGGGCGGCCGGCGGTCCCCCCGCCGAGGATCCGCAGCCCGCGCCTCCCACGAGAACGACGGCGGCGGCGAGTCCGGCCACGGCGCGCATGAAACTCCTCGAGTAAAAAGACAGAGTCCCGCAACCTGCGTTTCTCCCATGAAATGCGGCGCAAGAAATGCAGCAAATCAGAGTAATGGTTGAATCTGCGTGTGACGTTCGACGTGGTCATCAGTGGCGGGCGGGTGCTCGACGGCACCGGGGCTCCGGCGTTCAGGGCGGACATCGGGATCACCGGAGAGCGGATCACCGCGATCGGCCGGCTCGAGGAGGTCGACGCGGGGCAGCTGATCGACGCCACGGGACACCTGGTCATGCCGGGTTTCATCGACTGCCACGCCCACGGCGACGCGCTCGTCTTCGACGGCCAGGTGCAGCTGGCGGCGCTGCGCCAGGGCGTGACGACCTTCGTCCTCGGGCAGGACGGCCTGTCCTACGCGCCAGGCTCGGCCGCGACCGTCGGCTACGCCACCCGCTACTTCGCCGCGGTCAACGGGGTGCACCCCTTTCTCGACGACGCGGCCGGCGTGGCCGACCTGCTGGCCGGATACGACAGGGCGACCGCGCTCAACACCGCCTATCTGCTGCCGCATGGCACCATCCGCTACGACGTCATGGGCGCCTCCCCCGAGCAGGCCACGCCCGAGCAGCTCGCCCTGATGCTCGGCCACGTCGAGCGCGGCCTCGCCGAGGGCGCGGTCGGGCTGTCGAGCGGCCTGGAGTACCTGCCGGGGCGCAACGCCTCCTCCGCCGAGCTCGCCGCGCTCTGCCGGCCGCTCGGCGCGCTGCCGTACGTCACCCACATGCGCGCCTACGGCACCGGCGCGGGCGTCGGGATGGCGGAGGTGGTCGAGATCGCCAGGACCTCGGGCGCGCCGATGCACGTCTCCCACCTGCACGGCCCCGCGGACGTACTGCTGCCGCTGGTCGAGGACGCGCTCTCCGGCGGGATCGACCTCACCTTCGACACCTACCCCTACCTGCGCGGCAGCACGATCCTCGCGATGATCGTGCTGCCGCCCCAGGTGCCGGCGGCCGAGGTCGACAGGGCGCTCGACGTGATCGAGTCGTCCTCGCTCGAGGACTGGTGGCCGACCCTCGACGACCTGTGGCCGCGGCTGACGGTGTCCCACGCGCCAGGCGAGGAGTGGGCCGAGGGCCTGACCATCGTGGAGGCGGCGGGACGCAAGGGGGTCACCCCGGCGGAGTTCTGCCGCAGGCTGCTGGTCGACACGCGTCTGGAGGCGGGATGCGTGGTGGCGCGGCCCGACGAGGGGCCCGAAGGGGAGGAGTCGGTGCGGCGGATCCTGCGGCACCCCGCGCACACCGGCGGCTCCGACGGGATCTACGTCGGCGGGCACCCGCACCCGCGGGGCTGGGGCGCGTTCGCCCGCTTCCTCGGCGTGCACGTCAGGGAGCTGGGAGACTGGACGTGGGAACAGGCCGCGGTGCACCTGGCCTCGCACCCGGCGCGCAGGTTCGGGCTGCTCGACAGGGGGCTGCTGCGGCCGGGGCTGGTGGCCGACGTGGTGGTGGTCGATCCCGCGACGGTGGCGGACCTGGCGACGTACGCCGCGCCGCGCACACCGGCGACCGGGATCTCGGAGGTGCTGGTGTCGGGGGTGCGGGTGCTGTCGCACGGCGCCCTGACCGGCTTCACCCCTGGACGCGCGCTGCGCCCCACCGCGTGACCCTCCGTACGGCACGCCGCCCCTGTCGCCGTCGCGGCGCCCGGCCACGTGCGCACGAGGAGCGTCCCTTCGGCGGGCGCGCGCCGGTGACCACGCAGGCGCGTGGGGCGGCTTGCCGTACAGGATGGGGCCGGACAGGCCCGTGAGAATCGCGGTCCGCGGCGGAAAGGTAGGGTCTGTGCGATGAAGGGGATTCGGTCGGGGGCGGACTTCCTGGGACAGCCCGTGTTCGGTGGCGCGTTCACCTTCCCGCTGATGGTCGTCAAGCGCAGCGCGCTCGAGCACGACATCGCCACCATGGCCGCCTTCACCCGCGACCACGGCATGCTGCTCGCGCCCCACGCGAAGACCCACATGTCACCGGAGATCGCCCGGATGCAGCTCGACGCGGGCGCGTGGGGGCTGACGGTCGCGACCCCCAGCCAGGCGATGACCGTGCGCGGATTCGGCGCGTCGCGGATCATGGTCGCCAACCAGGTCGTCGATCCGGCGGGGCTGGCCTGGGCCGCCGCCGAGCTGGACCGCGACCCCTCCTTCGAGTTCGTCAGCTTCGCCGACTCCCGCGCGGGCGTGGACATCCTGGCCAGGCACGCGGGGACGCGGCCCTTCCCCGTGCTGGTCGAGCTGGGCCACCACGGCGGCAGGGCCGGGTGCAGGAAGCTCGAGGACCTGCTGGACCTCGCGGCCTACGCGCAGGCGACCGAGGGCGTGGAACTCGCGGGCGTGGCCGGGTACGAGGGGGCGCTGAAGACCGCCGAGGACGTCAGGAAATATCTGGCGATCCTGCAGAACGCCGTCGACTACCTCAGGGCGCCGATCCTCAGCGTCGGCGGCAGCCAGTGGTTCGACGTGATCGGCCGCGAGCTCGTCACCGCCCAGACCAGGATCATCCTCAGAGCCGGCGCCTACGTCACCCACGACGACGGCTACTACCGCGAGCGCACCCCCTTCAACCGCGTCGAAGGCTCGCTCGAGCCCGCCTTCGAGATCTGGGCGCACGTGCTGTCCACTCCCGAGCCCGACCTGGCGATCATCGGTATGGGCAAGCGCGACGCCCCCTACGACGAAGGCCTGCCCGTCCCGCGCAGACCAGGACTCACCGTGGTGAAGATGCAGGACCAGCACACCGTCGTCCAGGGCACGCTCGAAGTGGGCGAACTGGTCGCGTTCGGCATCTCGCACCCCTGCACCGCCTTCGACAAGTGGCGCGTGCTCCCCCTCGTCGACGACGACTACATCGTCGTCGGCACGATCAACACCCACTTCTAGGAGATCCGGTGAAGAAGGAACTCAGGACCGCCGACGGCGCTCCTCCCGTCGGCGCCTACTCGCAGGGCCTCGTGGTCGGCGACTTCGTCTACACCTCGGGCATGGGCCCGCTCGACCCGCGGACCGGCGAGATCGTCGGCGACGACATCGAGACCCAGACGCACCAGACCATGAAGAACCTCGGCGCGGTCCTCGCCGCCCACGGCCTCGGCTTCGACGACGTGGTGAAGGCGACCGTCCACCTGCAGCACCTGCACCGTGACTTCCCGGCCTACAACGAGGTCTACAAGTCCTACTTCACCCAGCCGTACCCCGTCAGGACCACGGTCGGCTCGGAGCTGATGAACATCCTGGTGGAGATCGACTTCGTCGCGCACAAGAGCGCGTAGGGTTCGCCTGTGGACAGTTCCGTGTACGTCTTCGCCGAGGATCTGCGCAGCGAGGGCATGGAGAAGACGCTCGACAGGATCCGCGGTTACGGCGTGGGCGGCGTGACCGTCGGCGTCGTGCACCACCGCACCCGCGACGTCACCCCGCACGGGCTGTCCAGGCTCACCCTCCGCCAGGACGGAGCGCACTTCCCGCTGCCCGAGGACCTGTTCGGCGAGCTGCGCCTGCGGCCCGCCCCCGGCCACCTCGACGTCCTCGAAGGGCTGCGCGAGGCCTGCTCCTCGCGCGGCCTGAAGTTCCACGGCTGGACGGTGTTCCTGCGCAACGAGGCGATCGGGGTCGAACACCCCGACGTGACCGTGCGCAACTGCTTCGGCGACCGCGGCTACCCGACCGACCTGTGCCCCGCCCACCCCGACGTGAGGCTCTACGCCGTCGCGCTGGCCAGGGCCGTGGCGAGGCTGGGCGTCGACAGCGTGGTCGCCGAGTCGCTGCACTACCGCCCGCTCAAGGCCGAGCGCTCGTTCGTCCCGCTGGGACCCATGGACGCCTACCTCATGGCCCTGTGCTTCTGCGACTTCTGCATGCGCAGGGCGAGCGACCTGGGCGTCAACGCCGAGGTCGCCCGCGACGAGTGCTCGCGCATCGTCGGCGCGGTCCTGGACGGTGAACCGCCCGCGCAGGGCGAGGTCACCAGGGCGGCGCTGACCGCCTACGCCGGGCCCGACGTCGTCAACTACGCCCGCGCCCGCTCCGAGACCGTCACCTCCCTGGTGTCCGAGGTGTCGGCCGCGGTCTCCGCCGAGGGGTCGCAGCTCACGTTCGTCGACGCCACGGGCGCCGTCAAGGGCTACAAGCACGGCCTGCCTTCGCCCGGCCTGGCCGCGCACGACGCGTGGCAGCTCGGCGTCGACCTGGTCGCGCTCGGCGACCTCGTGCCGTCCTTCAGCGTCCTGGCCTACGCCCGCGACGCGGCGAGGGTCGCCGACGACGTGGCCGCCTACCTGCGCTCGGTCGGCAAGGACCGCGAGGTGCGGGCCGTCGTCCGGCCCGGACACCCCGACAGCGACACCGCCGACAGGCTCCTCGCCAAGGTACGCGGCGCCAAGGCCGCGGGCGCCGCCGCCGTCGACTTCTACGCCTACGGGCTGGTGCCGTACCCGACCCTGGACCGGATCCCCGCCGCCCTCAGCTGAGACCGCCGAGCAGCATCGGCAGCGCCCTCTCCAGCTCTCTCGTCCAGTACGGCCAGCGATGCGTGCCGGGGCCGTACAGGTTCGCGGTGACCTCGACGCCCGCCTTCCTGGCCGCCTTGACGAACGCGCGGTTCTCCTTCTCGATGAACTCCTCGCCGCCGTCCTTCGGCGTGTTCCTGCCGTCGAGCGGGCCCGGCTCGCCGTTGCCGCAGGAGACGTAGACGGGGATGTCCTTCAGCTTCTCCGCGAGCGCGGTCGGGTTGTGCGCGGCCAGGTCGTCGCCCCACAGCTTGTCGGGGTCGTCGCCGGAGCGCGCGGTGAGGTGGTCGAGGTCCTGCCTGCCGACGTCGACCAGGCCGGAGAAGGAGGCGGCCGCCCTGAACATGCCGGGATGCCTGGCGGCGTACGACAGGGCGCCGAACCCGCCCATCGACAGCCCCGCGATCGCCCTCCTGTCGTCGCCGCCGTACCTCCGCTCGACGAGCTCGCGGACCTCGGTGAGGTGGAAGGTCTCCCACTGCGGGCCGTCGAGCCAGTCGCTGTAGAAGCCCGCGTAGCCCGCCTCCGGCATGACCACGATCGCCCTCGCGTCCCTGGTCACCTCGTCGGCGCGGCCGTCGGTCACCCACGCGGTGCCCGCGTACCTGCAGCAGCCGTCGAGCAGGTAGAGGACGGGCCAGGCGGTTCCCGGACGCCATCCGGTGGGGAGCAGGATCTGGATCTCAGCCCGCCCGCCGACGGCCGCGGAGTCGACCTCCAGGGTGACCAGGCGGCCTTCCCTCTTCTCGCTGACGATCACGAGCCCGCCCGCAGCCCGCAGCGCGGTCGCCGGGGCTGTCGGGGCTGTAGGGGCACTCGGTTCGGTGGTGCTCGTGGCGGTCCGGGCCATGCTCGGTCCGGTGGGGTCGGGGGCGGTTCGGGCGGCGCTCGGTTCGGCGGGGCTGGGGGCGGCTTGGGCGGTGCCCGGTTCGGCGGGGTTCGTGGCGCTCTGGGCGGTGGCCGGAACGGTGGCGCGCGGGACTGTCGACGGCGTGGCGGTGCACGCGGTGACGGTCAGCACCGTGATCAGGGACGTGGCGAGCAGGCGTCGGACCACTGCGGCTCCTCGAGAGTCGCGACACATCCTCCCTTGTCAGGACCTGGGTGTCACCCCGTCCAGTACCGCCGACACGGCCCGCTCGGCGAACCCCGGCTCCACCTGCGCCCCCCTGAACACCGCCCGCACCCACACCGCCCCCGCGAGCAGGTCCACCACCAGCATCGGATCGGTGTCGTGCACCAGCTCGCCCCGCGCCCGTGCCCGCTCGAAGATCTCCCGCTCGCGGGCGAACCTGTCGGCGAAGAAGCCCCGCACGTTCAGCTCCGGATGGTGGACGGCCGCGCCGAGCGCCGCCACCGCGATGTCGCTCGACGGCGGGTCGGTGAGGAGCGCGATCACATTGTCGACCAGGGCTTCCAGATCGCCGCGCAGCGTGCCGGTGTCGGGCGGGTCGAAGGCGAGCGCGTCGGCCTCGACCAGGGCGGCGGCGAGGAGGGCGGGCTTGGACGGCCACCAGCGGTAGATGGTCGTCTTGTTGACTCCCGAGAGCTCGGCGACACCCTCGATGGTCAGGCTCTCGTAGCCGCGCTCGGCGAGGAGGGCGAGAGTCGCGCCGAAGATCTCCTGCTGCTTGCGCGGTGCCATGCGGCCGATCATAGCAACGCACCGTTGCGTGGCGCCTGCCGTACCGGCGGCACCCGGCTCTGCCGCGCTCGACACCGTGTCGCCCGGTTGGCGTCGCGCGGCCCGCGTCGTGCGGCCCGCGTCGTGCGGCCCGCGTCGTGCGGCAGGCGTCGCGCGGCCGGTGTCGCTCGGGTCGGCTTGGGGCAGGGTCAGGCGGCGCGCCTGCCCGTGAACGCGGTCGCGACGCCCAGCGCGATGTAGACCAGTCCGCTGAAGTAGCGCAGCCCCCTGGCCCGCTTCGCCAGCCGCCCGCTCAGCGCCCCCGCCATGAACGCGTACAGGATGTCCGACAGCAGGCCCAGCAGCAGCAGCGTCCCGCCGAACAGCACGATCTGCATCGCGGGAGAGCCCGAGCCCGGGTCCACGAACTGCGGCAGGAGCGCGAGGAAGAACAGGATGACCTTGGGGTTCAGCACGTTCACCAGCACGCCTTCGAGGAACACCTTGCCCAGCGGCTGCGGCTCGGCCGTACGGGTCGTGAGCTCGTCCTTGCTGGTCAGCGTCCGCACCCCGAGGTACACCAGGTAGGCCACGCCCGCCCACTTCACCACCCCGAACCAGGTGGCCGACTGCGCGATCAGGTACGAGAGGCCGCCTGCGGCCGCCGCGATGTGCACCAGCGTTCCCGTCTCCACCCCGAACGCGCTGGCCAGCGCCGCCGCCCTGCCCTGCGAGAGCCCGCGGGCGGCGATGTAGAGGTGGTTGGGCCCTGGGATGAGGACCAGCGTGAGCGAAGCGGCGAGAAAGAGCAGCATGTGGGTAAGGTATGGGACCTTTGGTCCACAGTTATAGACCAATGGATGGTGAGTTCCCTGGTCCAATCGGGATGTCGCCCAGGCGTGGCATAGTGGCCGGGTGAACGGGCTACTGATCGGGCGATCCGCTGAGCTGGGCGGGCTCGTTCGCGTGCTCGAGAACGCCTTGGACGGCAGGGCCGGCGTCGCCCTCGTCGGCGGCGACGCGGGCATCGGCAAGACGCGCCTGGCCGCCGAACTGGTCGCCGAGGCGCGCCAGCGCGGCCTCCGCGTCATGGTCGGGCAGTGCGCCGAGCTCGGCGACGCCCTGCCGTACCTGCCGCTGGCCGACGCGCTGCGCGACCCCGCGCTCGCCGAGGCCGTCGCCGCCCGCCCCATCCTCGGCCAGTTGCTCGACGACGGCAGCGCCGCGGCCTCCTCTTCCGGGCTGACCCAGCAGCGGCTGTTCGGGTCGCTGCTCGGCATGCTGTCCGACGTCCAGCCCGTGCTCTTCGTCATCGAGGACCTTCACTGGGCCGACCGCTCCACCCGCGACCTGCTGGTCTTCCTCAGCCGCATGCTGCAGTCCGAGCGGGTCTGCGTCGTCGGCACCTACCGCACCGACGACCTGCACCGCCGCCACCCGCTGCGTCCCGTGCTCGCCGAGCTCAAGCGGCTGCCCTCGGTGACCGCCGTGGAGCTGCGCCCGCTCGGCTCCGGCGAGATGTCCGACTACGTGGCGACACTGGGGGAGGTGGGCGCGCGCGGTCTCGGCGAGATCGTCTCCCGCGCCGACGGCAACCCCTTCTACGCCGAGGAGCTGTTCGCCGCCATGGCCGAGGGTGAGGCCCTGCCCGACAGCCTCGCCAGCCTGCTCCTGTCCCGCGTCGAGCTGCTGTCCGAGCCGGGCCAGCGGGTGCTGCGCGCCGCCGCCGTCGCCGGCCGCAGAGTCGAGGACTCGCTGCTGCGCGAGGTCTCAGGGCTGCCCGTCGGCGAGTTCGAGGAGGCCGTCAGGGAGATCGTCTCGCGCGGCCTGCTCCTGGTCGAGGGCTACGGCTACGCCTTCCGCCACGCGCTCCTGCAGGAGGCCGTCTACACCGACCTGCTGCCGGGCGAACGCACCCGCCTCCACAACACCTTCGCCACGCGGCTCACCTCGCCCGCCGAGCTCGCCCACCACCACCTCGCGGGCCACGACCTCGTCGGCGCCCTCACCGCCTCCGCCGAGGCGGGCCGTATCGCCGAACGGCTCGGTGCCCCCGCCGAAGCCCACCGCCACTACGACCAGGTCCTCGAGCTCTGGGATCGCGTACCCGACGCCGAGCTTCGCGCGGGCGAGCCCAAGCACGTCCTCGCCATGCGCAGCGCCATCGCCGCCGCCGACAGCGGCGACAACCACGGCGCCATCGCCCGCCTGCGTGCCGTCCCGCCGACCCCCGAGGTTCAGGAGCGCCTGGCCAACTACCTGTCGGAGATGGACCAGGAGGACGAGGCCATCGCCGTCGCCGAGTCCGCCGTCGCCACGGCCACCGAGCCCGCCGTCCTGGCCCGCGCCCTCGCCACCCTCGCCCGCTGCCTGGCCTGGAGCCACCGCCACGCCGAGCACGAGCCCCTCGCCGAACGCGCCCTGGCCACCGCCCGCTCGGCCGGCGCCGCCGACGCCGAGGCCAGCGCCCTGATCACCCTCGCCTCCGCCGCCCAGCTGCGCGGCGAGTGGGTCCGCGCCGAGAACCTCTTCTTCACGGCTGCCGCCCGCACCTCAGGCAACCTCGCCATCGACCTGCGCGCCCTGTTCAACCTCACGCGCGTCCACTACGAGCTCGGCCGCCTCGACAAAGCCGCCGAGGTCGCCGACCGCGGCATCGCCCTGGCCGCCGAGACCGGGCTGTCCTGGAGCACCTACGGCACCGACCTGCGTTTCCTCCGCTTCCTCATCCACTACGTCTCAGGCCAGTGGGACGACGCCGAGGCCATGGCCGCCGGCTTCCCCACCCGCGTCGGCACCGTCCCCGAGTCCGTGCTGTCCTCGTTCGCGCTGTTCATCGAGGTCTCCCGTGGCCTTCCTGGCGTCGGTGAGCGCCTGGCCTGGCTCCAGCCGTTCTGGCCGGACCCGCTCGTCACCTACATGTCCCGCAGCCTCGCCGCCGAACACTCCCTGTGGAACGGCGACCCCGCCGCCGCCCTCGAACACATCGAAGCGGTCATGGACATCCTCACCCCGAGCGACCCAGGAACCCTCCGCGTCGCGGCGACCGGGCTGGCGGTGCTGAGCGAGCTGGGCCGTACCGAAGGAGCCGACGAGCTGATCGCCCGCGCCCGCTACGCCGCCTCCACCGGGCCAGACGGCGAGCGGGGCGAGATGGGCCTCGAAGGCCGCGCGTGGCGGCTGCGCGCCGAGGCGGAATGGTCACGCGCCCTCGGCCGCACCGACCCCGACCAGTGGCGCGAGGTCGTCGAGGCGTTCTCCTACGGATTCGTCTACGAGGTCGCACGCTCCCGCTGGCGGCTGTCCGAAGCCCTGCTTGCCACCGGCGACAGGACGGCGGCCCAGGAAGAATGGGCGCAGGCCCGCGAAACCGCATGGAAGCTCGGCGCCGTGCCCCTGGCCACCGCGCTCGAAGAATACGGCCGCCGCGCCAGATTCGTCGGAGCGACCTCGACAGGAGGGCTCACGGCTCGGGAAGTGGAAGTGCTGGCACTGGTCGCCGAAGGGCTGGGCAACAGGGAGATCGGCGAGCGGCTGTTCATCGCGCAGAAGACGGTGAGCGTCCACGTCTCCAACATCCTGGGCAAACTCGACGCCTCCACCCGCACCCAGGCAGCCGCCATCGCCCGCAAACAGGGACTCCTGCCCTAGGCCTTCGCCCTCGCGGCCAGCTCCCTGACGACCTCGATCAACTCGGCCGGATCGAACGGCTTGGTGAGGTAGGCGTCGACCCCGATCCCCATGCCGCGACGCCTGTCGGACTCCTGGGCCCTCGCGGTGATGAGGACCACCTTGATGTGCGCGGTGCGCTCCTCCGTCCGCAACCTCGACGCCGTCTCCCAGCCGTCGAGCCGCGGCATCATCACGTCGAGAGTGATGACATCGGGCATCACGTCCATGACCCGATCCAGGCAGTCCTGGCCGTCGGTCGCGGTCGCCACCTCGAACCCCTCCAGGGTCAGATTGACCGCGATGAGCTGCCGGATGACCTCGTCGTCGTCTACTACCAGTACCCTGCCCAGATCCTCGCCCACGGCCGCCAAGGTAACCCGTGGAGAGGGGGTCACGTGCGGTTTTCGATGGATGTGTGCCGGGAGCTTTAACGTGGTGCAGAGTGGTGGGCGGATGCTGGTAACGTTGTCAGTCGTCGAGCCCCCTTAGCTCAGGGGATAGAGCACCGGCCTCCGGAGCCGGGTGCGCAGGTTCGAATCCTGCAGGGGGCACACTCGATCTAGCTAGTGATACACGCACTGACCTGCAGAAATGCAGGTCTTTTGCGTTTCTGGGGTGTGCCACCGGACGCGGTAGATGGCAAGCATGTGCCCGTGATCACATACCAGCCGCGTACCGATCTTGGTCGCGACCGGATGGCCATGGAGCAGCACGCCACCTCAGCGCCGTACCGACGCAACTCACACACAAGCGTCTCCACCTCCGCGCTCATCTGCGTCGGAGACGACAAAGGGCGCCGCGAGCGATCCACGAAAACGGCCAGCCGGCGACCCGATACCGAGACAACGTCTGCCGGGCCATCCCGGCCATCCCGGCCATCCGGCCTCGCCGGCGACCTGAGTCACCGATCCACCGGCCAGCACAGTCAGAACCGCCCGATACCTCTGCTCGACAATGGACACATCCGCCAGGGCCAATCCTGGCCTCCTGGCGCGCGCCGCCCGCAAACGACGCACGAAAGATCGGCCGACAACGGCACCCGTCAAACATGTCCTGGGACTGACGCGTCAAGCATGTCCCGGGACAGGACACAGGACAGCTGACGGCGTGTCAGGTCTCAAGACCTGTGCGACAGATCCGGCTCGGGATGGCTATGTAAGTGAGGACTGGTACCAGATGTCGGTCAGGTGAGGCTCCACCCATCTGAGCCGGAAAACGTTGTCGGTGAGTTTTGGTACCAAGGGCGTCCGGCCGGTGAGACGATCGGGGTGCTCCGCATGGCGAGGGGGCACCGATGGCCAACAAGGGCAAAGCCGAACTGTTCGCGGCGATCCGTCGGGACGCTCGGCTGGAAGGCATGTCGGCGCGGGCGCTGGCCCGTAAGTACGGTGTGCATCGGCGGACGGTGGCCCAGGCGTTGGCCTCGCCCTGGCCGCCGGAGCGGAAGAAGCCACCGCCGCGCCCGTCGCGGCTGGATCTCTACAAGCCGGTCATCGATGCAATGCTGCGGGCCGATCTGGACGCCCCGCGCAAGCAGCGGCATACCGTGGTCCGCATTCGGAACCGGCTGGTGGAGGAGCACCAGGCGGTGGAGGTCTCCTATCCGATGGTCCGCGACTACGTGCGGCAGCGGCGGGCGGAGATCCGGATGGAGGCAGGCCGCGGGCCGGTGCCGGGCTTTATCGAGCAGACTCATCGTCCGGGTGTTGAGGCCGAGGTGGACTTCGGGGATGTGTGGATCCGGCTGGCCGGCAAGCTGACTCGCTGCTACCTGTTCTCCTTCCGCCTTTCGTGGTCGGGTAAGGCCCTGCATCGGATGTTCCTGACCTGCTCGCAAGAGGCGTTCTTCGAGGGCCACGTCCACGGGCATGGCGTGCGGTCGGCCAGCTGGTGCGGCCTTGGAGTGTCTCGCGTTTCAGCGTGGCGTTGAAGCTCTCGGCCGCCGCGTTGTCGGCGCTGGTCGCCTTCGGCCGGCGCTGTGAGCAGGCTGGCGTCCGTCCGTCGACGGGCCGAACCGGGACGTGCCGACAATGCGATCACCGAGAGCTTCTTCGCCTCGCTGGAGTGCGAACTGATCGACCGGCGCGCCTTCCGCACCAGGTCAGAAGCCGAACGAGCCCTCTTCAGCTACATCGAGGGGTTCTACAACCCACGCCGCCGCCACTCCGCCAACAGCCAGCTCAGCCCCACTGAATACGAGCGTCGACACGCGCTCAAGAACATCCACGACCTCGACTATGCTGCCGCGTAGTCGCAAGCCCTGATGTGTCTACTGAACCGGGGCAACTCCAACATCATCGAAACCGGAACTGTGTCCTACCGCTACACCCAGACCCAGGCCGCCAAGGCCAGCCAGCAGGCTCCCAACCGACCACCGGCGTGCTCTTCCCCGATAGCGGCCGAACTCGTCGGCCGCAGGAGCAGGTCAAGGTGGAGCGCCCACAGCGCAGCGAGGACGAGCACCTTGACCTGCGACAAGGACCGGCCATCATCCGGCGCCGGGGAAGCGCGTGCACCGCCAATTGAGGTCGGCGTAGGGGTTGACCTAGGCATAGGCATCGTCGGCCTCGGTGAGGTCGACGCCCCTGACGACCTACGCGCGGCTGTCCTGCTTGGCGTCGTCGTCCACACGGCCGTCGTCGTCCGTGATCTTGAGCTTTCGTACGGCGGGAGCCAGCACGAGGGGTAGGTGGGCCGCCGCGGTGCCGAGGCAGGCGATCCACAGGAGCTGGTGAACGGTGACGACCTCGCCCAGCAGCCCGCCGACGACACCGCCGAGCGGCAGCGAACCCCACATGAGGAAGCGGAGGCTGGCGTTCATCCTGCCACGCAGGGCCTCGGGGCAGATCGCCTGGCGGTAGCTGCCCTGGGCGACGTTGTACATGACCGCGACCAGGAAGACGAGCGCCATGCCGATCGGGAACAGGGCGAGCCGCCAGCCGGGTCCGGTGAAGGCGACGAGCACATTGAGCGGAATGATCAGGACGGCTGCGCCGTACATCGTGGGGCCGTGACCGAAACGGGCGATCACGCGTGGCGCGAGGAGTGCGCCCAGCAGGCCACCGGCCCCCGCGCCCGAGATCATCAGGCCGTAGGCCGTCGCGCTCACGCCCAGCTCGGCGACCAGGTACAACGGCTGGACGATGGCCCAGATGCCGTTGATGAACATGGCCATGGCGCCGACGAAGCCGATCAGGCGCAGGATGGGCTGGCCGAGCACGTAGCGCAGGCCCTCCATGAGGCTCACACGCCCGCCGGAGGGGGTCTCCTTGGCCTTGACGCTCGCCAGCAGGGTGGCGGAGATCAGGTAGCTGACCGCGTCGACCACGATGGCGATGGGCGCCGTGAGCGCCTGCACGAGCCAGCCGCCGAGCCCGGGGCCGAAGAGCACGGAGAGGCTGCGCACGGACTCCAGGGTCCCCATGCCCTTGGGCAGCTGCTCCTTGGTCACGATGGAGGGCAGGAAGCTCAGGTGGGCGACGTCGAAGAAGGCCGTGCCGGTGCTGACGATCACGGCGACCGCGTAGAGCTGCGCCAGCGTGAGCGCCTCGAACAGCGCGGCGATCGGGATCGACGCCAGGGCGACCGCGCGCAGCACGTCGGCCGTCACCAGGATCGGCTTCCTGCGCAACCGGTCGACCCACACGCCGGCGGGCAGCCCGAAGAGGAGGAAGCCGATCATCTCGGCCGCGCTGAGCAGGCCGAGCTCGAACGGGCCCGCGTCCAGCACCAGCAGCGCGACCAGCGGGAGGGCCACGCGCGTGACCTGGGTGCCGAACTGGCTGAAGCCATCGGCGGTGACGTAACGACGGAAGGCGGGGGTCATCCGATCTACCCTAGGGGCGCGCCACGCTCCGCGCGCTGCCTGCGGCGCTGGGCCGCTGACCGTTGGCCCTTCGGTTTTGCGCGGGAGGCACCAGGTCCGTCGCGGTCACATGCTTGGCGGGCGATGGCGGGCCACTTTGACCGCTGAGATCAGCAGCACGACGGCCAGGGCCGGGATGAGAACGAGGTCGGGGATCACGCCGAGCAACAGGCCGCCGAGCAGCGCGCCCGCGATGGAGCCTGCGGTCATGATGGCGACGAAGCGGAGGTTGGCGCCCAGGACGGCGAAGCTGCCGTCGCGGCTGTAGCGGGCGAAGGCCACCAGCATGGTGGGCAGGGACACCAGCAGCGACAGGCTGCCGGCGGTCTTGATGTCCACCGAATAGAGCAGCATGATCGTCGGGATCAGCAGTTCCCCGCCGGCCACGCCCATGATCGCGGCCACCACGCCGATTCCGAACCCTGCCGCCACCCCGGCCGCCGCCTGCATCGGGCCGGGCAGCATCAAGGAGCCGAAGGTGGTGGTGTGGGTGAGCACCAGGGCGCCGGCCATGAGCACCATCAGGGCGGCCAGCACCTTGTAGAGGGTGGCGGTGCGCATCCGCACCGCCCACGACGCGCCCGCCCATGCGCCCAGCAGGCTTCCTGCCAGCAGGTTGACCGCGACCGTCCAGTGCGCGTTCAGGTCGGCGAAGGGGACGGCGGCCAGGCGCGCGGGCAGCGCGGTGAGCACCACGACCAGGCTCATCGCCTTGTTCAAGATGACTGCCGACAGCGCCGCGAAGCCAAACAGGCCGATCAGCAGCGGCAGTCGGAACTCCGCGCCGCCCAGGCCGATCAGTCCGCCCAGCACACCCACCGCCGCGCCGGCGGCGAACACCAGCGGCACCGAACCTGCCCGGCGATCGGACGCGGTGATGTCGTTTGCGCTCACGTCACCCTCACGTTCCCTGCCGCCCGCACCTGGTGTGCGGGGCCGCGTCCAGCTTTTCGCGCCCCTCTTGCCGAGCGGCATGCGGCTCGCGGCGGGATGTCAGACATGGCGCCATTCTGCCGGGCCGCCGTCCATGTCATCTGGCCACCCGGCGCCCAACGCGACGACCCACCTTCTCGCGGTTCCTGGGCGGGGGTTCCCCTCCGAGATGTCATCGACTATCGTCGATTATCGATGAACAAGGATGCGAAGCCGCTGGACCGGGCCGAGGCCGAGGAGTACGCGAGCTGGTTCAAAGCGCTGGCCGATGCCACGCGCATCCAGATCGTGTCACTGCTGGCCCGCCGCCGTGAGCC
The DNA here is from genome assembly GCF_057708945.1 of Nonomuraea sp. bgisy101. NCBI lineage: Bacteria > Bacillati > Actinomycetota > Actinomycetes > Streptosporangiales > Streptosporangiaceae > Nonomuraea > Nonomuraea sp. bgisy101. The sequence goes on from NZ_JBYITD010000002.1 coordinate 564,114, forward strand.
GATGACCGTGGGCGGGATCGTGAGCGTCTCCGGCGTCGGCCAGTCGACCGTGTCGCACCACCTGAAGATCCTCGCCGAGCTGCGGTTCGTGCTGGTCGAGCGGCAGGGCACGGCCAGTCTGTACCGGATCAACGAGGCCTGTGTGAGCTGCTTCCCCACCGCCGCCGACGTGGTGATGGGCAACCCGGTCCCGGCTTCACCGGTCTGCGAGTGAAGGAGAGTCGCGATGACTCACGATGAGATCGTCGAACGCTACTCCGGGCTGGCTCGGGCAGCGATGCTCGGCCGGGTGATCCTCGACTGCGGGGCGGAGGAGTTCGAGCAGGGCTGCTTCGGGACGGCCGGATACGACGACACCGACGGCCTTCCGGAGGGAGCGCTACGGGCCAGCCTGGGATGCGGCAACCCGGTGGCCGTCGCCGAGCTGCGCGCCGGGGAGGCCGTGCTCGACCTCGGCTCGGGTGGCGGCATCGACGTGCTGCTGTCGGCGCGAAGGGTTGGCCCATACGGCCAGGCCTATGGCCTGGACGCCAGCCCCGACATGCTGGAACTCGCCCGCGCCAACGCCGCCAAGGCGGGCGCGACCAACGTGGAGTTCCTGCACGGCACGATCGAGGCAGTCCCACTGCCAGACCAGGCGGTGGACGCGGTCATCTCTAACTGTGTGATCAATCTGTCCGACGACAAACCTGCCGTCCTGGCCGAGGCCTTCCGCGTCCTGCGGCCCGGCGGGCGGTTCGGGGTGAGCGACGTGGTCACCGACGGGCCCATTGATCCGGTACGGCGGGCCGCCGCCGAGCAGCGAGTGGGCTGTGTGGCCGGATCGCTGGCAGTCGAGGAGTACCGAAACCTGCTCCGCGAGGCAGGCTTCGTCGGCATCTCGATCCGCCTCACCGCCGACCACGGTGACGGCGTTCGTTCGGCCATCGTCCAGGCGCACAAGCCCGCGATCGGACCTGGCCTGGAGATCAGGCCGATGCGTGAGGCCGACGCCGCTCAAGTGCTGTCGATCTACCAGGCCGGTCTCGATACCGGACAGGCCAGTTTCGAGACCGTCGCCTCCAGCTGGGAGGGCTTCACCGAGGGCAAGCTTCCGCACCTGCGCTACGTCGCCGCCGACACCGAGACCGGCGAGGTGGTCGGCTGGATCGCCGCCTCCCCGGTGTCCTCACGTCCGGTGTACACCGGAGTCGTCGGGCAGCGGCCGGTGGTGTTCGGCGTCGACGCGCAGGATGTTGGCCAGGGTGAAGGCGTCCGCGTGGTCGGACTTCGACCGGGCGACGGTGTGCCGTTCGCGGTATCGGGCGACTGCCAGCGGGTTGATCGCGTAGACCGTGCGGCCGGTGGCGCGCAGGCATGACACCAGCAGGCCGCGGCTGGTCTCGATCGCGACCGGGATGCGGGCCTCGGGGCGATCGCCGTGCTCGGCCAGCAGCTCGATCAACGTCCGCCATCCGTCGACGTCGTCGCCGATGCGGCGCTTGGCCACTAGCTTGCCCGTCTCGTCGACCAGGGCGACGTCGTGATGCTTCTCCGCCCAGTCGATCCCGCACGTGATCGTCAACATGTCTCCTTCGTAGTGCCTTGCCCAGGTGAGCCATGCAGGGGCACGCCACGCCCTAATGAGAGAGCTCGACGGCTCGACATCCGATCAGCAGTTCGTGGCCCCAGCCGGCCGCAGGCCCGCGCACTGCGTAAGGGCTCGGCGGCCCCGGTATGAGTGAGCGGTGACTCCTGTGGCTGACTCACGGCACGATCTTGGCAAAGCGGGTGGTGGCGGGTCCGGACCGAGGCGCACGGCCTTAGCAGAGAGGCTCCCGGCCCGGTATCGACACAGGCGTTCTCTCGGTCCGGGCCCTCCACCACCCACCGTCAGCCCCACCCTGCTGCGCACTGCCTCTGTATGGGAGTCGGCGCTCCGGGTTGAAAGTAGGCGTCAGCAGGGAGGGGAGCCCCCTCGGGAGCAATGATCGAAACCTGTGGATCTGCCGGGAAGGGGTGTACCTTCCCGAATCATCTGATCATGGTTTCGAGATAAGGCCGACGCGCCAACGTCGGTCGGGAAGGCACACCCGTGCCGC